>NZ_BAAAQR010000031.1:0-570 GCF_039531775.1 Nocardioides koreensis | reverse complement strand
GACCCAAGGAGTTGATCCAGCATCTTGTCTTCCTAAGACCGCTTGGCCTCCGACTTAGGGAGACAAGCTGATCCTCTCAAAGATAGGAGAGATAAAAGTACTCTTTCACAGACCGTTGGAAGGCGAGATAAAAGGAGTTATAATAAAGAAGAGTTCAACTGGTTGGTATGCTATCTTTCAAGTCGAGGTGGAAAAGAAGCCTCTTGAAAAGGCTGGGAAAGTGGTTGGAATAGACCTAGGAGTGGATAAACTAGTAACTACTTCTGATGGTGTAGTAATAGAGAACCCCAAGGTTTTTGATAAGGTCGAGAGGAGGATAAAGATCTTACAAAAATCATTATCTAGAAAGAAGAAGGGATCTAGAAACTACGAGAAGGTTAGGAAAAAACTAGCTAAGCTTCACGAGCATGTGAAGAACTTGATGAGTGATTATATTCACAAGGTGACTTCGTGGTTAGTAGAAGAGTATGATGAGATATACGTGGAAGATCTTGATGTAAAGGATATAGTTGAGGATAGTGAAAGAAGTCGGAGGCCAAGCGGTCGTAGGAAGGCGGTCGCAATCCGCAA
>NZ_BAAAQR010000030.1:0-610 GCF_039531775.1 Nocardioides koreensis | reverse complement strand
CATCTTTAGCAATTCAGATATTTCTATTCTTCTACTTAGGATATCAAAATCCAATATTTTATAAATTTGTAATCTCTGGAAATATAGAAGATACAATATTAAGAATTATAATAATACCAATAATAGGATCTATAGTATACTTATTAAGAAGAAATAAAATAAATGTCATACCAAAATAGAAAGTTATATGAAATTAGTATTTGAAATAACATCATCAAAAGAACTATTACTCAAGACAAATTTTCCAGTTTTGATTAATCAATTACATAACAAAAAAATAACTTGGAAAAATGAAACTTGGGTTGACAGTGGCGGTTATCAAATTAGCCTTTACAATTTGAAAATTTCAGTAAAAGATGTATTAGAAAAATATAAAACATATAAGGCTTATGCATTTTTTTCTCTTGATATTCCATCTATTTTTGAACCATTAAATAGAAAGAATTTCGAATATTTCGAATATCTATATACTAAAATTGAATATATAGAAAGAATTATCCCAGTTATACATTTATATCCAATTAGAGAAGTAGATGAAGCCTTAGATTTTTATAAAGAAAAGTCGGATCGTAGCCATGTCGTTCTGTGAGCCAAGGAGTTGCGGATTGCC
>NZ_BAAAQR010000029.1:0-899 GCF_039531775.1 Nocardioides koreensis | reverse complement strand
AGGCGGTCTGGGTCAGCTCGCGCAGGTCGGCGCCCTTGGGCCAGTACTGGCGCAGCAGGCCGTTGGTGTTCTCGTTGGTGCCGCGCTGCCAGGGCGACTGGGGGTCGCAGAAGTAGATCGGGACGCCGGTGGCGATCTTGAACTGGGCGTGCTGGGCCATCTCGCTGCCGCGGTCCCAGGTGATCGAGCGGCGCAGGCTCAGGGGCAGGGTCGCGATCATCTCGGTCAGGCTCATCCGGGCCGCCTCGGCGGTGTGCCGTCCCGGCAGTGGCGCCAGCAGCACGAACCGGCTGGACCGCTCGACCAGGGTGATCACCGCCCCCTTGCCGTTGCCGCCCATCAGCAGGTCGCCCTCCCAGTGGCCGGGCACGGCACGGTCGGTGACCTCGGCGGGCCGGGCCCGGATGGTGATGTCCTCGGTGATGCCCAGGGTGGCCCGCTTGGCCCCGCCGTTCTGGGGCTTGCGGCGGGTCCGGCGGCTGCGCAGGTGCGCGGTCAGCTCCCGCTTGAGCTCGCCCTTGGTCTGGACGAACAGCGACTGGTAGATCGTCTCGTGGTTCACGCGCATCACCGGATCGTGCGGGTACAGGGCCGGCAGCGTCTTCGCGATCTGCTGCGGGGACCAGTCTGCCCGCAACAGCTCCCACACCTTGGCCCGCAGCCGGGCGTTGTCCAGCCGCCGAGGCTTCGGCCGCCGCGCCTTGTGGGCCGCCCACCGATGCGCCCGCTCAGCGTCATAGACCCGCTGATAGCCCTGCCCGTCCGAGCGAGCGCTTCGCCGCCTGGGCGAGCGCGATCCCGGCGCGGAGAAGCTCCTCGCCAGTTCTCGGCTCACCGTCGAGGGATGCTTGCCGATGATCGAGGCGATCTGCCCCTGCGACAACCCGATCCGGTACCCC
>NZ_BAAAQR010000028.1:0-1121 GCF_039531775.1 Nocardioides koreensis | reverse complement strand
GGCCTGGTCGACATGTTCGCCGACCTGCAGACCCCCACCGACGACGCCGCCTGCCTCGAGCACCTCGAGGCCCTGGAGCGGGTCAAGTCCGCCGCCGCGGCCGCCCAGGCCCGGCTCACCGATCAGCTCGACCAGCGCCGCGGTGGCACCGGCGGTCGCCGCGACGCCGGCCTCGGCGCCGAGATCGGCCTGGCCCGCCGCGAGTCCCCGCACCGCGGCCGCGGCCACCTCACCCTGGCCCGGGCGCTGCTGCACGACCTGCCCCACACCCACGCCGCCCTGGCCCGCGGCGACCTCTCCGAACGCCGCGCCGAGATCATCGCCACCGAGACCAGCCACCTGACCCGCGAGCACCGCCTCCGCGCCGACACCGAGCTCGCCGCCGACCCCACCCGCCTGGACGGCCTCGGCGAGACCCGGCTCCAACAAGAGGCCCGCCGGATCGTGCTGCGCCTCGACGAACAGGCCGCCCTGGCCCGCCGCCGCCGCGCCCACACCGGCCGCCGGGTCACCGGCCGGCTGCTCCCCGACGGGATGGCCGCCCTGACCCTCACCATCGCCGACTGGCAGTACGCCGCGATCATGACCTCCCTGACCGAGGCCGCCGCCCGGGCCCGCGCCCGCGGCGACGACGACGAGCGGACCCGCGGCCAGCTCCAGGCCGACACCGCCGTGGCCCGGCTCACCGGCCAGGCCACCGCCACCGCCGTCCCGGTCGCCCTGAAGATCCTCCAGTCCGCCGAGAGCCTCCTCGGCGACGACTGCACCCCCGCCTGGATCCCCTGGTGCGGCCACGTGCCCGCCACCCTCGCCCGCGGCCTGGCCGCGACCGCCCCCGCCGTGCGCTCCACCCTCCAGCGGCTCTTCCACTTCCCCGACACCGGCGCCCTGGTCGCCATGGAACGCCACACCGCCCAGTTCCCCGCCGAGCTGCGCGACTTCATCGCGCTGCGCGACCAGACCTGCCGCACCCCCTGGTGCAACGCCCCGATCCGGCACACCGACCACGCCCGCCCCCGCGCCGACGGCGGCGACACCAGCGCGCACAACGGGCAAGGCCTCTGCGAGAGCTGCAACTACCTCAAGGAGAACCCCGGCTGGCAGCACCACCCCGCCAGCGG
>NZ_BAAAQR010000027.1:0-1137 GCF_039531775.1 Nocardioides koreensis | reverse complement strand
TGTTCTGTCCACGCAGGTTGGGCACGAGCTGGATGGGTGACTTGCCGCGGAGTGCGGTGTGGCCGCGGTGGTGATTGTAGGTGTGCAGCCAGGCGGGGTAGGCGGCTGCGCGTTCGGTTTCTGAGCGGTACTCGCAGGCGTAGGCCCATTCTTCGAGCAGGGTGCGGTTGAACCGTTCGACCTTGCCGTTGGTCTGGGGCCGGTAAGGACGGGTCCGGCGGTGCTTGATCCCGCCCGATGCGAGGGTCTTGGCCCACAGCTTGGAGCGGTAGCAGGAGCCGTTGTCGGTCAGCACCGCTTGGACGGTGATGCCGTGGGCGGCGAACCAGGCGCGGGCTCGTCGCCAGAACCCGACAGCCGTCTCTTTGCGCTCGTCGGCGTGGATCTCTGAGTAGGCCAAGCGGGAGTGGTCGTCGACAGCGTGGTGGATGTAGGCGTAGCCGCGTGAGCCCGCCGCGCCGGCGCGAGCGGCCTTCTCGCGGATGGACTTGGCGCGGAGGTCTTGGGCCGAGCCACGGCCGTGGATCCGCCAGCCGCCGCCCTCAGGGATCCGGCCGAGCTTCTTGACGTCGACGTGGACCAGGTCGCCCGGCGCGTCGTGCACGTAGGCGTTGGTGACCCGGCGACTCATCTGGGGGCCGCGGATCCGGGTCCCGGTTGCGGGATCGGTCCAAGTCAGCGGCGGGCAGCCGAAACGGGTCAGGATCTTGTGCACCGTCGAGACAGCCATGCCGAGCCGGTAGGCGATCCGAGCTGGCCCCCACCGCCGTGAGACGCGCAGCCCGATCACGCGGCGCTCGCGCCTGGTCGCGGTCCGGCGCGGGGAGGTGTGCGGGCGTGAGGACCGGTCCACCAAGCCGTCGCGGCCAAGCTCCCGGTACCGGTTAGCCCACCGACGTGCGGTCGTGACCGAGCAGTTCCATCGTTCAGCAGCCCGGCGCAGCGGCCATCCCTTGTCGACGATCAGCTGGGCCAAGCGGAGCCGCCCGTTCGGGGTCAGACAGGCGTTAGCGTGGGACACGAAGACCTCCGTGGTGATTCAGGTGTGGGTGCGTGGTTGCTCCACACCTCACCCGGAGGCCTTCGTCATCGTCCAGCAGGCACGCCGTACCTAACGTCCGTGGTCAGTACACCTAG
>NZ_BAAAQR010000026.1:0-1441 GCF_039531775.1 Nocardioides koreensis | reverse complement strand
TGTCATGTGGCAGGACATCGGTGACAGTTCTGCATCAAGACATCGGTAACACTTTGAATCATCTTGGTGGTGACACTTCTGCCCCGAGGCTTCGGCGGTGGCTGTCAGTGAACCCATCGATCCCCGTGTCCGTCTCGCGATCTCGCAGTGGCCTGAGGACGCCCCTCGCGGGGCGGTCTCGACGTTCTGCGCCGAGCACGGCATCTCCCGCAAGTCCTTCTACGAGCTGCGCAAGCGCGCCAAGGCCGATGGGCCTGCGGCGGTGCTCGAGCCTCGGACGCGGCGTCCGAGGTCGAGTCCCTCGAAGCTGACCGAGGCGGTCAAACAGCAGGCGATCCAGGTGCGCGCGGCTCTGGAGGCCTCCGGGCTGGACCACGGGCCGATCAGCGTGCACGACAAGATGCGCGCGATGGGCCTGCCGGTGGTGCCCTCGACGGCGTCGCTGGCCCGGATCTTCCGCGAGGCCGGTGTCGCTCGCCTGGAACCGAAGAAGAAGCCCCGCTCGGCCTGGCGCCGGTTCGTCTACCCGGCACCCAACGCATGCTGGCAACTCGACGCCACCGAGTACGTCCTGACCGGTGGCCGCAAGTGCGTGATCTTCCAACTCGAAGACGACCACTCCCGCTACGCCTTGGCGTCCCACGTCGCGGCCGGTGAGACCGCCAAGGACGCGATCACCGTGTTCGACAAGGCAGTCGCCGCCCACGGCGTGCCCCAACGTCTGCTGTCGGACAACGGAGCTGCGCTGAACCCGACCCGGCGCGGCTACCTCGGCCAGCTCGTCGCGCACGTGTCCCGGCTCGGGGTCGAGGCGATCACCGGCAAGCCGTACAAGCCGACCACCCAGGGCAAGAACGAACGGTTCCACCAGACCCTGTTCCGCTACCTCGACAAGCAGCCCCTGGCCGAGACGCTGGCCGAACTCCAGACCCAGGTCGACGCCTTCGACCACATCTACAACACCGAACGCCCCCACCAAGGACTCCCTGGTCGCATCACCCCGCTGACCGCGTGGGAGGCGACCCCGAAGGCCGATCCGCCGCGCCCCGACACCAGCCGATCCTGGCTCGACCGGCCCGTCGTCAGCCCACCTCGGCGTCCCCGGCCGCAGCCGCCCGCCGACTTGCCGGCCGACACCCGCGTCAGAAAGGTCAGCAGCGCCGGCGTCATCCACGTCGACAAGGTTTTCTACAAGATCGACGTCGACCACGCGTTCCAACAGGTCCTCGTCGTCACCGACCGCGACCACATCACCATCACCGACATCGACGGCGAGATCCTCGCCGAGCACACCCGACCCACGCCAGGAGTGACCTACGTCGGCAACGGCCGACCATCAGGACCGCGTCCGAAGCACCCCGAATCGTCACCGAAGTCCTGACACATCAAGTGTCACCAATGTCCTGATGCAGAACTGTCACCTATGTCCTGAGACATCACA
>NZ_BAAAQR010000025.1:0-1587 GCF_039531775.1 Nocardioides koreensis | reverse complement strand
CGTCGCGACTGGTTGTCGTGGCGGCGCCTCTGTTCTGGCGTGGGGTCGGTGCGGGTTCAGCGTGTCTGCGACGCGCGGTCGATGCTGATATGCGCGGGTTGGTTACCGCATGACGGCGTTCGGCAGGAGCTCTCCGGCGTTTCTGAGGTCGAGCGTCACGGGCCCGTGGTGGGTTCGTGGCTCACAGCCGAATCGCGGGTTTGGCTCCTCGCGCTGCGTCCCGGTCGCGGTGGTTCCAGCCAGGGCGGTGGTGCCCGACGCTAGTCGGGCATGGTGGCCAGGGACCAGCACCAGCCGGCGAGCTCGCGGGCGATCGCGGTGTTGGCCACGGTGTGTTTCTTGTTGCGGGCCGCGTACCGCAGCCACCTGTGGTGCAGTCGCTGGTTCCCGGCGTGACCGCGGGCCCGGGCGTCGGGAGGTGCTTGGTCCCAGCGTGCCTGCAGTACGGCGCCGACGCGGTACTGGGCCTTGTGGTGCCAGGCGGCCTCGATCAGCAGCCGACGGGCGTGGCTGTTGCCGGTCTTGGTGATCCCACCCTGACGGCGGGACTCGCCACTGGAGTGCTCGGTGGGCACCAGCCCGAGGTAGGCGCCGATGCTGGCACCGGTGAACCGGTCCCAGTCGCCCAGCTCGACGGCCAGGGCGAACCCGGTCAGCGTCGAGATCCCGCGCAGGCAGCAGACCCGGCGGGTGACCGGGGTGAACTCGCTGTCGGCGGCCATCGCCGCGATCGCCTGGTCGAGCCGGTCACGACGCGCCACGGCGAAGTCGACGGCCTCGCGGTCGGCGTCGTAGGCGGCCCGGGTGCCGGACTCGGCGAAGCGGATCGAACGCAGCCAGGTCGCGTGCTTGGCGGTCCAGGCCTTCCCGCCGTAGTAGACGTGGCCGTGGCGCAGCAGCAGCTTGGAGACCCGGTGCCGGGCCCGCATCAGGTCACCGCGGACGTCCTCGCGGGCCCGGACCAGGTCACGCGCGGCTTCCTGGGTGATGGTGGGCACCCGGACCGCCACGATCTCGTCCATGCGCAGCAGCCGCGCGAGGAGCATCGCGTCCCGGGCGTCGGTCTTGACCCGGTCGCCGGCCGCCCGGGTGATCTTCGAGGGTGCCGCGACCTCGCACCGGATCCCGGCCGTGGTCATCGCCCGGGCCAGACCAAACCCGGTCGGTCCGGCCTCATAGGTCACCGCGGCCGGGCCGGGCAGGGCCTGGATCCAGTCGATGACGACCTCGCTGGAGGGGACCAGCCGCTGCTTGAACAGCTCGCCTGTCGTGGTGTCGATCGCCAATGCGGCGACCGATCGTGCGTGCACATCGAGCCCAACGCTCGTACGCTCGGTAAACACCGGGGCCTCCCACAATTGTCGGATAGGCCGAGCAGGCAGCCCCTGCTCGGTAACCCACGAATCTTGTGAGTGGGGCCCCGGCCCGCAACCCCTCGAGAGGGCCCGGTCCACAGATCGTCATCCCTCGATCGATGCTCACCAACCGACGGGTGGGACCGGGGTCAACGTGGAGCACGCGCAGCGCAGCGAGCATGAACGACGTTGACGCCGGCCCGCACGCCGGCTTGACCATGAACTATCGAGG
>NZ_BAAAQR010000024.1:0-1749 GCF_039531775.1 Nocardioides koreensis | reverse complement strand
ACGTCGGCAACGGCCGACCATCAGGACCGCGTCCGAAGCACCCCGAATCGTCACCGAAGTCCTGACACATCAAGTGTCACCAATGTCCTGATGCAGAACTGTCACCTATGTCCTGAGACATCACATTTCCAAGATGTGGAGGAACGCTTTCGACCGCTTCTGGCCGCTGGGCCTCTTGCCCAGGACCCCGATCGGCGTGGCCGTCCAGCCGGCGCTTTGACCGTCCGCGAGAGGCGCTGTCCGCTCGGCGTGCGCCCGGGGCCGAGAAGACCTCGGGCCAGCTTCCGACCCCCCGTCGAGGGAACAATTCCGATCATCGCCCGAGCCGAAGCTACGCCCGGTCGAAGACGAGGTCGAAGTCCTTGCGCCACGTCGACCCGCGATCCTGCGACGCCTCCCAGCGGCCTGCGATCCGGTCCGGCCCAACGTCCGCGATGAACCGCTGGAACATGTCGGGATCCTCGCGGGTCAGGACCCAGCGCGAGCCATCGAACGTCATGACGAAGACCCGACAGACACCGCGTTCGTCGTGGTAGAGCGCGGTGTACGCGTCGTTCGCGTCACTGCGACCGAGCACCAGGAGCATCTCGCTCGTGGCCGGTCCGACCTCACCTCCCATCGTCCATCGGAAGACCACGAACGCGTCGCCGAGCCACTCGACGCGTGCCTGGCCCGGCACCTCCCGATCGTCCGGCTCGAGGAACCAGGCGTTCCGCATCGTCACCCGCCACGCCCCGACCAGGACGTCCAGCTGCTCCATGAACTCGTTGCGCACTGCTCCTCCTCGATGCCGACGCTGGATCGACTCCGCTCGCGCGGAGAACTCATCGCTCATGCACCTGCGGGGTCGCCACAACCGTGGCCCACGGCGGCTGAGCAAGCGCACACTGCCTCATGGACCCGACCGCATCCGACGTGGAGATCGAGACACCCCAGGGCTCCGTCCCGGCGTACTGCGCGACGCCGGCCACGCCCCCGCCCTGGCCCGGCGTCGTGGTGGTCCACGACTTCACCGGCATGAGCCACGACCTGCGCGCACAGGCCGACTGGCTGGCGGGCGAGGGCTTCCTCGCGGTGGCACCAGACCTCTACCACCGGGGCAGCCGGCTCGGGTGCCTGCGCACGATCATGCGGGACCTCGGCGAGCGCCGCGGCCGGTCGTTCGACGACATCGAAGCGGCCCGCCAGTGGCTCCGGGAGCACGAGGGCTGTACGGGCCACATCGGCGTGATCGGGTTCTGCATGGGCGGCGGTTACGCACTCGCCCTCGCCGCCGATCGCGGCTTCGAGGCCGCCGGCGTCAACTACGGCGGCTGTCCCTCCGACGCCGACGAGTGGTTGCCCCACGCGTGCCCGATCGTGGGGAGCTTCGGCGCCGAGGACGGGTCACCCCTGGGCCGGCGGGCCGGCCGCCGCCTCGGGCAGCTGCTCACGGAGCTGGAGATCCCGCACGACGTGAAGATCTACCCCGGCGCCGGCCACGGGTTCATGAACGACCACGACCCCGCGGACGCCACCCTCTTCCTCCGCTTCCTCGCCCGCGTCTCGGGCACCAGGTACGACGAGGAGGCCACCCGCGACGCCCGGCAGCGCATCACCCGGTTCTTCGGCACCTACCTGCGCTAGGTGTACTGACCACGGACGTTAGGTACGGCGTGCCTGCTGGACGATGACGAAGGCCTCCGGGTGAGGTGTGGAGCAACCACGCACCCACACCTGAATCACCACGGAGGTCTTCGTGTCCCACGC
>NZ_BAAAQR010000023.1:0-3986 GCF_039531775.1 Nocardioides koreensis | reverse complement strand
CGTCGGCAACGGCCGACCATCAGGACCGCGTCCGAAGCACCCCGAATCGTCACCGAAGTCCTGACACATCAAGTGTCACCAATGTCCTGATGCAGAACTGTCACCTATGTCCTGAGACATCACATTCACAGATGTGGAAAGCGCCTTCAAGCCAGCTGATGGCCCCCGCCCGCCCCTCGTGGGTACGGACCTGAGTCAGACCTCGGTGCCGCCGGAGCCCGTCTCGCGGACCCCACCCGCGCACGAGGCGAACGGCTCCGGAGCGGTGTGGCCGTCGCCGTACCGCTCGACGAACAGCGGCAGCCGCGGGTCGTCGGCGCCGGTCAGCCGGAGCTGACGGCCCCACGCGGTCACGACCACCGGCGCGGGGAGCCCGTCGTACGGGGCGAGGATGCCGTTCTGCGGCAGCTCGTCGATCAGGGCAGCCACGTCGCCGGCGCCCAGGTCCGGCTGGTAGGCGATCCAGATCGAGCCGTGCTCCAGGTCGTGCACGGCGTTCTCGTCGCGCACCGGGGCGTCGTAGGCGCCGCAGTCCAGCCACACCGGGTCGTGCATCCCGCCCACCGGCGGCACCTGGTCGTAGTCGACGTCGTCCGCGGTGTGGTCCCGGCGCAGGTCCTCGTAGGCCCTCACCTCGTCGAGGTTCGCCGCGACCGCCGGGCGGTCGTCGCCGCGCAGCTGCTGGACCGTCACGGGGACCGCGACGGCCAGGGCGAGCACCACGAACGCCGCGACGACGGCGATCACCACCGGCCCGCGGCTCGGTGACGAGGCGGGCGGCGGAGGCGGCGGTCCGGGAGGCCCGTCGTACGACGGCGGCGCCGTCTGGCTCATCAGCCCTCCAGGACCCGCTCGACCCGCTCGACCTTCGCGGTCAGCTGGCCGTCGTAGCCCGGCCGGATGTCAGCCTTGAGGACCAGCCCGACGCGGGGCGAGACCGCGGCGACGACGTCGACGGCGCGCTTGACCACCGCCATCACCTCGTCCCACTCGCCCTCGATGTTGGTGAACATCGCATTGGTCTCGTTGGGCAGGCCGGACTCACGGACCACGCGGACGGCGGCCGCGACCGCCTCGGAGACGCCGCCGGTCTCGTCACCGGCGGACGGGGAGATGCTGAAGGCCACGATCATGCGCCAACCGTAGCCAGCCCGCCGGCGTGCGCCTCAGCGGGTGAGCGGAGTCGGGGTCGAGTCGGGGGTCTCGTCCACATCCGGTACGAGCTGCCGCAGCCGGGCCAGGGCGTCGCGGGTCTGCGACTTCACGGTGCCGACGCCGATGCCGAGCGCCTCGGCGGCCTGCCGTTCGGTGAGGTCGTCGAAGTAGCGCAGCACGATGACGGCCCGCTGCCGCGGCGCCAGCAGGGCCAGTGCGTCGCGCAGCGCCAGCCGGTCACCGTGGTCGAGCCCCGGCGTCGTCGCCCGGTCCGGCAGCTCGTCGGTCGTCAGCTCCCGCCAGCGCCGACGTCGCCACCGGGACACGCTCTCCCGCGCGAGGATCTTGCGGACGTACGGCTCGGGGTGATCGGCGATCCGGGACCAGTGCGGCACCGCCTTGACCAGCGCCACCTGCACCAGGTCCTCGGCGTCCTCGTGGCTGCCGGTGAGGAGGTACGCCGTGCGCAGCAGCGCCTGCCTTCGCGCCGCCACGAACTCCTCGAACCCGGGCTGCCCGCGGTCAGGGCCGGACACGTCGCCTCCAGAGCAGCAGCGCGACGCCGGCGGCGAGGACCGTGCCCACGGCGAGACCGGTCACGACCCGTGGATCCAGCGGCCGCGGCGGCGCCTCGGCGTGCACCGACGGCGCGTCCAGCAGGTCGGTCGCGAACTGGACATTGCCCGGCCCCACGAGGCGGGGAAAGCGCACCTTCTCCTCGAAGGCGCCCGTCCGCACACTGACCCGTCCAAGGACAGTGCGGTCGAGGGGCCCCCTGTCCGCGCGGCGCCACACCATGAGTGTGTCTTCGTCCAGCCAGCCCAGCACCGCGAAGGTCCCCCCGGAACGCGGGACCTGCGGCTGATGGAAGAAGCGCCCGGCGCGGATGCGGTTGGGGCTGCGGCCGTCCTCCACCCGGGCGAGCTGCTGACCAGAGGCATCGATGGCGACGGGCAGCCGGTTGCCGTACTGGAAGTCCGGGCCCGGGAGTCCCACGCGGCGGTCCTGCGATCGATCGTCGAGGTCGATCACCCGGAAACGCCCCGGATCGTCTGTCGACCAGTCGGCGACGACCAGCCGCCCGTGTCCCGCGGCGATGACGTCCGTGCCGGAGGCGCCGTTCGCCGCCACGGGCGCAGGGGTCTGACCGGGCTGCCACACCATGAGCGGACCCTCACGCGTGCTTCCCTGGTCCATCTCGGAGCCGTCGTCACCCGCGACGATCTGCCCCGCCTCGAAGGCCACTCGGTCGGCGTCGACCCACGTCAGGAGCCCCGGCTCAATCCCGTGCTCCGTGGGGATCCGGTGCTGCTGCACCGTGCCGGTGGCAGTGTCGAGAACGGCCACGCCCGCAACCGACTCGGAGCTGAACAACGTGTTCGGGGTGCCCTCGGTCTCGCCGGAGAGCCAGTAGGCCACGTGGCCTCCATCAGGCGAGAGCGCGACCTCTTCGACGTGGGACGGGTTCAGGTCCGGCAGCTCCAGGAAGGCGTACTCCCCCGTGATCGCGGAGATGCCGACGACGCCGGGGCTCATTCCCGTCCAACTTCCCTGCTTCGCCCCGGTCACGGCCACCAGCCGTCCGGGACGGGCAGTCGTCGGCAGCCAGGGGCTCGGGGTCCAGACCCGGTCCGGCAGCCCGACCGACCCGGTGGCGGGCTGGACCGGCGGTGCGCCACGGTGCCAGGTGACCCCGCCGAGCAGCGCGAGCACGAGCACGGCGGCGCCGAGAACGGCGAGCGTCCCGGTCCGCCGGCGTCGGCGGTAGCGCCGCCCCCGGTCCCACAGGCCCGGGGTGGGCAGCGAGGCCGGAGCCTCGTCGGCCAAGTCCGCCAGCCGGTCGTGGAGCATGGTCATCGGTCCTCCTGGAGCGTGTCAACGGAGGACACGACCTGAACCGCCCGCACGGAGGGGTCCCGGCCGAAGAAATATCACGACCCGGCGGACGACCCCTCCCGGTCCCGGCCGGGGAGCAGCACCAGCCGGGCCACCACGAGCAGCCAGACGCTCGCGTAGACCACGCTGGTCAGCACGTCGGTGAGGTGGTGGGCGCCCTGGTAGAGCCGCGCCAGCAGCACGAGTGCGGGCAGCATCAGGACGAGCCCCGCGACCTTCCGCGCCGCCCGGGCGTAGACCCACGTGAGGACGAAGATGCCGCCGTACGCCACCACCGCGGTCGCGACGTGCCCGGAGGGGAAGCTGTGGTCGGGCACCAGCCCGGGGTCGAGGATCTTCACCGGCGGCCGCTGCCGGGTGTCGACGTGGGTGGCGACGAAGTAGAAGCCGCCGATGCCGGCCTCGGCGAGGGCGTAGAACAGGGCCGGGCGCCACGAGCGCTGCCACAGCGAGAACGCGATCGCGGCGAGGACCGCCACCCCCACCCCGACGACGGTCTCTCCGAGGAGCGTGCCGCCGTCGCCCAGCGGGTCGAGGGAGCCGGTCCGCTGGTCGGCGAACCACCGGGACACGTCGTTGTCCCACGGATCGACCGCGGACTGGAACGAGTGCGTGATCAGCCAGCCGAAGCCGACCACGACGCCGAGGATCACCGCCCAGGAGACCAGGAGGATCCCGGCGGCCGCCGGTGCGCTGCGGGGTTCGAGGCCGGTGTCCTGCCCGGCGTGCTCGGTCTGGGTCGACATGGCCGACATCCTGCCCATCCGCGGGGCACTCCATGCCTGCCGCGGCGCACCCGTGACCGGGGGCCCTAGGTGTACTGACCACGGACGTTAGGTACGGCGTGCCTGCTGGACGATGACGAAGGCCTCCGGGTGAGGTGTGGAGCAACCACGCACCCACACCTGAATCACCACGGAGGTCTTCGTGTCCCA
>NZ_BAAAQR010000022.1:0-5578 GCF_039531775.1 Nocardioides koreensis | reverse complement strand
GTCCGGCGGCGTCCTACTCTCCCACAGCCTCGCGGTTGCAGTACCATCGGCGCTGAAAGGCTTAACTTCCGGGTTCGGGATGGGACCGGGTGTTTCCCTTTCGCTATGGCCGCCGTAACTCTGGCGGAGTCACACGCACCCACGACTGTGGTGGGGGTGTCTCCAAGCTCTATGTAGTTGATCTGGTGCTGGTTGTTCTTGTTCCGGCATGCCAACAGACGTGGTTTGTTGGTTGGGAACTGCGTAGTGGACGCGGGCACCATCACTCTGTGGGTGTGTTGTGGTGATGTGTGTGTGGGACAAGCCCTCGGCCTATTAGTACCGGTCGGCTGGGCATTACTGCTGTACACCTCCGGCCTATCAACCCAGTGTTCTGCTGGGGGCCTTACCCGATTGTTTCGGTGGGAAACCTCATCTTGAAACGTGCTTCCCGCTTAGATGCATTCAGCGGTTATCACTTCCGAACGTAGCTAACCAGCCGTGCCCCTGGCGGGACAACTGGCACACCAGAGGTTCGTCCATCCCGGTCCTCTCGTACTAGGGACAGCCTTTCTCAAGTTTCCTGCGCGCGCGGCGGATAGGGACCGAACTGTCTCACGACGTTCTAAACCCAGCTCGCGTGCCGCTTTAATGGGCGAACAGCCCAACCCTTGGGACCTACTCCAGCCCCAGGATGCGACGAGCCGACATCGAGGTGCCAAACCATCCCGTCGATATGGACTCTTGGGGAAGATCAGCCTGTTATCCCCGGGGTACCTTTTATCCGTTGAGCGACGTCGCTTCCACATGCCGACGCCGGATCACTAGTTCCGACTTTCGTCCCTGCTCGACATGTCTGTCTCACAGTCAAGCTCCCTTGTGCACTTACACTCAACACCTGATTGCCAACCAGGCTGAGGGAACCTTTGAGCGCCTCCGTTACATTTTAGGAGGCAACCGCCCCAGTTAAACTACCCATCAGGCACTGTCCCTGATCCGGATAACGGACCTAGGTTAGACATCTAGTACGACCAGAGTGGTATTTCAACGTTGACTCCACCCCAACTGGCGTCGAGGTTTCACAGTCTCCCACCTATCCTACACAAGCCGAACCAAACACCAATACCAAACTATAGTAAAGGTCCCGGGGTCTTTCCGTCCTGCCGCGCGTAACGAGCATCTTTACTCGTAGTGCAATTTCGCCGAGTCCACGGTTGAGACAGCGCCCAAGTCGTTACTCCATTCGTGCAGGTCGGAACTTACCCGACAAGGAATTTCGCTACCTTAGGATGGTTATAGTTACCACCGCCGTTTACTGGGGCTTAAGTTCTGAGCTTCGCCACCGAAGTGGCTGACTCGTCCCCTTAACCTTCCAGCACCGGGCAGGAGTCAGTCCGTATACATCGTCTTACAACTTCGCACGGACCTGTGTTTTTAGTAAACAGTCGCTTGGGCCTGGTCTCTGCGGCCATCACCGCTCCCACCGCTAGGGCGTTCACGGATCCGGCCCCCCTTCTCCCGAAGTTACGGGGGCATTTTGCCGAGTTCCTTAACCATGGTTTGCTCGATCGCCTTGGTATTCTCTACCTGATCACCTGAGTCGGTTTGGGGTACGGGCGGCGCATAGCTCGCTAGAGGTTTTTCTCGACAGCATAGGATCATCCACTTCGCCCCATTGGGCTCCCCATCACATCTCAGGCCCGACATTCAAGTCAGGGATCCGGATTTGCCTGGATCCCGCCCTACCTGCTTAGCCGTACACAACCATCGGTACGGTTGGACTACCTTCCTGCGTCACCCCATCGCTTGACTACTACCAGTTCGGGTCCCACGCTACGCCCGGGCGCCTCGCCCCGAAGGGTCCGGTCACCCGAGTTTCGGATGGTTAGCATCACCGGGTTCGTCATGGGCGCTACTTTGCCGGTACGGGAATATCAACCCGTTGTCCATCGACTACGCCTGTCGGCCTCGCCTTAGGTCCCGACTTACCCAGGGCAGATTAGCTTGACCCTGGAACCCTTGATCATTCGGCGGAGGAGTTTCTCACTCCTCATTCGCTACTCATGCCTGCATTCTCACTCGTGTCGCGTCCACCACTCGATCACTCGGCAGCTTCACTCGCGACACGACGCTCCCCTACCCATCCACACACCTGAACCACGAAGGCTAGATTATTGCGTGAATGCCATAGCTTCGGCGGATGACTTGAGCCCCGCTACATTGTCGGCGCGGAATCACTTGACCAGTGAGCTATTACGCACTCTTTCAAGGGTGGCTGCTTCCAAGCCAACCTCCTGGTTGTCACTGCGACTCCACATCCTTTTCCACTTAGTCACCGCTTAGGGGCCTTAGCTGATGGTCTGGGCTGTTTCCCTCTCGACTACGGAGCTTATCCCCCGCAGTCTCACTGCTGCGCTCTCACTTACCGGCATTCGGAGTTTGGCTAACGTCAGTAACCTGGTAGGGCCCATCGGCTATCCAGTGCTCTACCTCCGGCAAGAAACACGCAACGCTGCACCTAAATGCATTTCGGGGAGAACCAGCTATCACGAAGTTTGATTGGCCTTTCACCCCTATCCACAGGTCATCCCCTCAGTTTTCAACCTAAGTGGGTTCGGTCCTCCACGTCGTCTTACCGACGCTTCAACCTGCCCATGGATAGATCACTTCGCTTCGGGTCTTGATCGTGCTACTCCACCGCCCTGTTCGGACTCGCTTTCGCTACGGCTTCCCCACACGGGTTAACCTCGCAACACAACGCAAACTCGCAGGCTCATTCTTCAAAAGGCACGCCGTCACAAGAGCAAGCTCTCGCTCCGACGGATTGTAGGCACATGGTTTCAGGTACTATTTCACTCCCCGCCAGGGGTACTTTTCACCTTTCCCTCACGGTACTTGTCCGCTATCGGTCATCAAGGAGTATTTAGGCTTAACGGGTGGTCCCGCCAGATTCACACGGAATTTCAGGGGTTCCGTGTTACTTGGGAAAACACTCGGCAGCTCATCTCTTACACTTACGGGGCTATCACCCTCTACGGCGCCACTTTCCAATGGACTTCAACTTCCAGATGAGTTTCTTACTGCCCGGACCGCCGGCAGACGGACCTGAATGCTCCCACAACCCCCCATACGCAACCCCTGCCGGGTATCACACGCACGAGGTTTGGCCTCATCCGATTTCGCTCGCCACTACTCTCGGAATCACTATTGTTTTCTCTTCCTGTGGGTACTGAGATGTTTCACTTCCCCACGTTCCCTCCACACACCCTATATATTCAGGCGCGGGTAACTGGACATGACTCCAGCTGGGTTTCCCCATTCGGACACCCCCGGATCACAGCTCGGTTGCCAACTCCCCAGGGCTTATCGCAGGCTCCTACGTCCTTCATCGGCTCTTGATGCCAAGGCATCCACCATGTGCCCTTCATAGCTTGTCTCACAAACACAACACGACAACAACTACTACAAAGACACGCACCAACACCCCCACCACCCACCACCCCTCAACGGGGCCCGGGCCATGAGCGGCATCGGTGCAAGATGCTCGCGTCCACTATGCAGATCTCAAACAACAAACCCACCAAGCAGGACCACCCCACCCAACCGGTGCGGCATCCCCCAAGGAGGCCCAGAAGACTCAACACCCCGCACGATGCGCGGGGGGCCTGATCCTTCAGGACCCAACAGTGTGCCAACCCCACCCCACCAGACCGCAACCACCAGGTTCCACACCCACGAGCTCAAGAGCTCGCCGGCAGTACTGAGACGGCCACGACCCACCAGGGGGTCCTTCATCGACGATTCCACTAGTGAACACCACCAGTGCCACCCACTCATTCGGCGGGTGCGCGGGGCGTGTGCTCCTTAGAAAGGAGGTGATCCAGCCGCACCTTCCGGTACGGCTACCTTGTTACGACTTCGTCCCAATCGCCAGCCCCACCTTCGACGGCTCCCTCCCACAAGGGGTTAGGCCACCGGCTTCGGGTGTTGCCGACTTTCGTGACGTGACGGGCGGTGTGTACAAGGCCCGGGAACGTATTCACCGCAGCGTTGCTGATCTGCGATTACTAGCGACTCCGACTTCATGGGGTCGAGTTGCAGACCCCAATCCGAACTGAGACCGGCTTTTTGGGATTCGCTCCGCCTTACAGCATCGCAGCCCTTTGTACCGGCCATTGTAGCATGCGTGAAGCCCTGGACATAAGGGGCATGATGACTTGACGTCATCCCCACCTTCCTCCGAGTTGACCCCGGCAGTCTCCTATGAGTCCCCACCACGACGTGCTGGCAACATAGGACGAGGGTTGCGCTCGTTGCGGGACTTAACCCAACATCTCACGACACGAGCTGACGACAGCCATGCACCACCTGTATACCGACTAAAAGGGCACCTATCTCTAGGTGTTTCCGGCATATGTCAAACCCAGGTAAGGTTCTTCGCGTTGCATCGAATTAATCCGCATGCTCCGCCGCTTGTGCGGGCCCCCGTCAATTCCTTTGAGTTTTAGCCTTGCGGCCGTACTCCCCAGGCGGGGCGCTTAATGCGTTAGCTGCGGCACGGAACCCGTGGAATGGATCCCACACCTAGCGCCCAACGTTTACGGTGTGGACTACCAGGGTATCTAATCCTGTTCGCTCCCCACACTTTCGCTCCTCAGCGTCAGGACATGCCCAGAGAACCGCCTTCGCCACCGGTGTTCCTCCTGATATCTGCGCATTTCACCGCTACACCAGGAATTCCGTTCTCCCCTGCATGCCTCTAGTCTGCCCGTATCGGAAGCAAGCCATGAGTTAAGCCCATGGTTTTCACTCCCGACGCGACAAACCGCCTACGAGCCCTTTACGCCCAATAATTCCGGACAACGCTCGCACCCTACGTATTACCGCGGCTGCTGGCACGTAGTTGGCCGGTGCTTCTTCTGCGGGTACCGTCACTTTCGCTTCGTCCCCGCTGAAAGAGGTTTACAACCCGAAGGCCGTCATCCCTCACGCGGCGTTGCTGGATCAGGCTTCCGCCCATTGTCCAATATTCCCCACTGCTGCCTCCCGTAGGAGTCTGGGCCGTGTCTCAGTCCCAGTGTGGCCGGTCACCCTCTCAGGCCGGCTACCCGTCGAAGCCTTGGTAGGCCATTACCCCACCAACAAGCTGATAGGCCGCGAGCACATCCTCCACCGAAAAACTTTCCACCGACAACCCAGGCAGGCATCGGTCGTATCCGGTATTAATCCCAGTTTCCCAGGGCTATCCCGAAGTGAAGGGCAGATTACTCACGTGTTACTCACCCGTTCGCCGCTCGAGTACCACCGAAGTGGCCTTTCCGCTCGACTTGCATGTGTTAAGCACGCCGCCAGCGTTCGTCCTGAGCCAGGATCAAACTCTCCGTTGAAAAACAACACCACAACCACCCCAAAAAGGCGGCCGCGGAAAAAGAGATGCCTGACAAAACAAACAACCAGCTTCAACTCTTACGAGTTATCGCCAGAATCATTGTCTTACCAAAGAAATCCGTATCCCATGATCCAAAGACCACAGAAGACGGGGCATAACAAACTAATTCGTCGACTATGACACACTGTTGAGTTCTCAAGAATCAGACGC
>NZ_BAAAQR010000021.1:0-18919 GCF_039531775.1 Nocardioides koreensis | reverse complement strand
CTGCGACAACCCGATCCGGTACCCCCGTTCAATCGTTCGTCGCTGCTCCACCGTCAATCGCGCACCAGGCATGGCCGGCAACCTCTTCCAACTCAGTCACGAGTTGCAACTACCGGTTGAAAACACGTCATGGCAGACCTGCAGAGCACCTTCGATCACCCGGTGCTGACGTGCGCCGCGGAGATCGGCGCGGCGCTGGACCTTGTGGCAGCCGTCGACCCGATGTCCTTGCCGACGGCGGCGAAGGCGGAGGCGCTGGTGGAGCTGTCGCGGCTCGCGGACCGGCTGCACGGACTGCACCTGCGGGTGCTGGCCGGGGCCGACGACGTGGCGTTGGACGCGGGCATGAGGTCGGCCGCGTCGTGGCTGGCGCACCAGGTTCGCGGTGCACGCGGACCGATGACCGCCCAGGGTCGGCTGGCCCAGTCGCTGGAGTCCCGGTGGTGTGGGCTCCGGGAGGCGCTGCAGTCGGGTCTGGTCAACGTCGAGCAGACCCGGGTGATCGCGGCGGCGCTGGACGCGCTGCCGACGGACTTGGCCCCGACGATCCTGGCGAAGGCCGAGGCCCACCTGATCGCCGAGGCGGGCCACTTCGGCCCGAAGCGGCTGCGCATCCTCGGCACCAAGGTGCTGGAGACGGTCGCCCCGGACGAGTTCGACGACCAGGAGCGCCGCAAGCTGGAGGACGAGGAACGCCGAGCGCGGCAGACCACGCGGTTGACCATGCGTCGCCGCGGGGACGGGACCACCGACATCCGCATCCGTGTCTCCGACGCGGTGGCCGGACGGCTGAAGACCTACCTCGAGGCGTACGCCTCGCCCCGGCGCGGCCACCTCGTGCCTGACGCGGACCGGGCGGACACGGCCACCGGCCAGCGGGTGCCCTACCCCGTCCTGCTCGGCCAGGCCTTCTGCTCCCTGCTGGAGGCAGTGCCGAGCCGGCGGCTGCCGCACCACGGCGGCGCGTCGACCTCGGTCATCGTGACGATCGACCTCGCTGCCCTGCGCGACCAGGTGGGAGCGGCCGGACTCAACACCGGCGACCGGATCTCGGCGGGCGAGGCGATGCGGCTGGCCTGCAACGCCTCGATCATGCCGCTGGTCCTCGACGGCAAGGGGCAGCCGCTGCACCTCGGCCGTGAGAAGCGACTCTTCGACAAGGCGCAGCGCATCGCGATGGCCGTGCGCGACGGAGAGTGCCGGGCGGACGGCTGCGACATCCCGGCTGCCTGGACCGAGGCCCATCACCTCACACCCTGGAGCGGGGGCGGCAGGACCGACATCGAGGACGGGGTCCTGCTCTGTCCGTGGCACCACCACCGTGCCCACGACCCCGGCTACCTGCTCAGCAGGATGCCCAACGGGGACGTGCGTTTCCGACGGCGGACGTAGGCCGACCGCCGGCCGCGGCGCCTAGCCCAGGCACCGTCCGCGAGGGGACAGAACCCGGGCAGCATCCCTGATTTCGGTGATTGTCCGGTCGAGACGAATCCATGGCCCGAGGCCGGAGGAGCATCGAGAGAGTGCATGTGCGGCCCTCGGCCCGCCGGCTGAGGTGCTGCACCCGACAGCCCAAGGATCGAGGACGACATGAACAAGACGCTGGCCGCGTCCGCGGCCCTGATCTCGGTGACCATGCTCTCGGGTGCCGCCGTGCTGCCCGGCGCGGCCACGGCCAAGAGCACGGTGCACACCACGAAGCTGGTCCTGACCGAGACCGGCTCCCACAATGTCGGCAAGAACAGCTTCGTCGGCACCGACAAGGCGAGGTCGGCCGAGACGGGGAAGTTCGTCGGGTTCGACACCGTCAGCGGCAGCTTCAACCGCAAGACCCACGAGGCGTCAGTGGACGTGGCGCTCGCGGTCAAGGGCGGGCTCATCATCGGCCACGTGTCGCTGAACGAGTCGGATCCCCGGTTCAAGGGGACCATCACCTCCGGCACCGGGGCCTTCGAGGGGATCACCGGGACGATCAGGGGTCGGCAGGTCGGTGACACCGGCAAGACGTTCGTGACCCTCCGCTGGGAGCTGTGACCGCAAGCCGGCGGCCACTTCTCACACCAGGGCGCGCAACGCCTTCCGCACCGTGAGCGGGGCCGGGTTCGTGTGCGCCACGCCGTCGATGACGACGGTCGGCACGGTCTCGTTGCCGCCGTTCACGCTGCGGACGAAGGCCGCGGCCTCGGGGTCCTTCCAGATGTTCACCCAGGCTGCGCGGTCGGCGTACCGACGCACGCTGTTGGTCAGCACCGCGCAGAACGTGCACCCCGGTCGCCAGTAGATCGCCACGCCCCGCTGCGCCTGCTCGATGGCCTTCTCGTGCGGGACGGAGGCGGGGTGGCCGAAGAGGCGGCGACGGAGGTTCACGGTCGCGAAGGCTAGCCGACGGGCCCGCTGGGTAGCCTTGGCCCGCGATGCACTGCGCCTACTACGAGGCCGGCCGATGCCGGTCCTGCACCCTGATCGAGCAGCCCTACTCCCACCAGCTGGCCGGCAAGCAGCGGCAGTGCGAGGAGCTGCTGGCGGGCCACGCGGGGCTGCGGTGGCTGCCGCCGGTGGAGAGCAGGCAGCACGGCTTCCGCAACAAGGCGAAGATGGTCGCCGGCGGCACGGTCGACGAGCCGACCCTGGGCATCCTCGACCATGACGGCCACGGGGTGGACCTGCGCGGCTGCGGGCTGCACACCCCCGGCATCCGGGCGGCACTGCCCACGCTCGCGGACTTCGTCGCCCGCGCCGGGATCACGCCGTACGACGTGCCGGGCCGGCGCGGCGAGCTGAAGTACCTGCTGCTCACCGAGTCGCCGGACGGCGAGCTGATGCTCCGGTTCGTGCTCCGCTCGCAGGAGCCGGTCGCGCGGATCCGCAAGCACCTGCCGGGGCTGCGGGCGGACCTGCCCGACCTCGTCGTGGTCTCGGTCAACCTGCAGCCCGAGCACAAGGCCGTGCTCGAGGGCGACCGCGAGATCCTGCTGACGGAGCCGGAGACGCTGCGGATGCGGGTCAACGACGTCGACCTGCACCTGCGACCACAGAGCTTCTTCCAGACGAACACCGAGATGGCCGCGGCGCTCTACCGGCAGGGCCGGGAGTGGGTCGAGGAGAAGGCACCGGCCGCGGTCTGGGACCTCTACTGCGGGGTCGGCGGCTTCGCCCTGCACTCCGCCGCCCCGGGCCGCGAGGTCGTCGGCATCGAGGCGAGCGCGGAGGCGATCGCCAGCGCCCGGCTCAGTGCGGACGAGGCCGGGCTGGGCGCCGCGCACTTCCACGCCGGCGACGCCACGGCGTACGCACTGACCGCCGAGAGCGCGCCCGACCTGGTCATCGTCAACCCGCCGCGGCGCGGCATCGGCCCCGAGCTCAGCGCCTGGCTGGAGTCCTCCGACGTGCGGGACGTCGTCTACTCCAGCTGCAACGCCCAGTCCCTCGCCAGGGACCTCGCGGCCATGCCCTCGCTGGTGCCGACGCGGGGACGGGTGCTCGACATGTTCCCGAACACCGGGCACTACGAGGTCATGGTGCTGCTCGAGCGCCGGTGAGGTCCGGGTGCGCGGACCTCTGACGGTTGAAGTGCGGCACCGCGGGTAGCCTCCCGGCCAGCCGACCAGGGGGAGCCGTCTCACATGTCCTGCCCGATCCACACCCGTGTCCGTCCTGCGCTCGCGGCGACGCTGACCGCTGCCACCCTGGCCGCTGCCACCCTGCTGGCCGGGTCCGTTCTCGCGGTCAGCCCCGCCGGGGCCGCCGACCCCGAGGTCGAGACCGACTACGGACGGATGATCCTGGTCCTCGACTCGTCCGGGTCGATGGCCGAGCCGGCCGGTGGCGGTGGCTCCACCCGGATCGCCGCGGCCAAGAAGGCGCTCACCACGGTGGTCGACAAGCTGCCCGGCGACTCGAACGTCGGGCTGCGCGTCTACGGCGCCACGGTCTTCGACAAGGACCAGGACGGTGCCTGCACCGACAGCCAGCTGGCCGTCCCGCCCGGCACCGACAACCGCCAGGACCTCCGGGACGCCATCGACGAGGTGAAGCCGTACGGCGAGACCCCGATCGGCTACGCCCTCCGCGAGGCCGCGAAGGACATCGGTGACGAGGGCAAGCGGTCCGTCGTGCTCGTCTCCGACGGCCTCGCGACCTGCGCCCCCGACCCCTGCAAGGTGGCCGCCGAGCTGACCTCGTCCGGCGTCGACCTGCAGATCGACGTCGTGGGCCTGAGCGTCTCCGGCAGCGCGCGGCAGCAGCTGCAGTGCGTCGCCGAGCAGGGCAAGGGCACCTACTACAACGCCGACTCCGCGCTCGAGATCGTGAAGACCCTCACCCGGGTGTCGCAACGGGCGGTGCGTCCGTTCTCGCTGACCGGTACGCCGGTCCAGGGCGCCCGCACCGCGCAGGACGCGCCCACCATCACCGCGGGCCAGTGGACGGACGTGGTCGGTGGCAAGGGCAGCCCGGACGCGGTGCGGCACTACCGCGTCCAGCGCACCCTCCCCGGCTCGACGATCCACGTCACCGCCACCACCCGCGGCACGGTCGGGAAGTGGGACGAGATCGGGGTGACGCTGACCGGCCCGGACGGTTCGGAGTGCGACGCCGAGGACGACTACCGCGACGTCGACCAGTACTCCGTCCTCTCCGCGGAGGTCCTGAGCGGTCGGGACGTCGCGAGCGGCGAGGACGACTGCTGGAAGGGCGACGCCCTGGACATCGCCGTCCAGCGGGGCAACTGGGAGGACACCCGGAGCGCGCCCTTCTCGCTGACGGTGTTCGAGGAACCGCCCGCGACCGGGGTGGACCGGCTGCCGCAGTGGCAGGAGGGCGGCGAGTACGTCGCGCCCTCGGTCTCCGGGAAGGCCCGGAAGCTGGTGGCGGGCACCGGCTTCGCCGACGCCCCGCGGATCGGGACCGGCCGCTACGCCCTCGACATCGTGCCCGGCGAGTCCCAGATCGTCCGGGTGCCGCTGGACTGGGGCCAACAGCTCACCGTCCGGGCGAGGTTCCCCGCCGGCACGCCGGGGGTGGAGGACCTGACCGGTGTCCAGGGCCCGTTCGGGGACGTGCAGCTCTACTCGAGCATGCTCGGGGCGATGTCCGGATACGCCGACGGCACCGACAGCACGTCGATCATGCCCGGCCAGGACGCCGGCGAGCTGACCGCGATGTCCCCCGTGGTGCGCTACCGCAACCGCGAGGCCTACGGCGACGGTCACCCGGTGCTCCCGGGCGACCACTACGTGGTGATCTCGATGAACGCCGACTCCGGCGGAGACACCTGGGTGCAGCCCTACACGCTGGAGGTCGAGGTCCTCGGCGAGCCCGGCGGCGCCCCGGCGTACGACGGGGGCGCCGAGGTGACCCAGCCCCTCGAGGCGCTCGCCGTCGCGGCCGCGCAGGACGAGGCCGCGAGCGACCCGACGGCCGGTGCGGAGCCCGGCGGGGACAGGGCCTCACCGGCGGGGGCCGAGGACGGCGACGGCCTCAGCCCGGGCATCGTCGCGATCGCGGGCCTCGGCCTCGTCGCGCTGCTGCTGGGCCTGGCGGTGGCGCTGCGTCGTCGCCGCACGACCTGAGGCCCACACGACCTGAGCTCAGCGGAGCGGGTCGACCTCCTCGTGGTCGCCGACCGTGGCGGCGAGCAGCCGCAGGTGGTGGTCGCCGTCGCCGAGCAGGTGGTCGAGGGCGGTGAGCCGGCTGGTGTAGCTGCCGATGCTGTACTCCGCGGTCATGCCGATGCCGCCGTGCAGCTGGATCGCCTCCTGGCCGATGTGCCGGCCGGCGCGACTGACCTGCAGGGCGGCCCGGGAGGCGGCCTCGGCCATCTCCTCGGGCCGGCCCGCGGCGAGCACCATCGTGGCCCACAGGGTGACGCTCTTGGCCAGCTCGAGGGAGACGTAGAGGTCCGCCGCCCGGAAGGTCAGCGCCTGGAAGGTGTTCAGGGTGACGCCGAACTGCTTGCGGCTGGTGAGGTACGACGTGGTCGCGTCCAGGGCGACCTCCATCGCGCCGATCGCCTCGTTGCAGGCCATCACCCGGGCGATGTCCAGCACTGCGGCGATCGAGGACGACGCGTCGACCCCGGCCGCGCCGAGCGGCACCGCGGGGGCGTCGTCGAACGCGACCCGGGCGGCCCGGCCGCCGTCGTGGGTGGGGTAGCCGTCACGCGCTACGCCGGTGGCGGACGGGTCGACCAGGAAGAGGCCCGTCCCTCCTTCGGGCAGCGCCGCGCTCACCACCAGCTGGTCGGCGCGGGCGCCGTACGGCACCGGCTCCTTCACGCCGGAGACCGTCCAGCCCTCCCCGGACGACGAGCCGGACGACGAGGCGGTGACGGTCGAGGCGGTGGCTGCCCAGCGCGAGCCCGGCTCGGCGTGCGCGAACGCCAGCACCCGCTCGCCCGCGGAGAGCGCCCCGAGCACCTCACCCCGCTGCTCCTCGGTGCCGGCCGCGGCGACGAGGCCGCCGGCGAGCACCACGCCGGTGAGGTACGGCTCCGGGGCCAGCACCCGGCCCATCTCCTGGGCGACGATGCCGACCTCGATCGGTCCCGCGCCCGACCCGCCGTACTCCTCTCGGAACGGCAGCCCGAGGATGCCCATCTCCGCGAGCCGGCCCCACAGGGTCTCGTCGAACCCGGGGTCCTCGGCGACGGTACGGCGGCGGTTCTCGAAGTCGGCGTACGCCTTGCCGACCAGGCCGCGCACGGCCTCGCGCAGCGCCTGCTGCTCCTCGTCGTAGGTGAAGTCCATGTCAGTCCGCCTCTTCCAGAGTTCCGGTCAGAGCCCGAGGATCGTCTTCGCGATGATCTGCCGCTGGATCTCGTTGGACCCGCCGTAGATCGACGCCTTGCGGAGGTTGAGGTACGCCGGGGTGGCGCGCCTGGCCCACTCCGGGACGTCCGATCCGGCCCCGGCCCCCGAGGCCAGCGACGCCGGTCCGGCGAGGTCCACGACCAGCTCGCTGACGGCCTGCTGCAGCTCGGTGCCCTTGAGCTTGAGCACCGACGAGGCGGGGTGCGGCTTGCCGTCGGCGGAGTGCGCCACCACCCGCAGCGCGGTCAGCTCGAGGGCGAGCAGCTCGTTCTCCAGCTCGGCGAACCGGGCGGCGGTGAGCGGGTCCGCGAGCTGGTCGCCGGCCCACTCCTTGGCCTGCGCGAGCACCCGCTTGGTGGCCCCCACCGGCGCGACGCCGACCCGCTCGTTGCCGAGCAGGAACTTCGCGTAGTCCCAGCCGGCGTTCAGCTCGCCGACGAGGTTCTCGGCCGGGACGCGGACGTCCTCGAACCACACCTCGTTGACCTCGTGGCCGCCGTCGATCAGCTCGATCGGCCGCACCGTGACGCCGGGCGAGGTCATGTCGATGAGCAGGAACGAGATGCCGCGCTGCTTCTTCGCCTCCGGGTCGGTGCGCACCAGGCAGAAGATCCAGTCGCCGTACTGGCCCAGCGTCGTCCACGTCTTCTGCCCGTTGACGACGAGCTCGTCGCCGTCGCGGACCGCGGTCGTCCGCAGCGAGGCGAGGTCGGAGCCGGCGTCCGGCTCGGAGAAGCCCTGCGACCACCAGATGTCGAGGTTCGCGGTCTTCGGCAGGAACCGTTCCTTGAGCTCCTGCGAGCCGAAGGCCGCGATCACCGGGCCGACCATCGAGGCGTTGAACGCCAGCGGCGTCGGGACGCAGGCGCGCTGCATCTCCTCGTGCCAGATGTGGCGGCGAAGCGGTGACCAGTCCTGACCGCCCCACTCGACGGGCCAGTGGGGTACGGCGAGTCCGTGCGCGTTGAGCACCTGCATGCTCTCGACGACCTGCTCCTTGGTCAGCTCGCGACGCTCGGCGACCGCGTCGCGGATCTCCTGGGGGACCTTCGTGGTGAAGAAGGTCCGCATCTCGTCGCGGAAGGCGGCGTCCTCGGGGGACAGCTCCAGCTGCATCGGCGTCTCCTGGGTCGGCGGCGGGCCTGTCGCGGCCCGGCCCTTCGCACCGTACCCGGAGGTCGTGAAGCGGCTACCGACCCGGCTGGACCGTCACCGCCACCGGACCGTGGCGAGCGAGGACTCGATGGCCGCGCGCCGCTTGGCCTTCGAGTTGATGTTGTCGAGCGAGAAGGTGAAGTACACGAGGTCACCCTGGTAGAGGGCGCCGTACTCCTCGAGCGCGGTGTACTTGCCGGACAGGCCCGCCAGGTGGAAGGCGGGGACGCCGTCGATCTCGACGTCCGCCAGCCGGTCGGGTCGCCCGGCCGGCCACGACCTGGTGGTCAGCCGCACGGCCTCGTCGAGGTCCTCGTCGCTGCCCCACGGCGTCTCGCCCAGGGTCACCACGTCGATGCTGCCCCCTCGCGAGCCCCCAGCGGACGTCTCGAACTCCACCATGTCGGGGATGTGGCGGTAGCCCGTCGGGGCGATCATCGTGGCGTGCTCGGCCTCCAGCAGGGGGCCGGTGGCCGGCTCCACCGTGGAGGTGCTCGACGGAGTCTCGCCGGCCGAGTCGCTGGAGGACTGGCTGGGGGAGGTGCTGCCGGAGCCCGTCGGAGCGGCGGGTCCTTCGCTGGCATCGCTGCCGCCGCCGCAGCCGCTCAGCAGCAGCGCGAGGGCCAGTCCGCCACCGACCGCCGTACCCGTCAACCTGTTCACCCGAGACTCCTCCTACGCTCTGGTCTGCAGTTCCCGTGGCCATCATCGTCGAAACGTTTCGTCCCGTGACGCGTCGGGTAGACGCTCGTTGGTCACCTGCAAGCACTCGGGTAGGGGGAGGAGACCGCAGTGGTCACCATCGCGGACGTGGGCTCGACGCTCAGCGACCTGTCGGTCGATCCGGACGTCATCGGCCAGATCATGGAGATGCTCGACGCGGGGTCCTCGGCCCTCGGCGAGACCAGGCTGGCGGACGTCCCGCAGCACGCGTTCGGGCCGGCGCCCTCGGCGGTGGAGCTGGGCGTCAACACCACCAAGGCACACGCCAAGGTCGCGGCGGCCATGGTCGAGATGGTCAAGGGCCTGCACGGCTTCAGCGACAACCTCAAGAAGTTCCGCGACTCCGCGCTGGCCGCGGACGAGATGAGCGCGGAGCAGCTCCAGGGCCTGCAGCAGGCCGCCAGCTGCGTGGCGACCCCCAGCATCGCCGAGTCGGGCTCGTGCACCCTGCCCGGGGAGGGCTCCTGACATGGCGAAGGGACCCGAGGAGACCAGGCTCGACTCCTGGCTCGACGGCAGTCACGAGGGCGCGGTCCAGAACGGCGGCTATGCCTGGAGCCAGGCCGCCGCCCTGCTGGCGCACGTGAGGACCAGCATCGAGCACGCCGCCGCGCAGGCCGCCGTCCTGGGCGGGGAGACCGGCCCCGCCGCGGCCCACGCGTTCAACCGTTCGGCCGCGGCCATGGGCAAGAAGTCCGACGAGCTCCGCGCGGGCGGTGACGCCCTCATGCTGACGGCCCGCGCCGTGACGTCCGCCCGCCAGCAGCGCCGCGAGATGGGTCCGCCGCCGAACGAGCCCGTGGCTCCCGAGCCGCCGGCCCCGGGCGCGCCGCCCACCGACAAGGACCTCGAGAAGCAGGCGGCGTACCGCAGCAGCGTCGCCACCTACCAGCACGACCAGCAGCAGCGTGAGGCCCGGTCGAAGGCGATCACGACCGACATGGACGTGCAGTACCGCTCGGCGACCGAGACGATGAAGAAGATCCACGGGGAGCCGGACCCGGTCCACAAGACCTCGACGACGGACGGCTCCGGTGGTGGCTCGGGCTCGACCGGCGGCTCCGGCGGGCAGGGCCGGACCACGGCCCCCACGTCGTACGACGGGTCGAGCTCGTCGAGCGGGTCCCCCAGCCACTCGCCCGGGCTGGTCACCAGCGGACCGGGCCATGCGCCGGCGAGCGGCACGACCGCCCCGCCGGCGACCCACGGGTCGACCACGGCCTCCCCGGGCGGCAACGCCCAGAGCTCGTGGTCGGGGCCCACGCCGGGCGCCGGCGTGCCCGGCGCGCTGTCGACCGGCGCGTCCGGGACGACGGCGCCGGCGAGCTCGGTGGGAGCCGGAGCCGGGATCACCGGCGGTGCCGGTCTCATGGGTGGCCTCGCGGCCGGCGGCCTCGGCGGCAACCTCTCCGGCGTGCGCGGCGCGATCACGCCCGTCTCCTCGTCCTCGGCGGCGGGCGTCCGCCCGATCGGCTCCGCCGCCAGGTCCGGGGTCTCCGGGACGCTCGGCCGCGGCGCCACGACGGCCGGCACCGGCGGCACCGGCAGCTCCGGCGGCGGCTCCGGCCGCTCGGCTGGTCGCTCCGACGGTCGGCCCGGGAGCGGCAGCCGCGGGACCGCCGGCGGCCGGGGTGCGTCGACGGGCGCCACCGGGCGCGGCGGCGACCGCAGCCGTGACCGCTCCAAGAAGTCCGAGCGCGATCACTTCGACGAGGAGTGGGAGCTCGAGGACGAGGACATCGCTCCTCCCGTGCTCGACTGAAGGCCTGCGCCGCCTGCGGTCACACCTCGAGTGCCCGCAGCTCCAGGCCACCCGCACCGCGGAGCGCGTCCACCTCGCGCCGGGCGCGCGAGCGCACGCTCGCGGCGCGTGCCGAGGCGCTCGCCGGGACGGAGCGCATCTGGTGGGGATCCTTGCGCAGGTCGTAGAGCTCGGCGGCGTCGTGCGCGTAGTAGTCGATGTAGGCGAGATTGCCCTCGCGGAGCTGGGCCCACCCCTGCTTGGGGTTCTCCGAGAGCAGCCTGCGACGCCAGTCGCTCCAGTCACCGCTGCGCAGGTTCGCCAGCATCGACCGGCCGTCCAGGGCACGGCCGGCGTCCGGGTCCAGGCCGGCGATCGCGAGGGTCGTCGGCATCAGGTCCACTTGGCTCACCAGCGCCCGGGGCGCGCCCGTGGCGAAGCCGGGGCCGCGCACCACGAACGGGATGCCCGTCGACTCCTCGTAGGGCTGCTTCTTCTGGAAGAGCCGGTGCTCGCCGAGCAGGTAGCCGTTGTCGGAGACCATGATGATCACGGTGTCCTCCAGCTGGCCGGTGTCGGCCAGGGTGACCATGAGCTCGCGGACCTCGTCGTCGACGTCGCGGAGCTCCTCGAGCTTGCCCTCCCAGATCCGGCGCATCTTGTGGTGCTCCTGCTCGGGGTCGGAGCGCAGGAAGGGGGCCTTGTCGCCGAGGTTCCGCTCGTTGAACGCCGGCGGGTCCCAGGTGACGCCGTCGAAGTCGTGGACGTGCTCCGCGCTGGGGGTGTACGGGTCGTGCGGCGCGGTGGGCGCGAACACGGCGAACCAGGGGTGGCCGGCATTGTCGACGATGAACTCGCTGCAGTGGTCGGCCGAGAACTGGTCGGGAACGTCCCCGTCGGGGTCGAGCCGGTGGTCCGTGCCGTCGACGTTGAGCTGCGAGTCGGAGTCGGTCAGCGTGACCCAGCGGTCCCAGCCCGGCGCGACGTACGCCGGGTCCTGGGCCTGGCCGTTCATGTACTTGCCGAAGTAGCCGTTGACGTACCCCGCCGCGGACAGCCGGGTGGCCACCGTGTCCTGGTCGAGTCCCTTGTGCACGAAGGCCCGGTGGGTCTTGTTGGTGTCGCAGCCGTGGTTGTGCAGGTACATCCCGGTCAGCATCGAGGCCCGGGCCGGGCCGCACCAGGGGACCGCGACGTAGCCGTTGGTGAAGTTGACGCCCTGCCCGACGAGCTGGTCCATCGTGTACGGCATCGTCTCGAGGGTCCGGCGGGTGGCGTCGTCGGTGATGATCCACAGGACGTTCAGGCGGCTGTCGCGGCCCTTCCGTTGCGCCTCGCGTCGCCGCGCGGCCCGCCGGCGCTCCGCCTCGCTCGCTCCGGCCCCGCTGCTGCACGCCGCGGTGAGACCCGCGCCGAGCGCGCCGCCGGCCCCGAGGAGGAGCCTCCTCCTCGTGACGAGACCGGGTGGGACGGGACTGGCGGGCACCTGGATCGGACCTCCTGGGGGTCGGGCCGAATCGTGTCGGTGGGGCGTCGGGACCTCCGCCGAGTCTGCACGGGCACCCAAGCCGCGCGCCGTCGTCACCCGGCGCCCAGCGCGGTCCGGTCCATGACTCCTCCTCAGGCCAGGGGGCGGCGGCTGGGCACAGCCTAGGCATCGGGAGCGACCCCGGCTTGCGGTCGCCCGCGGGCGGCGGCAAGGTTGTCACGATGACACCCCCGGTCGATGACTACTGCGAGCTGTGTGACCTCCCGCTGAGCCAGTGCGTGCACGGGCAGCCCCCGCCGCCACCGCCGGAGAAGAAGGCACCGGCGAAGAAGGCCGCACCCCGCGTGTCGCGGGCCAAGGCCGCCGGGACGAGCGTGACCAGCGCGCCGCCACGGCGTACGCCCCAGCGGGAGTTCCGCCCGCACATCCTGGCGACGCTCCAGGACAACGGCGGCCGCGCCGAGGTCGAGGACGTGATGGCCGAGCTGGCGCGGCGGATGGAGCCGGTGCTGCGACCGGCCGACCACGAGACCGTGAACCAGGGCGAGCTGCGCTGGCGGTACGCCGCCCGGCTGGAGCGCAAGGCGATGCTCGACGACGGCCTGATCATGCCGCCGCGCCAGCCCGGTGTCTGGGAGCTCACCGAGCTGGGACGCGCCACCACCGAGTAGGGACGCCCGCGTCCTCAGCCGCGGGGCGCGCCGCGCGCCAGCCTGACCAGCCCGGTCACGATGCCGATGGCGCTGCCGATCAGGGCCACGGCGAGCAGGACGCGCAGGACCAGCCCCCAGCCTGACGAGTCGCTGTCGACGTCGAAGGGGAAGACCTGCCAGATCCGCACCAGCGCGACGATCCCCACCGAGGTCGTCACCACGTCGCCGAGCGCACGCACCCGGGGCGGGTCGGCCACGAAGTAGAGCACGTTGGCCACGAGGTTGGTGAGGATCGAGGCGTTGACCCAGTCCATGACCTGCGCGGTGTCACCGGTCAGGAACGGGATCTCCTCCCACCCCGGCCACCGGTTGGCGCCGTAGAGCACGGCGGCGTTGACCAGGACGGCGATCGCGTAGCCCACGCGCCGCGCCGACCGGCTGCGGCGGACGGGCGCGGCGGTGCGTGTCATCGGGATCGGTCCTCCGTCGTGGTCGACTCAGGCTAGGTGGCCGGCAGGGTCGGGCTCAGGGGCGAAGGTCACGCCGTCTCCCGAGCGGTGCCGTCGTCCGTCAGGGTCGTGTGTCAGGCTCGACGCGTGGACGAGCGCAACGTGCTGGGCGGCCCTCTCGAGGCCTGCGGGACCGACCCGGTGACGGGCTTCCACCGCGACGGCTCGTGCCGGTGCGGCAACGAGGACCCAGGGCTGCACGCGGTCTGCGCGGTGATGACCACCGAGTTCCTCGAGCACCAGCGCTCGGTCGGCAACGACCTGTCGACACCGCGGCCGGAGTGGCGGTTCCCCGGCCTGGTGCCGGGCGACCGGTGGTGCGTGGTGGCGTCTCGCTGGCTGCAGGCGTACGACGCCGGGGCCGCCGCCCCGGTCGTGCTCGCCTCCACCAGCGAACGCGCACTCGAGGTCATCCCGATCGACCTGCTGGAGGAGCACTCCGTCGACGTGCCGGGTGACGCCAGCTCGCTGGCCTGACTGGCCCGGCGCGAAAACGGGTGTCCGCCGCGGGCGGTCGTGGGCGAGGCTGCCCCCATGACGAGCAGTGACATCTGGGACGCCGAGACGGCGCAGCGGTACGACGAGTCCTCGGCCTTCATGTTCGCGCCGGAGGTGCTGGAGCCCGCGGTCGACCTCCTGGCGGAGCTGGCGGGCGACGGCCCCGCCCTCGAGCTCGCGATCGGGACCGGGCGGGTGGCCATCCCGCTGGCCGAGCGTGGCGTCCCGGTGAGCGGCATCGAGCTCTCGCAGCCGATGGTCGACCAGCTCCACCGGAAGCGGGCGGACATCCCGGTCGTCGTCGGCGACATGGCGACCAGCTCGATGCCGGGGCCGTACTCGCTCGTCTACCTGGTGTGGAACAGCCTCGGCAACCTGCGCACCCAGGACGAGCAGGTCGCCTGCTTCCGCAACGCGGCGCGCCACCTCGCGCCGGGCGGACGGTTCGTCATCGAGCTGTGGATCCCCGGCATCCGGCGCTTTCCGCCGGGTCAGGCCGCGGTGCCCTTCCACGTCGGGCAGCACCACGTCGGCTTCGACACCTACGACATGACCACCCAGCAGGGCACGTCCCACCACTACCGGCGACACGATGACGGGACCGTGACCTACGGCGCCAGCAACTTCCGCTACGTCTGGCCGGCCGAGTGCGACCTGATGGCACGGCTCGCCGGGATGGAGCTCGAGCGCCGGGTCGCCGACTGGAACGGCACGCCCTTCACCCACGACAGCGAGAGCCACGTGTCGGTCTGGCGCATGCCGGTCTGACGCTGCGGTCAGACGAGGACCCGGATCTCCTGCCCGAGCCGGCCCCGGGACAGCACCAGGTCGTCGCCCGACCAGAACATCCCAGGGTCGTAGTAGTTCGTGGGCAGCCGGTCGTCGAGCAGCCCCATCGCGGAGTACGTCGCGGCGACCACCTCGGCGCAGTAGGTCACCTCGGCGGCGGCCTTGCGGCGTACCCGCCCCCGGGCCCACCGGCCGACCAGCGCCGCGGTGGGCGGGAACGGCGTCCCGTCCAGGCGGGCGACGGTCCGGAGCGCCGCTCCCTCCATCTCGGGGGTGACCTCGGTGTGGAGCTGGCGCAGCCAGGTCCGCTGCTCGTAGCGACCGGTCCACTGCTCGACGGCCTCGCGCAGGTCGTGCAGCTGGACGCCCCGGTGGTGCGAACCGGTCCACACGTCGAGCAGCCCCTTGCCGAGCTCGGCGTGCCACATCAGCGGCGGCATGTCGTCGAGCACGACCGCCATGCCGACGTGGTTGACCGGCGCGTTGGTGAGCACCCGGATAGCGTGGTCGGCAGCCGAGCGGCCGCGGAACAGCCACAGGTCTCCGGTGCGGGTGAGGTCGACGGCCTCGTCCAGGGTCAGGTCGGTCATGTCAGCTCGGTCATCGAGGGGAGTCCGTTCGTGAAGCTGTGGAGGGTGCTCGGGGTCGCGGGTCTGGCCGGGGTCGCGGCCACGGGGGTCATCATCGCCCGCGACCAGCGTCGGCGGGCGCAGATGACACCCGACCAGGTGCGAGACCGGCTGCACCAGCGGCTCGACGAGATCCAGCAGGACTCCGGGGAGGGCCCCGGCCCGCAGGACCAACGCTAGGACCCGTCAGGTCCCGCGTGCGGGCTCAGTGGTCGTGCCCGTGGCCCTTCCCGTGCTTCTCCGGCTTGTCGTGCTCGTCCTTCTTCTCCTTGCCCGGGGGCGCCGGCGGCGGGGCCGGGGTGCTCTCGAGCTCGTCGGGGTCGCTCTCCTCGGTCGGCGTCGGGCTCTGGCGGGGCGTCGTCGCCGCGGGGCCCTGGCCGGGCAGCGCGTGCCGCAGCGTCTCGGCCGCACCGAGGATCTCCTCGGCGCGGGACCGGTCGAGGTCACCGTCGCGGCGCGCGTCCTGGACCGTGTGCTCGAGCGCCTCCACCGCCGTGCGTGCGGTGTCGTAGTCGTGGCTCGCGACCGCCGCGTCGACCGCGTCGAGCCGGGCGCCGAGCTGGGGCACCCGGTCGTCGGTCGCGTCGTCGCCGCAGCCGCCGGCCAGCACCAGCACGGCGACGACGCCGGCGACCCAGCGGGCCCGGGCGATCACTGCTGACCTCCGTCCACGGCGTCGTGCAGGTCCTGCAGCGGCTGCTGGAGCCGCGACGGGGTGTTCGCTGGTACGCCGTCGCCGGCCGGTCCCGAGCTGCCGCCGGCGGCGAGGCCGACGACCAGGATCAGCACGAGGATCGCCGCCACCGCGCCGATCACGCCCCACAGGTGCGTCGGCACGCTCGCGAGGGCTGTCCGGGTCTCCGCGACCCAGTCCCGCCGCTCGCCGCGCCGGGCCGGGGCGGTGCGGGGGACGGGCTGCGAGAGCAGCCTGGTGGAGTCCGGATCGGTCGGGAGGGCGGAGGGCGCCGTCCCGCCGGCCAGCCGCTCCAGCTCGGCGGCCACCGCACGCGCCGCGGGCCGCTCCGCGGGGGCCAGGGCGGTCATCGCGGTCAGCAGGTGCCGCCAGTCCGCGGACAGCGAGGCCGGTACGTCGGGCTGGCGCTGCAGGCGGGCGAGCGCCGACTCGGTGGGGGAGCCGGGGTAGGCCCGCTCGCCGGTCAGCGCCTCGAGCAGGACCAGGCCGAGCGAGTAGACGTCGACGGCGGGAGTGATCTCCCCGCCCTGCACCTGCTCGGGGGCGAGGTACGCCGCGGTGCCGATCGCGTGGCCGGTGCGGGTGTGCCGCACGGTGTCGCCGATGAGCCTGGCGATGCCGAAGTCCGCGAGCTTCACCCGGTCCTCGGCGTCGAGCAGCACGTTGCCGGGCTTCACGTCGCGGTGCACGACCCGCTCGTCGTGGGCGTAGGCCAGGGCTGCGGCCAGCTGGGCACCGATCCTGGCGACCCGGTCGGGATCGAGCGCCTCGCCCGAGCAGCAGGCGGCGAGGGTCTGCCCCTCGACCAGCTCCATCACCAGGTACGGCCGCTCCGAGGTGATCCCGGCGTCGAGCACCATCACCAGGCTCGGGTGGCTCAGGCGCGCCAGGGTCCGGGCCTCGCCGGTGAACCGGAGCCGGTCGGACTCGTCGTCGGCGGTGTCGCGCAGGACCTTGACGGCCACCGCGCGGTGCAGGACCTGGTCGGTGGCGCGGTACACCTCGGCCATCCCGCCGCGACCGATGACCTCCTCGAGGTCGTACCGCTCGGCCAGCGCGATCGGCTCGCTCGTCACATCCACTCCTGTTCTCGGGCTCGACCGGTGCCGTGGTCGTTCCAGCGCGCGCCGGTCCTCGCGTCCGCGCCAGAACCCGTGCCCGCCCCCGCCGGGTCTCAATCCTCGGGACGTGGTCGGGAAAAGTGGTCTGCACCACGGTTGAGATCGCCACGACGGGGCACGACTCCACCATGTCGATCCTCGCCAGCGCGCGCCAGGCCGGCCCGTCCGCACTGATCTCCACGGTCTCCCGCAGCGTCGGCCTCGGCCCGGTCCAGCCGTGGTTGCCCGCCGGGGAGACCCTCGGAGCGCGGCTGTTCCGGCACGGGCTGGAGCCCGGCACGGGCGTCGAGTGGATCGACGAGACCGGGGTGGGCGACGCGCAGGTGCGCCTGTCGTACGCCGCCACCCTCACCGGCAACGCGGTGGCGGTGACCAGCTTGGCGCTGCGGCTGGACAACCCGGACGGCTCGGTGGGCGACCTGTTCCTCCGGGCCCCGGCCCGCGGCTCCCGGCGTACGGCCCGTGAGCGGATGCTGGTCGCGGCGACGCCGTACCTCGTGGCCGGTGGCCGGCTGCTCTCGCTCGGGGCCCGCCAGTGCGGTGCCGAGACGTTCGAGCTGTGCTGTGCCCGCGGCGACGGTGAGTGGCGGGGCTTCGCCGACCTGCGGATCTCGCCCCGGCCACACGGAGGCCGTCCGCTGCACCCGGACCCGCTGGCCAACGTGCTGCCCGGCCTCGAGGCCGGCATCCCGGCGCCGCGCGCCGGCTGAGACCACCCTCGCCGCGAGTGCGGCCCTGCGGGGCTGATCGGGTGCCACGCAAGTACCGTGGCGGTACTGTCCCGATCCGAGTCGGGCCTGGCTGTGAGGGGACGTGAGCGTGGCGCGCAGGACGCGTGAGGAGCACCCGCGGGACGTCCCGTTCCGCTCGGTGCGGTCCCTGCGCTTCTGGCTGATCGCGGCCGCGGTCCTGGCGCTGCTGGCCGTGGGCAACGGTGCGGCCGCGACGGTCGTGACCCGGGGTCAGGTGCACGACTCGACGACGGTGCTCAACGACCACCTGCGCCCCGCGCAGACCGCCGCCCAGCGGCTGCTCACGGCGTACGTCGACGAGGAGACCGGGCAGCGCGGCTTCGTCCTCACCGGCAAGGACTCCTTCCTCGAGCCCTACCGCGTCGGGGTACGCCGGGCCGCGAAGCTGGAGGCGCAGCTCGCGGACCTGTTGCGCGGCCGGCGCGGCGCGCTGACGCTCCTGGCCGACGTGAAGGCCGCGGCGGTCGCCTGGCGCACCAACGTCGAGGCCGAGGTGGCCACGGTGCGCGCGCGGGGCCCCGAGGCGGTCCGCAACGAGGCCCGCCAGCGCAAGGACAAGGTCGTCTTCGACGCGCTGCGGGAGCGGCTCGACGCCCTCCAGGTCGAGATGGAGAAGCTCGTGGGCGACGAGGTGGCGCGGCTGGGCGCGGCACAGCGCAACGTCGAGCTCGCGATGATGGTGGCGGTGGCCCTCGCCCTGCTCGCCCTGGCCGCGACCGTGACGTTGCTGCACTTCTCGCTCACCCGGCCGCTGGGACGGCTGATGGGCCAGCTCGAGGCGGTCTCTTCCGGTGAGTACGACCGGCGCATCGACGCCTCCGGGCCCGAGGAGGTGCGGCTGATGGCCGAGGCGGCCGAGAAGATGCGGATGAGCGTCGTGGACCGGTCTGCCGAGCTGGTCGCCGCGCAGCACGAGCTGAGCGTGCACACCGAGCGCCAGCGCGTCGCCGCGGACCTGCACGACACCACGATCCAGCGGCTCTTCGGGCTCGGGCTGAAGCTCAGCGCGCTCGCCTCCCAGCGCGCCGAGCTGGCCGGCACCCTCAACTCGCTCATCGACGAGGCCGACGGGATCATCCGGGAGCTGCGGCAGATGATCTTCGAGATGAACGAGGACGCGATCCGGGCGAACGCCGCCGCCAGGGACGAGGGCACGGACCAGACGGGCCGGACGGACCTGGCGAGCCAGGAGCTGCCGGCCTCGGACGGGACGGCGCCCTCACGCAGCAAGCCCTAGGTGTACTGACCACGGACGTTAGGTACGGCGTGCCTGCTGGACGATGACGAAGGCCTCCGGGTGAGGTGTGGAGCAACCACGCACCCACACCTGAATCACCACGGAGGTCTTCGTGTCCCA
>NZ_BAAAQR010000020.1:0-39035 GCF_039531775.1 Nocardioides koreensis | reverse complement strand
CTACGTCGGCAACGGCCGACCATCAGGACCGCGTCCGAAGCACCCCGAATCGTCACCGAAGTCCTGACACATCAAGTGTCACCAATGTCCTGATGCAGAACTGTCACCTATGTCCTGAGACATCACATTCCACATCCCCGGAATCACTCTTGTCGATTCGAACATGCGTTCGATAGAATCAGGTATGGACCTGGCCACCGACCTGGCCACCGACCTCGACGCGCTGCCGGCGGATGCCGCGGAGACGTTGGCGTTGGCCGAGCGGCTGGTGGTCCGGCGCCGTCAGGTGGAGCTGGAGGACCTGCGGGTCGCGGCGCACTGGGCCGCCCTGCACTCCACGGATCCGCGGGAGGATCCGGGGTTCGTGCGGGGCCGGCCGGGCGCGGACCGGCTGGTGACGGTGGGCGGGGAGGGCACCCCGAAGGTGCGGGAGCTGTGCTTCCACGAGCTGGGGATCGCTCGGCAGGTGCACGCCCAGGCCGCCCGGGCGCTGGTGGCCGACGTGCTGGACCTGCGGCACCGGCTGCCGTTGACCTGGGCCCGGCTGGAGGCGCTGGCCGGGGACGCGTTCGTGGCCCGCAAGGTCGCCGCCAAGACCCGCGACCTGCCGCTGGGGCTGGTGGGGCTGGTCGACGTCGCGGTCGCGACGGTCCTCGGCCGGCTGTCCGCGGGGCGGGTGCTGGCGATCGCGGAGGCCGCGATCATCGAGGCCGACGTCGCCGGGCACGCCGAGAAGCTGGCGGCGGAGCGGCGGCGCCGGTACGTGGGGCTGTCGCGGACCGACGAGCGCGGGCTGCGCACGGTGATCGCCCGGGTCGCCGCCGGGGACGCGGTCTGGATCGACGCCACCGTGGACCGGGTCGCCGACATCCTCGCCACCCGACCGGACCTGCGCCCCGAGGACCCCGGGGCCGACCTGACCCGCGACGAGCTCCGCGCGCTCGCGTTCGGGTGGCTGGCCCGCCCCGCCGAGCTCCTCCAGCTGCTCCTCGAGGTCGCCGAGTCCGTCGAAGTCGAAAAGCCCGAGGCCGACATCGATCAGGCCCCGGAACTGGAGCCCGAGCCGGAGGTCCAGACTGGTGACCCGCTGGCGGAGTCCCGCTCCACGGCGCTGTCGCAGGAGGCGCTGGACCTGTTCCGGGCCGCCGACCTGACCAAGCTCGCGCCGAGTGTGCAGCTGTTCGTGCACCTGCACCAGGAGGTGCTGGACGGCACCCCCGGCGTCGCCCGCGTGGAGGGGATCGGCCCGCACCTGCTCGAACAGGTGGTGGGTCTGGTGGCGCACACCCGGGTCACCGTCACGCCGGTGGTCGACCTGGCCGATCGGCACGCCGTGGACGGCTACGAGTTCCCCCAGGCGGTCCGGCACCGCGCGAGGTTGCGGATGCCCGCCGAAGCGATCCCGCACTCGGGCCGGGTCACCGGGATGCGACAACGCATCGACCTGGACCACCCCACCCCCTACGACCCCACCGGACCCCCGAAACAGACCGGCGACCACAACGCCGCCCCCATCACCCGGACCAGCCACCGGGCCAAGACCCACCTCGGCTACACCGTCGCCCAGGTCGGCACCACCGCCTGGGCCTGGCGCACCCCGCACGGGCTGCTGCGCATCGTGGACGCCAACGGCACCCACCTGGTCGACCAGAAAGTCGTCGCCGCCGTCACCAGCGACGACCCCCTCGAACGCAGCCTGGCCCGCATCTGGTGGGAACACTGCGCCAGCTAGACCGCCTGAGGGGCCCGGTCAGGTCGAGGTCACGGTTACTCGCAGACGCCGTCGCAACCCAGCGGCCGCGCCAGGTACCGGCCGCTGCCCGACATGGCGTCGAAGTGCTGGGTGTCGCCGAGACCGTAGGTCCAGCGCAGCCCGTGCCGCGCCATGATCGCGACCACGGCGTGCGATCGCGACCGCCAGGCGATCCGGCGGTGCGAGTGCGGCTGCCACCAGGTGTTGGGGACCGTCCCGCGGGCGGACCGGTAGGGGTTCTCCCACGTGTTGAGGTCCAGTGCCCGTCCCCACGCGTGCGGGGACCGGACGCCCGGCTTGTTCACGACCTCGCGGCAGTTGAAGACCGACGTGTTGCCCGCGGCCATGGACCGGAAGTCGTCCCCGCCCTTGACCCGGCTGGAGTACCCGAACCGGTCGACGAGGTACATCGCCCGGATCGGCAGCCGGCGGTCGTACATCTCGGCGAGCGCCGCCGCGATCCGGCCGGCGGCGTCCGCGTTGGCGACGAGCTCGCCCCGGCGCCGGTAGCCCTGGTAGTCCCAGTAGTTGATGCGCACGTGCCGCAGCTGGGCGCGTCCGACGGGACAGCCCCGGTGCCAGGTGATCCCGGTCATCCGGTTCCACAGCGGGTTCGGGATCCGGGTGACCGAGACGTTCGGGCCGGCACCGACCGCGTGCGGCTGCCGCGGGACGTGGACCCGCGGGTGCGGCGCCTTGCTCGGGTAGCGCACCGGGACACCGGGCGGCAGGTTCTCGACCGCGTGCACGCCACTGGTGTCGCCGCGCAGCCAGTCGGAGCCGGTGACCACGGCCCGCCACCGGGTGTCGGTACGCGGGCGGATGGTGAACGAGGCCCGCCCGTCCGCGCCGGTGCGCACGGTGAGCTCACGTCTCCACGAACCGTCGCCGGCACGCCGGAAGATGCGCACGCGGCCCGCGACCGCGTCGCCGCTGCCGGTCCTCCATCGGACTGCGAGCGTCACCTGCTGCTCGTCGACGACCGAGTCCGGGCCGGTGAGCTGCAGCCGGCTGTTGCGCCGGACCAGCCCCACCTGGACCGGCCCGGTCTCCGAGGCGGCGTGCAGCCCGTCACCGGCGTACGAGGCGCGGAAGACGTTGTCGCGTGCCGTGCGGGCGAGCGTCGCGTCGAGCTCGGCGTGCCCACCCTCGTCGGTGACCACCGTGCCGAGCTGCGCCCAGCTGCCGTCGGTACGGCGTTCGACGACCACCGGCGCCCCCGCGACCGGCGTCGAGTCGTCGCTCTGGACCAGGTCGAGCTCCAGCGAGGTGCTCGAGTCCGCGTACGCCGCCCGTCCGCTCATGGTGAGCGTGGTCGGCGGCGGGTCCTCGGCCTGCGCCGGCGGGACGCCGAGACCGACCGTGACGAGAGAAAGACAGAGTGCGGTGATGCGGTGCCCGAGTCGCATGCGGGCATTGTGCCCCAGCCACCGGCCTACCGACCGGCGGCGCTCCCGACGTCATCGGTCAGGTGGCAGCCTCCGCCTTCTGGGCCTCCTTCAGGTCCTCGGCGAGCTTGTCGGCGGCCATGTCGGTCGCCCGCGAGACCATCCGGTTGGCGGCCTTGATGTTGGCCGCGATCTGGTCGGCGAGGTTGGTCTCGTAGACCACGATCAGGCCGGCCTGCCCGGCGTCCAGGGTCTCCCCCATGTCCTTGAGGTCGCCGCGGGACATGCCGCCGCTCGCGTGGCCCACCACGGCCCCGATCGTCGCTCCCCCCGCTCCCGCGCCGGCGATCCCGACCGCCACGGGCGGGAATAGGGCCGCGGCCACACCGGTCGCCAGGCCCCAGCCCAGCCCGACGGCAGCGCCGTGCCGGGTCGGCTGCTCGTGCTTCTTGACGATGTGGACCTTGCCCTTCTCGTCCTTCGCCACCACCGAGGCGTCGAAGTCGTGGGAGGACTTCACCTCGCGGTAGAGAGCCTTGACGGCCTCGTAGTCGGCGACGGCGGCGTCGACGTCGTCGTACGCCGCGGCGATCACGTAGAGCGTGTCCTTCTCCTGCTTGGCCATCTGGTGCCTCCTGGGTCTGGGTCAGCACCCATCCCACCCGCGATGGGCCCGCAGCGGCTCATCCCCCATGGGTGATCCCGTTCGACGGCCCGCTTCGTAGTGTCCGCAACCATGGCCGCCAACGGTCCGTCCCTGCCGTCGAGACCCCCACGCGCCTCGCTGACGCGGGACACGGAGGAGAGCACCGCCGCCGGCATCTACGGCGTGATCGTGAGCGCCGCCGTGATGGCCGCCTCCCACGAGAGATCCGCGGCTGCGGTGACGGCCGCGGTGCTGGTCACCCTCGTCATCTACTGGGGCGCCGAACGGTACGCACGGCTGGTTGCGGAGCGGATCCACGACGGTCGCCGGCCGACCTGGCAGGAGATACGTCGCCAGCTGACCACCGGCTGGGAGATGGTCTCGGCCTCGATCCTGCCTCTGGTGGTGATGACGGCGGCGTACCAGCTCGGGACCGGCCTCGACAGCGCGATCCTCGCGGCGCTGGTCTGCAGCACCGTGCTGCTGTGCCTGGCCGGGTGGCAGATGGGACGCAGCGGGCAGCTCACCGGGCTCGAGCGCGTCGCCTCGGCCGCCGTCGCCGGGGCCTTCGGCCTCGTCATGATCGCGCTCAAGACGCTCCTGCACTGACTGCGCGCCGCCGCCGGGACGTCCGCCCCTACGATGGCCCGCATGCGTGTTCTGGTCTCCGGCGGCACCGGCTACATCGGCTCCCACACCGTCCTGAAGCTGATCGAGTCCGGGCACGAGGTGCTCGTGGTCGACGACTTCTCCAACAGCAAGCCCAGCGTCGTCGGACGCCTCGAGGAGCTGTCCGGCACCCACGTCCCGGTGCACGGCTTCGACCTGACCGACACCGAGAAGACCGACCAGCTCTTCGGCAGCGAGCAGATCGACGCGGTCATCCACTTCGCCGGCCTCAAGGCGGTGGGCGAGAGCGTGGCGAAGCCGCTGGAGTACTACGCGAACAACATCGGCGCCACGTTCTCGCTGGTCAACGCGATGCGGCGGCACGGCGTGCACCGCCTCGTCTTCTCCTCCTCCGCGACCGTGTACGGCGACCACGCGCCGGTCCCGTACCGCGAGGACTACGAGCCGCTCTCGGCCGCCAGCCCCTACGGCCGCAGCAAGGTGATGATCGAGCACGTCCTCTCCGACGTAGCGGCCGCCGGGGACCTCCGGGTGGCGCTGCTGCGCTACTTCAACCCGGTCGGCGCGCACCCCTCCGGGGCGATCGGTGAGGACCCGCAGGGGATCCCCAACAACCTGATGCCCTTCATCGCACAGGTTGCGGTCGGGCGCCGCCAGAAGCTCTCGGTCTTCGGCAACGACTACCCCACCGCCGACGGCACCTGCGAGCGCGACTACATCCACGTCGAGGACCTGGCCGCCGGCCACGTCGCGGCACTCGAGCACGTCGACGCCATGGCCACCCCGGCCCGGGCCTTCAACCTCGGCAGCGGTCGCGGCACCAGCGTCCTGGAGCTGCTGCACGCCTTCGAGCGCGCCGTCGGCCGCGAGATCCCCCACGAGTTCGTCGGACGTCGCGCCGGCGACCTGCCCGCCTACTGGGCCGACCCGACCCGCGCCGACGAGGAGCTCGGCTGGCGCACCGAGCGCAGCATCGACGACATGTGCGCCGACGTGTGGCTCTGGCAGTCGGCGAACCCGCAGGGCTACCCGGACGCCTGAACCCGGGGGTCCGGCCCGACCTGATCCCCTAGCGTGAGCGTCATGGTCCCGCGACCGCCCCTGCCCGCGTGGGTGCACGGCTACCAGCGACGGTGGCTGCGCGGCGACGTGCTGGCCGGGATCACCATCACGGCGTACCTGATCCCGCAGGTGATGGCCTACGCCGAAGTGGCCGGGCTGCCGGCGGTGGTGGGCATCTGGGCGTCGGTGGGCGCCCTCCTCCTCTACGCGCTGGTGGGCACGTCCCCGCAGCTGTCGGTCGGGCCGGAGTCGACGACGGCGCTGATGACCGCCGCCGCGATCGCGCCGCTGGCGGCCTCGTCGTCGACGAGGTACGCCGACCTCGCGGCGGCTCTGTGCCTCGTCGTGGCCGGCTACTGCCTGCTCGGCTGGTTCGGCGGGCTGGCGTTCCTCGCCGACCTGCTGTCCCGCCCCGTGCTGATCGGCTACATGGCGGGCGTCGCGGGGATCATGATCGCCTCGCAGCTGGGGAAGCTGACCGGCGTACCGGTCGATGCGCAAGGCTTCCGCGACCAGGTCGGCCAGGTGGTCCCGCACCTCGACGAGGCGCACGGACCGACGCTCACGCTGGGCCTGGTGACCCTGGCCGTGATGCTGGTCGGGAGCGTCCTGTTCCGTCGGGCCCCGATGGCCCTGATCGGCATGCTCGGCGCCGCCGCCGCCGTCTCGGTGCTGGACCTGCGGGACAAGGGCGTGACGGTCATCGGCGAGATCCCGGCCGGGCTGCCGGTCCCCTCGCTCCCCCAGGTCTCCGCGCACGGCGTGGTGTCGCTGCTGCCCGCCGCCCTGGGCGTGGCGCTGGTCGCCTACACCGACAACGTCCTGACCGGGCGGGCCTTCGCGGACCGGCAGCGCGTACGGATCGACCCGCGCCGCGAGCTGCTCGCGCTGGGCGCGGCGAACGTGGGCGCCTCGCTGATGCAGGGCTTCCCGGTGAGCAGCAGCGGCAGCCGGACCGCGATCGGCGACGCCGTCGGCAGTCGCACCCAGCTGACCAGCCTGGTCACGGTGGCCGCGACGGTGCTCGCCCTCCTCCTCGCGCGGCCGGTGCTGGCCGCGTTCCCGACCGCCGCGCTCGGCGCAGTGGTGGTGTACGCCGCGGTGCGGCTGGTCGACGTCGCGGAGTTCCGGCGCCTGGCCCGGTTCCGCACCAGCGAGTTCCTGATCGCGGTGGCGACCACCGTCGCGGTGCTCGTCGTCGGGGTCCTGCAGGGCGTGCTGGTCGCGGTCGGGCTCTCCATCGTGGACCTGCTGCGCCGGGTCGCGCGGCCGCACGATGCGGTGGAGGGGTTCGTGCCCGACGTCGCCGGGATGCACGACGTCGACGACTACCCGGAGGCCAGCCTGGTCCCGGGACTCATGGTCTACCGATACGACTCCCCGCTCTTCTTCGCCAACGCCGAGGACTTCCGGAACCGGGCCCGCGCCGCCGTCACCGCGTCCGAGACGCCGGTGAGGTGGTTCGTGCTCAACACCGAGGCCATCATCGAGGTCGACATCACCGCCGTCGACGCGCTCGAGTCGCTGCGCGCGGACCTCGCCGGCCGGGGCATCGTGTTCGCCCTCGCCCGCATGAAGCAGGACCTGCGCGACGAGCTGGCCCCGACCGGCCTCCTCGAGCGCATCGGCGAGGACCACCTGTTCCCGACCCTGCCGACGGCCGTGGAGGCCTATCACCAGTGGTGCACCGAGCACGAGTGACCCGCGCGGCCTCACGGCCCGGCGTACAGTCGATGGGCAATGAGTCTCAGCACACCGTCCCCCCGGGCGAGCGAGGACCGGGAGGCCCTGCTGCTCGCCGCCCAGCTGGAGCTGCTGGCGGGTGTGGTGTCGGGGCGCACCCTGCCGCACGCGCTGGAGTCGCTGCTGCGTGTGGTGGAGCGTGTCTCGTCGGGCGAGCTGCTCGCCTCGATCCTGCTCATCGACGAGTCCGGCCTTCACCTTCGGCACTGCGCCGCACCGAGCCTCCCCGCCTTCTACAACCGGGCCATCGACGGTGAGGAGATCGGGCCCTCCGTCGGCTCGTGCGGTACGGCGGCCTACCGGCGCAGGCAGGTGATCGTCGAGGACATCGAGACTGACCCGCTGTGGGACGACTACCGCGACCTCGCCCTCCGCGCCGGGCTCCGGGCCTGCTGGTCGACGCCGATCATCGGGGTCGGCGGCCGGGTGCTCGGCACCTTCGCCATGTACCACCCGGCCCCGCACCATCCCAGCCCCGGCGAGCTCGCCCTCAGCGACGTCCTGGTGCGGACCGTGGCCCTGGCGATCGACCGCAGCCGGCTCGACGAGCAGCGCGAGCGTGAGCTCGCCGAGGAGCGCGCGGTCGCGCTCGTCTTCCAGAACAGCCTGCTGCCGTCCATCCCGTCCCACATCGGCCGGGTCGAGCTCGCCGCGCGCTACCGCACCGGCGACCCCGGCGTGCACGTGGGCGGGGACTGGTTCGACGCGATCTCGGTCGACGAGGGGATGTTCCTGGTCGTCGGCGACGTGCAGGGCCACGACGTCGAGGCGGCGGCGCTGATGGGCCAGCTGCGGACCGTCGTACGCGCCACCGCCTGCGAGGGACATCCGCCGGCCGGCATCCTGGCCCGGACCGCCGACTACCTCGACCGGCTCGGTGGCGACCTGCTCGCCACGGTCCTCGTCGTCCACCTCGACACCCAGGCCCGGCTGGTCACCGTCGCCTCGGCGGGGCACCTGCCCCCGGTCGTGCTGGGACTCAGCGACACGGGCGCCACCCTGGAGCCCGTCGCGGTCGAGACCGGGCCACCCCTCGGCGCGGCGCAGCGCTGGGAGGAGCGCAGCACGCACCTCCCCCCGGACGCGGTGGTCCTGCTCTACACCGACGGGCTCGTGGAGACGCGGACCTGGGACATCGACGAGGGGATCACCCGGCTCGGCGCCCTGCTGGAGACGCTGCCGGCGACCCCGGCCCCCGCGCGCGTCCTCGACACCGCCCTCGACCTGCTTCCCGCCGGGAGCCGCGGCGACGACGTCGCCGTCCTGGCGGCGCACGTGCCCCCGCGGACCGGGGCGTCGAACCGGGCCACGCGGTCGCTGCCCGCGCAGGCCATGTCCGTGCCGCTGGTCCGCTCCTGGGCCGAGGGGTGGCTCGGTGGCTGCATGGCGACCGAGCACCAGGAGCTCGCCCTGCTGGTGCTGTCGGAGCTGGTCACGAACGCGGTGCGGCAGGGTGACAGCCCGGTCCGGGTCACGCTCGAGGCCTCGGACGACTCCCTGCTCGTCGAGGTGTTCGACAGCGGTCACCGGCTCCCGTCCCTGACCGATCCCGACCTCGACTCCCCGGGTGGCCGGGGGCTGCACCTCATCGACGCGATCTGCGACGAGTGGGGCGTGCGTGAGGAGCTGGACGGCAAGACCGTCTGGGCCCGTCTCCCCTGGTGACCGGGGGCTGCGACGGTCAGGCGCTCCGGCGGACCTCGCGGGCGGCCAGCCAGGCCTCGAAGCGGCCCTCGTTGCCGGTGAGGTAGTCACGGAGGTCGGTGTCGAAGGCCGCGATCGCCGATCCCATGGCGAGCACCTGGAAGTCGACCCTCCGGACGGGGTCGCAGGTGTGCGACCCGACGGCGTCACGCTCCACCGAGGCACCGCACTGGGCACACGGCGTACGACTCCACGAGAACAGCATCAAGACCTCCGATCGTCCCCGTCAACCGGGAGGATGCCCGATCGTCCTGCCGCCGAAACGGTTGACGTCGCCGGTGGTCGTGAGGATCGTGGATGGGAAATTGTGGCAACGCGACCACCCCTGACGTGTGCACGACGCCCGCCGCGGATCCTGTCGGCGGGCGCCCACGTCGCGGCCCCCAGTTTCTCGGCTTCGAAGCCGCGGCCCGGATTCCGCATCGAATCCCAGGAGCCCCCATGCAGATCCATCAGCTCAACTCCGACGTCACCGTCCTCAACGACCACCTCCCCGTCCCCACGATCGGGTTCCTCCCCGTCAACGCCTTCGTCCTCCATGCCGCGGAGCCCGTGGTGGTCGACACGGGCATGAGCCTGCCCGAGCGAGGTTTCATGGACCTGCTGGGCTCGGTCGTCGACCCGGAGGACGTGCGCTGGATCTGGCTCACCCACCCCGACCGGGACCACACCGGCGCCCTCTTCGAGCTGCTCGAGGCCGCGCCGCGAGCTCGCGTGGTGACCACCTTCATCAGCGCCGGGATCATGTCGACCGAGCGGCCGCTGCCCATGGACCGGCTGTACCTGATCAACCCCGGCCAGACCCTCGACGTGGGTGACCGGACGCTGACCGCGTTCCGTCCGCCGCTGTTCGACAGCCCGGCCACCGTCGGCTTCTTCGACCCGCACTCGGGCACCTGCGTCGCCTCGGACTGCTTCGGAGCACCCATGAGCAGCCCGGACCTCGCCGAGAGCGACGACGTGCGCGACGTCCAGGCCGACGAGCTCCGCTCGGCGCAGCTGCTCTGGGCGACCGTGGACAGCCCCTGGATCCACGTCGCCGACCGCGACACCTACATGCGGACCGTCGAGCCGCTGCGGGCCATGGATCCCGACGTGATCCTCAGCTCCCACCTCCCGCCGGTCGTCGGAGGTACGTCGGCCTGCCTCGACATGCTGGCGGTCGCCCCGCTCGCCGACCCGTACGTCGGTCCGGACCAGAAGGCGCTCGAGGAGCTGCTCGCCGGCTTCGAGCCGGCCGCGCCCGCCTGAGCCGCCCTAGGGAGCCCGGTCCGCCTCGGGGAGGGTGGGGTGGTCGGTCGGGTAGAGGCCGACGACCAGCCCGTAGACGGTGTCGCCCTGGCGCGGCAGCTGCGAGAACTCGCGGATGACCTCGTCGATGCGCTGCCAGAACTCGTTGGCGCGCTCGCGGGTGATCCGGGCGTGGCGGTGGTTGGCCCACATCGTGTCGGCGCGGTACGCCGACTCCGACTCGGCCGCCGCATCGGCGAGGTAGTTGGTCCACGGCGGCGGCGTCACCTGCTCCAGCGGCACCTTGCCGACGTAGAATGCCCGAGCCGTGCGCCCGTAGAAACGTTCGTCGATCGCCCGCACCCGGCGGGTGCGCACCACCTTGAGCAGTCCCGCGTCGACCAGCACGTTGACGTGGTGGGCCACCGTGCTCTTGGGCCGGCCGACGGCGGCGGCCAGCTCCGAGACCGTGGCCGCGCGCTCGAGGAGCAGGTCGAGCAGGGTGGAGCGCAGCGGGTCGGCCATCGCCCGCAGCTCTGCCGGCGACGTCAGCACGATGCGCTCGTCGAGCTCGTAGTCCGGGAACTCGCTATTGATCGACATAGTTGGATCATTCTAGGATGACGGATCAATAGACGTCATACGAGCAACGGGGAGCCACCACATGGCCGAGGTACTGCTGTTCCACCACGTGCAGGGACTGACGCCCGGCGTCATCGCCCTCGCCGACGAGCTCCGGGCCGCCGGACACACCGTGCACACGCCCGACCTCTTCGACGGGCACACCTTCGACAGCATCGAGGACGGCTTCGGCTACGCCAAGCAGGTCGGGTTCGAGGCGCTGGGCGAGCGTGCCGACCGGGCGGCCGAGGAGCTGCCGACGGCCCTCGTGTACGCCGGGATCTCGTTCGGCGTGATGTCCGCGCAGCGGCTCGCGCAGACCCGCGCGGGGGCCCGCGGGGCGGTGCTGCTCGAGTCGTTCGTGCCGCCCTCGGAGTTCGGGACCGGCTGGCCGGCCGGGGTGCCGGCCCAGGTGCACGGGATGGACGCCGACCCCTTCTTCGCCCTCGAGGGCGACATCGACGCGGCCCGCGCGTTCGTGGCCGAGGTCGAGGACGCCGAGCTGTTCGTCTACCCCGGCGACCAGCACCTCTTCACCGACAGCTCGCTGCCGTCGTACGACGCCGAGGCCACCGCACTGGTGACCCAGCGGGTGCTCGACCTCCTCGGCCAAGACCCCCACGTCGGGGGATGACCGCGGCTCGCGCCGGTCCCTAGGTTGGAGCGGCCGGGCACCACCGGACCAGCCGCCGGCACGGAGGGACACCATGTCGAACCCGGGCACGACCCCGCACCAGCCGGACCGGGACCCGATCGACCGGATCCGGGAGTCGACCAATCCCTACGGACTGCCGACGCAGCCCCCGAACCCGTACGCGGCCTGGATCAAGCGGGTCGGCGCCTACCTCATCGACGCGCTCCTGGTCGCCGTCGCCTACTTCCCGGCCTGGATCGGCCTGATCGTCTCGTCCTCGGGCGGGAACGACGCCCTGGCCACGACCCTGGTCGTCATCGGGGCGCTGCTGTCCCTGGCGGTGTTCGTGTGGAACACCTGCCTGCGGGCGGGCCGGACCGGCTACTCGATCGGCAAGGGCGTGCTGGGCATCAAGCTCGTCGGCGAGCGGTCCGGCGAGCCGATCGGGGCCGGCATGGCCTTCGTGCGGTACCTCTTGCACATCGTGGACACGCTGCCCCTCTACCTGGGGTACCTGTGGCCGCTGTGGGACGCGAAGCGCCAGACGTTCTCCGACAAGATCGTGCACACGGTGGTGCTGAACCAGCCGCAGTGACCTGACTGGGTGTGCGCGCGACTCCGTCAAGAGGCGAGATGCCCGACTGCATGTTACCCATCGGTCATCAGTCGTGGGACTTCCGAGTCATTCCCAACGCCCTCCTCCGGGGCGATGCTCGGAAGAGGCTGCGGCGCCTTGTGACCACAGGGCTCCGTCGCCCACTCGGGGAGGAAGTCGCCATGGGATCAACGTCGGCTGGTATCGGGAGCTCACCCGACGAACGGGCATCTGACAAGTTCAAGCTCGCCGTGCTGCGAGCACTACGCACCCTGATCCTCGGTCTCGCCGCCGCCTTTCCGAGCGCCGGCGCCGGGACCGTGGTGCTGTCGACCGGGTACTGGACGACGTTCTGCTACGCGTGCCTCGCGGCCCTGATCACGGCCGTCGTGTCGCTGCTCCAGAACGTCGCCAGCTTCCTTCCGGACGACCCCACGTAGCAGCAGGGCTGACGAGCCGGAGCCGCGCCGACAGGTCGACGCGGCTCCGCGGGTGGGCAGGACTCGCCGGTCAGGCGGCGTCGAGGAGTCCCTCGTCGTCGTCCACCGCGACCGGGACCGGGGCCTCCAGCTCGTCTCGCCGGATCAGGGTGAGCGCGGCCAGCAGCCCGACGCCGGCGACGACCGCACCCACCAGGAAGGCGGCGGAGAAGCCGTCGACGAGCGCCTGGGGCGGGATCGCACCCGACGCGAGCGAGTCCTCGCTACGGGAGGTCGCGATCGTCGAGAGCAGGGCGATCCCGAGCGCGCCACCGACCTGCTGCGAGGTGTTGATCAGCCCGGACGCCAGCCCGGCCTCGGCCGGACGGACACCGGCCAGCGCCGCGATCGAGATCGGCACGAACGAGAAGCCGATCCCGACGCCGAGGACCAGGAAGCCCGGCAGCAGGTCACGCACGTACGAGCCGTCGACCGGCGCCTGGGTGAAGAACACCAGGCCGGCGGTGAGCATGGCCATCCCGATCACCAGCACCGGCTTGACCCCCACGCGGGTCACCAGCTGGCCGGCGACGGCCGACCACAGGATCGCCGTACCGGCGACCGCCAGGTAGGCGACGCCCGTCATCATGGCGGAGTAGCCCAGCACCTGCTGCATGTAGAGGGTCAGCATCAGGAACATCGAGAACAGCGCCGTCCCCAGGATGAAGCCGGCCACGTTCGCTCCGCTCACGGTCCGGGTCCGCAGGATCCCGAAGCGCATCAGCGGCTCGGAGTGGCGCAGCTCCCAGGCGACGAAGCCCGCCAGCATCAGCGCCGAGGTCGCGAACACGGCGACCGCCTGCGTCGACAGCCACCCGTGCCGGCTGGCCTCGGTGATCGCCAGGACCACCCCGGAGAGCCCGCCGGTCACGAGCACCGCGCCCGGCACGTCGAACCGCCGGACGCGGGCGTCGCGGCTCTCCTGCAGCAGCAGGGGCGCCAGGACGAAGCCGACGACGCCGACGGGGACGTTGACGAAGAAGATCCACTCCCAGCTCAGCGCATCGGTCAGGACTCCCCCGAGCAGCACGCCGGCCACGGCGCCGAAGCCACCGACCGCACCCCAGGCACCGAGCGCGATGTTCCGCTCGCGTCCCTCGACGAAGGTCGTCGACAGGATGGACAGGGCAGCGGGCGTGATGATCGCAGCGCCGAGGCCCTGGAAAGCGCGTGCGGCGATGAGCGAGGGCTCCGACCAGGCCAGGCCCGCGAAGAGCGACGCCGCGGTGAAGACGACGATGCCGGCGAGGAAGACCCGGCGCCGGCCGAGCATGTCGGCGGCGCGACCACCGAGCAGCAGGAAGCCGCCGAAGACGAGGGCGTAGGCACTGATGACCCACTGCAGATCGCCCTGCGAGAAGCCGAGGTCGATCTTGATGGAGGGCAGGGCGACGTTCACGATCGCGATGTCGAGGACGACCATGAACTGGACCACGCACAGGAGCGCGAGGGCCAGCCACTTGCGCCGGTCGGTGTGCACCATCGTCGTTCCTTTCAATTTCGTAGTAGATAGAACGACCGTAGGCTCCGTAACTTCTTTTTTGCAAGCGTTCTGTTGTGAATAGTCAGCGAGTAGTACTCTTTCGGTATGAGCAAGCGGTATGAGCAGTACTGCCCGATCGCGCACGCGCTGGACCTCGTCGGGGACCGTTGGGCGCTCCTGGTGGTGCGCGAGCTGATGCACGGCCCGAAGCGCTACACCGACCTGGTCGAAGGACTGCCCGGGATCGGGACCAACATCCTGGCCGCGCGCCTGCGCGACCTCGAGCAGGCGGACGTCGTCACCCGACGCACCCTGCCGCCGCCGGCCGCGTCCAAGGTCTACGAGCTCACCGACTACGGGCGCGAGCTGCGGCCGGCCGTCCGGGAGCTGGCGCTCTGGGGCGCGCGGTCGCTCGGCCCGCCGACGCCCGAGTCCGGGCTGTTCGAGGGCTGGATGGCCAACGCGATGGACATCGTCCTGGCCCACCTGGCGCCCTCCGGGCGCTTCGAGTTCCGCGTCGACGCCGAGGTCGCCTCGCTGGTCGACGGGGAGGTCCGGCGCGGGCCCGTCGACGACCCGGACGTCGTGGTGGAGGCGGATGCTGCCTCGATCTACGACATGTTCGTGAACCGGCGCCTCGACGCGGTCACGGTGACCGGGGACCGCGCCCTGCTCGAGCAGCTGGTCGCGGTCGCTCCCGCGCGGGTCGACCTGCCCGCCGCGACGTAGGCCGGCAACGCGCCGGCTACCGCACCACGCTGCCCGTGGAGGCGGTGGCGGTGCCGCCCGACACGGGGCACTCTGGTGGCATGACACGGGCAGCGAGCCGGCTCGTGGGGCGCGACGCCGAGCTGGGTCGGTTGGGACATGCCGCGGAGCGTGCTCGCTCCGGGGAGCGCACGGTCGTGGTCATCGAGGGCGATGCGGGGCTGGGCAAGAGCCGTCTGGTGGCCGAGGCGCTCGCGGTCCACCACCACCCGGCGGACGTCGTGGGGCTGGGATACGGAATCGAGCTGACCGGCGGCCAGATCCCGTACGGCGTGGCCGCGGATCTGCTCCGGACGCTGGTGCGTGACGCCGGGGCCGACCGGGTCCGCTCGGCCGCGGGTGCCTACGCCCCCGCGCTCGCCCCCTTGTGCCCTGACCTCGGGCCGGAGGCGGACGCGGAGGCCACAGCGGCCCGCATCCTCCCGGCGTACGCGAGCACCATCGAGTGGCTCGGCGTCGAACGGCTGGTCTGGCTTGTCATCGACGACCTCCCGTGGGTCGACGCCGCCAGCCGGGACCTGATCGGCTACCTGGCGCGCGTGGTGCGCTCCAGCCGGTTGCTGGTGGTGGTGACGGTCCGCACCCACGACCCCGCCTCCGACCCGGCCGTCACCGAGCTGGTCGACTCCGTGACCGCCCTCGACGGTGTGGACAGGATCCCGCTGAACGTCCTGGGCAGGGAGGACACCGCCGCCCTCGTCACCGACCTCACGTCGGGCACGGCGACGCAGGAGCAGGTGGAGCGTCTGGTCGCCGCCGGTCAGGGCAGCCCGCTGCTCACCGAGCAGCTGGTCGCCGCCGGGCTCGACGACCACGGGCTCGGCCTCGTGGTCTCACCGATGCTGGCCCGGATCCAGAGGCTCGACCCGGACACGCTGCGGCTCGTCCAGCTGGCCGCGCTCGGCGACGGCCACCTGGCACACCGTCTCCTCCGACTCGTCTACGCCGCGCCCGAGGCGCGCTTCGACGCGGCCGTGGACCACGCCCTCGACGTCGGGCTGCTGCGGTACCGGACCGAGGAGCGTGAGTTCACCTTCGCCCACCCACTGCTGCGCGCCGCGGCCGAGGAGACGTTGTCCCCGGCCGAGCGGCTCCGCGGGCACCACGGCTGGGGAGAGGTCCTCTGCGACCCTCGACACCACCACGACGAGGCACGGCTGCTCGTCGCGGCGGCCCACCACTGGGCCGCCACCGACGACGACACGGCGTCGTTCAGGGCAGCGCTCACGGCGGCCCGAGTCACCAACCGGATGGGGGACGGCGCCGGTACCGGCAACCTGCTGCTGCGCGCCTGGAACCTGTGGGAGCGGGTCCCGGACGCCGCCGTCGTCGCCGGACGGGGGCGAGACGACCTCCTGGTCGACCTGGCCGACGCCCTCCAGAGCGCCGACCGACTGGCCGAGTGCGCGCCGATCTTCGAGGGCGAGCTCGATCGGACTCGGGGGGATCCCACCGCTCCGCCGCTGCGGCGCCTCTACCTCGCGATGGCGGCCGGGGACATCCGCGACGTGCTCGGCGACACCGCCGACCCGGGGCTGTACGCCGCCGCGCTTCCGTCGGCGACCGCGCTGCTGGCCGAGCCACCGGCGCCTCTGCTGTCGCGAGGGCTGAACGCACTCGCCTGGTACGTGCGCTGGAGCGACCCTGCCCTGTCGTACCGGTTGTTCGCTCGCGCGTTGGAGGTGAGCCGCGAGGTCGGCGGCTCGGCCGAGATCTCGTTCAACAGCGGACTCGTCGCCTACCAGCTCGCCAGCCGCGGACGGCACGACGAGGCCCTGGCCGTGTGTGACTCAGGCCTGGAGTCGTGCGTGGGACTCGTCGACTACCTGGGCCTGGAGGACGTCCGTGGAAACGTGCTGGCCCTGTCCGGGAAGCTGCAGGCCGGGGTGGCACAGCTGGAGAGGGCACTGGCCCGCCTGCCGGACCCGTCCCTGGCGCCGGCGGAGTGGGTCCAGTCGGCGCTACGGACCGCTGAGTGGCTGACCTCGACCGGTAACTGGGCCCGCGCGGAGTCGCTGTTGCGCACGTGCGCGGAGCTGAACGTCGACGAATGGCTGACCCGGACGTTCGTGGCCGCCGACACCTCGGTGTTCGCCTGTCACCGCGGGGAGCTCGACCGGGCCGCCCGGCTGGCCGACGCGGCCTGGGAGAGCCTCGGCCCGAGTGAACAGTCCCAGTGGGCCGTCGTCCGCTATGCCGTGCGCAGGTGCCGTGCCTTGGTGGCGGCCTCTCGCCGTGACCATGACGAGGCACACCGGCTCCTGGCCCCCTTGCTCTCACATCCCGGCATCGAGACCGACGCGATGCTGTGGGGCGCCGCGGAGCTGGCCGCCCGGGTCGAGGGCGACCGTGCCGACCTGGGCGCCCCGCCGGCTCGGGACTCCCTCGCCCTGGTCACGGCAGCGCTCGAGGCTCTGCCGAGCGACGGTCCCTTCCTGACGGCCCTCCAGCGGCAGGCGCGCGCCGACCTCGCTCGCGCCGAGCACACCGACACCGCCGACACCTGGGCCGAGGTGCGGCACACCTGGCTCGACCTGGGTCACATCCCCAGCACCGGCTGGGCATGCTTTCGGCTGGCCGGTGCGCACGTGCGCGCCGGGGACCGGCACTCGGCCGAGGCGCCGCTGGGCGAGGCGTGGCAGATTGCCGAGCGGCTGGGCGCCGCGCCCCTGCGGGACGCGGTCGTCGACCTGGCCCGCGGCGCGCGCATCCCCCTGGCCCGTCCTCCCGATTCCACTCGCCCCACGAGCGGTCCGCTGGCGCGCCTCACCGAGCGGGAGCTGGAGGTGCTGCGCCACGTCGCCGCCGGTCGGTCCAACGACGAGATCGCCGAGGCGTTGTTCATCTCCCCCAAGACCGCGTCGGTCCACGTGTCGCGCATCCTCGTCAAGCTCGACGTCACCACGCGCACCAAGGCGGCGGCATTTGCCTACAAGGCCGGTCTGGTCACGCTTCCCTCGGGTGACATGTCCCCCTCGTGAGAGCTGGGCAGGAAGTGCGGCTCCGACTCGGTCCGGGCGGGACCGGTACGCAGGAGCCGGCCGAGCGCCGCGGTCCAGGCGTGTCGAAGCCGGCCGACGTCGCGCGGCGACCGTGCCGCGGTGCGCACCTCCTCGCGCCGGTACTGCTTGGCGAACCGGACGGTCTGCTGCCCCATCGGGGCGAAGGTCGTGCGCATCTCGCGCTCCTGGTGCCGGGGCCACGGTGGCCGGGGTGCTCTGACGACACCGAGGCTGCCCCTAAGACCGGTCGTCCGCGTCGGCACAATTCCCTATTCCTGACCGGATCCCGCTTGCCGTAATCTCGCATCATCGACCCATTGACGAGATGAGGGCGACGAGCGTGACCGACTATGCGGTGACCAACCCGGCGACCGGTGAGGTCGTCAAGGAATACGCGACCGCCACCGACGCCGAGATCCAGGCCGCCATCGCAGCCGCCGCGGCGGCTTCGAAGGGATGGGCGCGCACGACGACCGTCGCCGAGCGGGCCGCGCTGGTCCGCAGGGTCGCGGAGCTGCACACCGAGCGCAAGGGCGAGCTCGCCGAGATCATCGTCCGCGAGATGGGCAAGCCGATCGAGGACGCCATCGGCGAGGTCGAGTTCAGCGCCGCGATCAACGAGTACTACGCCGACCGGGCCGAGGATTGGCTGGCCGACGAGCCGATCGCGCTGCTCGACGGAGAGGGCGATGCGGTGATCCGGAGGTCGCCGTTCGGCGTCCTGCTGGGGATCATGCCGTGGAACTTCCCCTATTACCAGGTGGCGCGGTTCGCGGGGCCGAATCTGTGCATCGGCAACACGATGCTGCTGAAGCACGCGCCTCAGTGTCCCGAGTCGGCCGCGGCGATCCAACAGATCTTCGACGACGCCGGCTTCCCCGAAGGCGCCTATGTCAACGTCTACGCCACCAACGAGCAGGCCGCCGCCATCATCGCCGACCACCGGGTCGCCGGTGTGTCGCTGACCGGCTCCCAGCGCGCCGGCGCCGCAGTCGCCGAGGTCGCCGGCCGCAACCTGAAGAAGGTCGTGCTCGAGCTCGGCGGCTCCGACCCGTTCATCCTTCTTTCCACCGACGACGTCGACGCGGTCGTCGAGCGAGCCGTCGCGGCGCGGATGGACAACACCGGGCAGTCCTGCAACGCCGCCAAGCGGTTCATCGTCGCAGACGACCTCTACGACGAGTTCGTCGAGAAATTCACCGCCGCCGTACTCGCGCACGCCGACGGCATCGCACCGCTGTCCTCGGTCGCCGCCGCCGAGCGGCTGCAGGAGCAAGTCGACCGTGCCGTGGCGCAGGGTGCGTCGCTCGTCACCTCTGGCGAACGCCAGGGCGCGTTCTTCCCGACCGGGGTGCTCACCGGCGTCACCCCCGACAACGAGGTCTACCGCGAGGAGCTGTTCGGCCCGATCGCGATGGTGTTCAAGACCTCTTCTGAGGAGGATGCCGTCACCGTCGCGAACGACACCCCGTTCGGCCTCGGCTCCTACCTCTTCACCACTGACGCCAAGCAGGCCGCACGGGTGGCCGACGGGATCGACGCCGGCATGGTGTTCGTCAACGGTGTGCTGCTGGACGGCGCCGAGCTTCCGTTCGGCGGCATCAAGCGCTCCGGCTTCGGCCGTGAGCTGGGCCGCTACGGCATGGATGAGTTCGTCAACAAGAAACTGATCCGACGCCTGCTCTGATCACTGCACGTTTCCCGGTGTTGCGCGGCGCTGGGGCGGTGGGTCTGTCCCCGCGTCAGTCGATCGGCCGAGCGCGCCCGGCGAGGATCTCCTCGGTCGTGGTCACGTTGTGACCGAGGTGGGCGCCCACCCGGACGGTCGTCTCGCAGCAGTGGTTGGTCGTGATGCCACACACGACGATGCCCGCCGTCTGCTGGCCGAGCAGCCAGGCATGCAGGTCCGGGCTTTCTGGGCGTCCACGACGATCAGCGCCCAGCCGGCGTACGGGTCGTCGGTCATGTCCCCACCGTATCCCCGCCCGGCGCGAGCGCCTCGACACTCGAAGTCCCGGAAGTGATGCAGGGCACGACCACGAGAGCCGCCCCGACGGGTGTCGGAGCGGCTCTCGTTCAAGAGGGCTGGCTCTCGGTGGGTGACCCACCGGGACCGGCGATTCCGCGAAGGTCTCCGCTTGATTCTGCGAAGAGCCGTCGTGGTGGAGCTGGCGGGAATCGAACCCGCGTCCTCGAGCGTCGAACCAGGTCTTCTCCGGGTGCAGTCCGCGATGTCGCTTTTCTCGGCCCCGGGGCTCGCACGGACACGTCCCCGACAGGCTCAGTCACGGAAAAGTCCCGCTCAACCTCCGTGACAAGGGTTGAGCAGCAAGTCTCCTAGATGACGCCAGGGTCCGGGACGGAGACGGATGCCCGGTCTGACGCTTCGATCACCGCTCAGGCGGCGAGAGCGAAGGAACTGCGCTTAGCGTTGGCAGTTATTGGTTTCCAGCGATCGTTTACGAGATGACGCTGGCTTCTCGACCCGCTTCCCCTGGAACTAACGTCCCAAGTCGAAACCGATCAGCCCCTCTTGAGTTGTCAACCTGCGTGCACAGGCTATCCGACTCAACCAGCGAGGGGCATCAGGGATTCCCGAGCGGGGGTCCTGCGTAGCGAATTCTCACCACGGGCTGCCCCGCGGGCAGGTGCAGACGCGGCCAGCGACGGGTGTACGTCGTCAGCGCCTCGTCGTAGCCCGGGTCGCCGGGCCGCAGCAGGTCGGCGGCCCCCGGCTCCCAGTCACCGCCCCAGAGCACGGAGACCGGCGTGCCGGGAATCCGCAGGTTGGTCCACCAGGACTTGCGCTCCGCGTGGCCGGGAACCACGACCAGGCCGTGGCTGTCCACGGCGTACTGCACGGGGAAGCGGTAGCGGCGACCGGATGTCCGGCCGTGGACCGAGAGCCCGACCAGGCGGCTGTCCAGCCGGCCGCGGAACGGCGAGGCCAGGACGTCGAGCACGAGTCGGTTGTGCGGCGGGGCCCCGGTGAGCGACGGCAGGAACCAGCCCGTGACCAGCCCCAGCGCCGCACCGGCAGCCGCCCCCGTGACCGCTCCGGTGAGCAGCAGCCAGGCCACCGGCCAGCTCTCCCCGGGCAGGCTGGCGCCCAGGAAGATCAGGCACATGGCCGGTGGCCAGGCCGCCGCGTTTGCACTCACCCAGCGCCACGGGTGGGGAGTCGCACCGCGTAGGGCGACCGCCTGCGCGAGCCCCAGCAAGGGGCCCAACACCAGTCCCAGACCCGCGGCGCCGATGAGCACCAGCGACAGCGGCGGGGCGTCCCCGCCGCCATCCCCCGTCAACACGGCGGGCGCCGAAGCTCCCGCCCACCCCAGGCCCGCGACCAGCACGGTCGCAAGCACGTAGCGTCCTCGCTGCAGCGAGGACAGCCAGCGACCCAGCGGCCAGGCCTGCGCCGACCCCAGGGCCACCCCTTCGACCAGTCCTGCGGCGACCACGACCGCGATCGCCACCCCGGCTCCCCCCAACGGGCCGGGGCGGTCGGCCAGCGTATGGCCGATTCGCGATGCCGCGGCTGCGGCCGTCATCCCCACGACCTCGGCGGCGGCGCACAGCGCCGTCCACCTCAGGACCGAAGGAACCAGTACCGGGGCCTCCCTCACGGGGGCCACGGCACGACTGGTCGAAACACTCACCTGGGTCGACCCACCCAGGGCGCACGGATGCGCGCCTCAGCAGGGGAAGTGGAGTGCATGGCGTTCAGTCCACCCGGCGCAGGGTGCCCTCCCAAGGGCCTAAGGTCCCGAGCCGCCAAGGGCCTTCAGCGCCGTGCTGCCCCGTCAGCCGAAGATGCGCAGGCCGTTCTCCCAGCAGACCGCGCGCAGCCAGTCCTCCCCCAGGCCCAGCCGCTCGAGGCCCTCGAGCTGGTGCGGATAGGGGTACGGGATGGTCGGGAAGTCGCTGCCGAGCAGCACCTTCTCTCCTGCAGGTCGACCAGCCGGTGGCGCAGCTCGGCGGGGTACGGCGCCTCGGCGTCGAAGAAGTCGGTGAACACCATGGTGGTGTCCAGGCAGGTGCGCTCGAAGGTCTCCGCCAACGCCAGGAACTCGGCGTACTCCGGGGCACCCATGTGCGCCACGACCACCGCGAGCTGCGGGAACCTCTCGAGCACCCGGCGCAACGGACCGGGACCCGTGAAGGCGTTGCCGACCGGCCCGGACCCGGCGTGCACGACGATCGGCGTGCCGGCGTCCTCGAGGGTGCCCCACACCTCGTCCAGCTCCGGGGCATCGAGGTGGAACTCCCCCACCTGCACGTGGACCTTGAACACCTCGACACCCTCGGCGACGAGCTTGTCGACGTACGCCGGCGCCTCAGGCTCGGGGTAGAACGTCGCCGACCACAGGCACTCGGGCACCTGCTCGGCGAACGAGCGGGCCCAGTCGTTGAGGTACGTCGCGATGCCGGGCCGGTGGGCGTACGGCAGGGCCGAGAAGCGGCGTACCCCCATGGCACGCAGGTGCTCGACCCGCTCCTCGTGGCTGCCGCGGTAGCGGATCGGCCACTCCCGGCCGATCTTGGGCCCGGCCTGGTCGAACTGCGCGTAGACCTTGCGCTGGACGTTCTCGGGCAGGAAGTGGACGTGCGCGTCGAAGAGACCCGGCAGCCCCAGTCCCCGCCAGAACGCGCGGACCCGCGCGACCTCGTCGGTCACCGCGGCGGTCACCGGGTCAGTCCATGCCCTTGAGCCGGCGACCCAGGGCCTGTTCCTTCTCGCGGTTGGCCTGGCGCTCGGCCAGCGAGTGCCGCTTGTCCCAGGTCTTCTTGCCTCGGGCCAGGGCGATCTCGACCTTGGCGCGACCGTCGAGGAAGTACAGCGCGAGGGGGACGATCGTCAGCCCCTTCTCGTTGACCCGGCGCTCGATCTTGTCGATCTCGGCCCGGTTGAGGAGCAGCTTGCGCTTGCGCCGCGCGGCGTGGTTGGTCCACGTGCCCTGGGAGTACTCCGGGATGTGGACGCCGTGCAGCCAGGCCTCGTGGTCGTCGATGTCCACGAACCCGTCGACCAGGGAGGCGCGCCCGGCACGCAGCGACTTCACCTCGGTCCCCATGAGCACCAGGCCGGCCTCGTAGGTGTCCTCGATGTGGTAGTCGTGGCGCGCCTTCTTGTTCTGCGCGATGAGCTTGCGCCCCTGTTCCTTCGGCATCCGGCCATTCTCTCAAGCGGGGGCAAGTCGGATTCAGGGGTCTCGACCAGCTCGACCGACGACGCGGGCGAAGCCGACCGCGGAACCGGTCAGAACCAGTTCATCGGGTCCACCGGCGCGCCGTTCACCATCACGGTGAAGTGCAGGTGGCAGCCCGTCGACCAGCCGGTCGTGCCGACCCAGCCGACGACCTGGCCGCGGCTGACGTGCTGCCCGGTGTGGGCGCGGTAGCCGGAGAGGTGGTTGTAGATGACGGTGAGGTTCTTGCCGTTGACCATGCCGAGGTTCAGGTAGAGGCGGTTGCCCCACACCGAGGAGTAGTACTCCGACATCACCGTGCCGTTGGCCACGGCGTACAGCGGCTGGTGGCAGCCGGCCCCGAAGTCGGTGCCGTCGTGCAGGCCCCAGTAGTGGTAGATCGGGTGCTCGCGGTAGCCGAACGGCGAGGTGACCGGGCCGTTGACCGGGTGCATCAGCAGCCCACCCGACGGCCCGCGGTAGCCGGCGTGCGAGTTCCGCGCGGCGGCACGACGCGCGGCCGCGAGGATCTGCTGCTTGATCCGGTTCTCCTGCCGGTGCAACTTGGCCAGCTGGGCCTTGTCGCGCGCGTGGGCCCGGTTGGCGACCTCGCGGGCGTGCTGGCGGGTCCCCACCAGGCGGGTCACCTTGTCCTTGGCCCGGTGGGTCTCGTCGACCAGCCCGCGCATCACGACGAGGTGCTTCGCGGCCGCGCGACGCTGCAGCGCGACCTCGTCCTTGGCCGACTGGACCTCGTCCTCGCGGACCTGGAGGAGCACCTCGGCCGCGTGCAGGTCGTCGTACGCGCGGGTCTCACGGCCGACGATGACGTTGCGCGCCTCCATCCGGCGGGTCAGGTCGGCCGGGTCCTCGGCGTCGAGCAGCGAGGAGAACGCCAGCAGCGCCGGGTCGCCCTCCTCGTAGATCGAGGTGATCGTGTCGGCGACGTGGCCCCGCTGGTCCTCCAGCGCCTGCTGGCCGGTGACGAGGTCGGCCTGGGCGTTGGCCAGCCGCTCCTCGGCCTGGACCAGCTTCTCCCGCATCTCGCGGTCCCGGATCCGGGCCGCCTCCTTCTTGGCCTGCGCGACGCCGAGCTCGTGGCGGGCGGCGTCGAGCCGGGCCTTGGCCTGGTCGAGGGCGGCCGTGGCCTGCCGCAGCCGCTTGCTGGACTCGTCCAGGTCCCGCGTCGCCGAGTGGATCTGGCCCTGGACGTGCTTCTGCTTGCTCTTGAGGTCGTCGGCGTTGGCGAGGGGGGCGGTCAGCACGCCGATCGCCACCACGCCGGCCACGGAGGCCGCCGCGAGACGATGGCGGGCGGCACGGGGGAAGAAACGCACCGTTCTGCCTTCGTTGTGATGGAAGTGAACGGTGTGACGTTAACCCCCGGGACTCAGACTTTGAGGTATTTGCGCGTCAGCACGAGTGTCGGGAGCAGGGTGAGGATCGGGCCGAGCACCGCTATGGCGAGCAGCGCGGTCATGTACTCGGGCATGCCGATCCACGGCATGAACTTCAGACCGGTCGCCGCCCGCTGGTCGATGCCGAAGTACATGAACGCCGCCAGGGCCCCGCCCGCCAGGGCCACACCGATGAGTGCGGTCACCAGCGCCTCGAGCAGGAACGGCAGCGCGATGTAGAGCGTGGAGGCGCCGACCAGTCGCATGATTCCGATCTCCCGGCGCCGGGCGAAGGCCGCGAGGCGGATCGTGTTGCCGACCAGCAGCAGCGCCGCGAACACCAGGAACGCGGCCGTGCCGAGCGCACCCCACTGCAGGGCGTTGATGGAGCCGTAGATCGGCTTCAGCACGTTGCGCATGTCACGGATGCCCGACACGCCGTCCAGGCCGACGACCGCACTGGTGATGCCCTTGTACTCCTCGGGGTCGTTCAGCGTGATCCACACCGACTCGGGCATGTCGGCCGCGGTGGCAGCCGGGTTGGGGCCCTCGAACTTGTCCGGGCCGAGGAGCTCCTTGACCTTGTCGAAGGCCTCCTCCTTGGACTCGGTGTGGTAGCCGGCCACCTCCGGGTTGTCCTCGATCACCTTCTCGATCGCGGACTTCTGGGCGTCGGTGACCGCGCCGGTGCAGGCCGGGTTGTCGTCCTTCTCCTTGCACAGCCAGACCGTGATCTGGAGCTGGTTGCCCCAGTGCTCGGCGGCCTTGTCCGCCTGCTGGTTGAGCAGGACACCGAGGCCGACCAGCGTGAGCGAGACGAACAGGGTCAGGACGACCGCGATGTGCATCGACAGGTTGCGGCGCAGGCCCTGCGCGAGCTCGGAGAAGACGTAACGCAGCTGCATGGGTGTGGAGGCTCTCTTCGGTGCTCGACGACGGCGGACTGGGGAGATCGGTCAGTGCTGGAAGCCGTAGACGCCCTGCGCCTGGTCGCGGACGACCCGGCCGTCGTCCAGCTCGATCACGCGCTTGCGCATCTGGTCGACGATGCCGGCGTCGTGCGTGGCCATCAGCACGGTGGTGCCGGTGCGGTTGATCCGGTCGAGCAGCTTCATGATGCCCACGGACGTGGTCGGGTCGAGGTTTCCGGTGGGCTCGTCGGCGATGAGGATCTGGGGCCGGTTCACGAAGGCGCGGGCGATCGCCACGCGCTGCTGCTCACCACCGGAGAGCTCGTCGGGCATCCGGTCCCCCTTGCCCTCGAGGCCGACCAGCTCGAGCGTCTCCGGGACGGTGCTCGCGATCTCGGAGCGGGAGCCGCCGATGACCTGCAGCGCGAACGCGACGTTCTCGCTCACGGTCTTGTTGGGCAGCAGCCGGAAGTCCTGGAAGACCGTCCCGATCGAGCGGCGCAGCCGCGGCACCTTCCAGGCGGCGAGCCGGTTGATCTCCTTGCCCGCGACGTAGACGCGCCCAGAGGTGGGGCGGTACTCGCGCAGGATCAGGCGCAGGAACGTGGACTTGCCGGACCCCGAGGTCCCGACGAGGAAGACGAACTCGCCCTTGTCCACGTCGACCGTCACCTGGTCGAGGGCAGGGCTTCCCATGCCGGGATAGGTCTTGGTGACCTTCTCGAAACGAATCACGTTCCATGAGGGTAGTCGAGAAGCCTGAGAGCGCCGGGACCCCGTCGGACGGGCGTGGCCGGGCTCACGTCGCCTCCTCCACGACCCACCACGCGGCGTACGCCGGCAGCCACACCACGCCGTCGGCGCCGGCGGTGACCCGATGGCCGCCGAGGGCGTCGTACGGGGTCCCGAGCCCGGCCTCGTGCAGGCGGTGGATCGGGAACGGCCGCGGTGTGGGCGTCACGTTGTACAGGCAGACCATCGGGCCGCTCGCGTGGCTGCGGACCACGGCGAGGACACCCTCGTCGGTGTCGGTGAGGACCCGGGTCGGCGCCGACGCGTGCAGCTGCGGCAGCGCGGCGCGCACCCGGCTCAGGTGGGCGATCCCGCCGAAGACCTTGCCGGCCACGGTGTGCCGGTCGTGCCGCTGCTCCGCGCGGGCCCAGTCCAGGCGGGGTCGGTGCGCCCAGCGGTTGTCGTCCTCGTGGCCGGGCTCGGCGGCCCAGTCGGGATCGTTCGGCAGGCCGAGCTCGTCGCCGCTCCACACCACCGGCACGCCGCCCCAGCCGGCGATCACCGCGTGCGCCAGGAACATCCGCGCGAGGCCGCCGTCGGGGTCGCCGGCGACCCCCAGCAGCGACGCCGCGGTCCCGCTGATCCGCCGGTCACCGGTCTCGGGGTTGTGCTGGAAGACCAGCCCGTCGGCCCACGAGCCCGGGAACTCCCCGGCGTACCAGTCGGCCAGGAAGCGCCGGTGCGCGGGCCCGTCGAGCCCGACGTCGGCGGCGTCGCCGTCGTCGACGGCCCAGCCGATGTCGTCGTGGCAGCGCAGGTAGGTGATCCAGGTGGCCGTCGACGGCGTCGGCGGCAGCGCCGCGAGCGCGTGCCGGGCGAGCACCGTGCTGCCGGTGGCGAGCATCGACCAGACCTGGACCATCAGGCTGTTGTGGTAGGCGAGGTCGCTGATCCGGCCGGCGTGCCGGCCCAGCCCGAGGTACTGCACGAGGTCCCGGGGCCCGACGATCGCCTCGGCCTTGAAGGCCAGCGCCGGGGCTGCGAGCCGGGCCACCGAGCGCAGCGCCTGGACGATCGCGTGCACCTCGGGCTGGTTCTGGCAGCTCGTGCCGAGCCGCTTCCAGAGGAAGGCCACGGCATCGAGCCGCAGCACCTCCACGCCGAGGTTGGCGAGGGTGAGGACGATGTCGGCGAGCTCCAGCATCACCGCGGGGTTGCTCCAGTCGAGGTCCCACTGCCACTCGTTGAAGGTCGTCCAGACCCAGCCCCGCAGCTCGTCGTCCCAGGTGAAGCTGCCGGGCGCGAAGTCGGGGAAGACCTCGGGCAGGGTCGCCTCGAAGGCGTCCGGGACGGTCCGGTCGGGGTGCACGTGGAAGTAGGAGCGGTACGCCGGGTCCCCCGCGCGCGCCTTCGCGGCCCACTCGTGCTCGCGGGCGACGTGGTTGAGCACCAGGTCGACGACCAGGCTGATGCCCCGCTCGCGGAGGGTGGCGGCCAGGTCGCGCAGGTCGTCGGTGGTGCCGAGGTCGGCGCGGACCGACCGGTAGTCGGCGACGGCGTACCCGCCGTCGTTGTCGCCCTCGCGGGGCTGGAGCAGCGGCATCAGGTGCAGATAGGTCACCCCGAGGTCGGCGAGGTGGTCGAGGTGCGTGCCGATCCCGGCGAGGTCGCCGGCGAACCGCTCGGTGTAGCAGGCGTAGCCGAACATGCTCGGCTGCTGGAGCCAGTCGGGGCTCAGCAGCCGGCGCTGGTCGAGCCGGTGCAGCGCGGCCGGCCGGGCGGCGTACGCCCGCGCCGCCACCTCGACCAGGCCGCGGGCGACGTCCTCCGGCTCGGCGTACAGCTCCGCGAGGGCCACCCGGAGGTCGTCGGCCCAGCGGTCGACCCGGAGCGCGAACGCCTCCCGGCGCTCCTCACCGACGCCGGCGAGGTGCAGGGCCGCGGCGGCGTGGAGGTGGTCGGGCGTCTCCATCGGATGCATTCAAGCGCACCGCGGGCCGGCCGCCCAGAGCATGGCCGTATGTTGAGGACGTGCTCGCTCGACGTCCACGCCTCGCCGTCGCCCTGCTGCTGCCGCTGCTCCTCCTGACGGCCTGCACCGACGACGGGTCCGCGCCCACGACGGCCCCGTCCGCCCCGCCGACCCCGCTGGAGTCCCTCTCCACCCGCGACCTCGCGGTCGCCCGGGTGTCCTTCTGCCCGATGGTCCCGCCCGACGCGGTGAAGACGGCTCTCGGCGCCGAGCCGGCGGCCTCCACGGCCTACGACAACGGCGACCCGGCCTGGGTGACGCGCGAGGTCAAGGACGTGGCCCACGAGTACGGCTGCGTCTGGCGCGCCAAGGGCGGCGCCAGCGCCCGGGCGTGGGTCTTCGCGCCCCCGATCACGCGGGCGCGTGCCCAGGACCTGGTCCGGTCCTCGGTGCGGCGCGGGTGCGCGAAGGTGGCCGGTCCGGACTTCGGCGCGCCCTCGGTGACGACCCGGTGCCGGACGCCGAAGGGCGGTGTCCAGGAGGGCCACTTCGGGCTGTTCGGCGACGCGTGGCTCAGCTGCACCCTGGGTGCGCGGGCCAAGCAGGACCGGGCCGACCTCGCGGAGCGGGCCAGCCGCTGGTGCGCCGCCGTGGTGACCGCCGCCGGCTCCTGAACGGCGGGGCACCCTACCCAGATCTGGTCACCCGCGGCCCGATCCTCGGTGCCCTCTCCCCCTGCTCCGGACTCTGGTGAGCGGAGTGGAGGGAGAGGCCGATGGGACGTGCAGCCCGCTGGCACCGGCGACCGGGATGGGTCGCGCTGGCCACGTGCCTGGCGATCGCGGCGCTCGCCACGCTCGCGGACGTGCCCGCGGCCGCGCTGGGTGACCCCACGGCGTCCGAGCCCAGCTCGGGTCGGACCCTCTTCCGCGACCCCGTCTCGACCCGGACCGCGGTACGGATCGCCACCCAGCGGGCGACCCCGGTCCGCGCGCCCTTCCCGCTCGACCAGACCTTCGCCCTGCACAGCCTGCCGGGCTCCGCGCACACGATCTTCCTCGACTTCGACGGCGGCGTGGTCTCCGGCACGGCCTGGAACGAGCCCGACGTCGGGCTGGAGGCCCGCGCCTACAGCGGCTGGGTGATCGACGGCCAGGATCCCCTCGGCGCCACCGAGCTGGGCAGCATCCAGAGCGTCTGGCAACGGGTCGCCGAGGACTTCGCGCCGTTCGACGTCGACGTCACCACGCAGGATCCCGGCCCGGAGGCGCTGGACCGCACCGGACCGGACGACCCGTCGTACGGCACCCGGGTGCTGGTCACCTCCAGCAAGGCGGCGATGCGTGCCGCGTGCACCTACGTGTGCTCCGGGAGCGCCTGGTACGACGTCTTCGACCTGACGACCGGCCACGACTTCTACCAGCCCGCCCTCGTCTTCCCGCGGATGGTGGGCGACGACGTGAAGAACCTGGCCGAGGTGATCAGCCACGAGGTCGGGCACAACTTCGGGCTGCTCCACGACGGCAGCGCCACCGACGGCTACTACGGGGGCCACCGCAGCTGGGCGCCGATCATGGGTGCGGGCTTCGGCCGGCCGATCGTGCAGTGGAGCCGCGGCGACTACGCCGGTGCGAACAACCAGCAGGACGACCTGGCGATCATCGCCGCGAACGGCGCCCCGCTGCGTGACGACGAGGCCGGCGGCACGACCGAGGGTGCCGGCCCGCTGCCGGCCGGCCCGGCGTACATCACCGACGACGCGGACGTCGACGTCTACGCGCTCGGCTCCTGCACCGCACCGGTCACCCTGTCCGCGCGGCGGGCTCCGGCCTCGCCGGACCTGGACATCCGGCTCAGCCTGCTCCGAGCCGACGGGACGGTGGTGACGTCGGCCAACCCGCCCTCGCGGATGAAGACCCGCGACCGGGCGAGCGGGATGTCGGCGAGGGTCGAGGCCTCGGTGCCGGCCGGGAGCTACTTCGTGGCCGTCGAGGGGGTCGGCCGTCGCGGCCCCGTGGAGGGGTACGGCGGCTACGGCAGCGTGGGCTCCTACACCCTGCGCCAGACCGGCTGCCTCCCGGCAGCAGTCCCCGAGGGCGCGGCAGCCCGCTAGTTCGCGGCGGCCTTCTCGGCGCCGCGGCGCCAGCGGATCCCGGCCTCGAGGAAGCCGTCGAGGTCACCGTCGAACACCGCCGCCGGGTTGCCGACCTCGTAGCCGGTCCGCAGGTCCTTCACGATCTGGTAGGGGTTGAGCACGTAGTTGCGCATCTGGTCGCCCCACGAGGCCGCGACGTCGCCGCGCATCTCGTCGAGGTGCGCCTTCTCCTCGGCCTTCTTCAGCGCCAGCAGCTTGGCCTTGAGCACCACCATCGCGCTGGCCTTGTTCTGCAGCTGGCTCTTCTCGTTCTGGCAGCTGACGACCGTGCCGGTGGGGATGTGGGTCAGGCGGACCGCGGAGTCGGTGGTGTTGACCGACTGGCCGCCGGGGCCACCGGAGCGGTAGACGTCGACCCGAATCTCCTCGTCGGGGACGTCGATCTCGTCGGTCTGCTCCAGCACCGGCACGACCTCGACGGCCGCGAAGCTGGTCTGGCGGCGGCCCTGGTTGTCGAAGGGGCTGATCCGGACCAGGCGGTGGGTGCCGGCCTCGACGCTGAGCGTCCCGTAGGCGTACGGCGCGTGCACGGCGAAGGTGGCCGACTTCAGGCCGGCCTCCTCGGCGTAGGAGGTGTCGAACACCTCGACGGGGTACTTGTGCTGCTCGGCCCAGCGCGTGTACATCCGCAGCAGCATCTCGGCGAAGTCCGCGGCGTCGACGCCCCCGGCGCCCGAGCGGATGGTCACCAGCGCCTCGCGGGCGTCGTACTCACCGGAGAGCAGGGTGCGGACCTCGAGCGCCTCGACGGACTTCTTGATCCTGGCGAGCTCGGACTCGGCCTCGGCGAGCGAGTCGGCGTCGCCCTCCTCCTGGCCGAGCTCGACGAGCACACCGAGGTCCTCCACGCGGCTGCTCAGCGCGCTGAACCGGTCCAGCTCGCCCTGGAGCGCGGAGAGGCGGCCGGTGACCCGGGTGGCGTTGTCCTGGTCGTCCCACAGGTCGGGCGCGGCGACCTGCTCACCCAGGTCGGCGATCTCCGTGCGCATGGCGTCCACGTCGAGCACCTGCTCGATGGTGCGCATCGTCGCCTGGAGCTGCTTGATCTCGGTGTCGAAGTCGGGGCCTGCCACAAGGAGCGAGCCTACCGGCACGCGGGTGGTCAGCCCGAACCGGCGGAGCCGCGGACCTCAGGCGGCGCGCCCGAAGACCTGCGAGACGTACCAGCGGCCGTCGTCCCCCTTGCGGGCGACGACCGCCATCCGGCGGTAGCGCCGCTCGAGGATGTTGGCCCGATGGGCCTTGGACTTCATCCAGCCGTCGTTCACCACGGACCTCCCCGAGGGGAAGCCGGCGGCGACGTTCTCCCCCACCAGGCGCATCGCGCACTTCTTCAGGATCGGCTGCAGGTCCTGGTGGAAGACCTCCTCGCGGGTGGCCATCCGCACCGCCTGCTTCCTGGCGAAGCCACGCAGGCAGTCACCCTTCCGCAGCCGCACCCGGTCGTGCTTCACCCGCTGGTGGTTGGTGGTCCGGAAGGCCGCCCGCGCGTAGGACCCGGCCGTGGTGTCGGCCAGGGCCGCGGGCGCGGGGAGCAGCGAGAGGAGGATGAGCGCGGCGAGGGCCACGGCGTACGCCGACGCGAGTCGCATGACGAGTCTCCCTGGGTCCGAGAGTTCCGGGATCGTCGCGATCTTAGTGGACCCGGTACTCAGTTCCCCCAGGGTCCGGGGCTGACGAAGCGGGTGAAGGGCAGCCCGGAGTACAGCACGCGCGCCTGCTCGAGGCCGGACCGGCCGTGCCGCTCCGGCCAGGCGCTCGACAGGACGTCGAGGTCCAGCCGGGATCCGCTGATCGTGTAGCGCAGCTTCACGCCCGGCCTCGAGGTGAAGTGTCGGTTGAGGACGACCTCGTCCCGGTGGTGGGTGATGGAACCCCAGGCCAGTGACCGGAGGTAGGGCTCCGCATCGGTCCCGAGCGACAGGTTGTGGCCGTTGACGCCGGCTGCCGAGAACGTGAGCCGGGGACGGCCCTCGAAGGGGCGGGACACCCACCAGGCCAGCACGCCCTCGCGTCCCGTGGCGACCAGGAGCTCACGGACCTCGGCCTGCGACAGGTGCCTGGTGCGCCAGTGCCCGTCGATCGCGGCGGTCGGGTAGAAGTCTCCTCCGGCGACGCTGGTGTCGTCGGTCCGCGTCACCGGCGGGGCGGGCTGCGGCTCGTGAGTCCCGGCTCCACCCTGGGCGGCGGCGATGCCGCCGACCACCGCGACCACGAGGAGGGCGGCACCCGCGACCCCCGCCCGCCGCCGCAGCAACGTGCTCCGGGCCTGCTTGGCCCCGGGTTCGGTCACGGCACGCTCGATCTCCAGCACGAAGGTGTCGAAGGCCCGGTCCAGGTCCGTGTCAGGCATGGCGGACCTCCTTCCCGTTGTCGGTGGACTCGGAGAGCTGGGCGGCGAGCGCCCAGCGCCCACGGGCGAGCCGCGCCTTGATGGTGCCTTCGGGGGCCTCCTCCATGCGCGCGATCTCGGCGACGGGGAGGTCGGCGATGTGGTGCAGCACCACGGCCCGGCGGGTCTCCTCGGTGAGGCTCCGCAGCGCGCGGACCAGCTCGACCGTCGTCAGGTCCGGCGGGTCCGCGGCCCGCGGCGGCCCGGACCGGCGCAGGTAGCGCCGGGCGGTCTGCCGGCGGCGCACCCGGGTGATCGACTGGTTCACGGCGACGTGGCGCACCCACGCCGCCGGGTCGTCGTACCCGCTGATGTCGCGCCAGTGCCGCCAGGCCTGGACGTAGGCCTCCTGGGCGGCGTCCTCGGCCTCGCGGAGGTCACCGACGACGGCGTAGGCGCAGGCCACGGTGCGTCCGAACGTCGCCTCGTAGAAGGCAGTGAAGTCGCTGGCCCTCCTCGACGCCATGCCGACCTCCGCTGGTCCTGGCCGCCCTGCCGGCAACCGCTTGAACCAGACACGCGCGAGCAGTGACCCGGGTTGCCGTTCCTCCCAGAATCCTCCAGGAGTCCGCCGGGCGCATCGCCCGCGGTGGGGAGGCCACGCGGTCGACGGCGTCAGCCGGGGTCCACCTCGACCACGGCCGAGCCGGTCGCCCCGACGGACGCGGTGCCCGGCGCGCCGGGCACCGTCAACGGCAGGTCGAGCGGGGCGTGGACGGTGACGGTGACCCGGTGCGCGGTGCCGTCGACCCCCACGTCGAAGGTGAGGCCGGGGTACTTCCGGTAGGCCCCGATGTCGCCGAGGTAGGCGTGCACGGCGGCGCGCACCGCGGCCGGCGTGAGCGCGAGGTCCCGGTCGGGGAGCCCACCGGTGTAGGTCTCCTCCCCCGTCGCGCCGAGGTCGGCGCCGCGCAGGGCCGCGCCGTCCGCGACGGTGTCGAGGCCCTGCCGCTGGAGGTACGCCGCGGACGCGTCGGTCACCAGGGCGACGACCATGGCGAGCACGATCGCGAAGCCGATGATCATCACGGTCGCCTGGCCGTGCTCGTCCGGGCGGGTCCTCACCGGACCCCCTGGAACTGGCCGATCGGGACGGTGTGGCTCGCGTCGAGGGCGAAGCTCGGCGCGTCACCGCCCAGCACCTGCGGCATCAGCGGCAGGTCCACCCGGGAGTGGACGCTGACGGTGATGACCGAGGTGCCGCTGTGGCAGTCGTGCGGGAAGGGCCGGCAGGACACCTCGAGATCCAACGGCGCCCGGTCGAGTCCCTGGTCCGCGAGCGCCTGCCGGGCGGCGGCCTCAGCGCGGGCCCGCCCCTCGGCGTCGGTGGGGGCCAGCGCGTAGGCGCGCCCGGCGGCGCGCGCCGCGGCACTGACCCCGAACGCACCCCGCTGCACCTCGAAGACGGACAGCACGATCCACAGCATCGGCACCATCAGCAGGATGCCGAGCCAGGTCAGCTCGACCAGGGCACTGCCCCGCTCGTCGGGACCCCGCCGCCTCATCGTTCCTCCTCGACGGCGTGGCCGGACACCTCGAGCTCGACCGCGGGGCCGCCGATGCCGAGCGCCGGGACGCGGGCGTGGACGACAACCTCGACGCCGGGCGCGCCGTCGACGACCACCCGGCGTACGTCGACGTCGCGGGCGAAGCGACCCGAGACGGCGTCGTCGATCTGGTCACGCGTGCGCGCCTGCCCGTCGGCGAGGTCGCCGTCCCGGGTGGCGGCGTACCGCGCACCCTCCGACGCGGCCGCGGCGAGAGTGTTGCGGACGAAGAGCACCAGCCCGACCTGGAGGATGCCGAGGAAGAGCGGGACGAGCACGACCAGCACCAGCACGAAGTCCACGACCGCGGAGCCGCGCTGGCCGCGCGTCCGACGCACGTGCATCGCTCGTCAGTTGTGCACGGAGGCGAGCGCCTCGCGGAGCATGGAGCTGAGCTGGCCCTTGGCCACACCCCAGATCGCCATCACCAGCCCGGCCGTCATGACGGTGATGAGCACCCAGCCGGGGACGTCGCCCCGCTCGTCACGGGGTCTGGGCAGGGTCAGCAGGACGTAGAGCCTCGTCATCGCCTGCGAGAGGTGTTCCATCGTGTGCGTCCTTTCCGGGAAGCCAGCGGGTCAGGGTGTGGTCAGGTGGAGGCCGATGACGCCGGGCCAGAAGGCGAAGAGGATGGTGACCGGGAGGACCAGGAAGACGACGGGCACCATCATCAGGACCTCCTTGCGGGCGGCGACCTCGATCAGCTCCCGCCGTCCGGCCTCGCGCACGTCGGCGGCCTGGGCGTGCAGCACCTCGGCGAGCGGGGTGCCGCGCTCCACCGCCACGGCGACCCCCTGGGCGAAGCGGGCCACCAGCGGCAGACCGGTCGCCGCGGCCATCCGGTCGAACGCCGCCCCGACGGGCTCACCGGTGCGCACTGCCGCCAGCACCCGGCCGAGGTCGGAGGAGAGCGCGCCACCGCTGCGCTGGACGACCCGGTCGAGGGCCGCCACCGGGCCCTCGCCGGCGGCCACCGCGAGGGCCAGCAGCTCGGCCACGGTCGGGAACTCGGCGAGGATCTGTCGCTCGCGCTGCTTGACCTGGTTCGAGAGGTGGGTGTCGCGGGCCAGCACGCCGAGCACGAACGCGACCATGCAGAGCAGCAGCGAGGTCACCGCGCCACCCGGGTCGGCGAGGGCGCGCAGGACGGCGTACGCCGCGGCGACCGCGAACGCGGCGGTCCCCCACAGCACCTGCTCGACCCGGAACTCGTGCACGGTCTTGTCGAGGTCGGCCCGCGCCAGCCTGCGACGCACCGACGCGGCCCCGCCCAGCACCCGCTCGACGGTGTCCGCGGCGGAGCGCAGCACCGGCCCGAAGACTCCCGCGGCGGCGGAGGTCGGCGAGGCGGAGACGCCCCGCAGCCCGGGGGTGCGGCCGACCTGGGGCAGGTCGCGGACGTAGGGCAGCACGCGCACCGCGATCTGGGTCCGGCGCAGCGCCAGCACCCTGCTGACGACCAGCAGCAGCCCACCCGCCAGGACCGCGCCGAGGAACGCGCCGCACACCCCGGGCGTCACGAGAGGATCCGCCGCTCGGTCGGGAGCCGGCCCAGGCGCATCATCAGCCGGTAGGACACCACACACGCGGCCGCGCCGAACACCAGGACGGCCACGCCGCCGGGCGAGGCGTAGCGGTGGATGACCTCGGACTGGAAGGACATGAACAGCAGCACCAGCCACGGTGACGCCACCGCCAGGCGCGCGCCGTTGACCGTCCACGCCTGCCGCGACTCCATCTCGGACCGGGTGCGGGCCTCGTCGCGCAGGTAGCCGGACAGGTTGCGCAGCAGCCGGCCGAGCTCACCGCCGCCCACCTCGCGGGCGATCCGCAGGCCCTCGACGACCCGGTCGCCGACCGGGTCGGCCAGGCGTTCCTTGAGCCGGTCCAGGCACTCGCCGAACCGACCGGTCACCTGGTAGTCGAGGGCGAACTCGTCGAAGGCGCCGCGCAAGGGCTCGGGACCGCGGACACCGAGCGCGGCGAGCGCGTCCGGGAGGGACATGCCCGCGCGGACCGCGGAGGCGAGGTTGTCGACCGCCTCGGGCCACACCTCGGCGAACTCCCGCTGGCGGTGCCGGGCCCGCGAGGACACGACGGTCACCGGCAGCCAGGCCCCCATCACCCCGAACGCGATCGCGACCGGCGGGGTGCCGGAGACCACCTGGATCACCACGGTGGCGACGAGGCCGAGGCTCAGGCACAGGATCACGAATCCCGTGACCGAGACCTGGCCCAGCCCGGCCCGGGCGAGCAGCCGCGCAAGCCACCCTGCCGACCGGCCGGTGCTGCGAGCCGACCTGGGCAGGAAGAACGCCGACCAGACCAGCATCAGCCCGAGGCCGAGCCCGAGCCCGACCAGCGCCCCCATCAGTGGGCCCCGTTGAGGATCCGGTGCACGTCGATCCCGACGCGCTCGTAGAGCTCCGGGCGGGGCGGCATGCCGTTGGCCCAGCGCAGCTCCCCGCCCGCGCGCCGGAAGATCGGCTCGGTCTCGATCACGTCGTTCTCGGCCCGCCCGGGCACACCCACGATCTCGTTGACCCGGCGTACGCCGTGGTGGTCGATGCCGAGGTGGACCACCAGGTCGACCGAGGACGCCACGGTGGGCACCACGAAGCGGGCCGAGATGTTCTCGCCGGCCAGCAGCGGCAGCGTGCACATCTTCACCAGGGCCTCACGGGCGCTGTTGGCGTGGATCGTGCACATGCCGGGGAGCCCGGCGTTCAGCGCGAGCAGGAGGTCCAGGCACTCCTCGGAGCGCACCTCACCGACGATGATCCGGCTCGGGCGCATCCGCAGGCTCTCCTTCACCAGGTCCCGCAGCCGGATCTCGCCGGTGCCCTCGAGGCCGGACTGCCGGGTCTGGAGCGGCACCCAGTCCGGGTGCGGGAACCGCAGCTCGAACACCTCCTCGGCGGAGATGACCCGCTCGCCGCCGGGGATGGCCGCGGCCAGGCAGTTCAGCATGGTGGTCTTGCCCGCCTGGGTCCCGCCGGCGACGAGCACGTTGAGGCCGGCCCGGACCGAGGCCTCGAGGAAGGCGGCCGAGGGCGGGGTGAGGCTCCCGAGCTCCACGAGGTCGTGCAGCCGGGCAGCGCGCAGCACGAACTTGCGGATGTTGACCGCGGAGAAGCCCCGGCTGATGCCCTCGAGCACCACGTGCAGCCGATGGCCCTGTGGCAGCATGGCGTCGACGAAGGGCTGGCTGATGTCGATCCGCCGGCCGCTCGACTTGAGCATCCGCTCGACCAGCTCCTGGACCTGCGCAGTGCTCAGCATCAGGTTGGTGAGCTCGTGCCGCCCGTTGCGGGCCACGAAGACCCTGCTCGGGTCGTTGATCCAGATCTCCTCGACGCTCGGGTCGTCCAGGAACGGCTGCAGCGGCCCGAAGCCGGAGACCCGGGCGACCAGCTCGCCCACCACGGCCTCGACGTCGGGGACCGGCGCCACCACCCCGGTCAGGCTGCGCTCGTCGTGCTCGCGCACCACGCGGTCGGCGATCCGCCGCACGAGCTCGGCGTCGCGCTGAGGGTCCACACCCTCCCGACGCACCAGCTCGCGCACGTGCTGGTCGAGCAGCTCGAGCAGCTCACCGTGCGCGTCCGACGCGGTCGCCACCATCGCTGACCCCCGTCCCGAGTGACCTTGCCTGACCCTAGGGCCAACGGCCTCCTACCCGGCAGGGTCACGAGCCAATCTGTGGACAAGGCAAAGAAATGGGATCGCGGTCCGGACGAGAAATCTTGGGGACGGGGGGTTGCGGGCACCCCCGCGGTTGGTCGAAAATCCGAGTCGTCAGCGGGGGCTGTACGAGTGGAGGGTCCCGTTGGCTGTCGAAGCACCGTTGCCGCACGACTCCGACTACGAGCTCGTCGGCGGGAGACCAGCGGTGGAGGCCCTCGTCGATCGCCTCTACCAGCTCGTCCTCGACGACGAACGGCTCGCCGGCCACTTCGAGGGCGCCGACCTCGCGCAGCTCAAGAGCCACCAGGTCCAGATGGTGACGCAGCTGCTCGGCGGGCCCGCGACCTTCGACCGCCGGAACCTCCGTCTGGCGTACGCACGGATGGGTCTCGCGCGTGCCGACCACGAGAACGTCTGGTCCTACCTCGTCCAGGTCCTGGTCGAGGCCGGCATGAAGCCGGCGATCATCGGACGGGTGCGCGACGCGCTGGCCGACCTGGGTCGGAGCTTCGTGTCCCTGGGTGCGATGCCGACGTGACCGCCGGGGATCGGAACACCACGCACCTGTCACCGGCCAGCATCCGCAGCGAGGTCTTCGGCCACCGGATGCGCGGGCTGGACGAGGACGAGGTCCGCGAGTACCTCGAGCTCCTGGCCGACCAGGTCGAGGACATGCAGTCCGAGCTCGCACGTCGGCGTGCCGAGGTCGAGCAGCTCCGGGCGGAGAACCGCGGACTCCGGCAGGAGTCGGAGCGGGCGCCGGCGACCCCGCAGACGGTGGCGCTGATCAACCAGGCCCAGCAGGTCGCCGACCAGGTCGTCGAGCAGGCCGTGCTCCACGCCCGCGAGCTGATGGTGTCCGCCCGCAACCAGCAGCGCGACATCCTCCGGAGCGCCTACACGGCGGCCGAGGAGGCAGCCCGGCGCACCGGGACGCCGCGGCCGCAGGTGCCTCCGCCGAGGGCCGCCGCGAAGGCCTGGGACGTCCGCACCACCGACCGGGTGACCAGGGCCGAGCTGCGCTCCGTCGTCGACGCGCTGACCGGGCAGTGGGACGGCGGCAGCAGCGAGAGCGAGAAGGCCAGCATCTACGACCAGGTGTGGAGCATCCGGGGGCGCACGCGCGACTAGCGCACGACCGGGCCACCCGGGCCCGCGTCCGGGGGCCCTGACGACGAGGGCACTTCGGCCCTAGGTGTTCTGTCCACGCAGGTTGGGCACGAGCTGGATGGGTGACTTGCCGCGGAGTGCGGTGTGGCCGCGGTGGTGATTGTAGGTGTGCAGCCAGGCGGGGTAGGCGGCTGCGCGTTCGGTT
>NZ_BAAAQR010000019.1:0-42861 GCF_039531775.1 Nocardioides koreensis | reverse complement strand
GGGGTCTCATCGGTGGGGTCGGCTGCGCGGGCAGGGCGCCGTCGCTTGCTTCGCCGTTGGCGCCGCAGCGTCGTCTGCTTGGGGTTGCGCGCCGTGGCGGCGCCCCCCGGCTCGCTTTTACGCTCCTCGCGCCCTGCCCGCGCTGCCGACCCCACGGTGCGGCAGCCTCGCCCTCGCCGCTTCTGGCTGGGTGGGGGGTGGTTGGTTGCGTCGCTGACTGCGTTCACTCGCGTCTTGGTCGGCTTCTGATCCAGTCCGGGGGTGGGTGCCCGCGTTTCGGTGGCGGGAGGAACTCGGGTCTCCCGTCGTGGGGGTTGAGCCGGACCTGCCAGGGGGTGTGGTGGATGACGCGGTGGTGCTGGCCGCAGAGGAGGACGAGGTTGTCGAGCTTGGTGTGGCCGCCGTCGACCCAGTGGGTGATGTGGTGGGCGTGGCACATGATCGGGGGGCGGGTGCAGCCGGGGAAGGTGCAGTGCCGGTCCCGGCAGACCACGGCCCGCCAGAGGGCCGGGGTGACCAGCCGGCTGGTGCGGCCGACGTCGAGGACCTCGCCCTTGCCGCCGAGGGCGATGGGGATGATGTCGGCGTCGCAGGCCAGCCGGCGGATCACCGACGGGGCCAGCTCGAGCCCGTCGTCGGTGATGGCACCCAGGGGCGCGGCGGTGCTGGTGGTGGTGCCGAGGGTGGCCCAGTCGATCTGCTGGCGCAGGACGTCGAGGCTGGTGGTGACGGTGACCCGGGGTCGGGCGCCGTGGCAGTCCGGGGGCAGGTCGGTGTCCAGGGCGTGCTGGGCGGTGGCCACCAACGCATCCCACAGCCGGGCACCGTGGTCACGCGGGTCGGTGAGGGTCTCGCAGTCCGGGTCCTCTTCATCGACCGCGGGTGCGGGCTTGGTGAGCGGGAGGAGGGCGGCCTTCAACACGGCGGCGTCCTCGACGGTGCCGCGGCCGCGGAGCCGGATCCCGCCGGCGCCGTCCTCGGTGATGGACAGGTGCCGGTGCAGGTGCGCGGCCCGGTCCTCACGGTCCAGGGCCTTCTCGGCGTCGCGTTCGGCCTTCTCGGGGTCGACCACCAGCACCAGGCGCTTGGCGGCATGGTGCAGCTCGGTCGCGGTCAGCCGGGACGCCGCCTCCAGCAGCAGCTGTTCGCCCTCCGCCCGGACCGCGGGGTTGAGGGGCAGCTTCTCGATCGCGGCCACGATGATCGCGGCCTGCTCCGGGGAGACCCGTCCGGCCAGCAGCGCCGCGTGGGTGGCGGTCCGCTCGCCGACCAGGAGCGGGGCGTGTTCGACGGCGCGGTGCCCCTGGCCCCGCTTCATCCCGGCCAGGTGGGTGAACCAGCCGGCCGTCGAGGACCAGGCCAGCTCCTGCTTCGGGACCTTCCGGGCCTCGATCTCGGCCAGCATCGAGGCCTCCAGGCCGGCCAGGTGCGCGCGGAGCGTCTCGGCCTCGGCGACCGCCTCGACCAGCTCCTCCGACGTCTTGGCCGCCCACAGCGCCTCGTCCAGGCAGGCCAGCCGACCGTTCACGTCCGCGACCACCCCGGCCGGGGTGGTGGGGAGATCGGTGGGCTGCTCCATGTCCTGACTCAACCAGAGCCCACCGACAGTCCCGGGCTCCTGACCTGTGGGTATCTCACCTGATGAGACGCTATGAGAAGAAACTTTCGAGAGAATTTTCGGATGGGTTCCGGCCGTGAGCCGGGAGCCGGCCGGAACCCCGAGCGGACCTCCGCCGTAGCCAGCCAAGACCGCGACCAGAGGAGACCCGCACGCCGGGAGATGGCCGGACGCAAGCGGACCCCAGCCGTACCTGAGTTCGGCAAACAACTCGGATAGCGGGTGCCTATTTTGACCGGCCGGCCCCCGGGACGTTGATCCCCACGAGCGGATCGCGGCATGAGAGGGCGACGCGGCATAGTGCTTACGTCGAGTGAGAGGTGAAGCGCGTGAAGGTGGAGGACCACGGCGAGGAGATCGCCGTGCGCATGAGCAGGGCCGAGTTCTTCCTCGTCCAGTCGCTGATGATCGAAGCGTTGGAGACGGGCGACGACCGGGACTTTCATACACGCGTCGGGGCCACGAAGAACGAGGTTCGCTCGCTCATCGCGAGCCTGCCCGACCTTCCACTAGGTCGGTGACCGCCAGGCTGAAGCGCAAGCACGCTCATCGGCACGATCGAGCGGATCGCGGCAAAGTAGTGCGTCGGTGCGAGTCGACCGGGACCAGGCTAATCAGGGCAGCAGGTCGAGGTACCTCTTGCGAGCTGGCATCGCGTGGATAACAAGTTCATCACCGTTCTCGAAGACGAGGACGACTGTCTCCAGTAGCCGCGCATTGGTGTCGAACCCCAGGCGGAGCTCGCGCTCCGGTGGGCGTCGTCGAGCGGTTCGATCCATAGGGACCACTCGGCCGCTTGCACAGCATCCTCGGCTGTGACGCCATGCTTCAACGCCCCGGGGTGGACCTTCACGCTGCAAAGTGGGCGAGGGCGGCGCGAATTGCTTCGGACCTGCTCATCGCGTTCTTCGCGGCCATGGCATCCAGGGCTTCGAGTTCTTCGGCAGTCAGCCGAACGGCGACGACCTGCATCGGCTCGGCACCACGTCCAGGGCGCCCACGACCGCGACGCTTCAACTCCTCGACGTCGTAGCCGGCCTCAGCCTCATCGGCCCACTTCTTGATCTGATCCTCAGTCACCACATAGATATCGTAAGACGAAAATGGTGCGACTCCAAGACCCACTCGACCGGTGGCACGAGCGGGCGCCATGCCGCCGACCGGATCGCGGCTGCTTGTTCCGCTCGCGCTGACGCGCGCACTATGCGGCAGGATCGGGTCCCGCGCCCACGCGCCCTATGGTCGACCCATCGGGGTCAGCGCATGAGAAGCCCGACGTAGGCGATGAGTGCGGACCATGCAACAGCCACGCCAACGACGACCCCTGTGACAACTCCTGCTCCAACGGCCCGTGTCGTCCGAGCGGCGCAGAGCACAGCACCTACGGCGGCGACGGCCAGACCAATGCCGATAACGGTCTGTCCAAGCGCTGCCAGCTCCGCGGACCGCGGGGCCAGCACACCGCAGCCGAGCAGCAGAACGATCGCAGCGCCGACGGCGCCCGCAGCGAAGTCTCGCCATGAACGGTCCCTGCGCTGGACCAGCGGGCTCACCTGGTTGCTCACTGCGTCATTGTGCGGCAGGGAGGGCGCCACGTCGGCTGAGTGGCACGTTCCCGCGCGGATCGCGGCTATGGCCCTGACCGTTGGTTGCGCCCCTGTTGCCTCCGAGACCCTCGCGAGCGACGGATCTAGGCCGGGTCGCTCCGCGATTTCGAAAAGTGCGGCGGCGGACCCGGCGGCGGACCCGGCGGGGGCCTACACGCCGTTCGTATACGAGCCGGAGTTCCCCGGAGAGATCAACTCCCACCTGGCGACAGGTTGCCGCGATGAAATACTGGCGGCGGGTCATGACCCGGCGGCGGACTGGGTCCTGGTGCTGAGCAACAGAAACACCCTTCGGCGCCAGGTCATCGCCAGACGGGACGATGAGGCCGTCCGCGTCGAGTGCCGCCTCCAGGATGTGATCCTGCCCCGGAACGTGCCTGAACCGATCGCGACCGACGACTCAGGCATCCTCCTTCAGTGCGGCTCGGTGGCCGGGCACGACTTCACCGGTTGGTCCGTGCTGACGTCGATGGCAGCGGCCCAAGGGGTGGAGGCGGTGCTGGCCTCGACGAACGGCTACACGGCGTACTGCAGCCTGCAGCCACCGGGCTGGGACTCCGGGAGCGGGCAGGTGGTCGATCTGCCCGTCCTGAGTGACGTCCAGCTCGGCCGTCGACAGTCCGGAGACGGCCACGACCTCGTCGGCGAGCGTTCGTTCAACGGCTCGTCCCTGAGCATCAAGACCGCCCACACACCGATCGCAGGACAGCTGTGGCACGGCAGCGGCACTTTGTACGACGAGCGCGGGCAGATCGCCACGGATGCGCGCCGGATCGTGTTCACCTTTGCCGACACCGGTGAGCGGTTCGTCGTGCCCGTCGTCCGAGGCCGATGGGCCGCCCGCATCCATCGCCCCGACGCGACCAGGGCGCTGGGGCAGTACCGTGCGGTGATCGCGGACCGAGCGGGCGGGTTGCTCAGCGAGTACACGAGTCCGCCCTGAGCGCGGACACTCGAATCGGAAGGTGACCGTCAGCTTCCCATCTACCGGATCTCGGCTCCGGACGTGCTTGGCATTTAGGCACCGCCATCCGAGTTGTTTGCCGAACCCGGCCGTACCTGCCGAAGCCGGAGCGACGCCCGGGGGCCAACGCCAAGAGGCCACCCCGGACCGGAAACCACGCAGGGCTCCGGCCGGGATGGCCTCGGGCGAGCAGGGGACGATCAGTTCCCGAGGAAGCGCTGCAGCCCGTCCAGGTCGTCGGTGTTGATCTGGTCGACACCGACCTCGACGAGCTTCGACCACAGCCGGTCACGCGCCGGCCCGGCCTTGTCGGGCGTCGCCCAGAACCGCAGCCGGTAGTCGTGCTGGTGCGCCTGCGCCACGATGTCGCGCAGCTTCTGCTCCTCGGCGGCGGGCATCGGCCCGGTGCCGTCCCAGGTGAAGCTCTTGGTCCAGTTGTCGCTGACCAGCGGCATGAACGAGGCGGGAGTCCCGGAGGACAGGTCGGCGAGGCGGCCGTCGTACCCGGCGTAGCGGGTCGGCTGGGCGAGCATCGCCGCCCGGTCCCGGTTGCCGCTGATGATCGCGGTCACCGCGCCGGGGTGGGTCTCGGAGGCGGTGAACGTCGTCATCAGGTTCGGGTGCTCGCGGAGCACCCGGTCGATCGCGGTCCAGGTCGCCCCGGCGTCGGACTTCGCGTCGATGAGCAGCTGGAAGGTGCCGTGCCAGTCCGGGTACTCGGTGCCGCCGTTCATCTTCCGGCGCGCCTCGAGCGGCGAGAGGTAGAGGCGCTCGAGCGTGCGGCCCGGCACCACCTGGTCCCGGTCGTGGGCCACGAGCAGCTGCCCGTCGACCAGCCACACGTCGGCCTCCACGCTGGTGAAGCCGTGGTCCAGCGCGTCCTGGAGCGGGCGCCGGTGCTCGTAGTCGTTGTGCGCGTGCGCCCGCTGCAGCGGCGTCGCCTGGTCGGCGGTGTCGTACGCCGGGGGCAGCGCGTAGCCGCGGTCGGCGAGCACCTGGCGCAGCCGGTCCGGGTAGTCGGTGATCAGTCCGTCGACGCCGTCGTCGATGAGCTTGTTCATCGTCGGTGCGTCGTCGACGGTCCACGGGATGACCGCGATGCCGTGCGCGTGCGCCTCGTCGACCATCTCCCTGGTGACGTAGGGCTTGTAGTCGTCGTCGGTGACCTTGCCGTCCTGCGGGAAGCCGTGCACCGGCGAGAACGCCGCGGCGCCGAAGCTGTCGATGGCCTTGATCGGGTCGCCGCCGAAGTCGTCGATGTCGAGCCCGCCGAGCCATGGGGACCTGCCCGGCTCGCCCACCTGGAGGAAGTCGTAGTTGGTCAGCGCCACCAGCGGCAGCCGCGGGTCGACCTCGTGCATCCGCATCAGCGAGCCCCAGTCGAAGCTCTGGATCGTCACCTGCCGGGCAATGCCCGCGGCGCGGACCTCGTGGTCGACGACCTGGACGAACTGCTCGCGCGGGGCGGTCTCGCTGGGGGCGCCCGCCTCGACCTTGGTCTCGACGTTGAGCTTCACGGCGTCCGCGTCGTACGCCCGGACCAGGTCGAAGACCTCGCTCAGCAGCGGCATCCGCTCGCCGGGCGAGGCCTGCTGCTGGGGGAACTGCGGCAGCGTCCGGCTGCCGCAGTCGAGGGTGCGGACCTGCGCGAGGGACAGGGTGTTCACGTACTTGCCGACGTAGGGGTACTCCGGGTCGCCGGGCGTGGCCGGCCCGGTGTCCTCGCACTTGGCGCCGTTGACCTTGCGGTCGTGCGTGATCACCGCCTGGCCGTCCTGGGTGATCTGGACGTCGAGCTCGAGCGTGCTGACGCCGAGCCGGATCGCCTTGTCGAACGACGCCAGCGTGTTCTCGACCGTGAGGCCGATCCCGCCGCGGTGCGCCTGCAGGTCGAAGGTGGGTTGGTCGGCCGCCGCCTGGGCGGGGGCCGGCTGGACGGGCGTGGTCGCGAGGACCGCGCCGAGCAGGAGGGCGAGGCCGCCCGTGATGTTCCGAGTCATCATGCGGGCGAGCCTGCGCAGCGCGCCGTACGCCGCGGTGAACGGCGTACGGCACCGGGATGGCCGTGATACGGCGAGCCCGGAGGGGTCGTGTGCCTGACAACGCGTCCTAACGCGTCCTCGGGCACACGACCCGACGGGGTCAGGGCTGGATCAGCAGTGCGTCGCCGACCGGCCGCTCCCCGGTGGCGTCGGACGGGTGCGAGATCACGGAGCCGTTGACGACCATCGTGGTCGACCCGCCACCGTCGAGGTTGATCGCGTCGACCAGGCCCAGCGAGCGCGCCACGTCGGCCGCCTCGGGGACCGAGAGGCCGAGATCCCGGGCGGACCGGCCGTCGACCGTGATGAGCACGGTGCGGCCCTGGCCGTCGACGCCCGCGATCGTGCGGGGGTTGCGCTTGACGAACCAGCCGTAGGCGAAGCTCGGGTCGCCCGGGTGCACGAAGCCGTCGCGGCGCTGGGTGATGTGGACCTCGCCGTCGCGGACCAGCAGCGGGCCGCCATTGGTGACGGTGGTGCCGCGCGGGGTGGCGAGCGGGGAGCCACCGGCCTCGAGGCGGGTGCGGACCGGGACCTCGTCGCCGACGGCCACGCCGTCGAGCAGCGCGGCGTCGTCGCCGGTGGCCTGCAGCGAGGTCTGCCCCGGCGCGAGGGCCGTGCCGCGGCTGTCGCGGACAGCGGTCACCACGCCGTGCTCGAGGACCACCTCGCGGCCGTCGCCGGTCGGCGTGCTGTCGCCGTACTCGGGCGTGAAGGCGACCAGCTCGCTGCCGTCGGTGCAGGTGACGTCGTGCAGCGGCAGGTCGGTGGGGGAGTCGGTGGTGTCCCCACCGCAGTTGCGGATCAGGCCGGGCACCCGGTCGACGCCGTCGAGGGCCACCGCCTTGTCGGAGATCCGGGCCACCCCGCCCCAGGTCAGCCGCCGCACGGCGCTGCGGCGGGCGTCGTCGTGGAGCACCAGCGCCGGGCGGCCGTCGGTGGACTCCGAGAGCACGCGGCCGTCGTACACGCCGGCGCCGGCCGGGTCACCGGGTGCGCCGGAGGCGGGGTCGAGCACGAAGAACCCCGCGTTGACCGCGGCGGTCGCGCCGCCGGCCGCCGCCAGCTGGGAGGTGGTCTCCCGGTGGTAGAGGTCGGGCCCGAAGGAGCCGGCGAGCCGGCCGTCGAACTTCCCGGGGTCGATCCGCAGCACGTTGACGTGCCACGGCCCGCGGTCCGAGGCGTCGCCGTCCCAGCCGGTGTAGACGCTGCTGGCGGTCTCCCCGGCCTGCGCCAGGCGGGCCCTGCCGGCGTCCGCCTCGGCCTGGGTCGGGTAGCTGCCGACCCGGACCCGGTAGCCCAGGACCCCGGCCGGGACGTCCGCGGTCTCCGGCTGGCGCACCTCCTCGACCCGGGCGGTGAAGCCCTCGCCCTCGAGGCGGTCGGCCTCGGCCTGCGCGCTGGCGCGGTCGGAGATCGAGCGCGGCGGCGCGTCCGGGTCCGGCGAGGTGGCGCCGGCGGGGATCGAGATCTCGTTGGTCCAGGACAGGCTGGGGTCGCTGTGCCCGCGGTCGATGCGGGTCAGCGTGACGCCCGGCTGGAGCGTCGTCGTACGACGGGTCTCGGTGAGGTCGGCGGGTCCGAGGTCGAGCGCCCGCGTGGAGCTGGACGACGTCGCCGCCGGGCCGGTGTGGTCGGGGGCGGCAAGCGCGACCGGGGTGATCGCCGCGGCCGCGAGGCCGACCAGTGCGACCGAGGCTCGGCGTGCTCGGGCAGGGACGGGTGAGTTGGTCTGCATCCGAGCGACCGTAGGCGCGCCGGCTACGCGCCCGGAACGCCCGGGCGTCCGGTGGATGAACGCACGCGGCACGGACCGCGACCCGGGAGCCGGGTCCGTCCTCACATCTCCAGCGCGCGCAGCGTCCGGCCGCTCGCGTTGCGCAGCGCGGTCAGGCGAGCGGTCATCGCGGCGGTGTCCGTGGTGGCGTGCAGGCTGCTCATCTGGTGCGGATCGGCAGCCATGTCGTAGACCTCCTGCTCGCCCGCCGCGTAGTGGTCGACCAGCACGGTGTTGCCCTCGCGCAGGTGCGCCCAGCTCTTGAGCGGGTGCTCGGTGAGCATCCGGGTGCGCCAGCCGCTCCAGTCGCCCGTGGTGAGCGGTCCCACCAACGACCGCCCGTCCAGGGGCCGGCCCGCCTCCGGGTCGAGGCCGGCCACCTCCAGCGTGGTCGGCATCAGGTCGACCGTGGAGACCAGCTTCTGGGACAGGCTGCCCTGCCGGACGCCGGGGCCGGTCACCACGAACGGCGTCCCGACGCACTCCTCGTAGGCCGTCTCCTTCTTGGCCAGCCGGTGCTCGCCGAGCATGTAGCCGTTGTCGGTGACGAAGAAGATCCAGGTGTTGTCGAGCATGCCCAGCTTGCCGAGGCGGTTCAGGATGGCGTTGACCTGGTCGTCGACGTCCTGGAGCTCCTCGAGCTTGCCCTCGTAGGCCGCCCGCATCTTGGCCCTGCGCTGGAACGGGAGGTCCTGCATCCAGCTGGGCTTGTCCCGCATGTCCTTCTCGTTGAGCGCCGGGGGGTTCCAGGCCACGCCGTCGAAGTCGTGCTCGTGCTCCGTCGAGGGCCCGTAGCTGTCGACCTTCCAGCCGTCGCTGTGCGGGTTGGTGGGCGCGAACACGGCGAACCAGGGGGCTGCCTCGGTGGCCCGACGCTTCAGCCACCTCTTGAGCTGGTTGGTCGCGAACTGGTCGACGTGCATGTCCACCGTGCGGACCCGGCCCGCGACGTTCACCTCGTGGCTCACGGTGCCGAGGCTGGCGACCCAGCGTTGCCATCCCGGGGCGACGTACGTCGGGCTGTCGCTGTAGCCGTTCATGTACTTGCCGAAGTAGCCGCACGTGTACCCGGCCTGCGTCATGCGGGTCCCGATGGTGTCCTGGTCGAGACCCTGGCCGTTGAACTCCGCCATCGTCTCGTTGTCCTGGCAGCCGTGGTTGTGGACGTACATGCTGGTCAGCATCGAGGCGCGCGAGGGGCCGCAGAGCGGGGCCGCGACGTTGCCGCGGGTGAACCGCACCCCACGCCGGACCAGCCGCTTCCAGGTGCGCGGCATCGTGGGAAGGGTGTGGCGGGGCTGGTCGTCGGTGATGATCCACAGCACGTTGGGCCGGCTGCCGGGTCGGCGCACGCCCGTGGCGGCCGCCGCCCCGGCACGGGTCAGGCCCACCGCCGCGGTGGCCCCGAGTGCGGCGCCGGCGCCGAGGAGGAACTTGCGGCGGGCGACGGTGTGGGGGAGAGGCATGGGTGACGGGCTCCTGCGGTCGTGAGCTGGTGAGCGTGCACGGCCGGGCCCCGAGAGAGGGCCTGGTCAGCTACCACAGTGAACGCTGGTCCCGCCGAGGGCGGAGACCCGGGGTGGGCGGGCGTGTCGTGACCGGCCCGGCCGGAGCGTCGCAGGAGCGCCTACACGTAGTGGTTGTCGTGCTCCTCGAAGAACGCGAGGAGCTCCTCGTGGCTGGGCTGCCAGCGCCCCTCCGCCAGCTCCACCAGCCCCTCGAAGTAGGCCTCACGCGGGGCGCCGGGCGCGAAGAGGATGAGCAGCGAGGCCGGCTCGCCCGACTCGTTGCGGAAGCCGTGCAGCCCGCCCTCGGGCACGTAGGCGAAGTCGCCAGGGTGGGAGTCGACCCAGTCCTTGCCGTCGAACAGCTTCACCGTCCCGGACAGCACGAAGAACGACTCGCTGATCGTCCGGTGGAAGTGCGCGTTGGCGCCGCCCGGCTCGGGCCCCATGTCCCAGCGGTAGAGCCCGAACCGGCCGTCGGTCGTGGCGCCGGTGGCCAGGTAGCTCGCGGCGCCGCCGGGCCGGGGCAGCTCCGGGGGCGTGCCGACGGGGCGGAACCGCGCCGTCACCTCGCCGGTGCGGCCGAAGTAGGAGGGCTCGGGATAGGACATGACCGGACGCTACGCCCGTCTGAGGTGGCCCTTCGTGCCCCACTTAGGGCAACTGCCCGATGTGACGGGCCGGGCTTACGGCGAGCGTGAGGTCATGAACCCGATCACCGCGAACCCCGCCGTGGCGCTTGCCTACGTCCGGCACACCAACGACGAGCGCGTCCGCCGCGCCGAGGAGCAGCGGCTGGCCCGCCGGCCCCGCGACCCCGCGCCGCGGCGTACCAAGCGCCTCAGCCGGCTCTCCCTGGTGTGGCACCCGAGGGCGGTACGACGCCGCGCCGCCACCGGCTAGGAGCGACCCCGTGGGCCCGCTTGAAGGCCCGGCTGAACGCCTCCTCGGACTCGTAGCCGACCCGGCGCGCGATCGCGGCGACGCCGACCTCGGCGCTGTCCAGCAGGGTGCGCGCGAGGTGCATCCGCCACTCGGTCAGGTAGCGGATCGGCGGCATCCCGAGCACGCCGCGGAAGCGCTCGTCGAGCAGCGAGGCCGAGACGTGCCCGGCGGCGGCCAGCTCGGCCACCGTCCACTTCCGGCCCGGGTCCCCGTGGATCCGGGCCATGGCCGGAGCAGTGACCGGGTCGCGCAGCGCCCGCAGCCAGCCGTGCTCGGAGGCGGGCGCGTGGGCCAGGTGCAGCTTGAGCACCTCCACCAGCAGCAGCTGGGGGACCTGGGTCGGCGCCTCGATCCGGTCCAGCCCCACCCGGGAGGTCTGCTGGTAGGCGTACTCGATGCTGGCGCTCACGAAGGCCCGGGCCGGCCCGTCCGGCGGGCTCACCACGAAGATCCCCGGCAGGGCCCGCAGCCGCGGGTCGAAGAGCGGGTCGTCGGAGATGAGGTAGCCGCAGATCACGTCCGTCGGGTCGCCGCCCTGGCCGTAGCGGATCATCGGCATCTCCGCCCACGGCGGCGGGTCGACCAGGCTGGCCACCGACACCAGCTCCGCGTCGTTCGTGCCGCCCATCCGGTGGTCGTCGCCGTACGGCAGCACGATCACGTCGCCGGCCTCCGCCCACAGCCGCTCGCTGCCGTCGATCTCCACCCAGCAGCGGCCGGCCGCCACGACGTGGAAGAGCACCACGCGGGCAGCATCAGGCGCCAGCACGGACGTGAGGTCGCCCGCCGGCATCGACTCGTAGGCCCAGTTCTCGGTGTACTCCCCCCGCAGGAAGATCGCCCCGCTGAGCCGGAGGCCCGCGAGTGCCTCCGACAGCGCCGGGGTGGGGTCCTGGTCAGGTACGCCGGGGACTTGGTCATGGCTCGTAGGTCGCCACGACATGAGACTCATGGTGTCACATCCCCACACCGAGAACGGAGCACGAAAATGCCGCTCTACATGGACATCCACACCGTCCCGGCAGGCACCACCAGCGAGGACGTCGCGGGCGCCCACGCGGCCGACGTCAGCGTCCAGGGCAGGTACGGCGTCGACTACCGCAGCTACTGGGTCGACGAGGCCAACAGCAAGGTCTTCTGCCTCGTCGAGGCCCCCGACCCGGAGGCCGCGATCGCCGTCCACAAGGAGGCGCACGGGCTGCTCGCCGACCACATCCACGAGGTCGTCGAGGGTGCCTGACCCCGGCCCGGCACGCCCCCGGTACCCGGCCCACCACGAAGGTGGGCCGGGCACCACGGCCGGTTGGCCCTTGCGCCCAGCCACCGGTTGGGCATGATCGCCCTCACCGGTGCTCGCGGGAGACCCCCGCCGGGCAGCCGGACGAACGACGAGGGGGCAGCAAGATGACGACGGTGAACGGCACCATGGCGACCGACCGGCCCGAGCGCTACGCCAAGCAGCTCGTGAGCCACTGGTCGGAGCGCGGACCCGTCTCCACCGAGGCGGGTGCGACCATCCAGCGCTGGAACACCGGCCAGGTGCTGGTGCTGCGCCCGACCGACGGCGCCCTCGAGGTCGAGGTGACCGTGCCGGACGGCGACGACGCCGCCCGGTTCGCCCAGGTCGTCAAGGCCCACCTCGAGCGGTTCGGCCAGCGCGACGAGGTCAACGTCGTCTGGCACCTGTAGCCGGGGGCGCACCTGACCCACGGGGCACAATGCCCCCGTGAGCACCGTCGCCGACTACACCTGGTTCGCCGCCGGGCTGCTGGCGATGACGGGCCTGACCCTGCTGCTCGCCCGCTGGGCCGGCGTCGGCCTCGGCCTCTTCCCGCTCTGGGCGATCATCCGCGCGGTCGTCCAGCTGACCGTCATCGCACTGCTGCTGCGCGGCATCCTGAGCGTGCCGTGGACGGTCGCCGGCTTCATCCTGCTGATGCTCACCACCGCCTCGTGGACGGCGATGGGCCGGCTCGCCGAGCTCTGGAACGGCCGGCGTACGGCGGTCCTCGGCGTGCTGGCCGGCGCGCTGGTGACGCTGGTCGTCATCTTCGGGCTGCGCCTCGTGGACTTCCAGGTGCGCTACCTCGTGGCCGTCGGCGGCATCATCATCGGCAACTCGATGACCGCGGCCACCCTGGCCGGTCGCAACTTCCTGCGCGGCTCCCGGGCGCGCAAGGAGGAGATCGAGGCCTGGCTCTCCCTCGGCGCCACTCCGGCGCAGGCCCACGAGGCGATCGGGCGGGAGGCGGTGCGCGAGTCGCTGCTGCCCACCCTCGACCAGACCAAGTCCACCGGCCTGGTCACGCTCCCCGGCGCGTTCGTGGGCGCCCTCTTCGGTGGCGCGAGCCCGGCGACGGCGGCGCAGTTCCAGCTCGTGGTGCTGGCCGGGATCGCGCTGACCATGACCGTCACCGGCATCGTCGTCACCCGCCTGGCCGGCCGCACGCCGTACGTCGTCGCGGGCACGGGCTAGCGGAGCACCGGTCGCCAGCACCCGAGGAGTGAGGCGGCCGCCCGTGGGGCATGGTGGAGACGTGCGAGACGTCGAGGACCCGACCGACTGGCTGCTGACCAGGAGCGAGCGGGGCAACCCCAGCACCCGCCTCGACGACCGGCACCCCGGTGAGCGGGCGTGGTCCGAGGGCAACCTGGTCCGCCCGCTCGTCCACGGCGCGACGTACTTCGCCGAGCTGTACGAGCGCCTCGAGGCGACCCGCGCCGGCGACCTGGTCTTCTTCACCGACTGGCAGGGCGACTTCGACGAGCGACTCACCGGCGAGCCCGGCAGCGAGGTGGGCGAGGTGCTCTGCCGCGCGGACGAGCGCGGGGTCGACGTGCGCGGCCTGGTCTGGCGCTCGCACTCGGAGGCCTTCGGCTTCACCTCCGAGCAGAACCGCCACCTCGGCGAGCGGCTCCAGGCCCGCGGCGCGGAGGCGCTGCTCGACATGCGCGTGCGCCTCGGCGGCTCCCACCACCAGAAGATGGTCGTGATCCGCCACCGCGACGACCCGAGCCGGGACGTCGCGTACGTCGGCGGCATCGACCTGTGCCACTCCCGGCGCGACGACGCCGACCACCACGGCGACCCGCAGGCCATGGAGCTCGCCGACGAGTACGGCGACACCCCGCCGTGGCACGACATCCAGGCCGCCATCAGTGGGCCGGCCGTGCACGACGTCGAGACCGTCTTCCGCGAGCGGTGGGAGGACCCGACGCCGCTGAGCCGCAGCCCGCTGCGCTACCTCAAGGACCGGGTCGGCGGCCTCGACCTCACCCCCGACCCGCTGCCGGAGCAGGCGCCGCCACCGCCGCCGGTCGAGGGCGGGACCCACGTCGTCCAGCTGCTGCGGACCTACCCCGACCTGCGCCTGGACCGCGACTACCCGTTCGCCAACGGCGGCGAGCGCAGCGTGGCCCGCGGCTACACCAAGGCGGTGGAGCGGGCGCGGCGGCTGATCTACGTGGAGGACCAGTACCTCTGGGGCCACCACGTGGGCGACGTGTTCACCCAGGCCCTCCGCGACCACCCGGAGCTGCGGGTCATCGCCGTGGTGCCGATGCACCCCGACCGCGGCGGTGCCGTCTCGCGCACGCCCCAGCTGCTCGGCCGGCGCCGCGCGATGCTCGAGATGATGCGGGCGGCGCCGGGACGGGTCGCGGTCTACGGCATCGAGAACCACGCGGGCACCCCGGTCTACGTGCACGCCAAGGCCTGCATCGTCGACGACACGTGGGCCACGATCGGCTCCGACAACTTCAACCGCCGCTCCTGGACGCACGACTCGGAGCTCTCGGCCGTCGTCGTCGACCACGGGGCCGACCCGCACGGGTTCGCCCGGCGGCTCCGGATCACCCTGGCCGCCGAGCACCTGGATCGGCCGGTCGACTCCGAGGAGGCGCTGGCGGAGGTCATGGCCGACTGCGTCGACGCGGCCGCCATGTTCGCGGCGTACGAGCAGAGCGCGGAGCGCCTCGACCGGTGGCACGCCGAGGGCCGGCGCGGGCCGCGGCCCCCGGGTCGGCTGCGCCGGCTGCAGCCCCCGGAGCTGGGCCCGGTGGCCCGCGCGCTCGCCCTCCCGGCGTACCTGACCCTCCACGACCCCGACGGCCGGACCCGCCGGCTGCGCCGCAGCGACAGCTTCTGATGTGACCAGGTCGTGCGGTTGAGGGTGCGTCATAGCGCACCCTCGGCCGCACGGCCCTTCTAGGCTTGGGCGCATGAGCCTGGTCAGCTGCACGGTCGAGGACGGCGTCGCACAGGTCCGGCTCGACCGGCCCGAGAAGCTCAACGCGCTGACGCTGGAGTTCCTCGACGAGCTGGTCGCCACGGCCCACCGGCTGCGGCGGGACCGGACGCTGCGCGCGGTCGTCGTCGCCGGCGAGGGGGACGCGTTCTGCGCCGGCCTCGACTTCGCGTCGGTGCTGAGGAAGCCGGCGAAGATCGTGACCAGCTTCGTGCCCCGGCCGTGGCGCGGCACCAACACCTTCCAGGAGGCCTGCTGGGCCTGGCGCCGGCTGCCGGTCCCGGTCGTCGCGGCGGTGCACGGGCACTGCCTGGGCGGCGGGCTCCAGATCGCGCTGGCCGCCGACTTCCGGTTCGCGACCCCCGACTCGCGCTGGTCGGTCCTCGAGGGCAAGTGGGGGATCATCCCCGACATGTCGGGCATCAAGAGCCTGGCGCAGCTGGTCGGCATCGACACCGCCAAGCGGCTCACCATGACCGCCGAGACCATCACCGGCGCGCAGGCCCACGAGCTCGGCCTGGTCACCGGGGTCGCCGCCGACCCGCTGGCGGCCGCCGCCGACCTCGTCGAGCAGCTCCGGGAGCGCTCGCCCGACCAGCTCGCGGCGACCAAGCGGCTCTTCGACGACACCTGGACCTCGAGCCCGCGGCGTACCTTCGCCCGGGAGCGGATCGAGCAGGCCCGCCTGCTGGTCGCCCGCAACACGAAGGTCGCCCGCGATGCGGCGTTCCGCAAGGCCGCCCCGGAGTTCGGACCCCGGGGTCGATGAGGTTCCAGCGCACGCTCGCCCTGGTCGGGGTGGGCCTGGTCTGGCTCGCGCTCGGGCCCTGGGTGCTGCCGGCCGCGCTGGCGCTGCTGCTCGTCCCGCGGGTGCGGGCTTGGCTGCGGCCGACCTGGCGCGTGTCCGGCGCCGTCGCCGCGTCGGTGCTGGCGCTCGTCGGACTCGTCGTGCTGGTCCCGGACGGCTGGCTGCCGATCCCGCCCGGGCCCGGGGCACTGGTCACCCCGGGGTACGCCGGCCGCCCCGCCGCCGCCCGTCCGATCACGGTGGACGTGGCGCAGCACCCGCACCTCGCGCCCAATGGTGCGAGCTCGATGCACGACGACGCCTGGGCGAGCGACACCTACGCGTGGGCCGGGCCGCTCGGGGAGTCGCCCGAGGTCGACACCTCGTGGTTCGGCCTCGAGGAGTGCGCCTCGCTGGCGGTGGACTCCCACGACCGGCTGGTCGGGCTCTGCGGCGACCTGCACGGGCCCACGCTGCACGTCATCGACCCCGACTCGATGAACCCGGTCGCGACCAAGGAGCTGCCGGACCGTCCGGACAACGGTGCGAAGCCGTGGGAGGACCTCTGCGCCGGCGCCTACTTCTTCCTCGATGACGAGGACCACGCCGTCGTCGCGACCACCGACAGGCGGGTGCTGGTCGTCGGCACCTCCGACGCCGACGGGGACCCTGACCTGACCACCGAGGCGAGCTACGACCTCGGCGACGAGATCCCCGCGCACGACTGCCTGGTCGCGCTGGTGCCCGACTGGCATGGCGACATCTGGTGGGTCACCCAGCAGGGCCGGGTCGGCACGGTCTCGCCCGCCTCCGGCCGCATCCGCGCGCTGGACCTCGACGAGGACGTGGCCAACTCGCTCGCGGTCGACAGGTCGGGGGCCTTCGTCGTCACCACCGAGGCGCTCTATCGGATCGAGGCCGGCGCGTCCGGGAAGCCCACGGTGACCTGGCGGACGTCGTACGACCGCGGCAGCGAGCAGAAGTCCGGCCAGCTCAGCCAGGGCAGCGGCAGCACGCCCACCCTCCTGCCGGGCGGGATGGTGGCGATCACCGACAACGCCGACCCGCGGATGCACGTGTCCTTCTACGGCACCGGCAGCGGCGACCTGGTCTGCCAGGCGGCGGTCTTCGGCGACGACGAGAGCGCCACGGAGAACTCGCTGGTCTCGGTCGGCAGCGGCGTGATCGTGGAGAACAACCACGGGTACGGCGGCCCGCTCAGCACGATGCTCGGCATGACCAGCGACGGCGGAATCGCGCGCGTCGACGTGACCGACCGGAAGTGCTCGGTGCGGTGGACCTCGGACGAGGTCGCGCCGTCCTCGGTGCCGAAGGTCTCGCTGGCCAACGGGCTGCTCTACGCCTACACCAAGCCGCACAGCTGGTGGGGCGCGAACGCGTGGTACCTCTCCGCGCTCGACGTCCGCACCGGCCGCACGGTGTTCAAGGTCCGCACCGGGCTCGGCGCCCTGAGCAACAACCACTACGCCGCCGTCACGCTCACCCGCGACGGCTCGGCGTACATCGGCACCCTGGGCGGGCTGGTGCGGGTGCGCGACCGGTCCTGACCGGGTGTCCGCGACTTTGGGTCAGAGCAGCTTCCAGTGCCCCTCGGAGACGACCTCGACGGATCCGTCGACCACCTTAATGGCCGTCTGGTCGTCCATCGCGTACGCCGGACCCGAGATGCCGGCCGCCCACTGTTCTGCCTCGTCCATGGAGTTGCCCGGCATACCCTCCTGAGCCAGGTGGGGACAGATCGAGAAGTCCACGATGCCCAACGTGCTGTCATCGCCGGTCGGCGGTCTCCACTGGATGAAGTCCTCCCCGACCTCGGGGGTCATCACCATGCTGCCCGCGCTCAGCCCCACCCAGACCGTCTCGCTCAGCGACGGAAGCAGGTCCGCCAGCCCGGACTCCCGCATCCAGTGGCACAGGTAGAGGACATCGCCGCCCGCCACCAGCAGGACGTCCGTCTCCCGGACCAGGGGCACCCAGCGCTCCTCATCGATGCTGGGCAGCGCGGTGAGCTCCAGCACGCCGACGGACTTCCAGCCCAGGTCGACCATGGGATTCTCGGAGTTCCCGCTGATGAACTGCCACGCCCTGGTGCCGGGGCCGACCGAGGGGTGCCCGTACATCGCGGTGGGGATGCACAGGGCGGTGGAGTCGGTGATCGGCTTGCCCAACATCTCGACCAGAGCATCGCGGATGCTCGTGTTGGTGACCCCGCCTGAGGTGAGTAGAAGCTTCAAGACGTCTCCTGGTTCGAGTGCGATGGTTCACCTGCTCCACGAACGACGGCAGGCGAGCACGACACGGTCGTCCCGGAAGTGAAGCACCGATCCTGCGTCGCAGCGAGAGCACTCAGGGGTAGCGGACCCCCGTGGTGTCCTCGCTGATCTCCCACAGCCGCCGCTGGGCGCCCTCGTCGTGGGAGAGCTTCGTGCTGCGGACGACGGCGGGGAGGCCGCGCTGCTCGGCCCAGCCGCTGGGCCCGCAGTACGTCGACCCCGGCAGGTCGGCGGTGGCCGCCATCAGCGTCGGCCAGGCCCCCATGTGGGCGGGCTGCGAGACGGCCCGCACCCCCGCGTCGAGGATCGAGGCGATGCCGCCGCTGGACCGGCCGTACTGCCCGTTGGCCGCCAGGTGCGTGCCCGCGAAGCCGGGGTGCGCCGCCAGTGCCTTGACCGGCAGCTCGGCCCGGCGGGCGCGGCGGTCGAGCTCGTGGGTGAAGAGCAGGTTGGCCAGCTTGGACCGGCTGTACGTCGGCCAGCGGGCGTAGCGGCCGGGCGGCTGCCGCGGGTCGTCGAGGGGCGCCGAGCGGGCGACCCGGTGCATCAGCGAGCTGACGGTCACCACGGTGGCGGCCTCGCTGGCGACCAGCTGCGGCATCAGCAGCCCGGTCAGCAGGAACGGGCCGAAGTGGTTGGTCGCCATCTGCAGCTCGAGCCCGTCGACCGTGCGTTGGTACGGCGTCCCCATCACGCCGGCGTTGTTCACCAGCACGTCGATCGGCCCGAACGACTCGGCCTCGAGCGCCGCCCGACGGATGGACCCCTGGTCGGCCAGGTCGACGACCAGCTGGTCGAGCTCGGGGTCGGCGACCTCCTCCCGGATGGTCTTCTCCGTCTCCGAGAGCCGCTCGGTGCGGCGACCCGCGAGGATCACCCGGGCGCCGCGGCGGGCCAGCTCGAGCGCGGTGTGGTGGCCCAGGCCCCCGACCGTGGTGCCGGTGACCAGCACGGTGCGACCGGCCTGGTCCGGGATGTCCTCGAGCCGCCAGGCGTCGGTGTGGGCGCTGGTCACGGGGTCACCGCGAACGAGTCGAGGATGCGCCGACCGAGCGCTTCGTCACCGGTGATCTCCACCGAGCCCGGTTCCGCGTCGCGTCGCCCGCCGGCGAGGACCACGAAGGCCTCGCGCTCCAGGCGCATGCACACCGTCGGGTCGGCGGGGACCGTCGGCATCGGCTCGCCGCGGCCGGCGTCCGTCACGACGTACGCCACCGGCGACTGGCCGCCGACCTCGAGCACCGCGGTGGTCCCGGCCGAGGCGCCGATCCGCTTGGCGAGGATCAGCCCGAGGCTCTCGGCGAGGTACGCCGCGGTGTGGCGCGCCCCGGCCGAGTCCATGCCGCCGGGCAGGTCCACCGCGCGGCGGATGTCCTGCTCGTGCATCCACACGTCGAGCGGCCGGTTGCGCAGCAGCCGCTCCCAGTCCCACGCGACACCGCCGAAGATCCGCTCCGGGCGCGCCGACGCGTCGGTGGGCGGGTCGGCCAGCAGCGCGGTGTGCCGCGCGGTCGCGGCCTCACGGATCTCGTTGATGAGCTCGTCGGGGGAGCTGTCCCGCCGGGCCACGACGCCCTGCTCGGTGTAGACGCCCATCAGGCCGGTCACGTGGTCCGGCTCGCCGACGTCGACCGTCTCCTCCGGGTTGCCGGCGAGGATCGACTCGAGGTGCGCGATGTGCGCGGCCACGGCTTTGACGTCCCAGCCCGGGAGGTCGGTCGCGGTGCCCCACTGGTCGGCTGGCACCTGCTCCAGCAGGTCGAGGAAGTCGTTGACCGCCTGCCACCAGATGTCGACGTACTCCGCCAGCCGTTCCCGATCGGTCATGCACGGCAGCCTATTGCCCCGCCCGACCGCACTGTCGAGGCCGGGTCCGGAGCTCAGGTCTCCCGGGCGCCGGGAGCGGGGAGCTCGTCGGGAAGGGCGGGCCGGTGCTCGGCGAACGGGACCTCGACACCGGCGTCCCTCAGCCGCCGGCGCAGCGCGGCCGTGAACATCCCCTCGCCGGCCCGGGTGTGGGCGGCGACCACGTCCCGGTTGAGCGTGCGGGGGTCCAGCTGCTCCAGCGGGCACCGGCCGACGGCCTCGATCGCACCGCGCAGGTCGAGCGTGGAGTGCACGCCGCACGACGGCGAGTCCGCGACCCCCACGAACCCGACGACCTCGACCCCGGCGCGGCGGTACGCCCGCACCTCCCGGGTGGCCCGCCGGGCCAGGTGGTCGTAGACGAGGCGGGTCCAGCGCAGGAAGGCGTTCGAGAGCAGCCGCACGGCCGGCGCCCGGGGCGTGCCCGCGGCGCCGAACGCCAGGAGCATGCCGCGCTTCTCGACACCACCCCAGGCGTGCCGCTCCGGGCACGGCAGCTGGTGGATGCCGGTCCCCTCGGCGAGGTAGCGGTCCACGACGTCCGGCACCCCGCCGGCAGCCTCCGCGCCGCCGAGGTAGCGGACGTTCTGGTCGAGCAGGCAGTGGCTGAGCAGCACCACCCGGCGGCCGCGCCGGTCGGCGAGCCGGCGCCGCAGTTGCACGAGCAGCTTGCGCACCGGCCCAGCATCGGGACGGTGGCACCCGGGTGCCAGTGCCGGAGGTCCTCGGACGCGACGGTCAGGCGGTGCGCGGCGGGCCGGCGGCGACGCGACGGCGTACGGCGTCCAGGTCGTCCTCGCGTGGGTCGAACGCCTCCACCCACCAGGTCGCCCCGACCTCGGGGTAGGCCATCGGCCGGTCGTCGTCCGGCCCCTCGGTCCGCGCCCACACCAGCGCGTCGAAGGGGTCCTCGCCGCGGCCGTCCGCGCGCCGTGCCTCCCGGATCACCTCGAGGCACTCGTCGAGCTCCTTCGGGGACGGCATGGCGAAGTCGGGCCACAGCGGGACCACCCCGTCGTACCTCGCCGCCCGCCGCAGCGGCCGCCGGTGCGGCCACCAGCCCGCGACCCAGACGGGGATGTGCGGCTGCACCGCGGTCGCGTTGAGCCGTACGTCGGTCACCCGGTACGCCGCCCCCTCGTGGCTGACCGGGCCCTCCTCCTCGAGCAGCCGCACCAGCAGCTCCAGCGACTCGTCCAGCACCGCAGCCCGCGCCCGCGCCGGTGCCGGGTCCCCGACCGGGGTGAAGTCGACGTCGTCGCCGTTGCCGACCCCGAGCGCCAGCCGGCCGCCCGAGAGCCGGTCGAGGCTGGCCAGCTCCCGCGCGACCTTCCACGGCCGCCGCCGCGCCAGCGGCATGACCAGCGGCCCGAACCGCACCCGGCTGGTCGCCAGCGCGATCGCCGTCAGCGCCACGGTCGTGTCGGCGACGCCGCGCCCCAGCGGGTCCCACAGCACGTGGTCCCAGCAGAAGAACCCGTCCCAGCCCGCCTCCTCGGCCGCCCGCGCGAGCTCGCCGAGGGTCCGGGCGTCGAAGTCGCCGAAGGTCGGCAGGCACACGGCGGTGTTCAGGGTCTCGGGCACCGCCGCAGCATAGGTCGCGCCGGCCGCACCCTGGCCCGCACGGGTCAGGGGCGACAGGCGTCGGCCAGGGCACTCACCACGGCGGCGGGCTGCTCGAAGGCGGGATCGTCCCCGGCGCCCTCGATGACGTGCAGGGGCCACCCGTGGCGGGAGCTCACCCGCTGGGCCACCGACAACGGGGTCTGGCGGTCGTGGCGTCCCCAGATGAGCGTCGTGGGGACGGGGATCCTCGCGAGCTCCTCCTCCGCGATGGCGCGCAGGCCCAGCGGCGGCATCATGCTGCGCAGCGCCACCTTCTGGTCGGGAGAGTGGGCGCCCGCGAGGGCGTAGGTCATCAGCGGCTCCCAGAGCGGACCGAGCGAGCCCCGCAGCGCGTCCATGTCGATGAAGCACTGCCGGAAGAACCGGTCCCGGCTGCCTTCGGTCGGCCTCGCGAGGAAGTTGACGAGCGTGAGCGTGAACAGTGGCGACGGTCGCAGCCGTCGCAGGCCGAACGTGTCGACGAGGACCAGGCCGCGGAGCGCGTCGCCGTGGGCGACGCTGAACCGTGCCCCGATGGCACCGCCGAGGAGGTGACCCGCCACGTGGGGCGGTGCGGGGCAGGTCTGCTCGACGAGGTCGCCCAGCCAGGCGAGCACGCGGTCCACGTCGAGTGACCCCTCGCCCACTCCGGAGGCGCCGTGGCCCGGCAGGTCGGGGGCGATCACCCGATGCGTCTTCACCAGGTCCGGGATCACCCGGATCCAGGTGAGGGCGAACTCACCGGGACCGTGCAGCAGGACCAGGGGCGGTCCGTCGCCCCCGACGAGCACGGCGGTCGGGACACCAGCCGCCGTGACGTGCTGTTCCGTGACCGGGATCGCGTGCAACAGCTGCTCCCGGGCGCGACGTCCGTCGCGGCTCCGGGTGGCGACATCGGGATCGGTCATCGTCCTCACCTCCCAGGGGGCCTCAGGACACCGACGCTAGGTCGCGGGCGCGGGAGCCGCATCGGGAGGAGCGCCCATCTCGACGGGACCAGTGCGTGGGTAGATCTGCGCACGGGTCCCCGCCGCCCCGGACGAGCCTGTGACCCTGTCCGGGCAGCGGCGGAGCGGCTAGGGTCCGGCCGTGGTCACCGCTGTCGAGGAAGTGCACACGTCCTACGTCGACCAGTGGCAGCTGGCCCTGTCCTCCGGCGACACGAGCGGCGTCGAGCTGTTCCTCGGCCCGGACTACCACGGCTGGTTCTGCCCGGACTCGGCCGAGTCCTTCCCCTACGACCGGGACGAGGGCGTCGAGGGCATGCGCGAGTCGGTGCGGAGGCTCCGCGGCTGTGCCATGGAGGCGGCCCACCGGATGGTGAGCCGCCGCGGTGACGCCGAGGCGCTCGTGTTCTACGAGAAGCGGATCCTGCGGCAGGGGGCGGTCCTCAGCCGGGCGGTCATCCTCGAGGCCTGGCGTCTCCACGACGACGGCCGGTGGCTGCTGCTGCGCGAGGTGACCGAGCACGGGGCGGGCTCCGACGTTCGCGGGACCAGGTGAGGCACGCGCCTCGCACCGGGGCAGACTTGGCCGCATGAGCACCCGACCGCGAGTGCGCGCGCCCGAGCTCCGCGGCCGCGGCTGGCTGAACACCGACGGACCCCTGTCCCTGAAGGACCTGCGCGGTCGCTTCGTGCTGCTGGACTTCTGGACCTTCTGCTGCGTCAACTGCCTGCACGTCCTCGACGAGCTGCGCCCGGTCGAGGAGAAGCACGCCGACGAGCTGGTCGTGATCGGCGTGCACTCGCCGAAGTTCGTGCACGAGGCCGACCCGGTGGCGCTGGCCCAGGCGGTCGAGCGGTACGCCGTGCACCACCCCGTCCTCGACGACCCCGAGCTGGTCACCTGGCAGGCCTACACCGCCCGTGCCTGGCCGACGCTGGTGCTCGTCGACCCCGAGGGGTACGTCGTCGCGCAGTACGCGGGCGAGGGCCATGCGCACGCGATCGACGCCCTCCTCGACGAGCTGGTCGAGGAGCACCGGCAGCGCGGCACCCTCCAGCCCGGCGACTCGCCGTACGTCCCCCCGACGATCGAGCCGACCGACCTGCGCTTCCCGGCCAAGGCGGTCCGGCTCGACGACGGCCGGGTGCTCGTCGCCGACGCCGGCCACGACGAGGTGGTCGAGCTCGACGGTGACGACCGGGTGGTCCGCCGGTTCGGCGGCTTCAAGGAGCCCAACGGCCTGTGCCTGCTGCCCTCCGAGGTGGCGGCCGAGGTCGGGTACGACGTCGTGGTCGCCGACACCGTCCACCACCAGCTCCGCGGCATCGCCCTGGAGGAGGGCGAGGTCGGCGTCCTCGCCGGCGACGGCACCCAGTGGATGCAGGGCGACGGCACCGAACGCCTCTCCAGCCCGTGGGACGTGGCCTGGTGGGGCGACCGGGTGTGGGTCGCGATGGCCGGCATCCACCAGCTCTGGACCTTCGACCCGCGCACCGGCGCGGTCGAGGTCGCGGCCGGCACGACCAACGAGGGGCTGCTCGACGGACCGGCCCCCGCGGCCTGGTTCGCCCAGACCTCCGGGCTCGCCCCCGCCGGCGACCGGCTGTGGATCGCCGACAGCGAGACCTCGTCCCTGCGCTACGTCTCGGTGGTCGAGCCGGCCCCGGTGGTCGAGCCTGTCGAGACCACCCAGCCCGTGGTGACGACCGCGGTCGGCACGGGCCTGTTCGACTTCGGCTTCCGCGACGGTGCCGCCGACCAGGCGCTGCTCCAGCACCCGCTCGGCGTGAGCGTGCTGCCCGACGGCAGCGTGGCGGTCTGCGACACCTACAACGGGGCGGTCCGGCGCTTCGACCCGGCGAGCCGCAGCATGTCGACGCTTGTCACCGACCTGGCCGAGCCGAGCGGCGCGTTCGTCGACGGCGGGCACCTGGTCGTCGTGGAGTCCGGCGCGCACCGCCTGACCAGGGTCCCGCTGGGGGCCGCAGCCACCACGACCGACGGCTTCGCCCACACCACCCAGCGCCCGGTGACCGAGGTCGCGGCGAGCATCGAGCTCGTGGTCGCCTTCGAGCCGCCGCCGGGGCAGAAGGTCGACGACCGCTTCGGCCCGCCGTCGCAGCTGGTCGTCGAGGCCACGCCGCCGGCGCTGATCCGCGACGGGGGCGGCCGCGGCACCAACCTCACCCGCACGATCACCCTCGACCCGCACGTCGGCGAGGGCGTGCTGCACGTGGCCGCCCGGGCCGCCTCCTGCGACGCGGACGGTGGCGAGGGCGCCGCCTGCCGGATGCACCAGCAGGACTGGGGCGTCCCGGTGCGCATCGGCACCACGGGCGACGCCGAGCTCGTCCTCCCGCTGGGTGGCGCCGGCTGAGCGACACGTCGACGCGAGCAGGTCGTCGGGTCAGCCCGTCGCCAGCCGCAGCGCGATCACGAGCATCAGCACGCCGATCACCACGTCCAGCACCTGCCACGCACGCGGATCGGCGAGGACCGGGCCGGCGAGCCGCGCGCCGTACCCCAGCCCGGTGAACCACAGCGTGCTGGCCACGCATGCCCCGAGCGCGAACCACCAGCGCCCGCTGCTGCCCTGGTGGTTGGCCACCGAGCCCAGCAGCAGGACCGTGTCGAGGTAGACGTGCGGGTTCAGCCAGGTCAGCGCGACGGCGCGGCCCAGGGCGCCGCGTCGCGACGTGGTGCGGCCGCCGTTGGCCCGCAACGACTCGGTACGACGCGCCCGCAGCAGCGAGCTCACGCCGTACCACCCGAGGAAGGCCACGCCCAGCCAGCGCACGACCGTCAGCGCCCACGGCGCCTCCGCCACGATCGTCCCGATCCCGGCGACGCCGGCGACGATCAGCGCCACGTCGGAGAGCGTGCACACCAGCACCACCCCGCCCACGTGCTCGCGGGCGAGGCCCTGCCGCAGCACGTAGGCGTTCTGTGCGCCGATCGCGACGATGAGCGAGAGGCCGGTGACCAGGCCGGTCAGGGTGGAGTCGAGCACAGGGCCAACGCTAGGCAGCGTCCGGGATGAAGGCCAGCGAATGTTTCTCAAGAAGCATTAGCATTACTTCATGGAGCTGCACCCGGCCCAGCTCGCCGCGCTGGTCGCGATCGCCGACCACGGCACCTTCGAGGCGGCCGCGCGGCACCTGCACGTGACCCCCTCCGCCGTCAGCCAGCGGATCCGGGCGCTCGAGAGCTCGGTCGGCCAGGTGGTCGTCCGGCGATCGACCCCGTGCGAGCCCACCGAGGCCGGCCGGACGCTGCTCCGGCTCGCCCGCCAGACCCAGCTCCTGCACGACGAGGTGCGCGACGCGCTAGCGCACGGTCACCGCGACCACGTGGACCTGCCGGTGGCCGTGAACGCCGACTCCCTGGCCACCTGGTTCCGCGGCGTGCTCGGCGAGGTCGCCGGCTGGTCCGACGTCGCACTGCGCCTGCACGTCGAGGACCAGGCCTGGTCGGCGGACCTGCTCCGGGGCGGTGACGTGCTGGCCGCGGTGACCTCGGACCCGGTCGCGGTGCAGGGCTGCGCGGTCGAGCCGCTGGGCACCCTGCGCTACGTGCCGGCCGCGACGCCGGCGCTCCTCGACCGGTGGCGGCGCGGCCGCGGCCTGGACTGGGCGGCGATGCCGGTCGTGGTCTTCAACGAGAAGGACGAGCTCCAGCACGAGGTGCTGCGCGCGCACGGGGTCGAGGCGCCGCCGCGGACCCACCGGGTCCCCACCTCCGCCGACTTCCTCGAGGCGGTCCGCCTCGGCCTCGGCTGGGGCGCGGTGCCCGAGCCACAGCTGGCGCCCGAGCTCGAGTCCGGCAGGCTGGTGCCGCTCACGGCGCGCGGCCACGTCGACGTCCGCCTGCACTGGCAGCGCTGGCGGATCGACTCGCCGGTGCTGACGAGGCTGGCCGACGTCGTCCGCGCCGCCGCGGCGGCCGGCCTGCGTCCCTGAGAACACCGGCGCGGCGCGGGTCCGGACAGCAGCAGACCCGCCCGGCGGGAAGCCGGGCGGGTCTGCACGAGAGACAGAGGTCAGGTCACGCCTCGTAGCGGCGCTCCTCGACGTGGGTGGTGCGCGTGCGCTGCTGGTTGATCACCAGCGCCAGCACGAGGGAGAGTGCGCCCACCACCACGCAGATCCAGCCGACCGTGTCGGTGGCGATGTTCTGGTTGATCGCCTCCGGCAGGTTGACCGAGCCGGTGACGAGGACGAGTCCGACGACGAGCAGGACGATGCCGACTCCGATACCCATGAGTGCTCCTTCGGTCACGTACGACGGCAGCGGAGCCGCCGTACCGCTCCCCGGGTGATACCCGTGCGACCGCGCGGGAAAACGTCAGGGGCCGCACCGGTCCCCCCGGTGCGGCCCCTGACAGGGTCGCTCAGCTCAGAAGGCGGCCTCGTCGAGGTCCATCAGCGCGAGGTCGGTGGCCTCGGCGATGGCCCGCTCGGCGGTGAGCCGGGGCAGGTTGGTGTGCGCGAAGAACTGCGCCGCCGCGACCTTGCCCTCGTAGAACGCCTTGTCCTTGCTCGCCAGAGATCCGGCATCAGCGCCGTCGAGCTTCTCCAGCGCGACCTCGGCCTGGCGCAGCAGCAGCCACGCGCAGACGACGTCGCCGAGCACCATCAGCAGGCGGGTGGTGTTCAGCCCGACCTTGTAGATGTTGCGCAGGTCGCCGCCCTCGGCGCTCGCGTCGGCCGACATCAGGTCGTTGATCATCGCGCCGACGATCGCGTTGGCGTCGCCGAGGGCGGTGGCGAGGAGCTCACGCTCGACCTTGAGGCGACCGTTGCCGGCCTCGCTGGCGATGAACGACTCGATCTCCTTGGCCAGGTGGCCGAGCGCCTTGCCCTGGTCCTTGACGATCTTGCGGAAGAAGAAGTCCTGGCCCTGGATCGCGGTGGTGCCCTCGTAGAGCGTGTCGATCTTGGCGTCGCGGACGTACTGCTCCAGCGGGTACTCCTGCAGGAAGCCGGAGCCGCCGAACGTCTGCAGCGACTCGGTGCCCAGCAGCACCCAGGAGCGCTCCGAGCCGTAGCCCTTGACGATCGGGAGCAGCAGGTCGTTGACCTTCTCGGCCAGCTCGTCGCGCTCGCCGGCGTGCTCGGCGAGCATCACCTTGTCCTGCCAGGACGCGGTGTAGAGCACCAGCGCGCGCATCGCCTCGGCGAACGACTTCTGCGTCATCAGCGAGCGACGCACGTCGGGGTGGTGGGTGATCGTGACGCGCGGGGCCGTCTTGTCGGCGGCCTGGGTCAGGTCGGCGCCCTGCACGCGCTCCTTGGCGAACTCCAGCGCGTTGAGGTAGCCGGTCGACAGGGTGGCGATCGCCTTGGTGCCGACCATCATCCGGGCGTTCTCGATGACCTGGAACATCTGCGCGATGCCGTCGTGCACCTCGCCGAGCAGCCAGCCCTTGGCGGGCTCTCCCCCTCCGATGGCAGAGTCGCCGAAGGTGACCTCGCAGGTGTTGGACACCTTGATGCCCATCTTGTGCTCGACGTTGGTGACGTAGGCGCCGTTGCGCTCGCCGGTGAGCTCACCGGTCTGGTGGTCGAAGTGCAGCTTCGGGACGAGGAAGAGCGAGAGCCCCTTCGTGCCCGGGCCGCCGGCGCCCTCGACGCCCACGGGCCGCGCGAGCACGAGGTGCATGATGTTCTCGCTCATGTCGTGCTCGGCCGAGGTGATGAAGCGCTTGACGCCCTCGATGTTCCACGAGCCGTCGTCGTTCAGGGTGGCCTTGGCGCGGCCGGCACCGACGTCGGAGCCGGCGTCGGGCTCGGTGAGGACCATGGTGCAGCCCCACTGGCGGTCCACCATGATCTGCGCGATCTGCTTGTCGCGGTCGTTGCCGTTGCGGTAGACGACGTTCGCGAACGCCGGGCCCGCGGCGTACATCCAGATCGGGGCGTTCGCGCCGAGCACGAGCTCGCCGATCGCCCAGATCAGGCTGGACGGGGCGGGCTGGCCGCCGATCTCCTCGAAGACCTGCAGCCGCCACCACTCGGCGTCCATCCAGGCCTGGTAGCTCTTCTTGAACGACTCGGGGATCGGCGCCTCGCTGGACGCCGGGTCGAAGACCGGCGGGTTGCGGTCGCTGTCCTCGTACGACGCGGCCAGGTCCTCGCGCGCCAGGCGGTCGACCTCGGAGAGGATCGAGCGGGCGGTCTCGCTGTCGACCTCGGCGAACGGGCCGGTGCCGAGGACGTCGTCGCGACCGAGCACCTCGAAGAGGTTGAACTCGATGTCGCGGAGGTTGCTCTTGTAGTGGCTCACGGATCCACCTTCTCGATGTCGGGGGTACGGCAGATGCTGCTACTGGCCGGTAACTTGAATTCTAGGAGGGGGTTCCGGGGCATGCAACACGGGGTGATCCGTGTCTCGTCCCGACGGGCCGCGGACGGGGCTCGCGTGGCCGCCTGATGGTCGAGTGTCTGGATCGACAATCTGACAGACTGGACCCATGCGGGTATCTGCGAAGTCCGACTACGCCCTGCGTGCACTCATCGAGATGGCCGCGCGACGCGACGGCCGTGCGGTGAGTGCCGAGGAGCTCGGCCGGCTCCAGGAGATCCCGCACGGCTTCCTCCAGGCGATCCTCGCCGACCTCCGCAAGGCCGGCATCGTGATCTCCCAGCGCGGACAGTCCGGCGGCTGGCGGATGGGGCGCGACCCCGAGTCCGTCTCGGTGGCCGACGTGATCCGCGCCGTCGACGGACCACTGGTCTCGGTCTACGGCCTGCGCCCGGAGGCCGTCAGCTACAACGAGTCCGCCGAGGTGCTCCAGCACGTGTGGATTGCCGCGCGCCGCTCGCTGCGTGACGTCTTCGAGCAGGTCTCCATCCAGCAGCTCGCCGACGGCAAGCTGCCGAAGGCCGTCACGACGCGCACCGCCGACGAGGACGCCTGGCAGCCCCACTAGGTGGTGCCGCACTAGAACGTGTTCCAATTCGGCCTACGCTGGGCCCGTGACCCCGTCCGACGCTGTCATCTGGAACGCGCCCGAGGGCGAGCACCCGGCCCGCGCCGCCTCGCGGCGGTCCTACGCCGCGGTCGCGAAGGGCGACCTCGAGGAGTGGCTGACCGTCTATGCCGCCGATGCGGTGATCGAGGACCCGGTCGGGCCGTCGATGTTCGACCCGGAGGGCCGCGGGCACCGCGGCCACGACGGCATCCGCGCGTTCTGGGAGCTCGCGATCGCGCCGATCGAGTCGTTCCGCTTCGTCATCCGCGACTCCCACGCCAACGGCCGCACCTGCGCCAACGTCGGCACGATCACCACCACGTTCCCCGACGGCTCGGTCGTCGACACCGACCTGGTGATGGTCTACACGGTCGGCGATGACGGCCGGGTGAGCTCGATGCGGGCCTACTGGGAGCCGGACCGCGCGATCGCCACGTTGCGGTCCGGGAGCCGTCCCGACGTGTGACATTTGCTCCGGCGGGTGCGTCGTACAGGTGACGCCGGCCCTGAGGAGTGAGATGACGAAGGACCAGGAGTTCGAGGAGTTCGCGCTCGCGCGGATTCCGCAGCTCCATCGTTCGGCGTGGCTGCTGTGCGGGGACGTGCATCGGGCGGAGGACCTGGTCCAGGAGACCCTGGCGAAGGTCTACGTGCGGTGGCACCGCAGGCTCGGCCGCCCGATCGAGAACCCGGCTGCGTATGCCCAGACCTGCCTCGTGCGCGTCTACATCAGCGCCCAGCGGCGGCGGAGCACGCACGAACGTCCGGTCGAGAGCGCTGCCGAGCAGGCGGTCGGTGACGGGGACACCGACCTGCGCCTGGCGTTGGCGGGGGCGCTCGCCGCGCTGCAGCCGCTGGACCGGGCCGTCCTGGTCCTGCGCTACCTGGACGACCGCCCGGTCGCCGAGGTGGCCGAGGTCCTCGGGTGCAGCCAGGGGGCGGTGCGCAACCGCACCCTGCGTGCGCTGGACCGGCTGCGCGCCGTCTTCGGTCCGTCGCTCGTCGACCTCCTCCACCACCGATAGGACACGTCATGGACCAGCAGGACCGGAACGTCGGCACGCTCCTCGTGGAGGGGTCGCCGACCCCCACGGACCCGCACCGCCTCGTCGTGGCGGGCATGGCCCGCGGCCGCGCCCTGCGCCGCCGCCGTCGAGCAGGTACGGCGGCCGCCTCGCTCGCCGTCCTCGGCGTCCTCGGCGTCGGGGCGGCCGTCGTACCGCTCATCGCGGCCTCCGAGCGCCCGGGCTCCACCGGGCTGGCGAGCGACCCGACCTCGAGCGCGCCGACTCCGAGCGCGCCCACCTCGTCGTCGGCCCCGTCGCCGTCGCCGTCGGCCACCCCGCAGCAGGGCGAGGTGCGCATCGGCGTGCAGGCCGTCGAGGTGCCGGGCACCGTGGCCGGGATCGTCGGCCGCGACGGTGCCGGGGCGCTGCGCACCGCCCCGCCGTACACCTCGGCCTCCGGGCCGGACACCCTCGTCGCGCACTTCTCCTGGATGGGCACCCTGACCACGGTGGTGATCGAGCCGGACACCGGGAACGCGCGGCGGCAGTGCGAGCAGGGCGGGGCGGGCAGCACCTGCAGCACCAACGCACAGGGTGATCCGGAGCTGCGCTGGGGGCCGACCACCGGTGACGGCGTCACCGCGCAGGGCGCGACCGTCTGGCAGCAGGGCTTCGAGGTGAGCGCGCTGTCCTACAACGCGCCGGACGGCAAGGACGTCGCACCGACGACGGCGGCGCCGCCGCTGTCGCTGGACGAGCTGGCCCGGATCGCGGGCAGCGGCGTCTGGTTCGAGTGATCAGGCGCTGGGGCGCGGCTCGGCGTTCTCGGCGACCCACTCGACGAGGGGCCGCAGGGCCCGCCAGTCGTCGCGGACCACGTCGAGCAGCTCGGGGGTGTGGATGAACGGCTCGAAGCCGTGCGAGCGGCCCGCCGTCAGCGAGCGGTAGCGGAGCAGCTCGATCCGCGGGTGGTCGGCGGGGTAGCCCCGGGGGCTGGTCTTGAGGCGGTCGCCGCCGATGTCCCAGCCTGCTCCCTCCAGCGTGGCGAGGATGCGCCCGAGCTCGGTGCCCCGGCGCTCGTCGTCGATGGCGGCGCGGATGGCGGCCAGCCGCGGCGAGCTCGCCTCGTAGAAGCCGGCGCCGGTCCGCACCCCCTGCGCCGACACCTGGACGTACCAGCCGGTGGCGGGGCCGGCGGGGACGAACGCGCCCTGGTGGGTCTTGTACGGCGTCTTGTCCTTGGCGAAGCGCACGTCCCGGTGGGGGCGGAACACCTTGACGGTCTGCCCGTCGGGGGCGAACTCCGGCACCAGCGCGGCGCAGAGCGCGGTCATCGGAGCCCGGACGGACTCCTCGTAGACCGCCTTGTGCTTCTCCCAGAAGGACCTGGTGTTGTCGACCTCGAGGTCGTCGTAGAAGTCGAGCGCCGCGACCGGGATCCCGGCGAAGGCGGCGGGTTCGGGTGATGCACTCACCCGGCCACCCTACGGCGGCCCCGCAGCCCGGCCCGGGGGCGGGATGATGGCGTGCCGCTGCCCCGCCACCACCCCGCGTCCGGGACGCCGGATCGCTCCGACGGGAGTGGAACGGGCCGGGACGCCGGCCATGACGCGGATCGGTCAGCCGTCGGTGGGGCCGACGGGGGCACTGACCTGCTCGTCGCCGGACTGGGCGAGCGCGGTGACGGTGATCGTGTCGCCGCCGCAACGGGGCGGAGTCAGGAACGCGTGGCCGCCGGCCGACTCGTAGACGACCGCGAGGCCGTCCTCGGCGTTCCACCGCATCAGCCGTGCGGGCTCGCTGTCGCGCTGCGGGTCACGGGAGAAGTACGCCGCGTCGCCGCACCAGGTCAGGGTGCCCGAGGCCGAGGGTCCCAGGTCGAAGTACGCGTCGCCGGACCGGGCGTAGGCGTGGGCCGCCTCGACCTCGCGCTCCCGCGGGATCACCGACCAGACCGCGCCGTCGGCGGTGACGACGCCGTCCCAGGCCTTGCAGTCCGGGACGCCCTCGAAGGGCGTGGCCTTCGTGCCGGTGAGCTCGACGACGGTCCGGCAGGCGGGGTGGGAGTCGTCGAAGGTCAGCAACGACTCGCCCGCCGGGGTGACCTCGGCGCTGTTGAAGCCGTGCCGGGGCGCTGCGCACCAGCCCAGGCTGGACTTCCGCGTCGCGAGGTCGACCGAGGCGACGCAGTAGGAGCCCTGGTGGATCGTGGCGTGCAGCAGCTTCCCGTCGCCGAGGGCCCAGGTCCCGCCGTTGGTGGTCGGCACGTCGGAGCTGCCGTCGACGGTGAAGGTCTTGCCCCCGTGGCGCAGGTCGACGACCTCGGCGCTGCTCGGCCGGGTCTCCTGGCGGTCCTGCAGCACGACCACGGCGTACTCCCCGTCGATCAGGGCGTCGGAGATCCGCTCGCGTGGGCCGGCGGCGACGCCGGTCCCGGAGCCCGGCCCCTCGAGCCGGGCCTGGGTCCCGGCCTTGTCGACGCTCAGCGACCACGCGCCGCTGCGGGTGACCGTGTCGTCCACCGAGCCCGGCACCGGCTGCCAGTCCAGCAGCCGGGTCTGCGCGGCGAGGACCTCCGGCTTGCCCGCCGTACCGCCCTGCGCCGTCGCGGCGCTGCTCCCGCCCTCGGTCGGGCCGGTCGGTGCCGGGCTCGAGCCCGAGGCATCCGGGCTGGCCGAGGCGGAGCCCTCCGTCGCGCGGACCCGCCGAGGCTCCGAGGCCGAGCCGTCCCCGCCCGAGCAGGCGGCGAGCGTGAGCAGCGGCGCGAGCAGCAGCGCCGCCACCGGTCGGGAGCACCGGCGCAGGGGCACGACCATCAGACGCCGATGTTGTGCTGGAAGTGCGCCTCGTTGGCCCGGTAGCTCTTGTACGCCGAGCGCCACTGCACGCGGGAGATGTAGGGCTCGGAGGGGTCGAAGCGCTGCTGGTTCCAGGGCTCGAAGTAGCCGACCAGGTTGGACTTGGCGCCCCGGCGGTCGTAGCCGCGACCGGCCTGGAAGTGGCCGGAGGCGTCGTCGTCGAGGTAGGGGTAGTACTTCTTCAGCAGGATCGGGTGCAGCACCACCGGAGCGCGGTAGTCGGTGATGTGGCGCATCAGCAGCCGCTGCCACTTCTTGAAGCCGTAGTCGCCGATGTCGAGCACGATGTACGCGCCGGCGCGGTCCTCGCGGTCCCAGCCGGTGTTGCCGTTGATGACCCGCACCATGTCGGTGATCGCGGTGCCGCTCGACGTCGTGCCCAGCTTGCCGGCCCAGTGGGACTGGCCGAGGTCCTTCTTCTTCCAGCCCCACGTGATCATCTGCATCGTGGTGGGTCCGCACCAGTAGGTGCGCTGCTGCTCGGCGACCCGCTTGGTGTTCATCACCGTGTCGCGCTGCGGGTAGTCCTTGAACCGCTTGGGCCGACTGCTGGTGGTCGAGGTGTTCGCGGTGGCGGTGGCCGACGGCGAGGCGGTCGGCGAGCTCGACGCGGACGCCTTGCTGCGCGCGGCCGGCTGCGCCTGGGCGGCAGCCGTCGGTTGGGCGGCGACGGCCTGCTGGGTGGAGGCGGTGGCCCGGGCCTCGGGGTGCGCGGCCAGGAAGTCCGCCGGGACGTCGACGCCCTCGATCTCGTGGCGCAGCAGCCACACCTTGGCGACCGACCGGGCCGCCTGGACGAGCTCGGCGCGCTCCTCGGCCTCGCGGGCCGACGGGCTCATCCGGGCGAGCCGCCGGAGGGTGGCGAGCTCGTCGAGGTCGCCGGTGGTGGTGGTCCCGGCAGGCCGCGCGGCGATGGCGCGGGCCGCGGTCGCCACCCGGGCCTGCACCTCGCTCTCGGAGCTCTCGGTCCAGCCGGAGTGCAGGCAGTAGCGCTGGCCGTCGAAGTCGGCGCACCGCACCAGCGAGGCCGCCAGCCGGTCGGGCGTCGCGGAGACCGGCACCCGGGCCGCGCTGCCGCCGTTCGCCAGGACCCGGTCGATCTCGGACTGGAGCTCGGGGGTGACCCTGCCCAGCGGCGCGGTCGCGGCCGGCACGAGGGCGCCGGCCTGCTGCTCACCCGAAGGCAGCAGAGACCCGTCCTCGTCCCCGCCGTGCGGGACGAAGGGGGCGGCGGCCAGGAGCAGTGCGAGGGCGCCGATGGCAAGGGTGCGAGGGCGGGGGCGGGACATCGGTTTCCTCGAGACACGTCAGACGAACGGAGATACCACTGTCCCCAATGGTCACGCAAGACGTCAAGTGACCCATCAGTCACATTTTTCACGCGAGAGAGCACGTCGCCGGCCGGACGAGCAAAGGCAGCCGTCGCCGGAGACGGTGAGGGCACCGGGGACGGTGAACGGGGGCGGTGATGAGGAGAGGCCGACGGCCGAGGGGAAGAAATGGAGCGGATGACGAGACTCGAACTCGCGACATCGACCTTGGGAAGGTCGCGCTCTACCAACTGAGCTACATCCGCACGACCCGGCGATGCGGGTCGGCGCACATGCTAGTTCATCAGTCGCCGCCGGGGGACACAGGTCGGGGAGACAGCGGTACGGCGAGTCGCGCGAGCGTGGGGTACCGCGGCGTCACGGTGTCCCCGGAGGACCGGCCGGTCAGCCGGCGGTGAACCCAGGGGAGCGCCGAGTCCCGGGCCCAGTCGAGGTTCCCGCGCAGCTGCTCGCGTCGCGAGGGGGTGGCCAGGTCGTGCAGGGGCAGCGGCTCCAGCCCGTGCTCGACACCGAGCGTGTCGAGCACCTCGATGGCCATCCGCTGGTGGCCCGCGGGCCCCATGTGCATCCGGTCCTCGTCCCAGTAGCGCCAGTCGCGGTACTCCCGGAGCCGCCAGAAGTCCACGACGGTGGCGCCGTGCCGGTCGGCGCTCTCGCGGACCAGCTCGTTGTAGAGCGCGAAACGGCCCCGGACCGGCCGGTAGATCGCGGAGCCGCCCGGGTCGAACGCCGTCCACACCAGCAAGCGCGCTCCGGTGGCCGCGAGCCGTCCCAGCGCGCGGTCGTAGTCGACGGCCAGCGCGTCGAGGTCGACGCGGGGTCGCAGGATGTCGTTGGCCCCGGCGTAGACCGTCACCAGGTCCGGCTCGAGCGCGACCGCCGCGTCGAGCTGCTCGTCGATGATCGCGTGCAGCTTGCGCCCCCGGATGGCGAGGTTGGCGTAGCCGAAGTCACCGGTCGGGCCGGCCCGGTGGGCGAGCGCCTCGGCAACTCGGTCGGCCCAGCCGCGCAGGCCGTTGGGGCGGTCGGGGTGGGGGTCGCCGACCCCCTCGGTGAAGGAGTCGCCGAGCGCGACGTACCGCTGGAAGGACATGGCTCCATCTTCGTGGTCTCGACAAGCTCGACCACCGGGAGGGGTCTGCCGACGAGCGGGAGGGGGCAGTCGACCACCGGGAGGGGTCTGCCGGCGACCGGCAGGGTCTGTCGCCCACCGCGGAGGCGTCTCGCCGGTAGGGTGCGCACGTGCTGCTGTCAGACCGCGACATCCTGGCCGAGATCGACACCGGTCGGATCACCCTGGACCCGTGGCAACCGGAGATGATGCAGCCCTCGTCGATCGACGTCCGGCTGGACCGGTTCTTCCGGGTCTTCGAGAACCACCGCTACCCCCACATCGACCCGGCGGCGGACCAGTCCGACCTGACCCGCCAGGTCGAGCCCGAGGGGGACGAGCCGTTCATCCTGCATCCCGGAGAGTTCGTGCTCGGCTCGACGTACGAGGTGGTCTCGCTGCCCGACGACATCGCGGCCCGGGTGGAGGGGAAGTCTTCGCTGGGTCGGCTGGGGCTGCTCACCCACGCCACCGCGGGGTTCGTGGACCCGGGCTTCTCCGGGCACGTGACGCTCGAGCTGGCGAACGTCGCCACGCTGCCGATCAAGCTCTACCCCGGCATGAAGATCGGCCAGTTCTGCTTCTTCCGGCTCTCCTCGCCGTCCGAGCACCCCTACGGGTCCGCGAAGTACGGGTCGCGCTACCAGGGCCAGCGTGGCCCGACCCCGTCGCGCTCCTTCCAGAACTTCCACCGCACCACCATCTGACCGGTCAGCTGTCGATCCTGTCGGCGAACCTGCGCAGGCGCTGGGCCAGACGGTGGCGTGGCGGCACGGTGGGGACCCGGGGCTGGGCGGCGCGGGCGACCCGCTCGGCGATCTGGTGCCGGGCTTCGGTCTCGACCAGGGCGTGGGTGTCGTTCATGGTGGTCTCCTGAGTGACAGCTGCTGGGTGGTGGGGTGGATGCTCAGACCTCGGTCAGGACGATGTCGCCGCTGACGGTCTTGGCGCGGACCTCGACGTGGTCGGCGCCCTCCTCGGGCCGGCCGGCGCCGTTGAGGTTGCTGCGGATCTCGCCGGACACGGTCGAGATGTCGGTCCACACCGGTACGCCCGCCGCGATGCCGAGCCGGACGTCGCCGGAGGCCCCCTTGGCGGTGAGCCGGCCGCGCAGGGCCCTGCGGATGAGGAAGTCGCCGCTGCCGGTGGTGAGCGAGACGTCGGACTGCGCGTGGGCGACCTCGAGGTCACCCGAGCCGGTCTTCACGACGGTCGGCCCGTTGCTGGTGCCGATCTCGACGTCGCCGGAGCCGGTGGACACCGCGACGGACGAGCCCGTGTGACCGAGGTTGATGTCGCCCGAGCCGCTCTTGATGCGCAGCTCGGAGCGTGCCTCCTCCACGCGGACGTTGCCGGACCCGGTCTCGACGACGGCCGGGCCGCCGAAGGTGTCGACCTGCACGTCGCCGGAGCCGCTGCGGACCTGTCCGGCGGCGACGACGCCGTCGACGGTGATGTCGGCGCTGCCGGTGCGCACCGCCAGGTCGCTGTCGGTGGGGACGGTGACGCGGACGTCGAGGCGCGAGTCGCCGGCGAGGAAGCCGGTGCGCTGCTTGGGCGCGACCACGCTGATCTGGTCGCCGGACTGGTCCACGCGGACCGAGTCGGCGTCGCGGCCGTTCACCTCGACGGAGGTCTCGGTGGTGTCGGTGGCCACGATCGTGACGCTGCCCTTGCCGATCTCGACGAAGAGGCCGACCGGCTGGTGGGTCTCGAAGTGGTGCTCGGACATGTGTGCTCCCTGGTGTCGGGGTGTGTTCGTCCGCGGGACCAGCCTGTGCCGGCCCCGTCGGTCGTGCTTGACGGGTGTTGCGGTGCCTGCGGGCTCGCCGCGGGGGTCAGACCCAGCCGCTCATCCGGCGGCCGGCGCGCCCGGGGCCCTTGCCCCCGAACGGGTCGTTGCCGAGGAACGGGATGCTGGACAGGTCGATGTCGACGTTGATGGCGTTGTCGCGGGTCGCGGACCGCACGACGTTGACCAGCCAGGTGTTGAGCGAGTGCCCGGACCGGGCCGCGAACTCCTCGGCCCGGGCCTTGACCGACTCGGGCAGCCGCAGGGTGATCCGGGCGGTGCCGCCCTCCTCCTCGGCCTCCTCGGCGCTCGGCGGCGTCGGCGGCGCGGGGGGAGTCGGCGGGACCGGTGCGCCGGCCTGCACGACGAAGTCGAGCTCGCGGCCGTTGAGCCGGACGTCGACACCACCGGCCGGCATCTCCGCGGTGATCTCGGCCGCCGCCTGCGAGACGGCCTCCATCAGAGCGAGCCGGGCAGCGGGGTCGAGCGCGAAGGTGAGGCGCTCGGCGGCCTGACGGGTCTCCGGGCCGGCGGCCTCGGCCGCCGCGACGAGGTCGCGGCGAAGGCTGTCGATGTACGGCGTGATGTCCATGCGCATCAATCTGACATCACCGTGACGTCATGTCAAGCATCTTTGACGTCATTTGTGACGTCAGGTGATGTCACGCGATGTCAGGTGGTGTCGGTCACCCATGAACGGGGTACTGGAAAGAGTCGACCCCGCCTCGGTCTACGGTGCTGGGCGATCACCACGGCGTCATCTCACGGACACGGAAGGGCAGCGCATGGCTGGCTCGGGAATCACGGTCCTCGCGACCGACACGCTCATCGACGCGAACGCCGCCGACTACCTGATGCTCGTCATCTACTTCGGCTTCGTCGTCGGCATCGGCCTGATGGCCGGCCGACAGGTCTCCGAGTCGCTCGACTTCTTCCTGTCGGGCCGGTCGATGCCGGCCTGGGTGACCGGGCTCGCCTTCATCTCCGCCAACCTCGGTGCGGTCGAGATCATGGGCATGTCGGCCTCGGGGGCGGAGTTCGGCGTCCCGACCGTCCACTACTTCTGGGTGGGCGCGATCCCCGCGATGCTGTTCCTCGGCGTCGTGATGATGCCGTTCTACTACGGCTCCAAGGTCCGCTCGGTGCCCGAGTTCATGCTCCGCCGGTTCGGTCCCGGGGCCCACCTGGTCAACTCGCTGTCGTTCGCGGTCGCGCAGCTGCTGATCGCCGGCATCAACCTGTACCTGCTCGGCAGCATCGTGCACGCCCTGCTCGGCTGGCCGTTGTGGGTGGCCCTGATCGTGGCGGCCGCAGTGGTCCTCTCCTACATCACCCTGGGTGGCCTGAAGGCGGCGATCTACAACGAGGTCCTGCAGTTCTTCGTCATCGTCGCGGCACTGCTGCCGCTGACCCTTCTCGGCCTGCACCAGGTCGGTGGCTGGGGCGGCCTGAAGGACAGGCTCACAGAATCGGCGGGCGAGAACGGCGCCGCGCCGGCGTCCGAGCAGCTCAACTCCTGGCCGGGCCAGCTGCTCTCGGGCTTCGACTCCTCGGTGCTCTCGGTCATCGGCATCGTGTTCGGGCTCGGGTTCGTGCTCTCGTTCGGCTACTGGACGACGAACTTCGTCGAGGTCCAGCGGGCCATGGCCTCGGACTCGATCTCCTCGGCACGCAAGACGCCGATCATCGGCGCCTTCCCGAAGATGTTCGTCCCGTTCATCACGATCCTGCCCGGCATGATCGCCGCGGTGCTGGTCAGCGAGATCGCCAAGGTGAAGTCCGGCGGCAGCGTCCCGGGAGGCTCCTCCGGCAGCGGCGTCACCTACAACGACTCCCTGCTGCTGCTGATGCGCGACCTGTTGCCCAACGGCCTGCTCGGCCTGGCCATCGCGGGTCTGCTGGCGGCGTTCATGGCCGGTATGGCGGCCAACATCTCCGCGTTCAACACGGTCTTCAGCTACGACCTGTGGGGTGACTACGTCGTCAAGGACCGCGACGACAGCTACTACCTGCGGATCGGTCGGGTCGCGACCGTCGGCGCCACCGTCATCGCGATCTTCACCGCGGGACTGGCCGCCAACTTCGCCAACATCATGACCTACCTGCAGACGCTGTTCGGGTTCTTCAACGCGCCGCTGTTCGCGACGTTCATCCTGGGCATGTTCTGGAAGCGGATGTCCGCGACGGCCGGCTGGGTCGGCCTGGTCTCCGGCACGCTCTCGGCGGTCGCGGTCGCGTTCCTCAGCGAGGACGCGTTCGGGTCGTGGAGCACCGGGACCATCCCGGTCAGTGGCCAGGGTGCGGCGTTCCTCGCGGCGTCCGTCGCCTTCGTCGTCGACATCGCGCTCAGCGTGGTGGTGTCGCTGGTCACCAAGCCGAAGCCCGCCTCCGAGCTCAAGGGCCTCGTCTACTCCGAGACCCCGAAGGAGGACCTCGTGGACGCCCGCGAGGCGGACTACCCCTGGTACCGCCGGACCCTGCCCCTGGCCGGAGTCGCACTGGTCATGGTCATCGCGCTGAACGCCGCGTTCTGAGGAGGACGTCATGTCGACAAACAAGACCGGTCACCACACCGCCGGGCTCCTGGACATCCGCAACATCATCGGCGCACTGCTGGGGATCTACGGCGTCATCCTGACGCTGCTCGGCATCCTCGCCGATCCGCAGGAGGACAAGACCGGCGGCATCAACGCCAACCTGTGGGCCGGCCTCGCGCTCCTGGTCGCCGGCGCCATCTTCATTGCCTGGGCCAAGCTGCGGCCGGTCGAGGTTCCGGACGACGTGCAGACGGAGGAGACCCCGGCGCACATGGAAGCCCACTGAGCAGAGCGCCGGGAGGCGGCGCGCGTCAGCGAGGCTGACGCACGCCGCCCTCGTCGGTGCGCAGCACCACGGCGTCGATCCTCCCCGAGGTCCGGAACACGTTCACGAAGGCGCAATGGCCGAACACCCCGTCGGCGGGGATCGCGAGGTAGATCAGCTGCGAGGCCCTGCCGCTGAGGGCGAGCGGGAGCTCCTGGCCGCCGCACAGGAACTGGGTGCCGTCGTCGGGCTCGGTGGTCAGGCCGGGGGAGACGTAGCGGCCGTTGACCTCGGACACCTGGCGTGAGTCGGAGGCCAGGCGCTGCAGCGCAGAGCCGTCGCCCCAGGCGGTCGGATCGGTCGCCTGGTCCCCCGTGAGGGTGGCGGTGTGCTCACCATCGACCCACAGTGACACCCGCTCGGCGAAGGGCGGCGCCGGACCGCGGCCGTTGGCGAAGTCCAGGAACGCCCAGGCCTCTACGCGTTCGGGCGGGTAGGCGCAGTAGGCCAAGGGATGGGTCCCGGTGGAGCGCAGCACGGTCACCGCCTCGCCGCGGGAGTACGCCGTACCGGTGGCCGGGCTCGTGCCGAGCGCGCGGCCGGCGACCTCGCAGGAGTCCTGGTTCCTCACGGTGGCCCGCAGGCCCAGCGCCTGGAGCATCGTCGCGGCGTCGTTGGCCCGGTAGCCGAAGACGGGCGGGATCCGTTGTGCCTGGCCGGGCTCGACGGCGGTTGGCGGACCGTCGTTCGCGGGGCTCCCGACCACGACGGCGACCACGGCCGCCACCACGAGTACGGCGGCGGCCGAGGAGGCCAACAGCGGCCAGGCTCGTCGTGCCTCCTGGATGTCGATCCCCCCGAACGGTGCCACATCAACCGTCTCCCCGGCGCTCATGGCGCCGAGGGCGCGGCGCACGGACATCCGGAGTCGTGGAGGGTGTTGACCAGCACCCTGTGCACATAGGCCTCGGGCTGCGCCGCCCTGGTGACGCGGCTCCACGCCCGGAAGCAGCGGAGCAGCGCGGTCTGGACGACGTCCTCGGCGTCGGCAGCCGGGCAGCCCAGCAGCACCGCGGTGCTTGCCAGCGCCGTTCGCCGCGCGGCGACGTACTCGGTGAACTCCATCGGCCTCCCCTCGTCGGTCACACCGTAAGACCGCTCAGGCCCCTCGATCGGTTCCATCGCGGGCGGCAGGGGAGGGGAAGGGGTGTCACTCGCGTCTTGGTCGGCTTCTGATCCACTCGGGTGGTGGTTGCCCGCGTTTGGGTGGTGGGAGGAACTCGGGTCGGCCGTCGTGGGGGTTGAGGCGGACCTGCCAGGGGGTGTGGTGGATGACGCGGTGGTGCTGGCCGCAGAGCAGGACGAGGTTTTCGAGGTTGGTGTGGCCGCCGTCGGCCCAGTGGGTGATGTGGTGGGCGTGGCACATGAGCGGGGTCCGGGTGCAGCCGGGGAAGGTGCAGTGCCGGTCCCGGCAGACGACGGCCCGCCAGAGGGGCGGGGTGACCAGGCGGCTGGTGCGGCCGACGTCGAGGACCTCGCCCTTGCTGCCGAGGGCGACGGGGATGATGTCGGCGTCGCAGGCCAGCCGGCGGATCACCGAGGGCGCCAGCTCGAGCCCGTCATCGGTGATGGCGGGGGTGCCGAGGGTGGCCCAGTCGATCTTCTGGCGCAGCACCTCCAGCGACGTGGTGACGGTGACCCTTGGGCGGGCGCCGTGGCAGTCCGGGGGGAGGTCGGTGTCCAGGGCGTGCTGGGCGGTCGCCACCAGGGCGTCCCACATGCGGGCGCCGTGGTCGCGGGGGTCGACGTTCTCCTCGCAGGTCTCGGGGTCGACGGCGGGTTCGGGCTTGGTGAGCGGCAGGAAGGCGGCCTTGAGGATGGCGGCGTCCTCGACGGTGCCGCGGCCCCGGAGCCGGACGCCGCCGGCGCCGTCCTCGGTGATGGACAGGTGCCGGTGCAGGTGCGCGGCCCGGTCCTCGCGGTCCAGGGCCTTCTCGGCGTCGCGTTCGGCCTTGTCGGGGTCGACCACCAGCACCAGGCGCTTGGCGGCATGGTGCAGCTCGGTCGCGGTGAGCCGGGACGCCGCCTCCAACAGCAGCTCCTCGCCCTCCGCCCGGACCGACGGGTTGAGGGGGAGCTTCTCGACCGCGGCCACGATGATCGCGGCCTGCTCCGGGGAGACCCGCCCGGCCAGCAGCGCGGCGTGGGTGGCGGTCCGCTCCGTCACCAGGAGCGGGGCCTGCTCGACGGTGCGGTGCCCCTGGCCCCGCTTCATGCCGGCCAGGTGGGTGAACCAGCCGGCGGTCGAGGACCAGGCCAGCTCCTGCTTCGGGACCTTCCGGGCGTGCACCTCCGCAAGCACGGACGCTTCCAGGCCGGCCAGGTGCGCCCGGAGCGTCTCGAGCTGCTCGACGGTGCCGACCAGCTCCTCCGACGTCTTGGCCGCCCACAGCGCCTCGTCCAGGTTCGCGACCAGGCCATTGGCAGCCGCGACCACCCCCGCGGGGGTGGTCGGCGTCCCGGTCTGCTGCTCCATGTCCTGACTCAACCAGAGCCCACCGACAGTGGCAGGTCCCTGACCTGTGCATATCTCACGTGGTGAGACGCTATGCGAAAAAACTTTCGAGAGAATTTTCGTGGAAAGTCAGCCGTGAGTGTGATGTCTCAGGACATAGGTGACAGTTCTGCATCAGGACATTGGTGACACTTGATGTGTCAGGACTTCGGTGACGATTCGGGGTGCTTCGGACGCGGTCCTGATGGTCGGCCGTTGCCGACGTAG
>NZ_BAAAQR010000018.1:0-107432 GCF_039531775.1 Nocardioides koreensis | reverse complement strand
CGCAGCGCAGCGAGCATGAACGACGTTGACGCCGGCCCGCACGCCGGCTTGACCATGAACTATCGAGGGATGAACCACGCGGAGCCCACGCTCACCGAAGACGTGCGGTCCACGCCATAGCGTCTGAGTCCCCCGAGGGCGGGCGCCCGCGGCCGTCAGTCGGGCAGGACCGCCTCGACGAGCCGCAGCACGTAGAACAGCACCGGCATCCCGAACACCACCAGCATCACCCACGCCGTGACGCGGTGGAGCCGCTTGCGCGAGTCGAGGGCCCCGGCGAAGTCGAGCAGCGCCCCGTCCGGCACGTGGTGGCTCAGGCCCACTCGGCGGGCGTCCTCGGGCAGGCGCTGGCCGGCGTCCCAGTACGGCGGGGTGTCGTCGTCGTGGTCGTCGTCGGCGTCGTCGTACGCCTCCCTCATGCGTCCACGGTAGGGCACGGGCTCCGGCGCCGCCGGGGATCGCACACCCCCGGGACGTGGACGGGCACCAATCCGGTGTGACGAGCACGACGAACTCCTCGCGCAAGGCACGGTTCCCTATGCCTCTCGGGGCGATTACGGAGAAGAATGCTCATGCAGCTCACACACCAGAAGAAGCAGGTCGCGGCGGGAGTTCTCATGCTCGCCTCGGCGGGTCTCGTGGCCGGTACCGCCGGCACCTCGGCGAGTGCCGCCGACGACCAGAGCATCGGGCTCCCGGGAAGTGGGACACAGACCCACGCTCGGCTCGACTCGCTCAACAACTCCGGGGTCAGGGGGAAGGCCACGGTGACCGTGCAGGGCCGCAAGGTCGAGGTGTCGGTCGACGCGAGGCACCTGGTCAAGGGGATGCCGCACGCGATGCACTTCCACTTCAGCGCCAAGTCGGAGCACGAGTGCCCGACGGTGCGCGACGACAAGAACAGCGACCACCGCCTCAACACCGTCGAGGGAATCCCGTCCTACGGTGCGGTGCGGGCGTCCCTGACCACGCGAGGCGACCACTCGCCCAAGAGCGCGCTCGCGGTCAACCGCTTCCCGAAGGCCAAGGACCACCAGATCCACTACGACCGCACCTTCCGGGTGAGCAAGAAGCTGGCCCGCGCCATCGAGCGCGGTGACGCCGCCGTGGTGATCCACGGCATCGACTACAACCAGAACGGCAAGTACGACTTCAGCGCCGGCAAGAGCGACCTCGACCCCAGCCTCCCGGCTGAGGCGACCGATCCCGTGGCCTGCGGCGTGCTCCACGAGTCGAGCGGCCCGCTGTCCACGCCGTGACGCCGCGCGACTGACCACGTGGCGTCGGCCCCGGCTCGTCCGGGGCCGACGCACGCGTGGGGGTGCTCACGCAAAGCAGGTGGGCCCGCGGGCGGCTCTCCCGTAGCATGGAAGCCGCTCACATCGCCGACCGGAAGGCGCCCCACCCGGGCATCCATGACTGACACGCACCGACAGGACGGGACCCCCGCGACGTACCCCACCCGGCACACCGTCGTGGTCCCCAACAGCATCAACATGGTCAGCCTTCTCGGCCCCGGGGACGAGCACCTCGCGCTCATCGAGCGCTCCTTCGAGGCCGACGTGCATGTGCGCGGCAACCGGATCACCCTGTACGGCGAGCCGGGCGAGGTCGCACTGGCCGAGCGGCTGCTCGACGAGCTGGTCACGATCATCCGCACCGGCCAGGGCGTCACCACCGAGACCGTCGAGCGCGTGCTCGCGATGCTGCGCGCGGAGACCACCGAGCGGCCGGCCGACGTCCTCTCGCTGAACATCCTGAGCAACCGCGGCCGCTCGATCCGGCCCAAGACGCTGAACCAGAAGCGCTACGTCGACTCGATCGACAAGCACACGATCACCTTCGGCATCGGCCCGGCGGGCACCGGCAAGACCTACCTGGCGATGGCGAAGGCCGTGCAGGCGCTGCAGTCGAAGAACGTCAACCGGATCATCCTGACCCGCCCGGCGGTCGAGGCGGGGGAGCGGCTCGGCTTCCTGCCCGGCACGCTCAGCGAGAAGATCGACCCCTACCTGCGCCCGCTCTACGACGCGCTGCACGACATGATCGACCCCGACACCATCCCCAAGCTGCTCGCGGCCGGGACCATCGAGGTCGCGCCGCTGGCCTACATGCGGGGCCGCACCCTCAACGACGCGTTCATCATCCTCGACGAGGCGCAGAACACCTCGCCCGAGCAGATGAAGATGTTCCTGACCCGGCTCGGGTTCAACTCCAAGATCGTGGTCACCGGCGACGTCACCCAGGTCGACCTGCCAGGCGGGACCAAGTCCGGCCTGCGGGTGATCGAGGGCATCCTCACCGGCGTCGAGGACATCGTGTTCAACCGGCTCACCAGCCACGACGTGGTCCGGCACCGCCTGGTCGGCAAGATCGTCGCGGCGTACGACGAGTTCGACGCGCGCGGCGGGCACGAGGCGACCGGCCCGGGGGGCCGCGCATGAGCATCGAGGTGCTCAACGAGTCGGGGCACGACCTCGACGTCAAGCAGCTGGCGGCGCTCAGCCGGTTCGTGATGGACCGGATGCGCGTGCACCCGCTCGCCGAGCTGTGCATCAAGGCCGTCGACGAGCCGACCATCGCCCAGCTCAACGAGCAGTGGATGGAGAAGGAGGGGCCGACCGACGTGCTCGCCTTCCCGATGGACGAGCTCCGCCCGGGCCTGGTCGACGAGGAGCCCGAGGAGGGGGTGCTCGGCGACCTCGTGCTCTGCCCCGACATCGCGGAGAGGCAGGGCGTCACCGCCGGCCACGGCAAGGGCGCCGAGATCGAGCTGCTGACCGTCCACGGCATCCTGCACCTGCTCGGCTACGACCACGCCGAGCCCGAGGAGCACAAGGAGATGTTCGGTCTCCAGGACGAGCTGCTCGCCGCCTGGCGATCCGGCTCGACCGATCGTGAGTAGCGGCGATGCGTGGCTGCTCGTCGTAGCAGCCGCCCTCGTCCTGCTCGCCGGCGTCTTCTCGGCCGCCGACGCCGCCCTGGCGTCGTTCTCCCGGGCCCGTGCCGAGGAGCTCCAGTCGGAGGGGCGCGCGGGCGCCTCGCGCCTGCTGCACCTGCTCGACGACCCGCCGCGCTACCTCAACACCGCGCTGCTGCTGCGGCTGCTCTGCGAGATCTCGGCGATCGTGCTGGTCACCCTGGAGGTCGACGACGGCTTCGGGGGCGCGTGGTGGCCCACCGTGCTCACCTCCATCGGCGTGATGCTGCTGGTCTCCTTCGTGGTGATCGGGGTCGCCCCGCGCACCCTGGGCCGGCAGCACTCCGAGCGGGTCGCGCTGGTCTCCGCCGGACCCCTGGGGGCGGTCACCCGGATCCTGGGCCCGCTGCCGGCGCTGCTGATCAAGGTCGGCAACGCGATCACCCCCGGCAAGGGCTTTCGGGAGGGGCCGTTCTCGACCGAGACCGAGCTGCGCGAGCTGGTCGACCTCGCCGAGGCCTCCGCGGTCATCGAGTCCGGCGAGCGGAAGATGATCCACTCGGTCTTCGAGCTCGGCGACACCATCGCCCGCGAGGTGATGGTGCCGCGCACCGACGTGGTCTACATCGAGCACTACAAGAACCTGCGCCAGACGCTCTCGCTGTTCCTGCGCAGCGGCTTCTCCCGGGTGCCGGTGATCGGCGAGAACCTCGACGACGTGGTCGGGATCGCCTACCTCAAGGACATCGTGCGGCGCGACTTCGAGGCGCCCGGCGTGGAGTTCACCCAGCGCATCGACGAGGTGATGCGCCCGGCGCACTTCGTGCCCGAGTCCAAGCCGGTCGACGCGCTGCTCTCGGAGATGCAGTCCGACCGGCAGCACATCGCGGTGGTCGTCGACGAGTACGGCGGCACCGCCGGCCTGGTCACCATCGAGGACATCCTCGAGGAGATCGTCGGCGAGATCACCGACGAGTACGACGAGGAGGAGATCGAGGTCCAGGTGCTCCCGTCGGGCGGCACCAGGGTCTCCTCGCGCTACCCCATCGACGACCTCGACGAGCTCTTCGGCTTCGACGTCGAGGAGGAGGACGTCGACAGCGTCGGCGGCCTGATGGCCAAGCACCTCGGCCGGGTGCCCATCCCGGGCTCGCACGTCGAGGCGCACGGCCTGCGGTTCGAGGCCGAGGGGACCACCGGCCGCCGCAACAAGATCGAGACCGTCCTGATCAGCCGGGTCGAGCCGGAGCCCGCGGCGTCGGCCGCCGACGAAGGAGACATCCGTGAGCGCACCGAGTGACCTGTCCGCCGAGGACAAGAAGCTGGTGACCCTGGCCCGGGCCACCCGGGCGCGCACCCGCGCCGCCGAGGGCGCCGCCGTCCGCGACAGCGACGGGCGCACCTACGCCGGCGCCACGGTCGACCTGCCGTCCCTGCAGATCTCCGCGCTCGGGGTGTGCGTGGCGATGGCGGTCGCCTCCGGGTCGCGGGGGCTGGAGGCCGCGGTCGTGCTCAGCGAGTCGGGGGCCGTCTCCACCGACGACCTGGCGGCCCTCACGGACTTCGCCGGCGCCGGCGCCGTCGTACACCTCGGCGACCCGAAGGGCGCGCTGCTCTCGACCTCGACGACCTAGACCGTCAGGCGATGAGGGAGGCGAGCAGGGTGCCGTGCTCCCAGGCCAGCTCGTCGTCCTGCGCGATCTCCTGGTCGCGGCGGTCACGGATGTCGGTGAGCGCCTCGACGAGCTCAGTCGCGCAGAACTGAATCGGCTGCGCTCCCTGCGGCAGGTCGGGCCACACTTCGCTGACCGGTTGCGCCGGCGGGGTGATCGGGTGGGTGAAGCCGGCGCGGGTGCGCAGGGCGAAGGAGCCGTCCGGGGCCTGCTCGATGCTGAAACCGGGCGTGTGCTTGGCGGTGTGGCCGCGCTTGCAGCCCGGCCACAGGTTGCCGGTCCGGGTCTCGCCCTCGGGCCAGCGGATCCGGTGGTCGAGCTCGGCCTGGGTGGCCGGGGCGTCGCAGGAGGGCTCGAAGCAGGCGACCCACTGGGCGGTCACATGACGCCAGATCGTGGCGGTCGGTCGGTAGGACGTCGTGGACAGCTCCACCATCTGGCCGGCCGGGTCGGTGAGCATCCGGTACCACGTGGAGTCGGGATCGGCGGCGATCGCGCGTGCCAGGCCCGCGGGGACCGGTGTCCCTCCGGAGAGGACGCCGGGTTCGTCGGCGAGGCCCATCACGGTCTGGATGGGCACGGTGAGGTTGATGACGGGACGTGCGTACGCCGGGGTCGGCACACCGGCGCCCCGCCCGGTGAGCAGGTCCAGCGCGAGGTCGGACCTGAGCTGGGCCATGGTCCGCTGGTCTCCCTGGCTGCGCAGCTGGCGGGCGGCGTGGGTGAGCCGGTGCTCGGCCAGCCTCACCTGGTCGACCGTGGCGGTGATGCCGAGGTGGGCCATGCCGTCCTCGAGCTCGGCCGTCCGGACGCCGCGGTCGGCGTACGCCTGTCGGTGCCGTTCCTCGGCGTCGGCCGAGCGGACCCGCTTGATCTCGTAGGACAGCTTGTTGCGCAGCTGCTTGGGCGTGCAGCCGACCACCGGCGGGAGTCCGGCCACGCCGTGGGTGGCGCTGAGGTGACGGCGCAGGAAGTCGGTGAGGCGGGCGGCCAGGACCCGGATCTGCACCGGGTCGGAGACCGCGTGCCGCACCTGGTCGGCCACGACCGAGGCGCGGTAGCAGTCCAGCTGGCCCGCCTGGCACAGCGCCCACGCCTCGGGGAAGTACTGGACCAGGAAGAGCGCCACGTTCAGCTCGTGCCGCACCCGCTGCTCGGCCAGGCCCCACAGCGCGGAGACCTCGGTGACCGTCTCGGCGCGCGGGGTGAGCGTGCCCTGCCGGGCCACCGCACCCCGGGCCCGGGCCTCGGCCTCACGTCGACGGTGGAGCTCGACCAGCCGCGCCCACCGGCGCGCCCCCGCCCGTGCCTCCGCGACCCCGTCGACCACCCCGCCGGCCAGCAGGTCGTGGTCGTCCAGCGCCGCCAGTTCCAGCGCCGCCAGTTCCTCCACCGCAGCGTCCATCGCGCACCCTCTCGAGAAACGATCGACCCCTCGAGAGACACGCTATGCGCGACCACCGACAGTCCGGCGGGCGTCGCAGGTCCGCCTGTGGAAGGCGATCCGAGGGTGCCCCGGACCGCAGGGTCCGGCGGGGTTCAGTCGCGAGGGACTGAAAGTTGGCTCTGGCGATGCCGAGGCACGAGCCTCGTCTCCGCGATGCGTCTCCATCAGGAGCAGCGGATGGAGCGAGTGCTCTCACCGGGTGTGTCCCTATTGCGTGGACGCAACCCCCGGTCACCGTGCGGGGCATGTCGTACCCAAGGCATAGACCGATGACCAGCGGAACCTACTGGAGCCGGTGTTCAACGCGCCGGGCAAGCGTGGCCGCAAGCACGCCGAGGACCTGCGGAGCGTGGTGGACGCGATGTCGTACATCGCCCAGACCGGCTGCCAGTGGCGCTACCCTCGGGCGAGTCCGCCGGCGCCCCGTCGCGGTCGCAGCCTGACCACCCCCGTCCCGAACCGCGCGGAATGCGGCAGTTGAGTGCGCTTAGGTGAGCGCGACTTTCACTTCGGCGGTCACCCATATCGCACTCGGACCGGCCTGGGTCACCGCTCGGAATAAGACGGAATCGGGCGTCGTCGTCACGGCGTGGGCCGACCGATACTCGTACCTGAGGTGCTCTTCCCAGATCCTGGGCAGTGCGTCCGCGACCGCCGGGCCGTCGCCGAACCTCCCGACCGCCCGCCCGGTGATGAGCCACTCCGCGCCCTCTGACCGTCGCACGGTCATGTCGTGCCACAGGCCGGAGTCGTCGTTCGCAAAGGCTGGGTCACCGAGGAATGCGCAGCAGTCCATCTCCATGCCCAGCAGGTTGTCCCCGTCGCCGGCGGGACCGGATGCGCAGATGTCTGCTCGGACTCGCTCGAACTCGTCGCCCTCGACCACGGCTGCATCCTCTTGCAGGACGCGACCGCTCATCGGCACGTTGGGGCGCACCATCAGCGGCACGAACGGACGGATACAGTTCACTCCCTCTTCCGTGCCTGTTGGCGCAGCAGTTGAGCGAACAGGAACAGCCAGAGAACTAGGTACGCACCGTCCGGGAAAGCGTCGAAGCCGTCAAGGGAGACCATGAACCCCTCGACGGCCACGAGCAGCACGACCATGAACACTCTGGCTGTCACGCGCCCAATGCTAGAGATCGGCGGCTGTTGCCGGCGCCCGTTGGCCGGCAGAACCGCCCGATCAGCGGCATGACAGGTCGTTTCTGTGAGGGCTACTCCCCAGTCGCGCCATCGATCCGTTCGCGGAGCAGATCCGCGTGGCCATTGTGGCGTGCGTACTCCTCGATCATGTGCAGGTAGATCCAACGCAGCGTGTAATCCTCGCCGGGGATTGCCTCATCGAGTCCGCGATCCCTGACCGCATCACGCGATCGCTCGACACTTGCTTGGTAGCTGGCCAGATCGTCGGCGGCACGAGCCGCGCTGATGCCCCCAAAGCCGTCCGTAGCGCCTGGGACGTAGTTCCAGAAGAACATGTGGTCTGGCTGGCCGTCGTAGGAGTGGAACCACGCCTCGACTCCAGACATGTGGCGGACCAGTCCAAGCAACGAGAGGCTCGATGGTGGCACTGACCGCTCTGCCAACTGCTCGGGCGTAAGCCCACCGCACTTCAACAGCAGCGTGGTGCGCTGGTACTCCAGCCGGTCCTCGAGAGCGGCCCGCTCGTCTACCGGGTTGTTCGGTGGCTCCGGTCGCTCGGGCGTGGTCCAGGTCGGCACCACGCGAAGGTACACGCCCGGGTGCACGCACATCGGCACGACCGCGCACTCACGCTGATGAGCGGACGGGTGTCAACCTCGGCCGACTCCCTCGAAAGTGCCGCGCGGCCCCGGCGTTTGGTCGGCCATCTCACTCTTCAGCTTCGGCACGATGACGTTCAGCAGGTTGTCGAGTACCTCGTCGCGGATGTGCTGCTCGTTGCGGCCGTCGCCGGCCAGCCGCCACCAGTGATCCCGGCCGTGGGTCAGATGGCCAGCGCGCTGAACGTAGCGATGGTGGGCGATTGTGTTCGGGCTGGGCTTCCCCGAGTAAAAGCTGTTCCTGGTTCGTGCCTCGTCCCAGGCGGTCTTGCCGACCACCATGAGGTTGATGGTGAACTTGGCCTCGTCGGCGGTGCTGGCTTGAGATGTCTGGAAACCGAGCATGGCCCAATCGTTCTCGTCTGGGAGGGTCCAGACCTTCCCGGAACCCTTGAAGCCGAGATCGCGCAGAGCCGGGCCCCACACCGTCTTCAAGAGGCGATCGAGACGCTCCTGTGCCTCACCCATCCACCGATCCTAGGCAACAAGCCCCCAGAGCACCTCTCCCTAGGCAGTGCACGCTCATCGGCATGAACGAGCGGACAGCGGATGTCTGCGGACCCGCATCACATGGCTCAACCTTGCTACCCGCGGACGGTGCACTGTCGCGGGTCAGGCCACTCGGGGAGCGCGTCGTCGTAGTACACACACTCGACGTTTGCGATGTAACCCTCTGCGTCGGCGAACCAGATGACCGTACGGGGCACTCCGTCGCTGCGTTCCTCTTCGACCAACTCGGTCGGCAGCAGGGTCCGCAACGGCGACGCGGGTGCGACCGAGCGATCAATCACCGGCGTGAACGATGGGCAACCACAGGAGCAGTTGGGCTCCACTTGGCTGATGCTTGCGATCTGTGCCCGCAACTGAACGACGCCCTCGAACTCGACCGACGCGAGGCGGTTCATGACCTCCAGTTCGGTCTCGGTGACTGGCTGCATGAGGTCCAGCATCTCAGTCAGCGCTGCGCGCTCATCGGCAGATCCGGTAAGCGCGCGTGCATAGCGCGGCCGCCAATAGACACACACCCAGTCAGCCCCACAGGCTGCTGATGCTGGTGGTCCGCAGATCAGAGCCTGCACCCGAAGCGCGACCCCGGAGGACGAAGCACCCTGCGGGTTCGTGAACACGTATCGATCCACGTAGTTCTACCGATGCCCGGCGAGTGTCGCCGGCGCATGCTGTCGAGACACGAAGGCCCACGTACGGGCCGGAACGAAGGGGCCAGGGATGGCTGCGGAGCCGACCAACGAGAGTGGAGCTCTCGCCCTGCCACTGCGCTCGAAGGTCACCAGGCGGGCCGCTGTCGCCATTCGTGACCAGGCTGACCAACTCGCGACTGTCGCGAGGACAGTCGCCGCACACCCTGGAGGCGAGTACGCATGAAATGGCACGTCATCACCGTCCCGAAGCAGGACCTGGGTCTGACGCTGGGAGCGATAGGCCTCGGCGGTGGAACCGTCACTGCCACCAAGCCATCCGGCCGCAGCGTGGCCATCACCTACGTCACGACGAGGAACTGACGGAGTCGCACCCGGGCCCGGCCTCCGGTCGGGCGTCCAACGGACCCGCCCAGGCTGCCTGATCACTACGCTGGGCTCGTGGACGAGCGCGACTCCGGTGTCACCCTTGCCGAGCTGCTGGCTGCCTTCTCGCTTGCGACCGACCTCGGGCTGGGCCAGCCCATGGAGCACCTGCTGCGCAGCTGGCAGATCGCGTCGCGTCTCGGCCGCCTCGTCGGCTTGCCCGACGACCAGCAGCCGACGCTCTTCCACGTCGCGATGCTCTCCTGGGTGGGTTGTGTGGCTGATGCTCCCGAGGTGACCGCCAGCTTCGGTGACGACATCGTGTTCCGCGCGGACAGCTACCAGGCCGACCTGGGTGGGCTGTCCGGGATGGCGTTCTTCCTCGGTCACGCGGGCCGGGGCCAGCCACTGCCGCAACGCCTGCGGGTGGCCGCGACCATGGTGGCCACCGGTGGCACCCGGGTGATGCGGGGCATCCAGGGCCACTGCCTGGTCACCTCGACGTTGGCCGACCAGCTCGGACTTCCTGAGGAGACGTCGGCGGCGGTCCGGCAGTTCTTCGCGCGCTGGGACGGCCAGGGTGTCCCGCGGGGTGTCCGTGGCGAGCAGATCGCCTTGGTCGTCCGGCTCTTCCACCTCGCCGACGTGGTCGAGGTGCACCACCGGCGCGGCGGCGTCTCGGCGGCAGTGGAGGTGGCGCGGGCCCGCTCCGGCAGCCAGTTCGACCCCAGGCTGGTCGAGGCCTTCTGCTCGACTGCGGTCGAGGTGCTGCCCGTCGCCACCGACGAGTACGACGCCCACCAGCTCTTCTCCCGGGACCCCGGGCTGACGTGCCGGCTCAGCGACGACGACCTCGACGCCGCGCTGGTGGCGTTGGCCGACTTCACCGACCTACGCTGCCCGACCCGCGCGGGCCACTCGCGCGGGGTCGCGGACCTGTCGGCCGAAGCGGCTCGGAGGCTCCGGCTGCCCGCCGGCGAGGTGACGATGGTCTACCGCGCGGGTCTGGTGCACGACGTCGGGCTGCACGGCGTCCCCACGACGATCCTTGACAAGCCGACCCCGCTGACCGCGACCGAGGAGGAGCGGCTCCGCGCGGCGTCGTACTTCACCGAGCGGGTGCTGTCCCGTCCCAAGGCGCTCGCGCGACTGGGCGCGATCGCCGGGCTGGCCCACGAGCGGATGGACGGCAGCGGCTACCACCGTGGCGTCGGTGGCCAGGCGGTTCCGCTGCCGGGCCGCATCCTGGCGGCCGCGTGCGCCTTCCACGAGCTGGTCGAGCCCCGATCCAGTCGCCCCGCCCGCACGCTCAAGGAGGCGACCGGCGTGATCCGCGCCGAGATCGCGGCCGGACGGCTCGACCAGGCGGCCGCGGACGCCGTGCTGGCGGCAGCGGGTGCCGGGACCCGACGGCGCGTGGCCGGCCCGGCCGGGCTCACCCCGCGCGAGCTCGAGGTGCTCGGCCTGATCGCCCGCGGCGCCGCGACCGGCGACGTGGCCAGCCGGCTCGGGATCTCACGCAAGACCGCGGGCACCCACATCGAGCGCATCTACGCCAAGACCGGCGCGAGCAGCCGCTCCACGGCCACCCTCTTCGCGCTGCGGAGCGGCCTCCTCGGCGCGCTCGATGACAGGCCGGACTCCCACGTCGCACCCTAGTTCGCGATTCGTAGGGAGTTTGCCCGACGACGCGGCGCTGCCGCGCTCCTAGCGTGACCGTTGACGCCGTGAGCGCGGCGCCGGGGATGCAGGGAGGGCAGCAGCGATGGCCAAGTCAGTGATCAGCCTGAGCACCGGGCTGGAGGATGCGGAAAAGGTGACGGTGGCGTTCCTGGTGGCCGTGGGCGCCGCCGAGACCGGCCGCGAGACCTTGATCTTCCTCACCAAGGAGGCGGTCCGCCTGGCCGTTCCGGGCGTCGCCGTGGGGACGGCGTGCGAGGGCTGTCCTCCGCTGATCGAGCTGATGAAGCGGTTCGAGGCGGCCGGCGGCAGCTACTACGTCTGCCCGGTCTGCTTCAACGCCAAGCAGCTCGCGGCCTCCGACCTGATCTCCGGCGCCGAGCTCAACGGCACCGTGCCGATGTGGACCTGGATCGGTGACGATCCGGCCGTGACGTTCAGCTACTGAGAGCCGCGACCGATGCGCAGCCCGGCCGCTCTGACCACCGCGATCGAACCGGACATGGGCGAGGCGGCGTGGCCCGATCACGAGTACGTCCGCGGGTGGGGTGTCTTCGGCCTACCGTTCGACTCCGGGCACGTGCTGGCGCTCCGGGTGTTCCCGCAGAGCTCCTTCGGCCCCTACCGAACGCTGTGGCACCGCGACCCCGAGGGCCGCTGGTCGATCCACGCCGATGCGCGACGCGTCGAGCACGCCTGTCCGCGCTACTACGGCCCCGCTTGTGACAACGTCGCAGCAGCCCGGATCGATCTCGAGTGGACCGGTCCGCGCACCCTGCACGTCACGCTGGACCAGCCGGCGCTGGACTGGACGGTGAGCGCCGAGCGGTCGCTCCTGATGGGATTCCTCAACCCGCTCAGTGCAGCGATGCCGCTCTTCAGCTGGCGACTACCTGCCCTGGTGCGGGGCCGCGAGCGGCTGGCGCAGGCGCTGGGGATGGGTCGGCTGCAGATGTCCGGGACGATGCCGAGCGGCCATCACGGGCTGCTGATGCCACAGCGGATGTACCTGGTCAGCCAGTCGAGTGCGGCCCTCGACGGCGTGGACCTGGGCAGGCCGAGCCGGCCACGTGAGAACCCGACCATCGGCGGGGTCCCGCTGCCGGCGCGCGGGGTGCTGGCGATCGGGCAGGCGATGTGGCGGATCAGCGATCCCGATGAGTTCGACAGCGCCCGGCGCCAGGCCAAGGGTCAGCAACGAGAGGAGAGAGTCATGACCGACGGACGCACCCTGGACCGCAGCGACCTCGAGTCGCGGGTCAAGCTGATGTACGAGCAGGTCGCCCTGGCGCCCGAGGCGCCCTTCCACTTCGAGACCGGACGTGGGCTCGCCGAGCGTCTCGGCTACCCGGTCGCCGATCTCGATGCCGTCCCGGCGCCGGCGATCGACTCCTTCGCCGGAGTCGGCTACTTCCTCGACCTCGCGGAGATCGGGCCGGGCGCGCGGGTCCTCGACCTGGGCAGCGGCTCCGGGATGGACAGCTTCCTGGCGGCCAACGCGTCCGGCCCCACCGGCAGCGTGATCGGCGTGGACATGACGACGGCCCAGCTCGCCAAGGCGAGCGGGCTGGCAGACGCAGCCGGCTTCGACCAGATCGAGTTCCGCGAGGGTTACATCGAGGACGTGCCGGTCGAGGATGGCACCGTCGACTGTGTGATCTCCAATGGCGTCATCAACCTCTCCCCGGACAAGCCGGCCGTGTTCCGGGCGGCTGCAGCGGCGCTGCGACCCGGTGGCCGTCTGGCGATCGCTGACATCGTGTCCGCGCGGCAACTGCCACAGGGCGTCACCTGCGACGCCTCGCTGTGGGCCGCCTGCATCGGCGGAGCCGCCCAGCGCGACGAATACCTCGGCGCGATCCGGGACGCCGGCTTCGAGGTCGTCGTCGTGCGCGACAACGACTACCGGTTCATCTCCGACCGGGCGCTCGGCGCCACCACGGCGTACGGCGTGACCAGCGTCAGCGTGCTTGCCACGAAGCGCTGAGCTCGTCGGGGCAGAGGAGCCCGGGCCTTCCTCGCCCACCCATGCCACCGGGGTCGGATCGCCGGGGTGGGACACGCCCGACACCGCTCAGGAGTAAGTTGGGGCGCGTGAGACCTGGGGGAAGCTGGGAGCAGCACGAGGCGGCCGTCGCACGGCTGCAGGCCTCGTACGCCGCCGTCCCCGCCGGCGCCCCGGTGCGCCTGGCGAAGAAGACGTCCAACCTGTTCCGGCCGAGAGACCGGTCCGAGGCTCCCGGCCTCGACGTGTCCGGGCTGACCGGCGTGATCGAGGTCGACGCAGCGGCGCGGACCGCCGAGGTGCAGGGCATGTGCACCTACGAGGACCTCGTCGATGCCACCCTCCCGCACGGGCTGATCCCACTGGTGGTGCCGCAGCTCCGCACGATCACCCTCGGCGGCGCCGTCACCGGGCTGGGCATCGAGTCGACCAGCTTCCGCAGCGGGCTGCCGCACGAGTCGGTGCTCGAGATGGACGTCTTCACCGGCGCCGGCGAGGTGGTCACCACCCGGCTCGGGGACGAACTCTTCGACACCTTCCCGAACTCCTACGGCTCGCTCGGCTACGCCACCCGGCTGCGGATCGAGCTGGAGCCGGTCCCGTCGTACGTCGTGCTGCGCCACGTCCGCCTCGACGACGTCGGCGTGCTGGCCAAGACCGTCGCCGAGATCGTGGCGACGCGGACCTACGACGGCACCCGGGTCGACGGGCTCGACGGGGTCGCGTTCGCGCCGGGGGAGTACTACCTGACCCTGGCCACCTGGTCCGACGCCCCCGTGGTGGACGGTGCGACCGTGGCACCGAGCGACTACACCGGGCAGGACGTCTACTACCGGTCCGTGCAGCAGCGGGCTGCCGCTGGATCCGGGACGGACCTGCTGACGATGTACGACTACCTGTGGCGCTGGGACACCGACTGGTTCTGGTGCTCGGGGGCGTTCGGCGTGCAGCACCCGGTGGTCCGGCGGCTGTGGCCGCGCCGCTGGCGGCGCTCGGACGTCTACCACAAGCTGGTCGGGCTGGACCGCCGCCTCGGCATCGCCGACCGGCTGGACCGCCGGGCCGGGCGTCCGCTTCGGGAGCGGGTGATCCAGGACGTCGAGGTGCCCGTGGAGCGGCTGGGCGAGTTCCTCGACTGGTTCGACGAGGCCGTCGGCATGCGCCCGGTGTGGCTGTGCCCGCTGGTCTCCAAGCGGGACTGGCCCACCTACCCGCTGGCACCCGGCGCGACGTACGTCAACGTCGGCTTCTGGGGCACCGTGCACGTGGGCCCCGACGCCCCGAACGGCCCCCGCAACCGGGCGATCGAGGCTCGCGTCCACGAGCTCGGCGGCCACAAGTCCCTCTACTCGGAGGCGTTCTACGACCCCGAGACCTTCGACGAGCTGTACGACGGCGCGAACCTCGCGGCCGTCAAGCGGCGCTACGACCCCGACGACAGGCTGACCAGCCTCTACGACAAGGCGGTGAAGAGACGATGACGCTCACCCAGAGACGCGCCCAGGGCACCCTCCCGATCGGGGATGCCGTGGCGTCGCTGATGCGCGACGGCATGCCGGTGCGGTTCACGGCGTACGACGGCAGCTCGGCCGGCCCGGAGGACGCCGAGATCGAGCTGGAGCTGGTCAACCAGCGCGGACTGTCCTACCTGCTGACCGCCCCCGGCGACCTCGGCATGGCGCGGGCCTACGTGTCCGGCGACCTGAACGTCAACGGCGTGCACCCCGGCGACCCCTACGACGCCCTGACGCTGCTGCAGAGCCGCCTGCGCTTCCGCAAGCCGTCGCCCGCCGAGGCGATGGCGCTGCTGCGCGGCCTGGGCCTGTCGAACCTCAAGCCCCCGCCCCCGCCGCCGCAGGAGCACCTGCCGCGCTGGCGTCGCGTGGTCGAGGGCGTGCGGCACTCGATGACCCGTGACGCGGAGGTCATCCACCACCACTACGACGTGTCGAACCGCTTCTACGAGCTGGTCCTCGGCCCGTCCATGACCTACACCTGCGCCGTCTACCCGACCGCGGACGCGACGCTGGAGGAGGCGCAGACCGAGAAGTACGACCTGGTGGCCCGCAAGCTCGGCCTCGAGCCCGGCCAGCGGCTGCTCGACCTCGGCTGCGGCTGGGGCGGGATGGTGCGGCACGCCGCGCGGGAGTACGGCGTCAAGGCCATCGGCGTCACCCTCTCCCGCGCGCAGGCGTCCTGGGCGCAGGAGCAGATCAAGGCGCAGCGGCTCGACCACCTGGCCGAGGTGCGGTTCCTGGACTACCGCCTGGTCGAGGAGGGCGACTTCGACGCGATCTCCTCGATCGGCCTGACCGAGCACATCGGCGTGCGCAACTACCCGGAGTACTTCGGGTTCATCCGCGACAAGCTGCGCCCGCAGGGCCGGCTGCTCAACCACTGCATCACCCGCCACGACAACGTGCCGCGGAGCACCGGGGCGTTCATCGACCGCTACGTCTTCCCCGACGGGGAGCTGATCGGGTCCGGGCGGATCATCACCGAGGCGCAGAACGCCGGCCTCGAGGTGCAGCACGAGGAGAACTTCCGGGTCCACTACGCCAAGACCCTGGCCGGGTGGTGCCGCAACCTGGTGGAGAACTGGGACGAGTGCGTCGCCGAGGTCGGCGAGGCCACCGCGCGGGTCTGGGGCCTCTACATGGCCGGCTCGCGCCTGGCCTTCGAGCGCAACGAGATCCAGCTGCACCACGTGCTGGCGACCAAGACCGACGGCCGGGGCGAGAGCGGCTACCCCCTCCGCCACCCGTTCTGAGGGGCGGCGCATAGCCTTGGCCGGTGAGCACGAGAGGCAGGCAGTACGCCGCTGAGGTCCTGGAGCGGCAACAGCTCACCCCCCACCTGGTCCGGCTGACGCTCGGCGGCGCCGGCCTGACCGGCGCCGAGCCGGGTGCCTTCGCGAGCACCGGGATCCCCGACGAGTGGGTCGGCCTGGTCGTCCCGCAGCAGTTCCAGAGCCGCTACTACACGGTGCGCTCCTGGGACGGCTCCGAGCTGGTCCTCGACGTCGTCGTGCACGAGACCGGGCTGGTCACCGAGTGGGCCGCCCGCGAGTGCGTGGGCGAGACGGTCACGATCACCGAGCCCCGGGGCTCCTTCGCGATGCCCGACTCCGCCGCGTGGCTGCTGCTGGTCGGAGACCTGACTGCGATGCCGGCGATGGCCCGGATCGTGGAGTCCGTGGGCCGCGACCGGCTCGACCACGGACAGATCCGGGTCTGGGCCGAGGTCCCCGACGCCGACCTGCTCCGGGACTCCGGCTATCTGCCCGACGGCGTGGACGTCACCTGGCTGGAACCCCCGGCCCCCGGGCAGAGCGACCTCGCCGCCGCGGTGGAGGGGATCGACTGGCCCGCCGGCGAGGGCTACTTCTGGATGGCGGGGGAGTCCGCTCAGATGCGCGCGATCCGCAAGCACCTGATGCGGGAGCGCCGGCTGCCGAGCCCGGCGTACGACGTGATGGGTTACTGGCGCGGGGTGGCCAGGCGCCAGCCGCGCGCGGTCGACCCGGGCCCGATCTGGCGGGCGGGCAAGATGGCAGGCAAGGGCGACGACCAGATCTGGGCCGACTACGACGAGGCGAGGGACTCATGAACGAATCTCGACAGGCTCCCCACCGGAGCGGGTTCGCGTCGTTCGTCGGCCGGCCCAACGCCGGCAAGTCGACGCTGACCAACGCCCTGGTCGGCACCAAGGTGGCGATCACCTCCGACAAGCCGCAGACCACGCGCACGGTCGTCCGCGGCATCGTGCACCGCGACGACGCGCAGCTGATCCTGGTCGACACCCCGGGCCTGCACCGGCCGCGGACGCTGCTGGGGGAGCGGCTCAACGACCTGGTGAAGACCACCCTCTCCGAGGTCGACGTCGTCGCGGTCTGCTTCCCCGCGAACGAGAAGATCGGGCCCGGTGACCGGTTCATCGTCAACGAGATGGCCAAGATCAAGCGGACGAAGAAGGTCGCCGTCGCGACCAAGACCGACCTCGCCACGCCCGAGCAGATCGGCCGGCACCTGCTCGACATCCAGAGGCTCGGCGGCGAGACCGGCGTCGACTGGGCCGAGATCGTGCCGGTCTCGGCGAAGGCCGGCGACCAGGTCAGCCTGCTCGAGGACCTGCTCGTGGGGCTGCTGCCCGAGGGGCCGCAGCTCTACCCGGAGGGAGACCTCACCGACGCGCCCGAGGAGATCCTCGCTGCCGAGCTGATCCGCGAGGCCGCGCTGGACGGCCTGCGCGACGAGCTGCCGCACTCGGTCGCCGTCGTGGTCGAGGAGATGGGCCTGCGCGAGGGGCGCCCCGAGGACAAGCCGCTGCTCGACATCCACGCCAACCTCTACGTCGAGCGCGACTCCCAGAAGGGGATCATGATCGGTCCCAAGGGCGCCCGCCTCCGCAAGGTCGGCACCGAGGCCCGCAAGCAGATCGAGGCGCTGCTGGGCACGCCGGTCTACCTCGACCTGCACGTCAAGATCGCCAAGGACTGGCAGCGGGACCCGCGCCAGCTGCGGAAGCTGGGCTTCTAGGCCGGCGAGCCGATCAGTCGGGAGCCCAGCAGAGGCCGTAGGTCTGGCCGTTGTCCCACTGCTCGCGCGTGGGCCACTCGTAGCCCCAGGTGTAGTCCAGCGCGTCGGACGCCGCGGCGCGTCCGGCGTCCTCGCACGGCCCCTGACCGGCGGCGCGTGCGGCCGCCGGGCCGGGGTAGCCGGCGCCGGAGAAGTGCACGACGTCGATGGCCCGCCAGCTGTGGTCGCTGGAGCAGATGACCCGGGAGAAGTCCGAGGTGCCGGGCTCGGCCGTGCCGCACATGCCGAACCGGTCCCGTCCGGCGGTGGTGCCGAGGACGCCGGACATGCGCTGGCTGAGCGGGGCCAGCCGGTCCTCGGAGGCCACCGCGATCACGTCGCAGCGGAACCAGTTGGCGCCCGCGTCGGACAGCTCCACCGAGGGCGTGAACCAGACGGCGCGGAGCATGCTCAGGTGCAGGTCGTCGGGGGTGCCGCCGAGGAAGGACGGCAGCCGGCGCGGGCACTGCGTCCCGGCCTGGGCCTGGACCCGTTCGGAGTCCACCGCCAGCAGGTGTCCGTCGACGACCGGGTCGAGCGACCCGACGGCGTACGTCATCGAGGTGTGGGTGTCGGTGCAGCGGACCGGGCGCGCCTCGGCGGTCGGCGCCACCGCCTCGTCGTACGACAGCCGGTAGCAGGCCCGGTCCCGTGGCGGCCGCGGCGGGGACGCGGCCGTGGGGGTCGCCGTCGGGGAGGTCGAGGCGCTCGAGGCCGAGGGTGTGGGCTCGGCGGAGTCCTCACCGCCTCCGCCGGTGCACGCGGTGAGCGCGAGGAGGAGGGCCGCGGCGGGCAGCAGGCGCCTCATGAGTCCGTCTTCGCCCAGCAGACCGAGCGCCGGTTGCCGGCCTGCCACTCGGCCTCGTGGAACCACGTGTAGCCGATCTGGTAGTTGACCGGGTAGCTCAACCAGGCCCCCACGGACTCGGTGCAGAAGTCCCGGGTCCGCACCTGCACCAGGCGGTCCCCGGGGTAGGAGTCGCCCTTCTCGCCGAGCTTGATCGTGGTGACCGCTCGCCAGTCGTGCGGCTGCGAGCACGGGATCTTCACCGAGCCGGACACCGAGGCGCCGGACGCGCACACCAGCCAGCGGTCGGGCAGCTTGCCCCAGAACAGGCCCTTCGCGTCCTCGGGCAGGTCGACGTAGTCCTTGCTCTGGTCACCGCCCCCGACCAGGTCGCAGCGGTACCAGCGGGCCCCGTCCTCCCAGGCCTTCTCCGAGGGCCGGAACCAGGCCCAGCTGACCACGGCCCGCATCGCCAGGCTCTCGTCGGCGCCGAGGAAGCCCATGAACCTCTGCGAACAGGTCTTGTAGGCCCAGGCGCCCAGCTCCTCGGAGTCCCGGTCGACGTCCTCGAGGGAGTCCGGGAGCCCGCCGACCACGTAGGTCTGTGCGGTGTGCGGCTCCGAGCAGTCGACGGTGCGGGTGGCGTTGCTGGACTGCTTCACGTCCTCGGGGGTGAGCACCCGGCAGGCGCCGAGCTCGGGCGCCGCGACGGCGTCGACCTGGTCGGGGTCGGTGTTGCTGCCCTGGGCCGCGTCGGCGCTGCAGCCGCCGAGGGCGACCAGCGCGACCGCACCGAGCAGGAGGGGTGCAACGAGCTCGCGGACGTGCGCCACGACCCCTCCTTCGTCGGTCCTTCGAGATCGTCCGCGATCGTACCGTCCGGCCTCCCGGCTCACGTCCGGCCTCCCAGACCGGTGATCGGGGTCGGTCGAGCGTCCGGTCAACCCGCGAGGAGCGCCGCCAGCGTCCCGCCGAGCTCGTACGCCGCGGCGAGGTCGTCGTCGCCCACGTCGCCGAGGACCTCCAGCACCTCCGCGGCCTGGCGCCAGGGCAGGGCGCCGACGATCGACTGCACCGATCGGACCGCGCCGGTGGTGTCGTAGCGGCCGTGCACCCACAGCCCGTAGGGGCGCTTGCCGCCGCTCACGCTGCCGGCCGACCCGTCGTCACTGAGCGCACCCCCGGCCTCGAGGAAGATCGTGTCGAAGAAGTGCTTGAGCGCTCCGCTCATGTACCCGAAGTTCGCCGGGGTCCCGAGCAGGTAGCCGTCGGCGGCGAGCACGTCGGACGCACGCGCCTCCAGGGCCGGGCGGACGACCACGTCGACGCCCTCGATCGCGTCGTCGTGCGCCCCGGCGACCACCGCCTCCGCGAGCGACCGCACCGTGGAGGTGGGGGAGTGGTGGACGATCAGCAGCCGGGACATGGGGCCGAGGCTAGTGGGGGCCGTCGGGGCCGCGCACCGGCCGGCCGTCACGGTAGCGTCGGGCCCCGTGCGCTTCTCCCCACCCGTCCACGTCGCCGTCGTCGGCATCGGGGCCGACGGCTGGTCCGGCGTGCCGGAACGCCTGCGGTCCGTGGTGCTCGACGCCGAGGTCCTGCTCGGCGGTGACCAGCACCTCGACCTGGTGCCCGACGTCGACCGGCAGGAGCGCGAGGCCTGGCCGCACCCGCTGCGCGACGGCCTGCCCGCGGTCCTCCGGCGGCATGCGGGACGCCGCGTGGTGGCCCTCGCCGCCGGCGACCCGTTCCTCTCCGGGATCGGCACGACGCTGGTCGACCTGCTCGGCGCGGAGTCGGTGACGGTCGAGCCCACGACGTCCTCGGTCGCGCTGGCTCGCGCCCGGATGGGCTGGTCGGCCGAGTCGACGACGGTCGTCCCGGTCGCCGGCCGGGACCCGCACGTGGTGCTGCGGCACCTGGCCCCCGGGCACCGGCTGGTGGTGCTGTCCCCGGACGCCGCGACGCCGGAGCTCCTGGCCGGGCTGCTGGTCATGGCCGGCTACGGCGGGTCGGCGATGACCGTGCTCGGCGACCTGGGTGGCGAGCGGGAGTGCCGTGTCGACACCACCGCCGCGGACTGGTCGGGCCGGGGGCCGGACCTCCCCGTGGTCGCCCTCGAGCTGGCCGGTCCCGTCGTCGGCTCCTGGGCCCCAGGGCTGCCCGACGAGCACTTCGAGAACGACGGCCGGCTGACCCGCCGGGACCTGCGCGCGAGCGCGCTGGCGCGGCTCGCCCCGCAGCCCGGCCAGCTGCTCTGGGACGTGGGGGCCGGTGCGGGCAGCATCGGCATCGAGTGGATGCGGGCGCACCCGAGCTGCCGTGCCGTCGCGGTCGAGGTCGATCCCGGCCGGGCCGCCCGGGTCGGCCGCAACGCGGTCGCGCTCGGCGTCCCGGACCTCGAGGTCGTCACCGGGCACGCCCCCGAGGTCCTCGTGCGGCTGCCCAAGCCGGACGCCGTCTTCGTCGGCGGGGGCGCGACCGCCGCCGGGCTGCTGAGCTACTGCCTCCGGTCGCTGCGGCCGGGCGGGCGGCTCGTCGTGCAGGGCACGACCCTCGAGACCGAGCAGGCCCTCGCTGCGGCGTACGCCCGCAGCGGGGGTGAGCTCACCCGGCTCTCGGTCGAGCAGGCGGCTCCCAGCGGGGCGTCCACCGGCTGGACTCCCGCCCGGACCATCACCCAGTGGAGCGTGTCCAAGGAGCTCGCGAGAGGGTGACCCCCGTGAACGACGTCGACCTCGAGACCATCCGCCTGTTCCTGCACGTGCTCGCCGCGACCATCTGGGTCGGCGGACAGATCACGCTGGCCGCGCTGGTGCCGGCGCTGCGGGGCGCCGGGGCCGAGGTGCCCAAGGCCGCCGCGAACGCGTTCAACCGGATCGCCTGGCCGGCCTTCGTGGTGCTGGTGCTGACCGGCGTGTGGAACGTCGTGGCCGCCGACGACGACAGCGCGGCGTTCCAGAACACGCTGTCGCTGAAGTACGTGCTCGTGCTCGCCTCGGGCGTCACCGCGTTCCTGCACGCGCGGGCGACGTCGAAGCAGGCCATGGCCGTCTACGGGGCGCTCACCGGGCTCACCGCCCTCGCGGCGCTCTTCGTCGGGATCATGCTGGCCGAGTAGTCCCCACGGCCTCGCTCATCAGGGCCGCCAGGCGGCCGGCCGCCGCCGAGGTCGGCAGGTCGTCGACCGGCACGCGCAGCGGGATCCGCCAGTTCTCCCGTTCGACCGTGCCGGGCACGTTGGGCCGGCGCTCCTCGAGGACCGCGTCCTCCAGCGCCACGGACAGCAGCAGGCTGGGCGCTCGCGCGAGCCGCTGGTATGCCGCGTCCACCGCCTCGTCGACGGGTGCGTCGCCGACCAGCTCGCTGCCGCGCCGCAGCCGGGCGAGCAGGTCGGCCCGGCCGTCGCGGACGTCGTCCTCGGACATGGTGGTGCTGGCCAGCTGGTCGGCGGCGTCCGAGCCGGTCCACAGCCCGGCGACCGTGGGCAGGTCGTGGGTCGTGACCGCGGCGAGGGCGCACACCGGCCAGTCGTCGGGCTCGTCGTCCTCGAACCACAGCAGCCGGTAGGAGAGCATGCCCCGGTCCGAGAGGGCCTCTCGCACCCCCGGCTCGACGGTGCCGAGGTCCTCGCCGACCACGACGGCCCGGGCGCGGTGGGACTCCAGCGCCACGATGTCGAGGAGGTCGTCGCTCGGGTAGCGCACGTAGGCACCCTCGGTCGCCGAGGCGCCGTCGGGGATCCACCAGAGCCGGAACAGCCCCATGACGTGGTCGATCCGCAGTCCGCCCGCCCCGGCGATCGTGCCGCGCACCGACTGGATGAACGGCTCGTAGTCCGCGGCCTGCAGCCGCCACGGGACCAGGGGCGGGGAGCCCCAGTCCTGGCCGACGGTGTTGAGCAGGTCGGGCGGGGCGCCGACGGTGACGCCGGCGGCGATCCCGTCCTGCCAGGCCCAGGCGTCGGCGCCACCGCCGGAGACGCCGATCGGCAGGTCCTGGATCACGGTGGTGCCCCCGGTGGCCCGGCCCAGCTGGACGTCGAGCTGCCACTGCAGCCAGGCGTGGAACGTGACCAGCTCGGCGTGCGCGGCCGCGAACGCGGCCACCTCCGCCGCGTCGGGCCGACGCAGTCCGCCGGGCCAGGTCCGCCAGTCCGGGCCGTGCTCCTCGGCCAGCGCGCACCAGGTGGCGAACTCCGCCAGGCTGCGGCCCCGCTCACCGCGCCAGGCCAGGAACGCCGCGTCGTCGGCCACGCCGGGCGAGGTGAAGGCCGCCCACAGCTCGGCCCGCTTGAGGCTCCACACGCCGTCACGGTCGACCAGCTCGGTGGCGTTCAACCGCTCGCGCGCGTCGGCCGCCCGGCCGGGCTGCCACCCCGGCACCTCGTCGACGCGCAGGTAGACCGGGTTGCGGAAACGGCGGGTCGCCGGCAGGTAGGGGCTGGCCTCCTGCGGCAGCGTGGGAGCGACCGCGTGCAGCGGGTTGACCAGCAGGAAGCCGCCGCCGGCCGACTCGGTCCACTCCCGCAGCGCACGAAGGTCGGCGAGGTCGCCGATGCCCCAGCTCGACCGCGACCGGGCGGCGTACAGCTGCACCGCCCAGCCCCACTGCTGCCGGTCGGGGAGCCAGCAGCGCCCGGGGGAGACGATGAGCCGCCGGCTGCTGCCGCCCTCGGTCCGCAGCCGGTGGTAGCCCAGCGGGAAGTCCTCGGGGAGCACGTCGTCGACGGTCCGACGGGTGCCGTCCTCGCACTCGACCTCGACGCGGCCCAGCCCGAGTCGCCGACCGGGCCGGGTGACGACCGGGGCGCGCTCCGCGAGGTCCGGAGGCGGGGTGCCGATCACGCGGCGGAGCGCCTCGACGGTGGCCTCCGGGGCCCGGCGCGGCGCGTCGTACGCGTCGACGTAGTCCGCCTGCACGCCCCAGGTGTCCACGCCCCCCGCGGCCATGCTCAGCCGTCCAGCTTCTTCACGACGCGGGCGGGGTTCCCGACCGCGACGACGTTCGCCGGCAGGTCGCGGGTGACGACCGCTCCCGCGCCGACGACGGTGTTCTCGCCGATGGTGACGCCCGGGCAGACGATGACCCCGCCGCCGAGCCAGACGTTGTCGCCGATGGTGATCGGCTCGGCGGCCTCCCACTTGTCGCGGCGTGGACCCGGCTCGACCGGGTGGGTGGGCGTCAGGAGCTGGACGTTGGGCCCGATCTGGACGTCGTCGCCGATCGTGACCCGGGCGACGTCGAGGCACACCAGGCCGAAGTTGGCGAAGGTCCGCGCCCCGATGAAGGTCTGGTAGCCGTAGTCGCAGTGGAACGGCGGCCGGATGTGGCTGTGCTCGCCGATCGCCCCGAGGAGCTCTCCGAACAGCTCCTCGACCTGTCGTGACTCGTCGGGGTCGAGGCTGTTGATCCGGTGGCAGAGCACCCTGGCCCGGCGGCTCTCGCGGAACAGGTCGGGGTCGTCGGCGATGTAGGGCTCGCCCGCGAGCATCCGCTCGCGCATGGTCCGGCCGTCGGCGTCACTCATGCCCTGATCGTGTCATGCGCCACCCCCGGGGGCCGGACCTATCGTGACCCCATGCAGCTCCCACGGGTACGACGCAGCTTCGTGCTGCCGGGCGTGATCATCGCGCTGGCCGCGCTCGTGGTCGGTGCCGGTGGCGCGGCCGCGTTCGAGTCGGACACGGTCGGGAGCTACTGGGAGGGGCTCTGGTGGGCGCTGTCGCTGATGACCACGGTCGGCTTCGTCGAGGGCACGCCCACGAGCGTGGGCGGGGCGCTCACCTCCGCGGTCCTGATGGTCTCCGGGTTCCTGCTGCTCTCGCTGATCAGCGCCGCGCTCGCCTCGCTGTTCGTCCGCGAGGACGAGGAGCCGGCCGAGGAGCGTGAGGAGGCCATCGAGCAGCAGATCCTGGACCGGCTCACCGCGATCGAGCTGCGCCTGCAGTCCCTCGAGCGGTCGGAGGCCCCCGAGCTGGACGCTGAGGACCGACGGGCCGAGCCGTGAGACGGCCGTCCCGCGGCGTGGACGCGTGGGCTATCGTGGCGAAGTCATGATGCGCCAGCTTCTTCTTCGCTGCCGCAGCGAGGTCTGAGCACGAGCCGGACCCCCTCGCTGCGGAGTGAGTGCGTGCGACCGGCCGCCCCAGCACCGACATCAGCGAGGACACCATGACCATCCGTTCGCAGAAGCCCAGCGGGATGCCGGTCGAGCGCTACCGCGCCTACCCGCCCATCGACCTGCCGGACCGCACCTGGCCCACGAGGACGATCACGGAGGCGCCACGCTGGCTCTCCACCGACCTGCGCGACGGCAACCAGGCGCTCATCGACCCGATGAGCCCGGCCCGCAAGCTGAAGATGTTCGAGCTGCTCGTGCAGATGGGCTACAAGGAGATCGAGGTCGGGTTCCCGTCGGCGAGCGAGACCGACTTCTCCTTCGTCCGCCAGCTGATCGAGCAGGACCGGATCCCCGACGACGTCACGATCTCGGTGCTCACCCAGGCCCGTGAGGACCTGATCGAGCGCAGCGTGCAGTCGCTGGTCGGCGTACCTCGCGCCAACATCCACCTCTACAACGCGCTGGCGCCGCTGTTCCGCCGCGTGGTCTTCCACGCCGGCAAGGACGAGGTCAAGGCGATCGCGACCCGCGGCACCGAGCTGGTGATGAAGTACGGCGAGTCCTACCTGGACATGACCGTGATCGGCTACGAGTACAGCCCCGAGATCTTCACCTCGACCGAGCTGCCCTTCAGCCTGGAGGTCTGCGAGGCGGTCTCCGACGTGTGGCAGCCCGAGGACGGCCGCGAGATCATCCTGAACCTGCCCGCGACCGTGGAGTCGGCGACGCCGAACGTCTACGCCGACCAGATCGAGTGGTTCTCCCGGCAGCTGACCCGCCGCGAGAACACCGTGATCAGCCTGCACCCGCACAACGACCGCGGTACGGCGGTCGCGGCCACCGAGCTGGCGATGATGGCCGGGGCGGACCGGGTCGAGGGCTGCCTGTTCGGCCACGGCGAGCGCACCGGCAACGTGTGCCTGGTGACCCTGGGCATGAACCTCTTCAGCCAGGGCGTCGACCCGATGATCGACTTCTCCGACATCGACGAGATCCGTCGGACGGTGGAGTACTGCACCCAGCTGCCGGTCCACCCGCGCCACCCGTACGCGGGCGACCTGGTCTACACCGCCTTCTCCGGCTCCCACCAGGACGCCATCAAGAAGGGCCTCGAGGACCTGCAGACGCGGGCCGACGAGCGCGGCATCCCGGTCGAGCAGATGCCGTGGGAGGCGCCGTACCTGCCGATCGACCCGAAGGACGTCGGCCGCTCCTACGAGGCGGTCATCCGGGTCAACAGCCAGTCCGGCAAGGGTGGGGTGGCCTACATCCTCAAGGCCGAGCACAAGCTCGACCTGCCACGACGCGCGCAGATCGAGTTCAGCCGGGTGGTCCAGGAGCGCACCGACACCGAGGGTGGCGAGATGTCGCCCGACGAGATCTGGACGGTCTTCTCCGACGAGTACCTCCACCGGGAGGCGCCGCTGAGGCTGAACTCGGTGCACACCTCCTCGGCCGCGGGGGAGAAGGACGCGCTCACGGTCAACGTCTACGTCGACGGAGAGCTGCAGACCCTCGAGGGCACCGGCAACGGGCCGATCGCCGCGTTCGTCAACGCGATCAACGAGCTGCCCGGCCCCGACGGCGGCAGCCGCTTCGACGTGCGCGTCCTCGACTACGCCGAGCACGCGCTGTCCTCGGGCGGCGACGCCATCGCCGCGGCGTACGTCGAGTGCCTTGTGGGCGACCGGGTGCTGTGGGGCGTCGGGCTGGACCCCAACATCGTCACCGCCTCGCTCAAGGCCGTGATCAGCGCCGTCAACCGCGGCTGAGCAGGCGGCCGCGGGGGAGGCCGGCCGGGTCGCGTCAGCCCCGGGCGGACGGCCGCTTCAGGGGCAGCCGGACGGTGAAGGTGGTGCCGGCGAGGTGGGCGGAGCGGACCCCGATCCGGCCGCCGTGGGCGGCGACGATGGAGGCCACGATCGATAGCCCGAGCCCGGTGCCCTGGATGGCGCGGTTCTGCGCGGTCGAGGAGCGGAAGAACTTCTCGAAGAGCCCGCCCTGCTCCTCTTCGGGGATGCCGATGCCGGTGTCGCTGACGGTCAGCACGGCCTCGCCCTCGTGCTCCTCGAGGCGGCAGTCGATCTCGCCGCCGTCCTCGGTGAACTTCACCGCGTTGCTCAGCAGGTTCAGCAGCACCCGCTCGAGCTGGGCCCGGTCACCGAGCACGACCAGGGGTACGTCGGGGTGGTCGACGCGCAGGGTCAGGTCACGGCCGATCAGCAGCGGCCGCACGGCCTCCTCGACGGGCTTGAGGATCGTGGTCAGGTCCAGCACCTCCCGCTCCCACTGGACGGCGCCGGAGTCCAGGCCGCTGAGCATGAGCAGGTCGTTGCAGATGACGATCAGCCGCTGGCCGTTGCGGGCGATGGTCGCCAGCAGCGGCAGCTGGCCGGGGTCGGGCTCCACGATCGAGCCGTCCTGGAGCATCTCGGTGTAGCCCACGATGCTGGTCACGGGGGTGCGCAGCTCGTGGCTGACCGTCGAGACGAACTCGTTCTTCGCCTCGTCGAGCTTGCGCAGCCGCTCGACCGCGGTGCGCTCCTTGTCCAGGGCGGCGACCAGCATCTCCTGGCTCTGCCGCTGCTCGGTGACGTCCCGCCCGACGCAGAGGAAGCCGATGGGTGACCGGGAGCTGTCGGCCGTGACGCTGAGCGTCATCGAGATGGTGTGGTGCGTGCCGTCCTTGGACACCCAGGTCCAGTCCCGCATGCGCGCCTCGCCACCGGGACCGATCGTGGAGGTGAGGGCTGCGAACGCCGCCTCGTCGTCCCGCGTCCCGGTCCGGGTGCCCAGCTCCTCGGGGTCGAGGAGCCGCACGAACGGCTCGCCGAGCATCTCCTCGTAGTGGTAGCCGAGCAGGTTCTGGGCGCCGGCGTTGAACACGGTGATCCGGCCGGCGTTGTCGATGCCGATCAGCGCGGTGGTGATCGCGGCCTCGAGGAGGTGGACCATCAGGCCGGAGGTGTTGCGCTCCGCCGTCACGTCGATCCCCGTCAGCACGGCGTTGACGGGACGGTCGTGCTCGTCGCGGACGATGTTGTTGTTCCAGACGATCCGCAGCTTCTCGCCGTTCTTGGTCGTGGCGTCCGCCTCGCGCATCAGTGGCCTGCCGGATCGAGGCGGCGCCAGGAAGAGCGCCTCGACGTCGGCCGCGCTTGTGGGGACGATCGTCGTCTCCCACACCGGGCGACCGAGCAGCTCCTCCTCGGAGTAGCCGGTGAGGTCGGTCGTGGCGGAGTTGACGCGCACGATCTTCCCGCCGAGGTCGGTGACCAGGATGATGCAGGCGGTCGTGTCGAGGGTGGCGCTGGTCAGCTTCTCGGCCCGCTCGAGCCGGCGACGGGCGTCGTACTCGGCGGTGACTTCGAGGAGCTGGGCGGCGAACATCGGGTGCGGGTCGCGGGCCAGCAGGGACAGCGCCACGTTGACGCGCGCGCCCTCGCGGTCGCGCAGGCCGGTCTGGGCCCTCCAGCCCTCGAGGTTGCCGGCCAGCATGCGCTCGGCGACGAGCTCGAGGCGCTCGGACGTGTCGAGCAGGTCGCCCAGCGAGCCCCCGACCAGGTCGGCCTGCTCCGACCCGACCAGCCGTGCGGCGGTGTCGTTGAGGTCGACGATCTCGAGGCTCTCACCCTCGCGGCGCAGCAGCAGCATGCCCACCAGCGACTCGGTGAAGTTGCGGCGGAAGAGCCGCTCGCTGGCGCGGATCCGGTCGATCAGCCTGCCCCGCTGCTCCGCGGCGATGGCGAGCGGCAGCGACATCAGCCCGGCGCACAGCAGGTAGCCCTGGGTGAGCATGCCTGCGGCCATCGCGTCGATCCGGCCGATGGTGAGATTGGCGCCGAAGGGTCCGTAGCCATGGGCGGTGAGGTACGTCGTGACCACGCTGACGCCGGCGAGCTGCCAGACCACGGTGCGGACGTCGAAGCGCAGCGCCGCCCACACCAGGACCGGCAGCGGCAGGAAGGTGACCGGGAGGGTCTGGGTCGGCGCGAAGACCAGCCCGGTGACGACGACCAGGGCGAGGACCTGGACCAGGAGCTCGCCCCGGCGGATCGTCCGGAAGCCCCGCGAGGGGGCCCCGACCGTCGCCCACGAGGCCAGCGCCACCGGCACCAGGATGAACGTGGACGCCGCGTGCGAGGCGAAGACCGAGGGCCAGGTGTCGAGGAAGGAGCCCTGGTCGACGGCGACGACCGTGAGGGCGGCACCGGTGGCGATCGTCGCCCCGCCCACGAGGGCCGCGAGACCGAGCTTGATGAAGTCGTCCTGGCTCTCCAGGCGCGGTCGGCGGCGGCCACCGCCGCGCAGGATGGCCGCCGCGGCGACCGCCTCGGCCGCGTTGGCGACGCCGAAGAGCAGCGAGACGGGCAGGTCGCGACCGCCGGTGACATTGGCCAGGCCGCTGGACACGACGATCCCGAGGGCGAGGACCGACCACCAGCGGCGCGGGGCCAGGCACACCAGCGAGACCGCCAGCCCGGCCGCCGGCCACCACGTGGCGACGGGGTCGCCGTGGGGAGCGAAGAGGACCGCGCCCACGCCGGCGAGGTAGACCGCCGCGAGCATCCCGAGCGCCACCAGCCAGCCTGGACACCGGGGGACGGACCAGGTCATGGCGCACAGTCTCGACCACGCGGGCCGGGAGTGCGAGCGCCGCGCCGTCCCACCCGGTCCCGGGCGCTCCCGTTCAGTCCGCGACGCCGAGGATGCAGGCCCGTCCGCGGCGCTCGAACCCCAGGGCCTGGTAGACGGCGCCGGCGTCGTCGGAGGCCGCGGACAGGAACACACGACGCACCCCCGAGGCGCGGCAGGCCCTCACCAGTGCGGCGGTGGTCGCGGCGCCGAGCCCGCGCCGCCGCGCGGACGGGATCACCGCGATCCCCGTCAGCTCGGCGGTGTCGCCCCGCGGGGCGGCCGAGCCGCCGCCCACCAGCGCCCCGGACCCGTCGTACGCCGCGACCACGACGAGCAGCCCGCGGGCGATCAGCTCCGCACGGAGGCCGGGGTCCCGCGCGACCACCGCGTCGCGGCCGCCGAAGCCGGCGCTCACCGCGCCGACGACGAGCGGAAGGTCCGGGTCGTCGGCCGTGAGCACCCGGGTGGTGGCGGCGCTCCCGGGCGGCTCGGCGCCGTCGGGGAGCACGAGGAGCGGGCACAGCTCGAGCTCGTGCGGGCCCGGCACGGCGGCGCGCACCGCCGGCAGCAGCGACGGGGTGACCTCGTCGACCCACTCCAGGGCGCGGGGCACGCCCAGCTCGGCCTGCCGTGCGAGCACCCGTCGTACGTCGTCCGCGGTCACCTCGCGCGCCGCCCCGAGCCGGGGTCGGGCGTAGAGCTGCCAGCCGGTGCGGGGGTCGGCGACGAAGAGCGTGAACGGCCCGACCTCCTCGACAGTGGCCACCGGACGCGGCACCGCGTCGTAGCAGGTCTCGATGTCGGTGAGGTCCACGGCGAGAAGGATCCCAGCCAAGGGCGCCGCCAGCGATTACATTTCTGGGCATGCTGGTCTCCGAGCGCATTGGGCAGTTCTTCGTCGAGGGCGACACCGGTCGCGACCGGCTCGAGTACACCGAGTACGGCTCCGGCGACGCCTGGGTGGTGCTGCTGCACGGACAGCTGATGCCCCGGCGGATGCACCAGCCGCTGGCGCGAGCACTCGCGGCGGAGGGCCTGCACGTGGTCACCCTCGACCTGCTCGGGCACGGCAGGTCGGACCGGCCGGCGGACCCGTTGGTCTACTCGACGACGGCCTTCGCCGAGCAGGTCGTCGCGCTGCTCGACCACCTCGGGGCACCCCAGGCGGTGGTCGGCGGCACCTCGCTCGGCGCCAACGTCTCGCTCGAGGTCGCGGTCATCGCCCCCGAGCGGGTGCGCGGCCTGATCATCGAGATGCCGGTGCTCAACAACGCGCTGGAGGCCGGGATCCTGGCCTTCGGCCCGCTGCTGTTCGCGGCCCGGTTCCTGCCGTTCACCGTCAACGGCCTGCGGATGCTGACCCGGCCGGTCCCGCGGGGCCTGGTCCCGTTCTGGGTCGGGATCGGGCTGGACACGCTGGACCAGCGGGCCGGATCGGTCGCCGCGGTGGTGCACGGCATGTTCTTCGGCCGGGTCGCCCCGTCCTCGAAGCAGCGCCGCGCGATCACCGCACCGGCGCTCGTGGTGGGGCATCCCGCGGACCCGATCCACCCCGCGGCCGACGCAGCCATGCTGGCCGCGGAGATGCCGCGGGCGACCTTCGTGCGCGCGCACAGCATCCTGGAGTGGCGGATGACGCCGGACCGGCTCAACCGGGCCACGATCGGCTTCGCGCTGGGCTGCTGGCAGACGCCACGCCGGACGGGCAGGATCAGCAGGACCCGACCATGAACCCGGCCCGGAAGAGCGTGTTCTCGCCCCGGACCAGCTCGACGTAGCCTTGCCCGACGAAGACCACGCGCGCCCGGTTCTCGCCGATCATGTCGACGCGGACGGGACCGTCCACGTCGAGGCAGCGCGCCAGCTTCAGGTGCAGGTTCTTCGCGGGGTCACAGACGTCCTCGGGCCGGGTGAGGTCGGGGTCGTAGGCCGCGGCGTCGTCGCAGCGGTGCTCCTGCAGGGCACGGACGTAGTCCACGCCCGCCTCCTCGAAGGCCTGCTCGTAGTCGTCGCTCCCGGCGGCACCGCCGCGCAGCAGCACGACGCCGAGCGCCACGGCGAGCACGACCACCAGCGCCGACGCCGCCGCCAGCGCCAGGGTGGACACCTTCCGGCGTGCCGCCGGGGGAGCCGCGGTCGGGGGACTGCCCCTCGGTGCGGCTGTCGGCGCGGGCGGGGGTGCGACGCCCCGGCAGGCATCGGCCAGCGCACGGGCGAAGGAGCGGACGTCGGGCCAGCGGTCGTCGGGCTCCGGCTCCATCGCCCGCATCACGACCCGGTCCACCACCGGCGGGACCGCGCGCAGGCTGGTCACCGGGACCGGCCGCTCGCCCGGCCGGCGACGGGCCCGGGGAGGCTGCCCGGTCAGCAACGCCCAGGCGACCGCGCCGAGGGCGTAGACGTCCGCCCGGGCGTCGAGGGTCGCCGAGTCGTCCATCTGCTCGGGTGCCATGTACGACGGGGTGCCGACCGAGCGGGTCACGTCACCGTCCGGGCTGATCGCCTTGGCCACGCCGAGGTCGGCGACCATCAGCCGGCGCCGGCCGGAGGAGTCCGAGGCCAGCAGCAGGTTGGCCGGCTTGATGTCGCGGTGCACGATGCCGGTGGCGTGCAGGGCGGCCAGGCCCTCGGCGGCCTGGGTGACGAGGTCGACCAGCTCGTCGGGACCCACGCCCACGCCCGGCCGGACCAGGTCGGCGACCGTCCCCAGGTCGGCGTACGACATCACGAAGTAGGGAGTGTCGTCCCCGGTGACCCCGACGTCGTGCACGTGCACGAGGTGCGGCGACCGCGCCCGTCGCAGCAGCCGGGACTCCGCGAGGAACCGCTCGCGCACCGTCGGGTCGCCGGCCCAGTTGTCGGCCAGGCACTTCACGGCCACGTCGGACTCGAGCTCGTCGTCGCGGTAGAGCCAGACCGTGGCGAACCCGCCGGCGCCGATCCGACGGATCCGCCGCAGGCGTCCGAGCTGCTCAGGTGCCGACACGGAGGGGATCCTCTCCCGCGGTGCCGGATCCAAACGGCAACAGGGGCAGAATGGTGCAGTGCTCTACCGTGACGAGGCGATCGTGCTGCGCACCCACAAGCTGGGTGAGGCCGACCGCATCATCACGCTCCTGACCCGCCAGCACGGCCGGGTGCGCGCGGTCGCCAAGGGCGTACGCCGCACCACCTCGCGCTTCGGCTCCCGGCTGGAGCCGTTCACCCACGTCGACCTGCAGCTGGCCGAGGGACGCAGCCTCGACGTCATCACCCAGGCCGAGACGATCACGCCGTTCTCCTCGGGCCTGGGCCTCGACTACGACCGCTACACCGCCGGCACCGTGATGCTGGAGACCGCCGACCGGCTGGTCGCGGAGGAGAAGGAGCCGTCCGTCCAGCAGTTCCTGCTGCTGGTCGGGGGGCTGCGGGCGATGGTCGCGGGGGGCCGCGGGCCCGGGCAGGTCCTGGACTCCTACCTGTTGCGCTCCCTGGCGGTGGCGGGCTACGCACCCTCCTTCGAGCACTGCGCGCGGTGCGGGCTGGAGGGCCCGCACCGGTGGTTCAACCCCTCCATGGGCGGGATGCTCTGCTCGACCTGCCGGATGCCGGGCTCGGCGAGCCCGGCCCCGGAGACCGTGGCGGTCCTCGGCGCCCTGCTGGCCGGCGACTGGCCGGTGGTGGAGGCCGCCGACGCCCGGCACCTCCGGGAGGCCAGCGGCCTGGTCTCGGCGTACCTCGCGTGGCACCTCGAGCGAGCCCTGCGCTCGCTGGCCTACGTCGAGCGCTGAGTCCGTCCGGCCTCGCGGGCGGCGTAGGCGTCGAGGGCCTCGCGGCCGTAGATGGTGGTGACCCAGACCTCGCACATCGTCGCCAGGACCTCGCGGTGCTCGGCGTACGGCGGCCCGCCGAACGCGTCGAGGAGCAGGCTCTCGTTCATTCGGACGAGCGCGTGTGCGACCCGGTCCGGGTCCCGGACCCGGCTGCGGCCCGCGTCGACGTCGGCCCGGATGCGCTCCGCGGTCACGTCGACGAAGAGCCCCACCATCTGCCGGCGGGCGGCCCGGATGCCGGGGTCGTACGACGCCGCGTCGGCGATCGCCTGCATCAGCCGGCCGTGCTCCTGCATCGCGGAGGTCAGCTCGTCCAGGCCCGTGCACAGGGCACCGACCGGGTCGCCCGTGCCGGTCTTCCACGCCGAGCCGGCCGCGCCGATGTTGTCCTGCACCTCCTCGAGCATCGCCAGCAGCAGCGTGTGCCGGTCGTCGAAGTGGCGGTAGAACGCGGTGCGGGAGAGCCCGGCCGCAGCCATGACGTCCTCGAGCCGCAGATCGGTCCAGCGGTGCTCCTCGAGCAGGCGGGACGCAGCCCCCAGGATCCGCTGCCGCGCGTCACGTCGCTGCTGGCGCTGGCGGTCCGCGCGTCCGCTGGAAGTGACCATCGTGAGAAGCCTACGCAGAAACGGCTGTCGCCGCTTATGCTCGGCGACATCGAGTGTGACGCTGTGTCACGCTGGATGAGCGGGACCGCCGGGCCGGCCGCGACAGGGGGCGGCCGGGCCGGCCGTCCTCCGCGGCCTCAGCCGCGGCGCCGGGCCCGGAGCCACTTGTGCCCCGCGTCCACCGCGATCAGCAGCAGCCCGGCGCCGACCGCCCACACCCATCCGCCCAGCGGTGGCCAGGCGCCGCCGAGCAGGTCCGACACCCAGGGCACCCCGAGGAACGTCACGAGCAGGACGAGCTCGGTGCCGACCGCGACGAGGACCAGCGGGTTGCGCAGCGGGTTCAGCCGCCAGGCCGGATGGGTCTCGCTGCGACAGGCGAACGCGTTCGCGATCTGCGCCACCGCGATGACGGCGAAGGTCGTGCCGGACGCGGAGGCCAGCAGGGTCCCGTCCGGGGTCTCCCCGAGGGCCCAGCCGCCGCCGTGCAGCACCCACAGGAACGCCGCCATGGACACCGACGCCTCGAACAGCCCCAGCACGAGGAGGGCCCGGCGCAGCACCGCGCCGTCGGCCACGTTGTCCTGACGCCGGGGACCGTCCATCGTGCGCCGGCTCGCCGGCTCCGCACCCAGGGCCAGGGCCGGCAGCATGTCCGTGCCGATGTCGAGCGCAAGGACCTGGAGCACCCCGATGGCCGCGGGGATCGCGCCCCCGGAGAGCGCCCACACCGCGAACGGGGCCAGCTCGGCCACGTTGTCGGTGAGGTGGAAGGTCAGGAACCGCCGCACGTTGGCGTACGTCGCCCGCCCGAGCTCGATCGCCCGGACGATCGTGGCGAAGTGGTCGTCCAGCAGGACCAGGTCGGCCGACTGCCGGGCCACGTCGCTGCCGCTCTTGCCCATGGCCACGCCGACGTCGGCGCCGCGGAGCGCGGCCGCGTCGTTGACGCCGTCGCCGGTCATCGCCACCACGTGCCCGTGCCGGCGGAGGGCACCTGCGATGCGCAGCTTGTCGGCGGGTGACACCCGGGCGACGACGGCGCCCTGGGCCGTGTCGAGCAGGTCGGCCAGCGCGGTGTCGTCCGCCGGCAGCGCGGCACCCTCGACGACGACGCCGCCGGGACCGAGCAGTCCGACCTGCCTGGCGACGGCCGCCGCCGTGCGCGCGTTGTCCCCGGTCATCATCGCGACCCGGATGCCGGCGGTGCGGCACGAGTGGAGCGCCTCGCGGACCCCGTCGCGCGGCGGGTCCTCGATGGCCACCAGGGACAGCAGCTCCAGCGGGAGGTCCAGCGCGTGGCGCAGGTCCTCCTGGGTGAGTGCCGGCACGCCGGGGGCGGCTCGGGCCGTGGCGAGGACGCGGCGACCCTGGTCGGCGTACTCGTTGAGCACGGCGGTGGCCTGCTCGGGGCCGAGGTCATGGCTGCACACCGCGAGGACGGTCTCGGGAGCACCCAGCACGTGCAGCCGGCCGTCGACGACGGCCGCGCTGAACAGCCGCTCGTTGGAGAACGGGAGCCGGGCCGTCGGCGGGACGTCCATCGCGCCGAGCCGGCTGGCCAGGGTGTCGAGGGCCACCTCCATCGGGTCGCCCTCGGGGACCCACTCGCCGTCGCGGGGCACGGCCCGGCCGAGCACGCAGGCGCGCGCGGCCGTGGCACCGGCGCGCGCGAGGCGTACGGCGGCCGGGTCGCCGGTCACGATGCCGGCCGGGTCGTAGCCGGCGCCCCGCGGCACGACGGTCCCGGCGGGCGTCCAGACCTCGACGACCGACATCTGGTTGCGGGTGATGGTGCCGGTCTTGTCGGTGCAGATGAACGTCGTCGCGCCGAGCGTCTCGACCGCCTCGAGGCGCCGGACCAGTGCGTGCTGGGAGGCCATGCGCTGCGCACCGCGCGCCAGGGAGAGCGTCACCGTGGGCAACAGCCCCTCCGGGACCAGGGCGACCGTGACGCCGACCCCGAAGAGCAGGGCGGTCGTGACGCTGCTCCCCAGCGCGATGCCGACACCCGCCAGGACGACACCGACCGCGAGCGCGATGGCGGCGACGAGCCGGACCAGCCGGTTGAGCTGGACGGACAGGGGGCTCGCCGGGCGGGTCGCGGCCTCGGTCAGGGCCGCTATGTCGGCCAGCCGGGTGTGCGAGCCGGTGGCCTCCACGAGACCGGCGGCGTCCCCCTGGGCCACGAAGGTGCCGGCGAAGAGGTGCTGGCCGGGACCGACCCTGGCCGGCACGCTCTCCCCGGTCAGCATCGACTCGTCGACCTCGAGCTCCTCGCCGCGGCCCACCACCAGGTCGGCGGGCACCCGGTCGCCGGCCGAGAGCAGCACGACGTCGCCGCGCACCAGCTCGGTGACGTGCACGGTGCGCGGCTGGCCGTCGCGTCGTACCCGGGCGGTGGCGGGCATCAGGTTGCCGAGCTTCTCGGCCGCCCGGTCGGCCCGGTGCTCCTGGACGAACGCGAAGGTGCCGTTGAGGAACACGATCAACGCGATGGCCAGGCCCAGCGCGGGCATCCCCGCGAGCAGGGCCAACCCGGCCGCCACCCACAGCATCAGCGCGAAGAAGTGCGTCATCTGCGCCAGCAGCATCCGCCAGCCCGGGGTCCTCCTCGGGCGCGGCAGGGAGTTCGGGCCCTCGGCCTGCGCGAGGAGGAACGCCTCGTGGGTGGTGAGCCCGGCCAGCCGGGCACCCGACGGCGGTACGTCGGTGGGTCGTGCCTCCGGGGGACCCCCGAGCCCCCGGTCCGGTTGCCGGGTGACGGGACCGTCCACGCCCCTCACGCTGGCCGAGGACCCCCGGAGCAGGCAGGGCCCTTCGGCCCCGGGGGCACGGCGAAGGCCCCTGACGGGGCTGTGCGGCCCACGCGAGCATCGAGGGGAACATCGGTCGGAGAGGGGGCCCCATGACAGGCACCGCGGCAGCCCCTGTGGTCGTCGGGGTGGACGGCTCGGCGGGGAGCCTGATGGCGGTCCAGTACGCCGTGGCCGAGGCGGAGCGCCTCGAGACCGGCGTGCGGCTCGTGCACGTCGCCCCCGACTACACGCCCACCACGCCGATGCTGCCCCTGATCAGGGACGACTTCGAGCAGCTCGGTCGGCGCATCCTCCGGGAGGCGGCCGAGATCGTGACCGAGGCCGCCCCGAGCTGCGAGGTCTCCACGGTGCTGCGCGCAGGGCCGACGGTCTCGACGCTGCTCTCCGCCGCGGACGGGGCGCACCTGATCGTGCTCGGTCGTGAGCACCGGTCGCGGGTCGAGGCGGTGTTCACGGGCTCCACCACCGTCGGCGCCGCCGGGCGTGCGTCGTGCCCGGTGGTGTCCGTGCCCCCGGCCTGGATGCCCGGCCAGCCGCGCGGCCGCGTGGTCGTGGGTGTCCGGTCCCCGGCACACTCGACGGAGCTGCTCGGCTCGGCGTTCGCCGCGGCCGAGGCGCGCGGGGCACGTCTCGTCGTGCTCCACGCGTGGAAGCTGCCGGGTGCCTACGACGACATCGTCGAGGCGCGCCTGCACGCGAACGACCACGCGGGAGCGGTCGAGGCGGAGATCGACCCGCAGCTGGACCTGTTCCGGCGCCACCATCCCGGGGTCGAGGTGGAGCTGAGCGTCGTGCACGAGCAGCCGGTGCGGGCCCTGCTGCGGGTGGCCGCGGGGGCGGACCTGCTCGTGATCCTCCGGCGCGCCCACGGGCTGCCGCTGACGGCGCACGTGGGCGGGACCGCACGGACGCTGCTGCACGAGGCCGCGTGCCCGGTCGAGGTCGTGCCGCCCCAGGAGGTGCTCGCCGAGATGGAGGGGCTGGTGCTCGAGGAGGCGGGTGCGGCACAGAAGTAGGCTCGCCCCCGTGAGACGAGCCGTCCGCCCGCCGACCCCGCACCCGTCCGGGGCACGCCCACCCGCCGTACCCAGGAACCTCGTGCCGCGGCACGTCGCCGTGGTCATGGACGGCAACGGCCGCTGGGCCAAGGAGCGCGGCCTGCCGCGGACCGCCGGCCACGAGCGCGGCGAGCACTCGCTCTTCGACGTGGTCGAGGGAGCCATCGAGATCGGCGTCAAGGCGGTCTCGGCCTACGCCTTCTCCACGGAGAACTGGTCCCGCTCGCCCGACGAGGTGAAGTTCCTGATGGGCTTCAACCGCGACGTCATCCGCCGCCGGCGCGACGAGATGCACGAGCTCGGGGTCCGGGTCCGCTGGGCCGGCCGGACGCCGCGGCTGTGGAAGTCGGTGATCCACGAGCTCCAGGCCGCCGAGGAGCTGACCCGCCACAACGACGTCCTCACGCTGACGATGTGCGTCAACTACGGGGGGCGCGCCGAGCTGGCCGACACGGCCCGCGCGATCGCGCGCGAGGTGGCCGCCGGGCGGCTGGATCCGGAGAAGGTCACCGAGAAGACCTTCGCCAAGCACCTCTACGTGCCCGAGCAGAGCGACGCCGACCTGGTGTGGCGGACCTCGGGGGAGCAGCGGCTCTCGAACTTCATGCTCTGGCAGGCGGCGTACTCCGAGCTCGTCTTCTCCGACGTGCTCTGGCCCGACGTCGACCGACGGCACCTGTGGGCCGCCATCGAGACCTACGCGCGCCGCGACCGGCGGTACGGCGGCGCCCAGCCGAACGCCCAGCCGAATCCCCAGCCGAACGTCGGGTCCGAGGTTCTGCCCGGCACCTGATCGGTGGTTCGCCGCTCGTCCGCAGTCGGGGTCTGAGATCCTGTCGGCCGACGTCAGGCCTGCAAGGGAGAAGACAGATGCCGCATCTGGACGTGCGGCGGCGCGGGTCCGGGACCGCGCGTCGTCTGCTGTTCGCCGACGAGCCGGACCCCCGCGTCCTCCAGGGTGTGTTCGCGCTGCTGTTCGCGCTCGACCTGGTCCTGCGCTCGGTGGGTGGGTCGCCGGTCCGCCTCTGGTCCTGGCCGGCCGCCGGCGCGGCCATCACACTGGTGGCGTGCCTGGCTGCCGTGGCCCTGCCCTGGGCCCGGCTGCCGGTGTGGGCCGTGGGCGTGCTGCCGGTCCTCGACGTGGCCGCGCTGGGGCTCTCACGCCTCGACACGCTGAGCGCGGGGGCGGGGATCCTCACCGTGGTGCCGGCCCTGTGGCTCGGTCGCCAGTACGGCCGCAAGGGGGCGGCGGTGGGTGGTGTGGCGGCTCTGCTGCTGGTCGTCCTGCCCGGGTTCCTCTACTTCGGCGTCAGCGGGATCACCCTCTCCAAGGCGCTGCTGATCGTCGTGGTCGCGGGTTGGGCAGCCCTCGCCATCGCCTCGGCCCTGGAGCGGGTGCGGGCCGGATGGGAGGAGGCCGAGCGCGGCCGGGTCGAGCTCGCGGCCGCGCTGGAGACCATCGAGCACCAGCGCCGGGTGTCCGACGCGATCCTGGACACCGTCGACGTCGGCCTGGTGCTGCTCGACGGCGACGGGGTGTACCAGGCCATGAACCGGCGCCACCAGGCGTTCATGCGCCTCGGGTACCCCGACGGTCACGCGGGTCGGGCCGGCCAGCTCGGCGAGGTGTACGCCGAGGACGGCACCACGCCGCTGCCGCGCGAGGCGATGCCGACCCACCGGGCCAGCCAGGGCGAGGAGTTCGACGACTGCCGGATCTGGATCGGTCACGACCCGCGGACCAACCGGGCGGTGTCGGTCTCCGCGCGCTCGGTGCGGGACGAGGACGGCACGTTCACCGGGGCCGCGCTGGCCTACAACGACGTCACCGACTTCATGCAGGCGATGCGGGTCAAGGACGAGTTCATCGCGTCGGTCTCCCACGAGCTGCGCACGCCGCTCACCTCGATCTCGGGCTACGTCAGCATCCTGCTGGAGCGCGAGGACCTCCCGCGGCAGGTGCTGAGCCAGCTCGAGGTCGTGGACCGCAACGCGGACCGGCTCCGACGTCTCGTGACCGACCTGCTCCACACCGCGCAGGCCGACGAGGGGCCGATGCACGTCGTCCGCAGCCGGACCGACCTCGGCGAGATCGTGCGGCAGTCGGTCCGCGCGGCCGGCCCGGCGGCCAGGGCCGCGGGGATCGACGTCGAGGTCGAGGCCCCGGACAGCCTGCTCGCCGTCGTGGACCCGCAGCGGATGGCCCAGGTCGTCGACAACCTGGTCTCGAACGCGCTGAAGTACACGCCGTCCGGCGGATCGGTCCGGGTCGTCCTCGGCGTCGACGGCGACCGCCTCGAGCTCGCGGTCACCGACACCGGGATCGGCATCGAGGCGGCCGACCTGGCCCGGCTGTTCACCCGCTTCTTCCGCGCCCGTCACGCCGCCGAGCAGTCCATCCAGGGGGTCGGCCTCGGGCTGAGCATCGCCCGGTCGATCGTGGAGAGCCACGGCGGCCGGATCGAGGTCGAGAGCGAGGTCGGCCGCGGGAGCACCTTCCGCGTCCGGATCCCGCTGGACGTGGAGCAGCCCGTCGCACCCGGCTGAGGGCCGGTCAGCGGCAGTCCGGGCAGGTCCCGAAGATCTCCAGGGTGTGGCTGACGTCGGCGTACCCGTGCTCGGCCGCGATCGTCCCGGTCCAGCGCTCGACCGCCGGGCCCTCCACCTCCACGGTGGCCCCGCACTCGCGGCAGACCAGGTGGTGGTGGTGGGTGTCGGAGCACCGACGGTAGATCGCCTCGCCGTCCTCGGAGCGGAGCATGTCGACCTCGCCGGCGTCGGCCAGCTTCTGCAGGGTCCGGTAGACCGTGGCCAGGCCGACCTGCTCGCCACGCCGGCCGAGCAGGTCGTGGATCTCCTGCGCGGAGCGGAAGTCCGCGAACGACGAGAGCGCCTCGACGACGGCCTTGCGCTGGCGGGTGGGCCGCAGCGGGCCGGGGTCAGTGCTCGTCATAGTGCGTCCCGTGGGGTGCGTGGCGGTGACCGTCGTGCACGTAGTCGACGTGGTCGCCGTGGGGTACGGCGACGTGGCCGCAGGTGGGTCCGTGCTCGTGGGGGTGCTCGTCGGTGAACTCGTGCCCCTCGGGCTGGACGGCCGGGAACGGCGCCCGCAGGCGCTGGCGCGAGCGGAGGAACACCCCCAGCGGCCAGGTGAGCATGAACCCGGCGAGCGCCAGCAGCACGATGGTGGGGCCGGGGGCGACGCGGGCGTGGAAGGACGCGAACGCCGAGATCACCAGCCCGCCGAGCGAGGCGGCCGTGCCGATCGCCATGGCGGCCGCGAGCGTGGTCCGGAAGGACCGGGTCACCTGCTGGGCGGTCGCGACCGGGACCACCATCAGCGCCGAGACCAGCAGCAGCCCGACCGTGCGCATCGCGACGGTGACGCTGACCGCCGCCAGCACCGCCACCAGCACGTTGTAGACCCGGACGTTGAGCCCGGCGACCCGGGCGAACTCCGGGTCCTGGGCGACGGCGAAGAGCTGCGGCGCGAGACCGACGCAGACCAGCACCACCACCGCCGCGAGCACGATCGTGACCCACACGTCGGTGCGGGAGATCGTGGTGATCGAGCCGAAGAGGTACTCCTGCAGCCGGGACGCGCTCTGGCCGGCGAGACCGGTGAGCAGCACGCCGCCGGCGAGGCCGCCGTAGAAGAGCAGCGCCAGGGCCACGTCACCGTTCGCGTGCCCGCGCTCGCGGATCACCTCGATCGTGACCGCGCCCAGGATCGCCACCACGACCGCCGTCCAGGTGGGCGAGGTGCCGGTCAGCAGTCCGAGGGCGACACCGGAGACGGCGACGTGCCCGATGCCGTCGCCCATCAGCGAGAGGCGTCGCTGCACGAGGTAGGTGCCGACGGCCGGCGCGGCGAGGCCGGTGAACACGGCCGCGAGCACCGCCCGCTGCATGAAGGCCAGGGTGAAGAGCTCCATCAGGCGCCTCCTCCTTCCAGGGGCGAGCCGACGTGCGGCGTGTGGTCGTGGTGCGCGGGGTCGGGGTGGTGCGCGTGCGCGCCGAGGTCGGGCTCGAGGCCGGCCCGCGGCACGCCGTGGTCGTCGAGCGGGGGCCCGTCATAGACGACCCGGCCGTCGCGCATCACCACGGCCCGGTCGACCAGGGGGGCCATCGGGCCGAGCTCGTGGGCGACCAGCACGACCGTGGCGCCGTCCGCCTTGAGGTGGGCGAGGGTGTCCGCGAGCGCCCGCTGGTTGGCGAGGTCGACTCCGGCGGTGGGCTCGTCGAGGAAGAAGAGGTCCGGCTCGCCGGCCAGGGCACGGGCGATCAGCACCCGCTGCTGCTGCCCGCCGGAGAGGTGCGAGACGCCGTCCCGGGCGCGGTCGGCGAGCCCGACGACGTCCAGCGCGTGCTCGACGGCGGCCCGGTCGGCGCGGGAGAGCGGTCGCAGCAGCGGGCGCCGGGTGAGCCGGCCGGAGGCGACGACCTCCCACACCGAGGCGGGCACACCCGAGGCCGCCGAGGCGCGCTGGGGCACGTAGCCCACCCGCCGCCAGTCCTGGAAGTCGTGCAGCGGAGTGCCGAAGAGCCGCAGGGCGCCGGTGGTCAGCGGGTGCAGACCGGTGAGGGCCCGGACCAGCGTCGACTTGCCCGAGCCGTTGGCGCCCATCAGGGCGAGGAACTCGCCGGCGTGCACCGACAGGTCGATGCCGCGCACGACCGGCCGGCCGCCGATCGAGACGGCGCCGCCGGACAGGGTGATCGGGTCCTGGTGGGGGACCGGGTCAGGGGAGGTCATCGGCATCCGTTCGCCTTCTCGAGGGCCTGGAGGTTGGTGCGCATCAGGGACAGGTAGTCCTCGCCCGCGGTCCGGTCGCTCAGCCCCTCGACGGGGTCGAGGACCGCGGTGCGGATGCCGAGGTCGCCGGCCAGCGTCTCGGCGGTCTTCGGGCTGACCAGGGTCTCGGAGAACACCGTCGTGATGCCGTCGGCGCGGATCAGGTCCTGGAGCCGGCCGAGGTCGGCCGGGGTCGGCTCTGCGTCGGGGGAGAGGCTGATCGGCTCGATGACGAGTCCGTACTTCTGCAGGTAGCCGAACGCGTCGTGGGTCGCCACGATCGTGTCCCTCACGCAGTCGGCCAGCCCCCGGCGGTAGTCCCGGTCGAGCGCCACCAGGTCACGTCGCAGGGCGCGCGCGTTCGCGGCGTACGCCCTCGCGTGCCGCGGGTCGGCCTGGCCCAGCTCCTGCGCCAGCGCGTCGCCCACCCTGGCCAGGCGCACCGGGTCCTGCCAGAAGTGCGGGTCGGCCTCGTCGGGCTGGTCCGCGTAGGGCTCGAGCCCGGCGACCGCGGCCGCGTCGAGGGTGGCGCCCTCGGCGTTCTGGCGGACGCTGTCGTCGACCGCGGGCTGGAAGCCCTTCTCGTGGACGACGACGTCCGCCTCGGCGATGGCGACGGTCTCCTTGATGGTGAGCTCGAGGTCGTGCGGCTCGGCGCCGGGCTGGGTCAGGTTGGTCACCTCCACGCGCTGCCCACCGACCCGCTCGGCCGCCCAGGCGAGTGGGTAGAAGCCGGCCGCGACCCGCACCCTGCCCGTGTCGTTGCCCAGCGACCCGCACGCCGTCGTGGCGAGCAGGAGGCCGAGGACGAGCACGATGCGCATGAGAATGATTCTCAGGTCGATTGAGAACCATTGTCAAACACCTGGCCGAGTCGGCGCAGTTTCACGCCGCACGCACGCCGAGTCGGCGCAGTTTCACGCCGCGCGGCTAGATTGCCCCCGTGCTGGTGGTGAGCAGGTTCCGGGTGGACGAGGACGTGGCGGAGGAGTTCCGGGCGGAGCTGGACCGCGCCCACGCGGCGTTGGCGGAGCGGCCCGGCTACCTCGTCGGCACCGTGGGTCGCAACGTCGACGACCCGACGCTGTGGGTGCTGAGCACCAGGTGGGAGAACGTCGGCTCCTACCGCCGCGCGCTCTCGTCGTACGACGTGAAGCTGCATGCCGTGGGGCTCCTGGGACGGGCGATCGACGAGCCCAGCGCCTACGAGGTGGTCGAGCCCGGCACCGTGCTCAATATCGGGTCGCCCCGGTCGTTAGGCTGATCCCTCCGACCCCCGAACCCGACCGGCAGCCAGCCGGCCATCCTGAGGAGCTACTGCTGTGGCCAAGCCGCCCGCCTCGACCCTCGACCACGTCGTCTCGCTGTGCAAGCGCCGGGGCTTCGTCTACCCCTGCGGCGAGATCTACGGCGGTACCCGGTCGGCGTGGGACTACGGCCCGCTCGGCGTGGAGCTGAAGGAGAACATCAAGCGCCAGTGGTGGCGTGCGATGGTCACCGCCCGTGAGGACGTCGTCGGCCTCGACTCGAGCGTGATCCTGCCGACGAGGACCTGGGAGGCCAGCGGCCACCTGAGCACCTTCAGCGACCCGCTGACCGAGTGCCAGTCCTGCCACAAGCGCTTCCGCGAGGACCACCTCCAGGAGGACTACGCGTCCAAGAATGGCATCGAGGACCCCGACACCGTCGACATCAACGAGTCGGTCGCCTGCCCCAACTGCGGCACCCGCGGCGCGTGGACGCCGCCCCGCGAGTTCAACATGATGCTCAAGACCTACCTCGGCGTGATCGAGGACGAGTCCGGGGTGCACTACCTGCGCCCCGAGACCGCGCAGGGCATCTTCCTGAACTTCCAGAACGTCGTGACCTCCAGCCGCAAGAAGCCGCCGTTCGGCATCGCCCAGATGGGCAAGAGCTTCCGCAACGAGATCACCCCCGGCAACTTCATCTTCCGCACCCGCGAGTTCGAGCAGATGGAGATGGAGTACTTCGTCAAGCCAGGTGAGGACGAGGAGCTGCACCAGTACTGGATCGACGAGCGGACCCGCTGGTACACCGACCTCGGCATCAACCCCGACAACCTGCGCCACTACGAGCACCCCAAGGAGAAGCTCAGCCACTACGCCAAGCGGACCGTCGACATCGAGTACCGCTTCGGCTTCTCCGGCCGCGACTTCGAGGAGCTCGAGGGCGTCGCGAACCGCACCGACTTCGACCTGACCCAGCACAGCAAGGTGTCCGGCCAGGACCTGTCGTACTTCGACCAGGCCAACAACGAGCGCTACGTCCCCTACGTCATCGAGCCGGCGGCCGGCCTGACCCGCTCGCTGATGGCGTTCCTGATCGACTCCTACACCGAGGACGAGGCCCCCAACACCAAGGGTGGCGTCGACAAGCGCACCGTGCTCAAGCTCGACCCGCGCCTCGCGCCGGTGAAGGTCGCGGTGCTGCCGCTGAGCCGCAACGCCGACCTCTCGCCGAAGGCCCGCGACCTGGCCACCGAGCTGCGCCGCAACTGGAACGTCGAGTTCGACGACTCCGGCGCCATCGGCCGTCGCTACCGCCGCCAGGACGAGATCGGTACGCCGTACTGCGTCACCGTCGACTTCGACACCCTCGACGACCACGCGGTCACGGTCCGCGAGCGCGACACGATGAAGCAGGAGCGGATCGGTCTCGACTCGATCACGTCCTACTTCGCCGAGCGTTTCGTCGGCTGCTGACGGGACCGTCGATGCACACTCTGCTCATGCGCAGCCGCCTCGTCCCGTTCGCCGCCTCCGCCGTGCTGGTGCCGGCCCTCGTGCTCGCGGGCTGCTCCGGCGACGACGGGTCGAAGGATGCGTCCGCCTCGAGCTCGCAGACGCCCTCGGAGTCGGGCTCGGCGACGACCAAGCCGTACCTGCCGGTGCCCGACGGTGTGGAGCTCACGGCGCAGGGCAGCCGGCTCGACCTGGGCAAGCCCGCCGTGGTGGCCTACGAGCCGCGCCAGGACACGGTCGGGGTGCTCGACGTCAAGGTCACGTCGATGGAGAAGACGACCTTCGCCGCGTCGTTCAAGGGCTGGCAGATCGACGAGGCGACGAAGAAGACCAACCCCTACTTCGTCCACGCCACGGTCAAGAACGTCGGCAAGAGCGACCTCGGTGGCCGCCCGGTGCCCCTCTACATCGTCGACGGGCGGAACACCCTGATCGAGGCGTCGATGTTCAAGAGCACTTTCAAGCCGTGCCCGAGCCGGCCGTTCCCGAAGAAGTTCGGGCACGGCGACACGGTCAAGGCCTGCCTGGTCTACCTCTCGCCCCGGCACGGCGACCTGACCGCGGTCAGCTTCCGTCCCACCCAGGCCTTCGACCCGATCACCTGGACCGGCGAGCTGACCCGGCCCGGCGCGGACCAGCCGAAGAAGGACGACAAGGGAAAGAAGAAGCAGGGCAAGAAGGGCTAGGGGCGCGGCCCCCAGTCGATCCCACGTGGGGCGAACGGCAGGGTGGCGATCCGGGTCCGGTGCGTCCCGTCGGGGTGCATCTTGACGAGCCGGAAGACATTCGTCTTCAGGTTCTCGACGCGGAAGACGATCCACCGCCCGTCGGGTGAGTAGGAGCCCGCGAAGGCGCCCTGCCGCCCGCCCGCGTAGTGCGTGAGCTGCCTGAGGCCCGTTCCGTCGCTGCGGATCGTGGCCACGTTGGGTGAGCGGCCGTGGGGGTAGTCCGCGTTGATCGTGATCACGATGTGCTCGCCGTCCGGCGCCCAGTCGTGCTTGATGGCGACCTCGCGCCGGTAGGGGACGAGGCGGCGCAGGTTGTCGCCGGTCCGGTCGACGGCCATCAGGGCCTGCAGCTCCCCGTCCACCTTGTGCCGGACGAAGGTCACGGTCCCGCCGTCGGGGGAGGTGTTGGGGTCGCTGTCGGCCTCCCCGCGGAAGCCGTGGGTCGTGATCCGCCGGCGCGCGGTGCCGTCGTCGCGCATCACGAAGATGCCCTGCGGGTGGCAGTCACACTCGAAGTACAGGTGCTGGTCGTCCGGGCTGAAGGCCGGCTGGGTCTCGTACCCGGACTTGGTCAGGTTGTGCCGGTTGCTGCCGTCGGCGTCCATCACGATGACGTCCGAGGTCCCGTCGGTGCGTTCGCGGCCGAAGGCGATGCGGGTGCCGTCCCCGCTCCAGTCCGGCTGCGAGGCGCCGCCGCCGGGCACGTGCGTCACCCGGCGCAAGCCGGTGCCGTCGGCGCGGATCGTGTAGATCTGGAAGCCCGGGTTCTCCGCGGCGAAGGCGATCCTGCCGTTCTCGGCGGGAAAGGTGCCTTCGGCCGGGGTCCCTGCCCAGGCGAGCCCCACCAGGGTCAGAGTCGCTCCGAGAGTGGCTGCCAGCGCTCGCCTCATCATGTGCCTCCGCTCGACGCTAGGCACACGAGCACGCGAGATGCATGCCCTCGATGGGTGAAACCGAACCCACGCAGCGCCCGCACCGGGTGCGGGTGAATTTTGGGGCCGACCGGGGTGGCGGCGACAATCGACCGGTGACGTCGACCGCAGCCACCTCCCCGGCCCCGGGCCTGAGCCTGGGGTCGGTCCACGTCGACACCCCCGTGGTGCTCGCGCCGATGGCGGGCATCACCAACGCGGCGTACCGCCGGCTGTGTGCCGAGCAGGGCGCCGGGCTCTACGTCTGCGAGATGATCACGTCCCGTGGCCTCGTCGAGGGCGACCAGCACACGCGGGACATGCTCGTCTTCGACGAGCTCGAGACGGTGCGGTCGGTCCAGCTCTACGGCACCGACCCGATCTACGTCGGCAAGGCCGCCGAGATCCTGTGCGCGGAGTACGGCGTCGCCCACATCGACCTCAACTTCGGGTGCCCGGTCCCCAAGGTGACCCGAAAGGGTGGCGGCGGGGCCCTGCCGTGGAAGCGCGGGCTGCTCGGCCAGATCCTCGAGGCCGCCGTCGCGGCCGCCACGCCGTACGACGTGCCGGTCACCATGAAGACCCGCAAGGGCATCGACGAGGACCACCTGACCTACCTCGACGCGGGCCGGATCGCGCAGGAGTCCGGCTGCGCGGCGATCGCCCTGCACGGCCGGACCGTCGCGCAGGCGTACTCCGGGGAGGCCGACTGGGACGCGATCGCCCGCCTCGTCGACCATGTCGACATCCCGGTGCTCGGCAACGGCGACATCTGGGAGGCCGCCGACGCGCTGCGGATGGTCGAGCAGACCGGCGCGGCCGGTGTGGTCGTGGGCCGCGGCTGCCTCGGGCGTCCGTGGCTGTTCCGCGACCTCGCGGCGGCCTTCGCCGGGGAGCAGGTGGCGACCCTGCCCACGCTCGGCGAGGTCACGGGCATGATGCGTCGTCACGCCGAGCTGCTGTGCCAGCACATGGGGGAGGAGCGGGGCTGCAAGGAGTTCCGCAAGCACGTGTCGTGGTACCTCAAGGGCTTCGCCGCGGGCGGGGAGATGCGCCGCTCGCTGGGCCTGGTCGACAGCCTGGCCGCGCTCGACGCGCTGCTGGCCGAGCTGGACCCGACCGAGCCGTTCCCGGTGCAGGAGCTCGGCACCCCGCGCGGCCGCCAGGGCTCGCCCCGCAACCGCGTCGTGCTGCCCGAGGGCTGGCTCGAGGACGCGGACGGGAGCAGCTGCCGGCTGCAGGAGGACGCGGTGGAGATCACAGGCGGCTGACGGACGTGCGCGTCCCCCAGATGGGGGGTGCGGGCCCCCGGGCGGTAGCCCATCTGTGCTTCACTCGGCCGGCGCCACCAGTCGGGAGCTCGATCCCGGCGGCGTTCTCGGGGCTTCCCCTGTCCGCAACCGCAAAGGATCAGCGCTGTGGCCCCCAGCCACCGGCGGCGAACCCGCGCCCGCCGCACGACCAGGGCGACCCTCGAGGCCGTACCGCCCACAGTCCTGGCGACCGGCGCCACCCACCGGCGGGAGGCCCGTGCCCGCCGCGCGACAGCGACCCTCGTCGCCGTACCGCTCACAGTCCTGGCGACGAGCGGCGCCGTCGCCCTCGGCGTGACGGCACCCCAGCTCGGATCGGCCCACGAGGAGGCCTCCGGCTCGGCGGGCCCCAGTGCGCAGGCGTCGCGCAGCGCCGATGTCGTCTCCCGGTCGCAGTCGCGGCTGGCCGCGATGCGCAGCGAGCGCTACCTCGAGCAGCGCCAGGCCGCCCGCGCTGCGCGGCAGGCGGCCTACGCCGCGCGGCAGACCCAGCAGGCGATCCGCCGCGCACACGAGCACCGGTGGACCACCGCGCCGCTCAACCTGTGGACCGGGCCGGAGGGCAGCGCGACGCAGGTGGGACTCCTGGACGAGAGGGAGAAGGTTTTGACCACCGGGCGCCGATCCGGCGACCGCGCCGAGCTCGTCGTGGACGGCAAGGCCCGTTGGGTCACCGCGACGTACCTCTCCGAGGAAAAGCCTCCGCCCCCTCCGAAGCCCTCCCAGTCGCCCTCCGCGACGCCCACCGAGACGCCCTCCGCGACGCCGTCCGAGACTCCCTCCGAGACCCCCTCCGAGTCGCCCACGACCACCCCGCCGAGCACCGGCGGCCTGTCGACCGCGCCGTGCCCGGACTCCAGCGTGGAGAACGGGCTGACTGCCCACGCAGTCCTGGTCTACCGGGCCGTGTGCCACGCCTTCCCGCAGGTCGACACCTACCTCGGCTATGACGCGCACGGTGAGCACGCCTCGGGCCAGGCGATCGACATCATGACCAGTGACAAGGCGGTGGGCGACCAGATCGCGGCCTTCCTCCAGTCGCACGCCTCCGAGCTCGACCTCTACGACATCATCTGGTGGGACCGGATCTGGACGCCGGTTCGGGCATCCGAGGGCTGGCGGGACTACGGCGACCACGGGTCGCCCACCGCCAACCACATGGACCACGTGCACGTGGCCACGAACTCCTGAGCGGGTCAAGCACTGAGGAGGGGTGTCGCGCGAGGGTGAGCGAGGACACGCACCCCAAAAGGGGGGTGCGATTTGCGACGGCGTAGTCCCTCTGTGCTTTAGTCGTGAGCCGTTGCCGGGTCTTCACCCCTGATTTCGGCGGCGTTCTCTCGGGACCACCCCCAGTCCGCAACAGCAAAGGATCAGCGCTGTGGCCAACAGCCACAAGCGGGACACCGATGCCCGCCGCAAGCCCAGGGCAGCCCTCGTGGCCGGCCCCCTCGCACTTCTGGCAACCGCCTCCGCCGTCACGATCGGCGTCATGACCCAGGACTCCGGTTCCGGTGACGTGCTGGCCAGCCAGAGCGCGACCACCGACATCACCCGCCCCACCCGCGACGCCGTCGTGTCCCGCTCGAGCTCGCGCCTGGACGCCGGTGTGAGCCAGCAGCAGCTCCAGCGCGCCTTCGACGCGAACGCGGCGCGCCTCGCGACCGCCCAGGCGGTCAAGCAGGCCCACACCAAGCTCTGGACCACCGTGCCCCTGAACCTGTGGACCACCTCGGGCAAGGACGCGAAGCAGGTCGGCCTGCTCGATGAGCGCAAGCAGGTCCTCGTCACCGGCCGCGAGACGGACGGGCGCCAGGAGCTCGTGGTCGACGGGAAGTCCCGGTGGGTCACCTCCGGCTACCTCGCCGAGGACAAGCCGGCGAAGCCGGAGCCGAAGGCGGACTCGTCCACCGCCGCCAAGCCGTCGGCCCCGGCGGCGCCGGCCGGTCTCTCGACCGCGCCCTGCCCGGACGGCAGCGTCGAGAGCGGGCTGACCTCCGAGGCGGTGATGGTCTACCGCGCGGTCTGCCACGCCTTCCCGCAGATCACGACGTACGGCGGCTACGACGCGCACGGCGAGCACGCCTCGGGCCGGGCCATCGACATCATGACCAGCGACCAGGCGTTGGGCGACCAGATCGCGGCCTTCCTCCAGTCGCACGCCTCCGAGCTCGACCTCTACGACGTCATCTGGTGGGACCAGATCTGGACGCCGGCGCGGGCCTCTGAGGGCTGGCGGGACTACGGCGACCACGGGTCGCCCACCGCCAACCACATGGACCACGTGCACGTGTCGACCAACGGGTGACCTGTCGGCGTCCCTGAGTAGGGTCGCCTCCGATGGATTCCCTGGACCTGTACGACGCCGCCGCGCGCGAGCGCCTCGTCGACGAGCCCCCCAAGCGGGTGGACGCGCCGGAGCGCACGCCCTTCGAGCGTGACCGCGCCCGGGTCGTCCATGCGGCGGCGTCGCGGCGGCTGGCGGCCAAGACCCAGGTGGTCGGGCCGCAGACCGACGACTTCACCCGCAACCGGCTGACGCACAGCCTCGAGGTGGCCCAGGTCGCCCGGGACATCTCCCGGGCGCTCGGCAGCCATCCCGACATCGCCGAGACCGCGGCGCTGGCCCACGACCTGGGCCACCCGCCGTTCGGCCACAACGGTGAGCGGGTGCTGGCCGAGCTCAGCGAGGGCTGCGGCGGCTTCGAGGGCAACGCCCAGACGCTGCGGCTGCTGACCCGGCTGGAGGCCAAGACCGTCGACGCCGACGGCCGCTCGGTCGGGCTCAACCTGACCCGGGCCACGCTGGACGCCTGCACGAAGTACCCCTGGCCGCGCGCCCACGCGGAGGAGCCCGCGGGCGTGCACGCCGACGGGTCGCCGCGGGTGGTCCGCAAGTTCGGCGTCTACGACGACGACAAGCCGGTCTTCGAGTGGCTCCGCGCGGGCGTCGGGGGCACCCGCAGGTGCCTGGAGGCCCAGGTCATGGACCTCGCCGACGACGTGGCCTACTCCGTCCACGACATCGAGGACGGCGTGGTCGCCGACCGGATCGACCTGACCGCCCTGGACCGGGCTGCGGTGTGGGAGACGGTGCGCGACTGGTACCTCCCCGACGCCGCCGACGACGCGCTCGACGCGGCCCTGGCCGGGCTCCGGGAGCAGGCGAGCTGGCCGACCACGCCGTACGACGGCTCGCGGCGCAGCCTGGCGGCGCTGAAGAACCTCACCAGCGACCTCATCGGCCGTTTCTGCGGGGCGGTCCAGCGCGCCACGTTCGAGGCCGGCGACGGGCCGTTCGCCCGCTACGCCGCAGACCTGGTCGTGCCCGAGCAGTCCCGGCTGGAGATGGCGGTGCTCAAGGGCATCGCCGCGCACTACGTGATGCAGGCCGACGACCGGGTGGCCGTCATGGTCCGGCAGCGCGCGCTGCTGGCCGAGCTCGTGGCGCTGCTCGCCCACCGGGGACCCGCGGCCCTGGAGCGCCCCTTCGCCGACGACTGGGCCGCGGCCGGCGACGACAGCGCCCGGCTGCGGGTCGTCGTCGACCAGGTCGCCTCGTTGACCGACGCCAGCGCGGTGGCCTGGCACGAGCGCCTGCGCGGCGATCGTTAGCCTCGACGCCGTGACCGAACCCCTCGTCTGGCTCCCGTTCGACCCCGACCTGCTCGGGGACCCACCGTCCGGCCTGCGCTACGAGGTGGTCGACCCGACCGAGCACGTGCCCGACAGCGTGGGCGACGTCGAGTTCTACGTGCCGCCCTACCAGGTGGGGCCCCGGGTCGGCGAGGTGCTGCCGCGCATGAGCAGCCTGAAGGTCGTCCAGACGATGACCGCGGGTGTCGACAACGTCCGCGCGCTCGTCCCCGAGGGCGTGACGCTCTGCAACGGCCGCGGCATCCACGACACGTCGACCGCCGAGCTGACGCTGGCCCTGGTGCTCGCCTCGCTGCGCGGCATCCCGGAGTTCGTCCGTGCCCAGGAGCGCTCGTCGTGGGAGCCGCAGTGGCGGCCGGCGCTGGCGGACCGGCGGGTGCTGCTCGTCGGCCACGGCGCGGTCGGCGAGGCGATCGAGGCGCGGCTGCTGCCCTTCGAGGTCGACGTCGTCCGCGTGGCGCGCACCGCACGCGACGGCGTACACCCCATCGAGGACCTGCCCGACCTGCTGCCCGACGCCGACGTGGTCATCCTGATCGTGCCGCTCACCGAGGCCACCCGCGGCCTGGTGGACACCGACTTCCTGGCCCGGATGAAGGACGACGCGCTGCTCGTCAACGTCGCCCGCGGCGCCGTCGTGCAGACCGACGCGCTGGTCGCCGCGCTGGAGTCCGGCCGGATCCGTGCCGCGATCGACGTGGCCGACACCGAGCCGTTGCCGGCCGACCACCCGCTGTGGTCCGCGCCGAACCTGCTGGTCTCGCCGCACGTCGGCGGCGCCAGCAGTGCGATGTGGCCGCGGGCCCACCGGCTGGTCCGCGACCAGCTGCACCGCTTCGCCGTGGGCGAGCCGCTGGCCAACGTGATGGCGGGCGAGTACTGACCTTGTGGAGTGCCCCTCCGGTGCCGACGACCCGCCCGTAGACTCCGCACGTGGCCGGCCGGATTCGCGAGGACAGCATCGCCGAGGTGCGCGAGAAGGCGCGCATCGACGAGGTGGTCTCCTCCTACGTCACGCTCCGCAACGCCGGCGGTGGCTCCCAGAAGGGACTGTGCCCCTTCCACGACGAGAAGTCGCCCTCGTTCCACGTCACGCCGGCCCGCCAGTTCTGGCACTGCTTCGGCTGCGGCGAGGGTGGCGACGTCATCAACTTCCTGATGAAGATCGACGGGCTCTCCTTCGTCGAGGCCGTCGAGCGGCTCGCGGACAAGTACGGTGTGCAGCTGCGGCGCGAGGAGGGCGACGTCCGCGAGGACCGTCCCAAGGGCCCTTCCCGCCAGCGGCTGATCGAGGCGCACCGCGAGGCCCAGGAGTTCTACGCCGGCCAGCTGGCCACGCCCGACGCGCTGGTGGCGCGGCAGTTCCTGGGCGGGCGGGGCTTCGACCAGGCGGCCGCCGAGCAGTTCGGCATCGGGTTCTCGCCCCGCGAGGGCGAGGCCCTGTTCAAGCACCTGCGGGCCAAGGCGTTCAGCCAGGAGGAGCTCGTCGCCGGGGGACTCGTGGCCGTGGGGCGCTCGGCGTACGACCGCTTCCGCGGGCGGCTGATGTGGCCGATCCGCGACGCCAGCGGCGACACGATCGGCTTCGGCGCGCGCCGGATCTTCGACGACGACCGGATCGAGGCGAAGTACCTCAACACCTCCGAGACGCCGATCTACAAGAAGAGCCAGGTGCTCTACGGCATCGACCTCGCCCGCCGGGAGATCGCGCGCTCCTCGCAGGCGGTCATCGTCGAGGGCTACACCGACGTGATGGCCTGCCACCTGTCCGGCGTCGGCACCGCGGTGGCCACCTGTGGCACCGCCTTCGGGGACGAGCACTCGCGGGTGCTGCGGCGCTTCCTCAACGACCACGAGGAGTTCCGCGGCGAGGTGATCTTCACCTTCGACGGTGACGCCGCCGGCCAGAAGGCCGCGCTGCGCGCCTTCGGTGGCGACCAGAACTTCGTCTCGCAGACCTACGTCGCCGTCGAGCCGTCCGGGATGGACCCCTGCGACCTGCGGATCAAGGACGGCGACGCCGCGGTGCGCGAGCTGGTCGCGCGGCGGGTGCCGCTGTACCGCTTCGTGCTCTCCAACGTGGTCGGCAAGTACGACCTCGACCGCGCCGACGGTCGCATCGACGCGGTCCGGGAGGCCGCGCGGCTGGTCGCGTCGATCCGGGACCAGTCGAAGGTGACGGCGTTCGCGCAGGAGATCTCGAAGATGGTGGGTGCCGACATCGACACCAACCAGGTCCTCTCGGAGGTCCGCCGCGCCGCGAACCGGCCCGCGCCCCGCCCGGACCAGCGACAGCGCAAGCCCGTGGAGCAGGCGGCCGCCGTGCCCCGCAACCCGGTCCCGGACCTGCGCGACCCGCGCTTCAAGCTGGAGCGCGAGACGCTGAAGCTGGTGATCCAGCACCCGATGACGATCGGCCGGATCACCGGCGACGTCGGCCCCAACGACTTCACCCACCCGACCTACCGCGCGGTGTGGGAGCTGATCGCGGCCGCGGGAGGCCCGGGCGCCGGCGCCGGTGACCCCGGCTGGGCGACGAGGCTGCGGGACGCCGCGACCGACCCGGCCGTCTCCTCGGCGATCAGCGCGCTCGCCGTCGAGCCGGTGCTGACCGCCAAGGAGCCGGACGCGTCGTACGTCGCCCTGCACGTGTTCCGCCTCCTCGAGCTGACCACCATGCGGCGGATCGCCGAGGTGAAGTCGCGGCTGCAGCGCACCAACCCGGTCGAGCACGCGACGGAGTACAACCGGATGTTCGGCGAGCTCGCCGCGCTCGAGCAGCACCGCCGCAACCTTCGCGAGCGCACCGTGGGAGCCCAGTGAGGCTGGGACGCCGCCGTCCACCCATGCCGCCGGTCGTGCCGGGGGAGCGGGTCCTCGCCTGGGCCGAGGCCGCCGAGGGCGTGGTGGCCGGCACTCGCGACGCGTTGTACCTGAGGGTCTCCTCGGTCGACACCCGGATCGCCTGGGAGCTCGTCGAGGCCGCCGACTGGGACCGGGACACCTCGGTGCTGCGGGTCAGCGAGGTCGGCACCTGGGGCGTGCGCCGGCCCGAGCACCGGTTGACCCTCGAGGAGCCGGGCCGGCTGCTGGAGCTGGTGCGCGAGCGGGTCACCGCGAGCGTCGTCCTTCAGCGGCACGTGCCGCTCCGGGGCCGTCGCGGGCTGCGCGTGATCGCCCGGCGTGCGCCGCGGGGCGACCAGCCGCTCACCTGGCTGTTCGAGTACGACGCCGGCATCGACCCGGCCGACCCCGAGGTCCAGCGGGCGGCCCGAGAGGCCCTCGCCGCCGCGCAGGAGGAGGTCGGGACGGCCTGATCCGTCGGCGGGCGTGCCCGATTTTTTACTGGGCCGTGGACCTTGCTAATGTGTGCGCGCTGCACCGATCCCCTGTAGCTCAACTGGCAGAGCATTCGGCTGTTAACCGGAGGGTTGTTGGTTCGAGTCCAACCGGGGGAGCCAGCAGAGAACGGGCCCGTCTCATCGCGAGGCGGGCCCGTTCTGCATCCTCGCCGTGGTGCCGGTCGAGCTGGGAACGCGTCGATGACTCCTGGGGCGACTGGCTGCACGGGTCCGAACCGGCCCTGCTGGAGGCGCAGCGGCCGGTCACCGACGAGCCGATGCTCGAGCAGGTAGGCGGCGGCGCATCCGGAATTCGTGACACAGAAGCGCCGTATGCTGGCCGCCGTGGACGACTTGGGCGCGCTCCCATCGGAGCGGGACGTCGACCCGTGGGTGGCCTCCCTGAGGTCGGTCGGGCCTGCCCGCGACGACCGGCTCCGTGCGCTCCACGACCTCCTGGTTCGGGTGGCATCACGCGAGCTGTCCCGTCGGCTGTCCGCAAGCTACCTGGGAGGTCAGGATCGCGACGACCTTGCCCACGAGGTGGCGGCCGACGCGATGGTCGCGATCCTGAAGAAGCTTCCTGAGTTCCGTGGCGAGAGTCGTTTCACCACGTGGGCCTACAAGTTCGCCGTTCTCGAGGTCTCGAACAAGCTGGGCCGGAGCTACTGGACGTGGGTTGGTCGCACGGTCGCCCTCGACACGGCGGACTGGGCGCAGTTCGAAGACCGGATGGCCCTCGCCCCGGAGAAGTCGGCCGAGGCGCGGGAGCTTGCGGACGCCCTTCGATCTGCGGTCGGGAACCTCACCCCTCGTCAGCGGGAGGTGTTCGTGGCGATCGTGGTCAACGGAGTTCCGCTGGACGCCATGGTGGCGAAGCTCGGGACGAGCCGGAACGCGCTCTACAAAGTGGTGTTCGACGCGCGTCGAAAGATCCGCGCGGAACTGGTCGCCAATGGACATCTGAACCCCGTGGATGAGTAGGGGGACGCGCCAATGGACGAACGCGAGACTCTCGACCGGTTCTTGACGACCGATCCGCGCGACGTGGGTTGCGATGAAGCGATGGCGTTCCTTCACGTCTACGCCGAGCTCGCGGCGAGCGGCGCCGATGCGGCCGAACGGTTTCCCGGCATGGCGGCGCACCTTCTCGCATGTGGTCCGTGTGGCGACGACTTCCAGGGCTTGCTCGACATCCTCACGGATCCTCCGGAGGGGTAGTTCACGAAGCGGCCGACTGGTCCGGACGGAGATGAGTGGTGGGTGCCGGGCGCGCTGGGATCGAGCAGCTGGCCGTCCGGGCGGACGTCCCGACCCCCGCTCGGATTGCCGTTGGTCACTGCGGTGAGGAGTCGAACCGCTCCGTGACCGCAGGTAAGAACCCGAGGCCTCTCGATCGCTATCACTACGGGGGATGCTCCTGCTCGACGGCGCTGCAGGTGTCACCAGCCTGGTTTCCGGAGTCGTCGACAGAGTTGTCGCGAGGAGGCGGGAGATGGCGCGGGTCATGGTCGTGGATGAGGACGTCACCGTTCGCGAGGTGGTGACGTCGTACCTGCGAGCAGACCGTCACGAGGCCGTCGAGTCCGGCGACGGCGAGGAGGCGTTGCGGATGTACCGCGACCGTCCTGTCGACCTGGTGGTGCTGGACCTCGCACTGCCCGGTATCGACGGCAGGGAGGTGCCCGGCGATTGCGCGAGATCGGCGACGTGCCCATCATCATGCTCAGTGCGCTCGGCGGGGAACGGGATCGTGTGGCCGGCTTGAGGCTCGGGGCAGACGACTTCGTGGGCAAGCCCTTCAGTCCTCGTGAGCTGGTCGCGCGGGTGGACTCGGTGCTACGGCGCAGTGGGCCGGCGCCGGCAGCGTCAAGGGTGCTCGCCGACGGCAACCTCACGGTCGACACCGACCGGCACGTCACGACCCTTGCCGACCACGCTGTGGCGCTCACGGTGAGGGAGTTCGCCCTTCTCCGATTCCTCGTCGGGAACCCCGGGATCGCGTTCACTCGAGAGGACCTTCTGAAGCAGGTATGGGGATGGACCGTCGGTGACCGCTCGACGGTCACGGTGCACGTGCGACGACTTCGGGAAAAGATCGAGGTCGATCCCACTCGTCCCACCCGGCTGCTCACCATCTGGGGAATCGGCTATCTCTGGGAGGCCCAGGGATGACGTCCTCATCTGCCTGTCGTCTGCGCCGGTCAAGGCCTTCACCGCGGAGAACACATGAAAGGAACAGCACGTGATCACCTGTCGCGAAGTCACCGGGTCCGACGCGCTCGCCCTGGCGGGAGTGCTCGAGGACGCCGAGGAAGATCAGCGCCGGTTGCAGTCGGCCCTCGATGACCCGCACAACACGGTGTACCGGCTCGACGACGGGGATGTCGTCGCAGGCGCCGCCGTCGTGGTTTGGAACGTCAACCTTCACGAGCTGCTCTACGTGGCCGTGGCTCGGGACCGGCGCGGTCAGGGCCTGGGTCGCGTCCTCGTCGAGCGGATCATCGCGGACCTCGATCGCCGAGGGGGCGTCCTCGAGGTCGGCACGGCCAACTCGTCCCTCGACAACATCGCCGTCTACCAACGACTGGGCTTCCGCATGTCGGTCGTGCTTCGCAACTACTTCGACTACGTCGGCGAGGGTGTGATCGAGTTCGGCATCCCTCTTCGCGACATGATCGTCTTCGACCGCGCCGCACAGCGGGCCGCCGGCTCGCCGGGTGCTCCCGCCTCCGCTCGGATGGTCCTGATCCCCGGCAGCACCAGGCCCGACTCGACCAATGTCGCGGCGCTACGCACCGTCCGCGACCTCTTCGACGGCGCCGTGCTCTTCGAGGGCCTCGCGGACATCCCACCGCTTGTTCCCGGGGGCGACTCGAGCGGTCACGTCGTCGAGGACCTCCGGAACAAGATCGCGGATGCCGACCTCGTCGTCCTCAGCACCCCGGAGTACGCAGGATCGCTGCCCGGAACGTTCAAGAACTTCCTCGACTGGACGGTCGGTGGCGGAGACCTGTACGGAAAGCCGGTGGTGTGGCTGGACGTCGCCGCCGAAGGACGCGGGCGTGGCGCCTCCGCGGAGCTGTCGAAGGTGCTGGGGTACGTCGACGCCCGGGTGCTACGGCCTGGTGGGATCAAGATCCCCGTTCCGCGCGGCGCCGTCGGGCCGGGCGGCACGGTGAACGACCCCGACTTCCGCGCCGCCGCGGTGCGCGAGCTCGGCAACGTCCTGGCCGAGGTCTTGGATGTTTCTCACTAGCCAATCGACCACCGATGCACCGGTCGTTCACGGGCGGACCCCGACAGTCCGAGTGGCACGCCGCTGCTGGAGGCTCGAGGAGTGTGCGGCCTTCTACGTCAACATCGTCGGCCTCTCGCAGCTCTACGAGTTCAGCGACCACGCAGGTTACGACGGAGTCGTATTGGCTCTGCGAGGACCGGCGGTGCAGCTCGAGCTCGTCAGTCCTCCAGACGACTCGCCGATGGCCTCGCCGGACGACGAGGACCTCATCGTCATCCTCGTCGACGACGACCGCGACCTGGACGCCCGGCGGCATCGCTTGACCCGCGACCTCGGGCTCACCGTGACCAGGCCGCACAACCCGTACTGGCGCGCCCGGCGTGCCTTCGTCGTGCGCGATCCGGATGGCCGCGGCGTGATGTTCGCGTTCGACCCCGACGAGCCGCCTGGTCCCTGACGACCAGCGGCGCACGCGCCTGGGGCAGACAGCTCGGAGCGCTGCGGGTGGACTCACGGGCTGGCCATCTCGCCACCTAGCGTCGACATGAGGGGCGTCGTGTCCCGGGACCGTTCGGGCACCGGGCGGCGCGCTCCACTGGCGGGTCAGGATGAGGAAGGCCGAGGCGACGAGGACCGAGATGACGACCAGGCCGTCACCGAGCAGGGGGTCGGAGCCCGAGCCACTGTCGGGAGTGCACAGGGGCGACGATGAGGCTCCCGCCGAGGCCGAGCATCAGGGCGACCACTGCGGCTCGGGGCATTCTCTCCCTCAGGAACACGAGCGCGAGGACGACGGTCAGGAGCGGCTCGACGGTGAGCAGGAGGCTGCCCGACGATGCCGACGTGCGAGCAAGTCCGAGGTCACCCACGACGTAGGCGACCCCCGGCAGCAGACTGCCTGCGAACAGATTCCGCGTCGCCCTTCGCCGCCGCACCGACACGGACGTGCTCACGCCGTATGCCACCGCGGCAGCGAGCATGGCGATCTCACCGGGCGGCAGGCGATCGGACCAGACCAGGTTTCGCGATGGCATCCACTGCTTTCCCGTCGGGGACTCCTCCGTGAGCGCGGCGCGAACCTGTGCGTCTTACAGCGCCCGGGAATCTTGCGACTCACCGAGGACGACGCGGGGCGTCTCCGGACGGCCAGGGTCCTTCATCCACCGAGGGAGGGGCAGCGGAGTCGCCGCGCATCCCCCGACCGCTCATCTGCTGCGTACGGTTTCGATCTCGATGTGAATGGTGATGTCCTTGCTGACGAGCATGCCGCCCGCCTCGAGGGCCATGTTCCAGGTGATGCCGAACTCTTCGCGGTTGATCGTGGTCTCGCCTGAGAAGATGGCGCGATCGCCACCCCACGGGTCGCGTGCGTGGCCGTGGAACGAGACCTCGAGCGGTACTTCGCGGGTAACTCCGTGGATGGTGAGATCCCCGTGCGCGATGCCGCGGGTTCCCTCCCAGTCGACGCGGACGCTGTGGAACGTGGCCTGCGGGAACCGCTCGACGTCGAACAGCTCGTTGGACCGCAGGTGTTCGTCGCGAGCTGGGTTTCCGGTCTCGACGCTGGCCATGCCGATCACGACGTCCACGCGTGAGTCACGGAGGTGATCGGCGATGCGGACAGTGCCCGACACGTCGGTGAACCGGCCGCGGACCCTGCTCACCATCAAGTGACGGCCGGTGAATGCGACGTCGGCGTGGCCAGGATCGATGTCCCAGCTGCCCGGTGCCGGCAGCACTGCTCCGTTGACGAGCCGGGTGGCGGCGGTGCTGGTGGTCATCTCTGTCTCCTCATGTCGATGGTGCAGGGCCGGTCAGCCCCGGCTCGGTCTCGATGCCCGGTCGGCCGTGAGCCCTATGCATGTGCGTGTGCACACACATAGTTACCGAGTTCGTGCCCTCTGTCAAGGTGTGTGCGCACGCACATTTGTTGTGGCACAGTTGAAGCCATGGCTGAAGAGTCGGTGGACCGGGTCGCGGCGTGGGCGGCGCTGTTGCGCGTACATGCGGCGGTGGTTCCCAAGCTGGCGCGGTCACTCAGAGAGGTCGGCATGCCCATCTCTTGGTACGACGTGCTGCTGGTCCTGAACTCCGCGCCCGAGCGACGGCTCCGGATGGTCGAGCTGGGCAGCCACGCAGTGCTCAGTCGAGAGCAGGTGAGCCGGGTCGTGAGCGAGCTGGAGCGTGCCGGCCTCGTCGAGCGGCAACCCAACCCCGGCGACAAGCGCTCGTTCTTCGCGGCGATCACGCGAGCCGGCCGGGACCGGCTCCGGGCTACCGCCCCGACATACCTCGATGCGATCGAGGAGCACTACGCCCGGCACCTCAGTGACCGTGAGCTCGACACGATCGCGCGTGCGCTGGGGAAGGTGCTGGCAGCCGAGGAGTCGTAGGGATCCGAGGCCCTGGAGCCGAGAACCGCTACAGCAGCCGCGCAGTGGGGCCTTCAGAGCGTCTTCCGGCTACTCGCCCCAGCCCATCGGGAACACCTCGACGGTGGCGGCGAAGGCGACCCCGAGCCGCTGGCCGGACTGCCGGGCGAAGCCCTCGAGGAACTCGCGCGGGTCGAAGTCCTCCCAGCCGAGGCCGTCGATGTAGGCGCGGTGCGCCTCGAGGGACGCCACGCCGGCGTCGAACGTCTCGGTGGTCTCGACGCCGTGCGTCGCGTTCGGTGAGCCGAAGGCCCACACCGCACGCACCCCGCCCCACGGCTCGAGCCCGTCGGTCAGCTGGTCGTTGAACACCCAGCGGTTCCCGGCGTCGCGGACCGCGTCGACGACGGCCCGGCCGACCGCGATGTGGTCGGCCTGGTTGAGGTTGCGCCCGCCCCAGGTCTCGCGGAAGTTGCCGGTGATCACGACGTCGGGGCGGTGCCGGCGCACGACGTGGGCGATCTCGCGGCGCAGCGGCACGCCGTACTCCAGCACGCCGTCGGGCTGGCCCAGGAACTCCACCACCGGGACGCCGACGATCCTCGCCGACTCGACCTGCTCGGCCTCGCGGACCCGGCGGCACTCCTCGGGCTCCATCCCGTCGATGCCCGCCTCGCCGCTGGTCACCATGCAGTAGACGACCTCCTTGCCCTGGCCGGTCCAGCGTGCGACGGCGGCGGCCGCCCCGAACTCCATGTCGTCGGGATGGGCCACCACGCAGAGCGCGCGCGACCAGTCCTCGGGCAGCTTCTCGAGCGGTTCCACCTGGGGCATGTCCGTCATGGTCCGAGCATGCACCCGAAACCGCGTTGCCGACACACCTACGGCGCGGTTGGGTGGTCGGCATGGCCGACATCGCGCGCATCGACCCCCACGACGACGCGGCCCTGCGGGCGTGGTTCGGGGTCGAGCAGGCCTCGATCCGCGCCGACCGGCCGCAGGCGCTGTCCCGGACGTACGCCGCGCTGGCGACGGCGGTGCGCCACCCCAGCCCGTACGTCGACCGGCCGCTGCTGGCGGCCGTCGAGGGCGGCGCGACCGTCGGGGTCGCCGAGGTCGAGCTGACCACGCAGGACAACCTGCACCTGGCCGAGCTCGCGATCCACGTGCACCCCGACCACCGCCGCCGCGGGATCGGGCGCGCCCTCCACGACGCCGCCGAGGAGATCCGGCGGGCCGCCGGCAGGTCCACGGTCGTGGGGGAGCTGCTCGTCGCTGACGGGAACGACGACCCGGCCGGGATGGCGTTCGCTCGCGCGCTCGGGTTCGGCAGCGTCCACCAGGAGGAGCACCTCGTGCTGCCTCTCCCGGTCGACCCGGCCGGCCTCCCGCCGCCGCCGGCCGTCACGGCGTACGAGATCGTCATCTGGCGCGACCGGTGCCCCGACGAGCACGTTGCGGCGTTCTGCGCGATGCGCACCCAGATGGGGCGCGACGTCCCCGTCGGCGAGGTGGCCTACGAGCCGCCGGTCATCGACGAGGAGCGGCTGCGCAGCTCGGAGGAGCGCACCCGCCGGGCCTACCACCGCATCGTCGCCGCGGCCCGGCGCCGGGAGGACGGGGAGATGGCCGGCTACTCGGTGGTCTTCCTCGCCCACGACGACCACGAGGCGCTCCAGGACGACACGCTGGTGATGCCCGACCACCGGGGCCACCGGCTCGGGCTGCGCCTCAAGCTGGCGACCCTGGAGGTGCTCGGCCGCGAGCACCCCGACCGGCGGATGCTGCACACGTGGAGCGACCGCGAGAACCACGCGATGTACCGCACCAACGTGGCCATCGGGTACCGCCGGGCCGAGGTCCTGCACGAGATGCAGCGCGAGGACCCGTCCTGACCGGCTTCGCGCGCCTCGGGCGGCTGCCCTCGAGCAGCGAGCGGTGGAGGGGCGCGGCGTTCCGTGCCGAGCTGGCCGCCTGGGTCGAGGAGGCCACGGGGCCGCCGGTGTCCCTGGAGCCGGTGAAGATCCGTCCCTGGGCCACCGTCTGGCGGGCGGAGACGCCCACCGGCGTCCACTTCGCCAAGCAGAACTGCGCGACCCAGGCCTACGAGGCTGCGCTGCTGGTCGAGCTCAACGCGCTCGCGCCGCACCACGTCGTACCCCTCACCGCGGTCGACCTCGACCGCGGCCTGCTGATGACCCCCGACCGGGGCCCGGTGCTCGGCGCAGCCACCGACGACATCGACAGCTGGTGCCGGGTGGCGCAGGCCGGCGCCCGCCTCAAGCGCGAGGTGGCGCCGTACGCCGACCGGCTGGCCGCCGCGGGCCTGACCACGCTGGCGCCCGGCGACGCGGTGACCTACGTCGAGCAGCTGCTGGCCGCGTTCGCGACGCTGCCGCCCGGGGACGTCCGCGGGCTGCCCGTGCCGGACCGCGACCGGCTCCACGCGCACCTGCCGACGGTGGCGCGGTGGGCCGAGGAGGTCGCCGCGTCGGGACTGCCGACGACACTGGTCCACAACGACCTGCACGGCAACAACGTCGTCGACACCGACGGGGAGCTGCGCTTCTTCGACTTCGCGGACGCGATGCTGATGGAGCCGCTGGCGGCGCTGCTGATCCCGCTGGACCTGCTGGCCTTCCGACTCGACGCCCGGCCGGACGACGCCCGGCTGTGGCGGGTGGCCGACGCCGCCCTGGAGGTGTGGAGCGACCTGGCCGACCCCGCGGACCTGCGCGCCGCCCTGCCCGCCGCGCTGCGGCTGGCCCGGCTCGGCCGCACCGAGACGTGGGTGCGGTGCACGGCGCCGATGGACCCCGGCGAGCTCGAGGAGTGGGGCAACAGCGCGGCCACCTCGCTGGCCGCGCTGCTGCGCGATCCACCCGTGGGGCACCTCCGGGGTGAGCCCGGGTTGGGAGCGACCTCCTAGCGTGGCAGTCATGAGCTACCGACTGAGCCGGATGATGTCCACCGCGACCGCGGGCTACGGGGTGTTCGCCCTGGTGAACCCCGCCCACCTGCCCGACGCGTTGCAGGCCGACAAGGAGGACCGGCCCGGGCTCGAGCTGCTCGCCGAGACCTACGGCGTGCGGGACCTGGCGATCAGCGCGCTGGGGATCTTCGGGCGGTCACCCAGGACGGTCCGGGCGGCGATGCTGCTCCGGATCGCGATGGACCTCGGGGACGCGGCGCTGCTCTCGACGAAGACCGACGACGAGGTGCGGCAGAAGGTGCTGGCGGTCACGCTGGGGTGGGCCGGCCTGAACGCGCTCGCGCTGGTCGTCGACTCGCTGCGCGCCGAGGACTGAGGCTCGCTCAGGCGACCCGTTCGATGAGCGCCATCGCGTCGTGGGGTGCGAACCCCTTGGCGTCGTTGTCGAAGTAGACGTACACGTCCTGGTGGCGAGCCCACGCCCGGCACCTGCGCGCCCAGTCGTCGAGGGCTGCGGCGGTGTAGCCGCTGGCGTAGAGCTCCTTGTCGCCGTGCAGCCGGACGTAGCGGAAGTCGCTGGTGTCCTCCTCGACCTTCGGCCACCGGCCCGCCGTGTCGGCGAGGACGCAGGCGGCGTCGTGCTCCCGGAGCAGCGCGAAGGCCTCGGGGGTGCAGAAGGTCGGGCTGCGGAACTCCAGCGCGTGCCGCAGCGGCCGCTCCTCGGCGGCGGTGGTGAGCGCGCGGTCCTCGGGCACCTTGGCGTCGTGCTCGGCGGCGAGCCGCGCCGCCTCGGTGGTGGTCCGGGGGAGCCGGGCCAGGAAGTCGGCCACCCGGTCGGCGTCGAAGGGCAGGTTCTCCGGCAGCTGCCACAGCACCGGCCCCAGCTTGGGCCCGAGCCCGAGCACGCCCGAGGCGAAGAAGTTGGCCAGCGCCGTCTCCACGCCGCGCAGCTTCTTCATGTGCGTGATGAACCGGCCGCCCTTGACCGCGAACACGAAGTCGTCGGGCGTCTGGTCGCGCCACGCGGCGTACGACGTGGGGCGCTGGAGGGAGTAGAACGAGCCGTTGATCTCGATCGAGGTCAACCGCTCGGCGGCGTAGCCCAGCTCGAGGCGCTGCGCGAGGCCGCGCGGGTAGAAGTCGCCGCGCCAGCCGGGGTAGGTCCAGCCGGAGATGCCGACCCGGATGCGTCCCATGGGTCCGACACTAGGTCGTCGGTCACCAGCGTGGTGCTCCCGTCGGTGCCGACGACCAGCCCGCGGCGGCCCGGCCGGGTGCGCAGCCAGCGGGCGGCGTCGGGGCCGAGGGCGTAGGCCGCAGTGGCGTCGATGTCGGCCCAGGTGAGGCTCTCGGCGACCACCGTCACCGAGGCCACGCCCTCCGGCGGCCGGCCGGTCCGGCCGTCGAGCAGGTGGCTGCCGCGGTGGGCGGTCCCGGACGTGGCCACCGCGCCGTTGTGGACGGGGACGACCGCGAGCACCCGGGTGGGGTCGTGCGGGTCCTCGATCCCGATCCGCCACGGGGCCGCCCCGGGGTCGATGGTCCGGCAGACCATGTCCCCGCCGGCGGAGAGGCAGAAGTCGGTGGCCTCGAGCGCGCGCAGCGGGCGGGCCGCCCGCTCGACCGCCCAGCCCTTGACCACGCCGCTGGGGTCGAGCCGGGTGCGGCCGTCGCGGGCGGGCAGGCGCACCCGGAAGGCGCCGCCCGACTCGCGCTCAGCACGGGCGCCGAGGTCGAGCACCTCGATCACCTCCGTCGGGCAGTCGGCGAGGTCGATCTCGCCGCGGCCGAGCCGGGAGACCACCGAGTCCTGTCGGTAGGAGCTGAACACCCGGTCCACGTCGCGCAGCGCCGCCAGAGCCTCTGCCCAGGCGTCCCGACCGTCCAGGTCGGCGGCGTGCCGGCCGCGCAGAGCGAGGCTGATCGGCATCCCCATGACGTGCTCGACGTAGCGCTGCAGCTGCTCGCTCACCGGGCTACTCCCGTCCTCACAGGCCGGCCTGGTCCAGGGCACTCTGCAGCGACTGGACGTAGCCGACGCTGGTGACGGTGGCGCCACTGACCATGTCGATCTGGGCGCTCTGCGCGTCGAGGGTCTCCTGGATCAGGATCGGCAGGGCGTAGGAGTTGATCTGGTCGTCCTGCGGGTTGCCGCTGGGGTACTGCAGCATCGCCACGTCGGTGATCGTGCTGCCCTTCGTGGTCAGCTGCACCTGCACCGGGCCCCACTGGGTCTGCGCGACGCCGCCGGTGACGGCCGTCGACGTGGTGGCCGTCGAGCCGCCGCTGCCCGAGCCGCTGCCCGAGCCGTCGGCCTGGTTGCCGCCGTCCCCACCCCCGCCGCCGGAGCCCGACCCGCCCTGCCCGGAGGCTGCCGAGGCCCGCCCGGGCTGGGTCGGGGAGCCGACCACGGTGCCGCTGCCGGCGCTCAGCGCCCCGGAGGTGGACGTGTGGTAGCCGAACAGCAGGACGACCACCGTGATCGTGCTGAGCAGCCACAGGACGTTGCGCTTCATCGGGTCACCACCGGAAGGATTCGACGTGGAAGTGCTCGGGCGGGAGGCCTGCGGCCGCGCAGGCGCGGCGGACGCTGGCGGTCCACTCCGATGGGCCACAGACGTAGACGTCGCGCTGGGCGATGTCGGGGATCCACCAGGTCAGTGCGGTCACGTCGTCCGCGGTGCCGACACCGTCACCGAGCCAGGAGTCGGAGGCCCGCCGCCGGCCGGGCAGGTAGAGCGTCTGGAGGCCGCGCTCCCGCTCCAGCACCGCCAGCTCGCGCACGAAGAGCGGGTGGCTCCGGAACCGCTGCACGAGCACCGCGTCCCCGGGTGCGTAGTCGAGGCCTTCGGCCAGGGCGCGCAACGGGGTCACCCCGACCCCGGAGCCGATCAGCGCGACCCGGTGCCGTTGGCGGGCTCGCGGGCTGAGCCGGCCGTAGGGGCCCTCCACCAGCACCTTCGTGCCCGGGCGCAGGTACGCCGCCTCCGCGCTGCCGTCGCCCGCTTCCTTGACCGTGATCCGCAGGCTGCGCCCGTCGGGCGCTGCCGACAGGGAGTACGGGTTCGCCCGGGTCCACCCCTCGCGGCCCAGGAAGCGCCAGGAGAGGAACTGCCCCGGCTCGACCGGCAGCCGGTGCAGGCCGCGGCCGGCGACGTACACCGACACGATGCCGGGGGCCTCGCGCACCACCGACGTCACGTGCAGGCCGTGCCGCGCGCTGCGCCACAGGGGCAGGCCGACCCGCCAGACCAGCACGGCCGCCGCGGTGAGCGCCCACGCGGTCCACCAGTAGGCGGTCGCCGCCGGCGAGGTCAGGAACTCCTGCCCGGTCCACAGCTGGTGGGGGAGTGCCAGTCCGACGCCGAGGTAGCCGTAGAGGTGCAGCAGGTGCCAGGACTCGTAGCGCAGCCGGGCTCGCGCGGCGCGGACGCTGGTGGCGACCACGAGCAGCAGGAGCAGGGTGCCGGCCACCGCGAGCAGCATGCCCGGGTAGGTCGTGGTGAGGTTCCACAAGGTGCCCGGCGTCGCGGCAAGGCTGCCCGCGGCGTACCCCCAGGTGATCAGGCCGACGTGGGCGAGCATCAGGTTGAACGACGTGAAGCCGACGATCCGGTGCTGGTGTGCGAGCCGGTCCTGTCCGAACGCGCGCTCCAGCAACGGCAGCCGGGCCATCAGCAGCACCTGCGCGAGCAGCAGGTCGGAGGCCACCAGGCCGGTGAGCCGGCCCAGCGACGTCAGACCGGAGGCCCAGCCGCCGAGGTCCTGGATCCCGCCGGCCGCGGTCCACCAGTAGGTCACCACCAGCAGGCTCAGCCACAGCGCCACGCCCGCGCCGGTCCGGACGCCCGCGTCGACGCGCGCCCGGCGGAATCAGGGGTGCCGTGCACCGGGCACTCCAGGCGGCACGGCGCGGGCCAAGCTGTCGGTGGCGGCCGTCATGAGTGGTAGGCCGTGTCGGTGCCCTCGACGCTGCCGTGGTCGGTGCCGCCCGGGGGCACGCCCCCGTCGTCGTCACCGGCCGGCGGTGCCGGCGGCGCCTGGCGGTCCGGGGTGAACCCGGTGCCGACCTGACCGGTCCGCCCGACCTCCGACACAGGGGCGTTGAGCTGACCGAGGGCGAACCCGCCCAGCGAGCCGGCGGCGACCAGGCCGATCGTGGCGCCGGCCAGCGTGCGCCGGCCGCGTGCCCGACGGGTGCGTGCTCGCGGCGAGGTCGCGGCGTAGGGCACCGGGTTCACGGGCGGGTGGACGGGCGGCGGTGGCGTCGAGGCGTCCGACGGTGCGGGCTCCCAGCGGGAACCGCTGTGGGGCTGCTGCTGGTCGGTCACGGGGCCTCCTCGTCTCGGTGGTCCCATCGTGGGCCGCCGACCTGAGCCGGACAGGTGCCGAACCTGTGAAGTACCTGTCAGCCGGGCGCTTGCCTGACTACGGTGGGCGGGGCACTCGGACGAACGGGGGAGATGACCATGGGGCTCTCGGGAGGCCGCGTCGCCGGCACGGTCGCCGCGCTCGTGGCGGTCGGGCTCATCAACTTCGGCGCGCCCACGTCGGCAGGAACCGCCGAGCCGATCTGCGACGGCAAGGTCGCCACCGACGGGTCGACGACCAGCAACCAGGGACAGACCGTCACCGGCACCGACGGCGACGACGTCATCATCGTCGGCCCGGAGGTGCTGGAGGTCTACGGGCTGGCCGGCGACGACACCATCTGCCACGTGGCGGCCTACGACGACTTCGCGAACGCCCGCCTGTACGGCGGCGCCGGCGACGACCGGCTCTTCGGCGACGAGGGGCACCACGTCCTCGCCGGCGGCAAGGGAGCCGACTACCTGTTCGGCGGCTACGCGAACGACACCTTCGACGGGGGCCCGGGTGACGACGTGCTCGACGGGTCGTGCGATGGCTGCACCTTCGAGGGCCGCTACAACGACGTGGCCGACTACACCGCGCCGGGCTACGGCGACGTGGACCTCGACCTTCTCGCCGGTACGGCGGTCGCCCGCAACGGCACCGACACCCTCATCGACATCGCCGACGTGGTCTCCGGCGCGGGCGACGACGTCCTCCGCGGTGACGCCCAGGGCAACCGGTTCTGGTCGGAGGGCGGTTCCGACCGCCTGGTCGGCCGGGCCGGCGACGACCACCTCCGGGCCGGCGCCGGCCGCGACCGCGCCGACGGTGGGGCCGGGACCGACCACTGCCGGGCCGAGCACCGGGTCCGCTGCGAGCACAGATCGACGCACCGGTGTCGTCCGGCGCCCGGCCGGCTCGGTAGGTTGTGCCCGCCAGGGGCGGTAGCTCAGTCGGTCAGAGCAGAGGACTCATAATCCTTGGGTCGTGGGTTCGAGCCCCACCCGCCCTACCACGCAGAACCGCAGGTCAGAGGCCATGTGCGCCTCCGAGATCGAGCGGAAGCACGTCCGCGGAGCCGGCCTGAGTCCGCACATGGTCCGCACGGGCCCGGGCTGCGGCCTCGTCCAGGCGGTCCGCCACCGCGTCCAGGTCGTCGGCGAACAGGCCGGCGTACACGTCGAGGGTCATCGCCGCGGACGCGTGGCCGAGCATCCGCTGGACCGCCTTGACGTTGGCCCCGGCCTGCACCGCGAGGCTCGCCGCGGTGTGCCGCAGGTCGTGCGGCGTCAGCTGCGGTACGCCGATCGCGACGGCCGCGGGCGCGAACACCCGGCTGCGGAAGTTGTGGTTGCGCAGCGGAGCACCGCGCGAGGAGACGAAGACCAGGTCCTCGGGCTGCTTCCCGACCATGTGCTCGGCCAGCTCGTCGACCAGCGACCGAGGGATCGGCACCGACCGGTGCTGGTGGGTCTTCGGGGTCCCGTAGGTGATCTCGCGGCCGAGGTCGATCGCGTTGCGCACGATTTCGAGACGACGCCGCATCAGGTCGACACGCTTGACCTGGAGCGCGGTGGCCTCGCCCCAGCGCAGTCCTGTGTAGGCAAGCAACCTGATAAAGAGCTCGTAGCCCGGCAGGCAGCTGCGAGCCGGTCGACCTGCCCGTGGGAGAGGAACACCGGCTCCTTGGCGGGTGACGCGGGGGAGCCGGACGCCTCGGCCGGGTTGTACGACAGCCGTCGGTCCCGCACGGCCAGCGTCAGCATCAGCGAGAGGACCCGATGGGTCTGCCGGATCGTCCCCGTCGCGTACCCGTCGGCCTGCAACGCCGCCACCCATGCCACGACGTCGGCATGCGTCACCTCGGCCAGCCGCAGCCGCTCCCAGTGCGGCAGGATCTGCACGCGCAGGATGTTCCGGTACCGCTCCCGGGTCAGCTGCTTGAGCTGCACCTGGGCGGCCAGCCATCTCTGAGCCCACTCGCCGACCGTGATCCGCGACAGCGCCGGGTCGATCCACTCACCTCGATGCTTCGCGTTCTCCACCGACGCCAGCCAGCGTTCGGCATCCAGCCGGCGACGGAAGTGCCGTGCGTGCTCCTTGCCGAAGGGATCCCGGTACCGCGCCCGCCACTGTCCGCTCGGTCGCTTCTGGATGTTGCCCATCTCAGGCCGCTCCCGACTGGGCCCACTCGGCCACGGCGTACGGGTTGTACCGGAGCGACCTCCCGATCCGCAGGATGCGCGGTCCGCCCTCGCCGCGGTAGCTCCAGTAGTAGAGCGTCGACACCGGGATGCCCAGGAACTCCGCGGTCTCGTTGACCGTCCACAGCCGCGGCGGCATCTGTCGCGGCGCCTCAGCCTTCTGCTGCCTTCTCATCGTCTTCCTCTCGAGTAGTTGTCATGCCGTCCTCTCCCTTCTGCGCTGGGCCTTCCACTGGTCGTGCTCGCGGGCGCGTGCGGCCGCCGCGTTGGCGAGGACGGTCTGGGCATCGGTGTTCCAGCCCGTGCCGACGTAGGTCCAGTGGCCGAGGACGAGGGTGGTCTCCTCCTGCTCGTCGGCGAGGAGGTCGGTCTCGAGGGCGGCCAGGTCGAGCGGCCGGCCCTCGGCGCGGTGCTGGGCGATGAGGGCCTGGGCGCGTTGGCGGGCGCGGCGCAGCGCGGTCAGGGTGATCGAGTAGCGCCGCGACTTGGTGCCGAAGTGGCCGCGGAAGCCGAGCATGTGGACCCAGTCGCCGAGCTTGGCGTACGGCGCCTCGGCGGCCGGGACACCGTCTTGTGCGGCGGCGCGGTCGGCCAGGTGGCGGGCGGTGCCGCGGATGCGCCGGTGGTGGGGGCTGTCGCTGTCGCCGGTGTCGGTGGCGGACTTGGTGGCGTACTTGGCCAGGTAGCCGGCGACCTGCCCGGGGGTCAGGGTCCGGTCGGGGTCGTCGGTGCGCCGGCTGAGCCGGACCGGGCGGGTGTCGAGCTGGGCCCCGAACGCCAGGGTCCGGGCGGGGTCGTCGGCGTCGACACCGGGCACGGTGAGCCGCACGCCGGCGGCGGCCTGTCGGACCAGGTCGGCGAGCACGGCGGCGTCGAGGCTGGCTGGTGCGGGGGCGAACCCGTCGGGGGTCTTGGGGCCGTCGAGCCGGATCAGCGCGTGGAAGTGGACCAGGCCGCGCAGCTGGTACTCGGCGACCTTGGCGTACTGCACGGTGGCGATCTCGTCGAGGCGGGTCGCGGGGATCCCGAGGGTCTTGGCGACCAGGCGGCGCAGGCCGATGGTGAACCGCTTCCACAGCTGCGGGACCCACCACTGCCAGACCAGGTGGGAGGCGTAGTCGTAGCAGTCGCCGCACAGCGGCTGCCCGAGCAGCGCGTCCTCCTGGTCGTGCCGGACCCCGCAGGTGGTGGGCCGGCCGTGCTCACACCGCCGCGGGCCCCGGATCCGGGGCCGGCACGCGCGCCCGTTGCGGTGGCCGTGGACGTGCCCGAAGGAGGGGGCGGTGAGGGTGGCGAAGACCAGCGGGTTGTCCGCGACGGTCTCGGGGACGGTCTTGCCGCCGGCGACCCCGGCGCGGATCAGGTGGAAGGTGTCCGCGGCGTAGCGGCGGGAGCAGGACGGGCACACCGAGGCCCGCCGGTTCCCGCACCAACCGTGCGTCACGCCCAAGGGCTCAAAGGCGCTGGAGTAGCTGCTGAGGATCTCGCCGGTGCGGGTGTCGATGCGCTGGGAGTGGCCGTGCAGCTTGACCGGGTGGGCGCAGTTCCCGACCCGGGCCAGGGCCTCGGACCAGGCGTCGAAGTCGCGGGAGACGAGCAGGTCGCACAGCTGTTCCTCGAGCCGCGGGGTCAGCGGCGGGAGGTCCAGGGGTGCGTGCTCGCGGTGCCCGGGGAACCCGTCCGGGACCGGGGCAGGCCGGGTGGTCGTGACGGCTGCGCGGGTCTGGTCGCTCACCGGTCTCACCACCCCGAGGTGGGTGTGCCGCGCGGCTAGTGCGGTCCCTGCCGCGCGGCACACCCGGTTCGGGAGGTCCACGGTCCAGCTCGGAGAACAAAGGGGTCTCGACGAAGGGGACCGCCGCAGCGCCGAGACACGACAAACCAAGGACTTCGCGGACGGTGTTACGTCAGTTCGTGTGTTTGCTGCGGCGTTTCTGTGTGCGGCCTCTGGCCAGGGTGGGGAGCCGACCCCCGGGGAATTGCCCCATCATTTTGTGTGAAGTTGTCCGCTGCGAAAGAGCATGACACACGGCGTCGACAACCCGTCAGGGGCAACGACGCACCGGCGCCAATCTGTGGACAGTCGGCCCAACCCGACGATCAGGGAGGCGGGCCGGGAGCCCGAAGAGGTCGCTCCCGAAGCGCCCGAACATGCCGATGAGCGGGCATGTGCGGACGCCGCTGCAGATCGTGGAGTCTGCGGCGTACCTGGTGCGCCGGAGACTCCACGGTCGTGACCGTGCGGACAGTCGGTCGCGCCGTCACTGCTCAGGCGGGTCACCGCGGCCGTCCGGACATCCGCACGGGCCGTGCCGATGAGAGTGCTCCGGCGGGCGAGGACTTACACGTTCTCGATCGGGTGCGCGACCTCAGCGTTCTCGACATGGACCGCTGTGATCTTGACTCCCGTGAATTGCTCAACCATGGCAAGACCGATCGCATGCAGGTCGGCGTCCTCGTCGGCGCCCAGTTCAAACAAGAGCCGGAGGTCATCCGGGAGATCGACCTCTCCCGGGTCCTCCGCGTCGTACATGTCCACAGTGGCCACGAGTTGTCCGCCGCGGGCGCACGAGAAGGCGTTGTCGTCGTTGACGTTCCAGAACATGCTGGAAGCCGAGCCGTCGACGGAGAGCGCCCGGAGTACCTCGGGCTGGGCTCCCTGGAAACCGTTGTACTCAATGGCGATCACGCCATCGGGGATGTCCACGAGGGAGACGCCATTCCCGTACGCATCATCAATCGGAACGACTACCTGAGCATCCGCTCCGAAATCTGCGAGGACGGATTCTCGGCTCTTGCCGAGGACGACAGTGAGGCAGGCAGCCTCGCCGAGGAGTGAGTCTTCAAGCCAGGTGTAGTCATCTGCAGAGGGCAACGTGGGCTCCGATTTCTCGTGAGGTCGAGCCGCAACCTACCGGCCCGACAGCCGTCGGTGAGTGGTTTCCGACGCGTTGCGGCGTGGCTTCACGAGGCCGGTTGCTGAGGCGCGAGCCTGGGCGGCAGCCACCAGCAAATCCTGGCGGTGCGACGCTGCGGGTGCCCGATCATGCCGTTTTGCGCTCAAGCGGATGTATCAAGTGGTTCGCTCAAGGAGTGTCGCGATGAGGCTGCTGAGCACCTGGCAGACGTCCTTGGCGGTACCACCAATCAAGCCGGCGGCCACCTCAGCCTCGTGATCCATACCGAGCATCCGAAACGTCTCGGCCAAGCTGTAGTCCTCGAGATCCGCGAGAACCAGCGTCCCCCGCTGATCGAACTCCAACTTGAAGTCAACGCAGCGGACAGGCTCGTTCTCCTGGTCATGAGACTGGGGCAAGCCCGGATGCGCGCTCTGCAGCTCGTCATATGACGCACACCAAAGGACGTCTCCGGGCCCCGACGGCCAGGATTGCTCCGAGGGATCCGCAGCCCCATGCCACCGCTCTCCGGTATGGCCCGCATCAAAGGGGCTCTGCTCGAACGCAGCGTCGAGCGCTGCGGCGACGAAGGCCGTGATCGGTGGTTGCTTCCTAAACACGGGCCAACCCTCACACAGACGCTCTGACTCATGGTCAAGGCAGGGTCTGACGACACGCACGCTCATGCCGCGATCCGAGCGGAGCTCAGCTCAGTGCGCGGTCGACGCTGCTGCTGACTCCAACGTGCTTCCGTCGTGCCGATGAATCACCACAGAGCGTGCTACCACCTCGGCGAGGCATTCCTTGAGAGATGCGATGTAGTGGTCTGGGAAGTCGGTGTCATGCCTTGTCGCACAGTGCGGCGAAGTGCCGGAGGGCGGCCCGGTATTCCGCGTCGTTGCCGCTGTCCAGGGCTGGGCCGGGGCTGCCCGCGTCGAGCCATTCGGGACCATCCTTGATGGAGAGCAGCAGGTAGGCCGCGGCGATGAACGACGCGTCCGTGCGCCGCGGATCTCCCGGTTTCGCCTGTGTGGTCTCAGGCTGGAACGAGCTGACGTGTGGACGCTCCCTGATCAAGTCGGCGTTGAGGCTGCACGCGTAGGAGCGCAGCTCCGGTAGGCCTGCCCTGTCGTTGAAGCCAGCGGTCGAGCAGATCTCGAGCAGCCCGGAGCGCGCCCCGTGGGTGCGTTGCGACGTCACTGCGTCACTGGCGTTCCAGAGCTGTGCCGCGACGACGTAGCCCTTCCTGGCTTCAAGCGCTGCGCGGAACAGCTCATGTGATCCGGCATCGACGTAGTGGCGCGTCAGGTCGTCTGCGTGGTCGATGCCTCGCTCGAGCGCGCACCCGATGGCCACGTGGCCGCGAGCGCTGGTGTCGGTCACCAGAGAGACCGCAGCACCACTCGGGGGCTGCGGCAGCGCTGCTGGGTGCCCATCGGTTGCCGTCGTGCCGGGTCCGCAAGCGGAGAGGCTGAATGCGGCCGCCAGCAGTGTCGAAGTACCGGCCCGGCTCCGAGTCACAGCCGGATTATGGCACCGGCCGAACCGCCGAGCCGGTCCTGCCCCAGATGGCTTGCCCTGCGGGCGCACGGATCCGCCGCATAGCGTGCGTGTGGACGCGCGCGGATCTGCCGCATTGAGTTCACGTGCAGCGCTCAGGTTCCTGAGGCCATGTACGCCGCCAGGACGTAGTTGGGATGCCGGTCCAGGTTCTGGCGAGCACGGTCGTAACGCATGGTGGACGGGACATGGCAGGCGTCCGACGGCTGCAACACCTTGGACGTCAGCTACTCGGCGGACGCCAGCTCGGGTGACTTCGAAGCGGACCCAGGCGGACCGCGTGCCGGCGTCGGGTGCGGGGACAACGAGGTCGACTACGACTACCTGCTACCCGATGTGGACCACGTGAGCTTCCACGACGATGGGACCGCCGTCTTCGAGTCCAGTTCCGGTGAGCCGATCATGACGCTTACCCCGGCTCCTTGATCGAGCGGCCGCACCCTCAGCCGCGATCGGGTCCCGTGCGTCTTGCACATCGACCGCGCGGACTGCGGCATGAGCGGTCGGTTCAAATCACCGCTTTGGCTGCCTGCGCACGAACCCACGAGTCGAATTGCTCGGCGTGGTCTCGCTGCGTCGGCATGACGTTGTCGAGCGCGTAGGCGAGTTGTGACTCCAGTGCGTCGGACGGTCCACCATCCATAAGGAGAAGCGCCTCGGCGCGGGCGAAGAAAACCCCGAAGTTGGATCGCTTCATCATGCCGAGGTCCCCATCCTGCAAGCGGCTCATCATCGCCTCCCGAGAGAACATGCTCTCCAGGACGGGCCAGCCAGCCCGGTCCAGTTGCGCGATCATGTCCGCCACCACCAGGTGGGCTGTCTCCTCATTAGTGACGTCCCACCAGCCGTCGGTGCTTTCCGGAGTGCCCTCCGGATGCAGTCGTTGCCTGTACAACCCGAGCGACTCCGACACGGACTTGGGCATTCCGGCTCCCAGTTTCTCCGCCTCCCACCTCAACCACGGCTCGGGCGCGAAGGCTAGGTTAACGACGCACCTCAGATGGTCGGCGCTGCTGAAGGACGAGGACTGCACGTTTACGACGGCCCAGTCACCAACTGTCGAGGACTTGCGCCAGTTCGGAGACGATCCCTTGTACCCCTGGCGGCGAGCAGCGGGACCAAGGTGGTCGCGAAGTGCGGCCTTCAGAGCCTCTTGGGCGGTCACACGCGCAGAATGCCATGCGGCCCCGCCCATCAACCGCTCAGCGGCATGTCCGGGCGTCAGAGGCTGCCCGACGTCTGTCATGCTCAACGCCCGTGTCCGCTCACCGGAAGTGACTCACGTGACCGACTACGACACCTTCGCCAGGGCCTACTCCGCGGCAAACGAGACAAGCCTTCTGAACGCTTGGTACTGCCGACCGGCGATGGTCGACCTCGCCGGCGACGTGACCGGCCGTGAAGTTCTTGACGCTGGATGTGGATCGGGCCCCTTGTGCGTCGACCTGAGGGATCGAGGCGCCATCGTGCGTGGTTTCGACCTCAGCCCCGCGATGGTCGATTTGGCTCGGGAACGCCTCGGCGAGGAGACCGAGTTGTTGGTCGCAGACCTCGGAAAGCCGCTGCCGTACGACGACCAAACCTTCGACGTCATCGTCTCCTCGCTTGCCCTGCACTACCTGGAGGACTGGGACGCGCCGCTGACGGAGCTGCGCCGGATCCTGCGACCAGGAGGGCGCCTGGTGATCTCGGTACCTCACCCGGCGGCCTACATGTTCAACTACCAGGACCGCGACTACTTTGCAAGGACGCAGTACTCCGAGGAGTTCGACTTCGACGGCCAAAGCGCAGTCCTGACTTACTGGCACCGTCCACTGCACGCGATGACGGATGCATTCACTGCAGCAGGCTTCCGGATCGAGGTCGTGAGCGAGCCCCCGTGGTCTCCCGAGACACCCGAAGACCTCCTGCCGCCTGACCTTGGCGACCGCACCGCCTTCGTCTGCTTCCTCTTCTTCGTCCTGGTAGCCCCGTGAGCCCGCTGGCAACTTGCGAAGCGCGCGGATGAGCGTGCTCTACACGGGTAGATATCGTCTTGAGGCGGGGACTTTGCGCTGAAGGGCGCGGAGAACTCCAAGCCAGTGCGCATCGTCACCGCCTTGGATCACTCCCCACTCAGTGCCCGTCCCTATGACATCGCTGGCGTAGACGATCTCGGCCGAGAGCAGGGCTCGGGTCCAGTCACGTAGCGACACCGGGCGCCCGTCGTAGATCTCCTGCGCGATGCGATGTCCCTCCCGGTCCAGGTTCTCCAGCCCTTCGAAGCCGAGCGCAATAGCAAGGGCCTCCGTGCACCTAGCAGGCCCGCCCCAGTCAACGAGTCCGTAGAACAACATGCGGCGTTCCTCATCGGTGAGTTCCAGATCGACCAAGTCCCGGTTCTGCGTCATGGGAGCCAGTCTTCACTGCAGCCTGCCGAGCAGCTCGCACATCCACCTGATGCACTACCCGCGGCATGACCGGATGCTCGCTGGCGAGCGCGGTCTGACTTCAGTGGGGCAACGAGCTGGGCGTCCCGGACTCGGCCCGGAAGTCGTACTTCCCATCGCTGGCAGCGATGATCGACGTGCGCGACCCCGCGCTGCTGCGGATCAGCGGCGTGGGCGCTTTGTGGCCCGAGCGCTCCACAACGGTGGCCCTACGAGTGATGAACAGGACCTGCTCGGGCGAGTCTTCCACGACGGCATCCATGGGCACCGAGTAGTGCGTGATGTACCCGCCCTGTTCGAGCAGTCGGGGAAGGTAATCGCCGAACCACCGCTCCAGAAGCGGGCGGGATGCACACCCACAGAAGAGTCGGTCATCACCGGGGTACGACTCGAAGATGCTGGGATCGCGCGGGTGCGGGTGCGTGACGCAGTGCTCGGCCTCCATATACCGAACGATCTCCTCCGCCTCGGCTGTAAGCCAATGCGAGGTGTACGGCCCCAGCCAATCGATGCGCCAACCAGAAGGTTGCGGGAACTCAAGACGCCAAACGCTCATGGACTCTCGGGACACCCGGCGACATTAACCTCCGATGTGGACGGGACCCGCCACCGTCGCGCGAATCTCCCGCTCAACGGCAGGACCGCGCACAACGCGGCACGAGTGGACGGTTCAGCGTTGGCGAGTGCTGACCACCAGCAGTGCCGTCGCGATCCACGCCGCCAAGACGATCAGGATGCCGAGCAGCAGTGAGATTGCTGCGATAGCGAGACCTTCGGGAACCTGAAGGTGCGCCTGGCAGGTGATGTTCTTGAACATCTTGCCCGGGGGGCAGCTGGTCTCCTGCCTGCCCACGGCCATCATCAGTCCGCTCGCGGCACCTATGAAGGCCAAGGCCAGACCAGTCATTCGAGCCCAGCCGATCCGAGCAGCCCAGCGGTCGGCCGACAACGGCGGCGGCTCGGATGCTGTTGGGTCGGTGAGATCGGCAGTCATGGGCGGAGCGTAGATGCTCCGTCGCTGGGCCGCGGCCGAACCGTCCCCTCATCGGCACGAGCACGACCGCGCAGAACGCGGCATGAGCGGTCACCAGTGCGTGGGCCGGGAACGGCAAGTCGCGCCGCTAGTGTCGTTGCGGTGACGATCACTCTGCGGGAGGTCACCGAGGACAACGTCGACTCTGTCCTCGCGCTGCGTACCACACCCGATCAGGAACGGTTCGTAAGCACGGTGACCGACTCCCTGACGGAAGCTGCCGAGAATCCACAGGGCAACCCATGGATCCGAGCCGTCTACGCCGACGGCCAACCCGTCGGGTTCGTGATGCTGAGCTGGAACGTCGAGCCTCAGCCACCCGACATCATCGGCCCTTGGTTCCTCTGGAAGCTGCTGATCGACCACCGGCATCAAGGTAAGGGCTACGGCCAGGAGGTCGTTCAACAGATCGTGGAGCTGGTGCGCGGCCAAGGCGCCACCGAGCTACTCACCAGCCATGTTCCCGGCGATGGTGGTCCGGCCGGCTTCTACGCTCGGCTCGGATTCGTGCCGACAGGAGAACTCGACCCAGAGGGAGAGATCATCCTGCGCCGAATCGTGCATGAGTGACACCGACGAGCTTGGTCGTCGACTGCCTGGTCGTCGTCCCGGCACGACGCCCGATCATCGGTGCGGGCGCGCGCACTCAGCGGCAGAAGCGGACGCTTCCCTAGGTCTCAAGGACGGGCCGCAATGCCGGCTTCTGTAGCCCCGTCCAAGGGGATGACCAGCGCGTATCCCTCGTCGCAGAGGATCAACGGCTCGTCGGTCGTGGATGCCAGCCAGGACGCGACCGCCCCGGTCCTTTCCGGGTCCGTTTCAACCCATGCGCAGTCGCGTTCACCCGGTATCCAGACCTCGTGGGAGTCGGGCCAGACCCACAGATGAGCGCGTTGACCCTCACCGTTCGAGGCACTGCGAAGGTCGGGCCAGCGAGCCGTGAGCCAGTCGCCAAAGCGGGCGATCTCGATCCGCCACGGTGACTCGGAAGCAGGAGTGACCAACATTGCTACCACCCCGACATCCTGTCGCTGCCGCGAGCCGAGCGCACGGTCATCGGCAGGACCGCACTCTCCGCGGCATAGCGGGCGGAGCCGACGCTCATGTCGCTGGTAGACCGTCGATAGTCTGCTGCTCGTGACCAGTGGCGGCCAGATAGTAGTGGCGCTCGACTTCGACCGCAGCGAACCCGCTCTGGACGTCGTGCGGCAACTGGGTGACCTGGTGGGCACTTACAAGGTGGGGCTGGAACTGCTGACGGCTGCCGGGCCCGCGGTCGTCAGCGCTCTGGTCGAGGCCGGGAAGAAGGTGTTCCTGGACTTGAAGCTGAACGAGATCCCGCACTCAGTGGCTTCTGCGATACGGGTGTGTGGGGACCTCGGCGTCTCGATGGTGACCGTCCATGCCGGCGCCGGCTCGGCCGTGCTGCGCGCTGCGGTCGACGCAGCACGTGCGACCCCTCAGCTGAAGGTCCTGGCGTTGACGGTGATCACCTCGCTCGATGATGTAGGCCTGGTCGAGGTGGGAGTGCCCGATGGGGTGCATGCACAGGTCGAACGGTTGGCAGGTCTGGCGACCGATGCCGGCTGTCATGGGTTGGTGACCTCTCCGCGTGAGGTGCGCGCGATGCGGGCGCTGGCACCGCCGCACTCCCTGATCGTGGTGCCCGGCGCCACGGTGCCCGGGGACGTCCAGACGCGTGATCACGTCCGTACGGGCACGGTCGGCGGGGCAATTGCCGATGGAGCCAGTCACGTCATCGTGGGCCGCGGCGTGACCCGGGCCGAACACCCATACGCAGCTGTGGAGGCAGCGCTTCACGCTATGAGCCGCGCCTGAACGCGTAGCCGGGGTGTCGGTGCAAGGCAACTTCAAGCGGGCTCGGGTGTGTCCGCACATCGGCAGATCCGTGCGTTAAGGCGTCGCCACGAGGCCGCGGACATTCGTCGTACGTCACCCGACGGAGGACACAGAAGTCGCGATCGGATCGGTTACGACTTTCCTTACTGGTTCAAGAGCGCCGGCTCCGCCGGCGCGCTCCGCTCCCCGGGGCCCCGCGCTGCGGGCGGCGCTGGCGCGCCGTCCTCGCGCACCCCGACCGCTGCGCGCAGGAAAGGGCCGCGACCCCGCCATCGAATTGTCCGGCCTCCGAACGACGCGTCAAGACCGCGATGCGTCGCTCCGCGATCGAGCGAAGCTCGAGTCTTGACCCGTCGCCCGGAGACCTGGCCGGGCTGGCTATCGGGGTCCCGGCGGGGGAGTGCCGATGCCGCTGGCGTAGTCCGCAACCAGTCCGCACCAGCGCTGGGATATGCTCGAACAGAACGCACCCCGTCGGACACGGATCCCTTGTTCTGAGCGGGATTCGCGAAATCTGGGCGTGGCCGAAACCGCCCCGAGCGCTCTCATAATCCTTGGGTCGTGGGTTCGAGCCCTACCCGCCCTACCAGTGTCACCCCCTCACGGCCCGCGTGCTGACCCTCCGGGATCGCAGAGGGGCCTGCCACGGTCTCACCGAGCTCACTTGCTCAGGGGCCGGTCGTCTCGGAACGAGGTTACGACGTCGACGATGGCTTGGGAGGTGTCGGCGGCGTACTTCTTCTCGGACAGCAGCCCTTCGTGGGTGGCGCCGTCGACCACCCGGTGCACGCTGTTGGTCGACAGCGTCGTCGTCTTGTCCTGCGCGACCATCCAGGCTTCGTCGTGCCCGACCCCGGCGGTCAGCACGACCATCGGCCTGTCGTCGAGGTCGCGAAGTGACGCAGCTTCCTGGCTCGAGTCGCCGGCTCGCAGGTACTCCTCGGCGGTGCTGCGGACGGTGCTCGCCTGTGCCGTGTCGAACTGCAGCTCCTCTTCGGACCGGGCCGGGAGGGTGCCGCCGGCGAGATCGCCGTACAGGCGCGCCAGTCCGACGCGGGCCGAGAGGGACACCAGGACGGAGGCCCTGCCCACGACGTCGTAGGAGCTCTCGTCGGTCGAGGGGATGACGGACTTGGCCGGCTCTTTCGAGGCGGTGGAGTCGATGAGGACCAGCCCGGCGACCTCGTCGGGGTAGCGCGCGGCGAAGATCCGCACGTACAGGCCCCCGAAGGAGTGCCCGGCCAGCACGTAGGGCCCGGGGACGCCCGCCCGGTGCAGCAACGTGTGCAGGTCGGTGGCGATCCGTGCGCCGTCCTGAGGGCCGTCGGCGGTCTGGCTCCCGCCTCGACCGGCCCGGTCGTAGACGCACACCCGGGTCTGGTCGGCCACTGCCGGGGCGATCCACCCCATGCTGGCCGACGTCCCACCCGCGCCGGGTTCGAGGACGACGGTGGGGCTCCCGGAGCCGACACAGTCCAGGCGCAGCTGGTGTCCACCCACGTCGATGAGACGACCGGACGTCAGATAGGGGTTGGTGTCCGTGGCTTCGCGCAGCGTTTGCCAGCCGCCTCCGACCGCGCTCAGGGCCAGGATGGTGAAGACGATGTAGAGCAGGACCCGGCCGCCGCGGCCGCGCATGTCGCGGCGCACCCGGATCACCATCCAGACCACCAGGGCCAGGACCATCGGCGGCCACGCCCAGCTCAGCACCTCCCGCATCGGTGAGCCGAAAGCGAGCAGCAGCAGCCCGCCCAGCCCCATGAACAGCGCGGGAATCGCGGCCCAGAGTTGGGGTTGATCGGTGAGACGGCGCGAGAGCAGGAACAGCACCGCCCAACCGAACGCGAACCCACACAGGAGCGCGCCGGTGATCGCACTCTCGGTGACCGGGATGAACGGTGCGGCGACCAGGAGCAGCGCGGCGAGGACCCCGGTCGCCAACGAGGCGGCCACGATCCAACCGAGATGCCCTCGAGGTGCGGGGCGAGGATCGGGGGCGGAGGCCTGGCCCGCGACCGGAGTGGTGGGTTCGGTCATCGCTGACTCCTGTTCCACGAGCCGTGCGCGTCGGGTCCGCTGCGGTGGTGCCGCTCAGCGCTACTTCGAGTGTCATACGACCGGTCGGAGAAGTCACCGGCGTAGTAGCGGTGGTGCGGGTGCAGCCGACCGGTGAAGGGTGGGCGCGCGGGCGCTGCTGAACCCCAGGTGCGTGACGAAGGGTGCTGGTTCAGGTCCGGCTGGCGTACCTGACGACCTCGACGGGGTCGAGGAACACGAGTCCCTCGGTCACCAGCTCGTCGAGCTGGGGGAGGAAGTCCCGGATGCGCTGCTCTGCGTCGACGATCACGATGGAGCAGGGCAGGTCGTCACTCAGGTCCAGGATGCGGGAGGTGTGGATCATCTCGGACCTGCCGAACCCCTCGATGCCGTGGAACACGCTCGCGCCGGCGAGCCCCTGCTCGTGGGCCCGGTGCACGATCTCGGTGTACAGGGGACGGTGGTGCCAGCGGTCGTTGGCCTTGACGAAGATCGTCAGGCGCAGGGCCGGTCCGGACTGCAGTTCCATCGGCTGTTCCTCGGTTCGGGGTCAGAGGGCCGAGCCGATGGCCAGCCCGATCAGGGCTGCTGCCAGGCCCGCCACCAGCGAGATCACGACGTTGAGTGTGGCGTAGAGGCGAGCTCCGGTCTCGTAGAGCCGGAACGTCTCGTAGCTGAAGGTGCTGTACGTGGTCAGCGCCCCGCAGAAGCCGGTGCCGACGCCGAGCACGACCGCCTCCGGGACCCGGTGTGCGTCGGCCACGCCGGTGAGCAGGCCGAGGATCAGGCAACCGGCCACGTTGGCTGTCATGGTCCCCCACGGCACCACGGTGTCGTGCCTAGCCTGGATCGCGCGGTCGGTCAGGTAGCGCGCGGGGGCGCCGACCGCGGCGCCGAGACAGAGGAAGAGGAACGCCATCAGCGTCCCCTCCTCGCGCCGGCTCGGGATCGACGGGCCGCCCGGCGCAGCAGGACCAGCACGGTGCGTCCGAGGAAGATGCCCAGCATCACCGCGACCAGGGCGCCCGCAACGGTCCCGAAGAGGTACACCAGCGCCAGGGCGGGCTCACGGGCGTCCGTGAGGTCGGTCGTCTGGACGGCGTACGTCGAGAAGGTGGTGAACCCGCCCAGCACGCCCACCCCGACGAAGGGCCGCAGCAGCGGGTGGCCGGCGCCGAGCTCGACGACGTAGACCATCAGGAGGCCGATCAGGGCGCAGCCGCCGAGGTTGGTCATGAAGGTCGCCCAGGGGATCTCGCCCGCCTGCACCGGCCAGGCGAGCTCGAGGCCGTGTCGCGCCGACGCGCCGAGCATGCCGCCGACCGCGATGGTGGGGAGCACCCACCGGTGCGCCGTCCACTCCCGACGCTGCCGGGGTTCCCTGAGATCGGCGTCCGGGTCGACCGGCCCGTGCCCCGGCTCGACCGGCCGCCGTCCGAGCGGCCCGGCATCGGGGGACACGTGCGTCGAGCCGGTGGCCGGCAGTTCGTCGGGCATGGTCTCCCACCTGTGTGACATCGCGTCTCATCGTCAGGCAGGGACTGTTGGCAGCGACGCTGCGGTTGTCGGCGAGCCCCACCGCCATCGGTCCAGAAGCCTACCGAACCGGCGGCCCCCGGGCGCCCGAGACTCCCGAGCCTCCGGACAGGCCGGCCCGGTGTCAGGCGAGGGCGAAGTAGCGCAGGGCGACGTAGCCCCAGGCGATGAGGATCGTCGTGGACGCGACCACGAGGCCGTACTTCGTGAAGGTCCAGAAGCTGATCGGGTGGCCGTAGCGGGCCGCGATCCCGAGCACGACGACGTTCGCGCTCGCGCCGACGGCGGTGGCGTTCCCGCCGAGGTCGGCCCCCAGCGCCAGGGCCCACCAGGCGGCGTCGGCGCCCTCGGCGCCGTGGCCTGCCTGCACCAGGTCGTGGACCAGGGGCGCCATGGTGGCGACGTAGGGGATGTTGTCGATGAGCCCCGACAGCGCCCCGGACGCTCCGATCAGCACCGTGGAGGCCAGGAAGTAGCGCCCGTCCACCGCGTCCGTGGCGCTGCGTGCCAGGGAGTGCACGACGCCGACCTCGACGAGTGCGCCGACCATCACGAACAGGCCCATGAAGAAGACGAGGGTCGACCACTCCACGTCGGCCAGGCAGTCCTCGATGTCGACCTTGGAGATGGCCACCAGGGCGCCGGCGCCCAGCAGGGCGATCATGGACGGCTCGATGTCCAGGAGAGAGTGGCTGACGAAGCCGACGAGGACGGCGGTCAGGACCACGCCGGACTTGACCAGCAGCGGACCGTCCTTGATTGCCTCGCGCTCGTCGAGTGCCATGAGCGCGGCGACCGACTCCGGGTGGTATGTGAACGCGGAGCGGAACATCACCCGGCACATGCCGATGAAGACGAGCACGAGCAGCACGATCACGGGTCCGAGGTTGACCAGGAAGTCGTTGAACGTGAGGTCGGACTTCGACGCGATGATGATGTTCGGTGGGTCGCCGATGAGCGTGGCGGTGCCGCCGATGTTGGAGGCCATCGCCTCCGCGATCAGGAACGGGATCGGCGGTGCCTGGATCTGCTCGCACACCAGCAGGGTGACGGGTGCGACGAGCAGCACCGTGGTCACGTTGTCGAGCAGCGCGGACGCGACGGCGGTGAGCAGGATGAGCATGACCATGACCAGGAACGGTCGGCCGCGGGCCCGCTTGGCCGACCAGATCGCGACGTACTCGAAGACGCCCGTCTGGCGCAGCACGCCGACGATCACCATCATGCCGAGCAGCAGGAAGATGACGTTCCAGTCCACCCCGGTGCGGTCGCTGAAGAACGCCACCTGGGCGTTGACCACGCCGATGAGGACCATCGCGGCAGCGCCGCCGAGCGCGGCTGCGACGCGGTGGATGCGTTCGGTCGCGATCAGGACGTACGCACCGACGAAGATGACGAGGACGAGGACTGTGGTCATCCGGCGGACGGCTCCCCCGGGAAGAGCACCTCGAACAGGCGGCTGAGGGTCACCGCGCCGAGCAGCTGTCCGGACTCGTCGACCACGGCCACGATCGGGCTGCGCATCTGCACCATGACCGCAGCGACCTCCAGGGTCGTCGCGTCGGGGTCCACCACCGGAAGCTCGTCGCGGTCCTGACGCGTGGGCAGCAGGTCCTTCACGGACTTGTCGGAGAGCTTGGTCATGAGCTCGTCGGAACTGCGCTCGTCGTACACCCGGGCCAGGGCCGGGTCGTCCTGGATGTAGGCAGGGAGCAGGAATCGGAGCACCTGCGAGCCGGGGAGCACCGTGTGCGGGCGACCGTCGTCGTCACACACGATCAGCCCCGGGTGGCGTTGGTCGCCCATGGCCCGCGCCGCGGTCAGCGCATCGGTGGTGAGGCTGACGACCGGGAACTGCTCGGCGAGCTCGCGTGCGCGCATCGTGGTCTCCTTCCGTCCGTACCGCCGCACAGCCTTTCAGAAGGCCGCGACGGCTCATGTTGCCCCCCATCTGCCACTCTGGTGACTGGCCGGGCCGGGTGTGGTCCGGCCCGCCGAAGACGAAAGCGAGGGGTGCATGGACGACCTCGCCCTCGTCGGGGCCCTCGTGGTCGGTGTCGTCGCACTGACGCCGGCGGCGGACCGGCTCCGGGTGCCGCAGCCCGTCCTCCTGACGATCTTCGGGCTGGCGCTGGCGCTGGTGCCGATGTCGCCCGAGCTGCGCCTGAACCCCGATCTCATCCTCCCCGTCGTCCTGCCGCCGCTGCTGTTCGCCGCGACCCAGCGGACGACGGCCCGGGAGTTCCGGGACAACGCTGGGGCGGTCTTCTTCCTGGCGGTGGGCCTGACGCTGGCCTCGATGGTGGCCGCCGCCCTCGTCGCCCATGCGTACGGCCTGTCCTGGTGGCCGGCCCTGGTCCTCGGTGCCATGGTCTCGCCGCCGGACCCGGTGGCCGCCACGGCCGTGGCCCGACGGCTGCGTCTTCCCCATCGGCTGGTGACCATCCTCGAGGGGGAGGGGATGTTCAACGACGCCACGGCCCTCGTGGCCTTCCAGGTGACGGTCGCAGCCGTGGTGTCCGGCGACGTGTCCGGGACGGGCATCGGCAGCGAGCTCGTGCTCGCCCTGGCGGCCGGAACCCTGATCGGCGTCGTGCTCGGCTTCCTGACGAAGGGCGTGCTCACGGTCGTGCACGATGCCTACGCCGAGACGACCCTGACCGTGCTCGTGCCGTTCCTCGCCTACCTCGGGGCCGAACGGCTGCACGGTTCGGGGGTGCTCGCGGTCCTCGCCCTCGGCCTGTACCTGCGGAGCTTCGGTCACGCCGCCACCACCTCGCAGGGATGGCTGCTGGGGCGGGCGGTCTGGTCCTACGCGGACTTCCTGATCACCAGCCTGGTCTTCGCGATCCTGGGCTTCGAGCTGGTGAAGGTGATCGGCTCCACGACCGTGACCCGACACGCCCTCGTGCTGGGCGCGCTGGTCGTGACGTCCCTGGTGGCGGTTCGCGCCTCCTGGGTCTTCTCCAGTGCCTGGCTGGCGCGCCGCCGGGCCCGACGCCGCGACGTTCCCTGGCCCGCCGGGTGGCGCGAGTCCGCCGTCGTCTCGTGGGCGGGCATGCGAGGGGTCGTCACCGTTGCCGTGGCCCTGGCGTTGCCGGAGACCGTCGACAGCGGGGCCACCTTTCCCTTCCGCGACCAGATCGTGGTGGTGGCGCTGCTGACCGTCCTCGTGACACTGGTGCTGCAGGGACTGACCCTCGCGCCACTCACCTCCCGGCTGGGGGTGGGGCGTCAGGATGACGACGCGCGCGAGGTCGCCGCGCTGCGAAGGCGCGCCGCGCAAGCCGCGCTGGACCACCTGCACGCGGATCTCCTCGAGGGCGTTGCCGACGAGGTGGCCCGGGCGGCCACGCTCCAGTACGAGGGCTATCTGTCGGCACAGGACGCGATGGAAGGGGTCCGCCGTGGCGGGACCGACGACGGTCGCGAGACAGGGGACCAGCTGCGCGAGGTGCTTCGGCGGGCCACCGACGTGGAACGTGCTCTGGTTCTCGAGGCGCGCCGCAGGGGACAGGTGAGTCCGGCGACTGCGGACGAGGTCCTCCGTGACATCGAGGGCAGGGTCATGCGCGACTTCGGATGAGCGGTTTGCCCGGCCGCACGAGGTGCCGCGAATGAGACCAAGTTGTCTAGACCTGCGGTTCGGGTGGTGCGGGGCCGGGGATCAGGTCCCGCGAGGGAGTGGGATGAATACGCATCACCAGAACATCGACCGTGCACGTACCGAACCGGCCGACGGCGGCTCCGCGCCTGGTGGCCGACAACCCGTCCACCTGCCAGGGCTGGTCGGGCTCAGCGTCCTCGGGCTGATGCCCGGCACACCTGGCCTCGGCGACCCCGGGTGGGTCGCGCGCGCTGCGCCACTGACGCAGGGCGCGGTCTGGTTGACCGTGGCCGTGCTGTGCCTCGGCGTCCTGGTCGGCCTCCGGGAGATGGTCGCGTTCCAGGCGGCCGGGCGCCGGGTCCGGGACGGCGGCAGACGTTGGGGCATCGCCCGCTGGCCGGGCCGGGGCACCCAGCGGACGCAACGGGCGCCGCGCGAGGCCGCGCCCGCCACCGGGTGTCCGGTCGCGCACCGGCCGCACCCCGAGGTGCGCCCCCGATCCGGTGGCGCGGCGGGCTCCACCGAGGTGGATCGGGCCGAGGCCGAGGAGTTCCTCCGGATGTTCCACGCCGAGAACCCCGTGGCCGGGCCGGTCGAGCCGCGGATCGACGCGGTGATGCGCGAGATCGACGCGACCGGGACCTACTGGCACACCCCGGAGGAGCTGGCCTTCGGCGCGCGTGCCGCGTGGCGCAACAACGCGCGCTGCATCGGCCGGCTGTACTGGCGAAGCCTGCAGGTGCGCGACCTGCGGACGGTCTCGGATGCTGCCGGCGTCGCCGACCACTGCTTCGAGCACCTGGGTGCGGCGTTCAACGGCGGGAAGCTGCGTCCGATGATCAGCGTGTTCGCGCCGGACACACCGACCCGCCGTGCCCCCAGGATCTGGAACGAGCAGCTCATCCGGTACGCCGGTTACGAGCAGCCCGACGGGAGCGTGCTCGGCGACCCCCGCTACTGCGCGTTCACGCGCGAGATGATGCTCCGGGGGTGGCGCCCACCCCTGCCGCGAGGCGCCTTCGACGTGCTCCCGCTGGTCGTGGAGACGTCCGAGGAGGGACCGCAGATGTTCCCACTCCCGCACGACAAGGTGCAGGAGGTCCAGCTCGAGCACCCCGAGCTGGCCTGGTTCGCCGACCTGGGCATGCGCTGGCACGCAGTGCCGGTCATCAGCAACAGCCAGCTGGTCATCGGCGGCGTCTCCTACCCGGCGGCGCCGTTCAACGGCTGGTACATGGGCACCGAGATCGGGGCCCGGAACTTCGGCGACGGCGACCGCTACGACCTGGTGCCCGTGGTGGCCGAGCGGATGGGACTGGACACGACGGACGAGGCGTCGCTGTGGCGGGACCGGGCACTGGTCGAGATCAACCGGGCGGTGCTGCACTCGTTCCGGACGAGCGGTGTCTCCATCACCGACCACCACACCGAGTCCAGTCGGTTCCTCACGCACCTGGAGAGGGAGGAGCGGGCGGGTCGCCGTTGCCCGACCGACTGGAGCTGGATCGTGCCGCCCATGTCCGGATCGCAGACCCCGGTCTTCCACCGCTACTACGACACCGAGGACCAGCGGCCGAACTTCGTCACCGACGACGGAGCCACGCGGCGGGCGCTCCAGGGCGGGCCGCCCGCCTTCGGGTAGGTCAGGCCGCCGGGGCGTAGTCCCCCGCGCGCCGGACAGGAGGGCTCATCCCCTCGACAGGCTGATGTCGACCATCAGCTCGTCGGCGAGTCCCTCCAGCACCGACCGCAGCGCCTCGGTGCTCGTCGCCGGTGGCGCGTGGAGCACCGCGCTGGCCTCGAAGAGCGTCCCGCCGGCCATCGGGGCGTCGCGCACGTCGGTCCTGAGCTCCTCGATGCTCACCCCACGGGCTGCGAGGGAGGCAGAGATCTCGGCCACGATGCCGGGGCGGTCGGCCCCGAGCAGCTCGAGCTCGAGCCGCAGCGACTCGCGCTCGACGGGCTCGTCGGTCCGCTCCAGCGCCACCTGCAGACCCTCGGCCTCCAGTGCCGTGAGGTCGGCGACCAGCGCATCGTGCCGGTCGTCGTCGACGGTCACGAGCACGATGCCGGCGAACTTGCCCGCCAGGCGGGACATCTGGCTGCGCTCCCAGCTCGCGCCGTGCGCGTTGATCGGAGCGGAGATGGCAGACACGAGGCCTGGCCGGTCATCGCCGATGACCGTGAGGATGAAGGTGGCCATCCACGCAGGCTACGAGACCTACCGCCCAGAAGTCTCGACCCTGATCGGTCCTGCACCGGCGGGCTGTCGTCACGGATCTCGGCGCCGGCTCCCCCAAGTGGGGTACAGACACCCCCTCGGCGTCCCTCGACTTGGGTAGCGTCACCCGGCGGCAGCCTGGTCACGGGTCCGGTTCTCGGACGCATCCACGACGGAGTCGCCGCGTCACTGTCATCCCCTGGACAGGAAGAAACACTCACCATGAAGCACTTCCGCATGCTCTTCGCCGTTGCGCTGGGTTGTCTGGCCCTGGTCGTGGTGGGCGTCGCCCACGCGAACACGGGCGTCGGACACGGCAAGGCGAAACGTCCCTCGGACTTCTGCACCCGGCACCCCCACGCGCCGAAGTGCAACCCGACCCCCGCCACCGCGTCGTCGAGTCCGACCAGTACGTCGAGTCCGACCGCGTCGTCGAGCCCGACCGCGTCGTCGAGCCCGACCGCGTCGTCGAGCCCGACCGCGACGTCGAGTCCCACCGCATCGTCGAGCCCGACCGCATCGTCGAGCCCGACCGCACCGTCGAGCCCGAGCGTGTCGTCGACGGCGACCAGCTCGCCCACCGCGACCGCGACGCCGTCGTCCGGCACCTGCCAGGACACCGACGCGAAGTACATCTGGAACGACTGGCAGAGCGGCCCGGTCGGTGACTACTTCGCCGACGCCGACTGGTGGGCCACCAACGGGTACACGTTCGCGCAGAAGACGGTGATCTGCGACTACAACTCGTGGTACGTGCAGGCCACGGCCGACAACTCCAAGGGCGACGGCGCCGTCAAGTCGTACCCGAACGTCCACCGCGACTACCACGACTGGGGCACCGGCAAGGAGCCGGCGATCTCGTCGTTCAACACGATGACCTCGCGGTTCGCCCACACCAGTCCCGGAGTCGGGATCTACGACGTCGCCTACGACATCTGGCTCAACGGCGTCGCCGACGCGGGTTCCACCGAGGTCATGATCTGGACCGACAACCACAACCAGGTCCCGTCCGGGTCGAAGATCGGACAGGTCACGCTGTCGGGTCACACGTGGGACGTGTGGTCCAGCGGCTCCAACCACTACATCGCGTTCGTCCCGGTGAACGGCGCCTCGATCACCAGCGGCACCCTCGACCTGCTCGGGTTCTTCAAGTACCTCATCTCGAGCGGTCGTCTCCCGGCCGGCAGCACCGTCGGTCAGGTGGACTACGGCGTCGAGGTCGTCTCGACGGACGGCAAGCCCGCCCGCTGGGACTTCACCGACTTCGATGTCACCTCGTCCTGAGGTGCCGGCAACGCATCAGCACGCGGCGCGTGTGAACGCCCGGACAGCCCGGTGGGGGACTGCCGACGGGGCGCCGGAGGCGGGGGAGGAGCGCTCGAGGTGACGAGTCGTCGTCGACGCCGTGGATGCGTCGCGGGCCGGCCGGCGAAGGTGCGCGACGGACCGGGCGGACGACGTAGGTGACAAAAGCCGGAATCATGTCGAGAGTGGCTTCCGGCGGCGGGACGGGTCCCGCTCACCACCGGCCCTCGGCGCGCCGCCGACTCGCCACCCGACAGCTCGCCTCCGACCCCCCCCGGGAGACTCCCGTGACCGCTGAGTCCCAGACCCGGCCGCTCCACTTGCGTGCGGCCGGGGTGTCCGTCGTGCTCGCGCACACCGGCGAGGGCGGCCCCTGGGTGGTGCACTGGGGCCGCGACCTCGGCGACCTCGGCGACGAGGACCTCGACATGCTGGTGCTCGCGGCGGAACGCCAGCTGACCCCCAACACCGTGGACGAGCTGCGCCCGGTCGGGCTGCTCCCCGAGCACGCGTCCGGGTGGCCGGGCACCCCCGGCCTGCTGGGCTGGCGGGCAGCGGAGGGTGGCGCCTGGTCGCCCGCTCTGGCGGTCCGGCACGTGGAGGCGGGCCGCTCCGACGGCCAGGTTGCCGCGGGCGCGGTGTACTCCCTGGCCGACGAGGCGGCCGGGCTCGCGGTGACTGTGGAGGTGGAGCTGTTCGAGAGCGGACTGCTCCGCTGCCGGGCCACGGTCCGCAACGTCGCCCGTTCGGCGTACCACCTCGACGCGCTGGAGCCGGCCCTGCCGGTGCCCACCCGAGCCGCGGAGGTGTTGGACTTCACCGGGAGGCACACCCGCGAGCGCAGCCCGCAGCGCCGGCCTCTCCAAGTCGGCAGTCACGTGCGCGAGGGACGACGCGGACGCACGGGCACCGACGCCACGACGCTGACGGTGCTGGGGGAGCCGGGCTTCGGGTTCCGGGCGGGCGAGGTGTGGGCCACCCACGTCGCCTGGTCGGGCAACCACCGCGCCCGGGTCGAGCGGGTGCCCACGGGTGTCACCCTGGTGGGCGGGGGCGAGCTGCTGCTGCCGGGCGAGGTGACCCTCGAGCAGGGGGAGAGCTACACCTCGCCCTGGCTCTACGGGTCGTACGCCGTGGGGCTCGACGCCGCTTCCCAGCGCATCCACGCCCACCTCCGGGGACGCCCGCAGCACCCTGCGCGCCCACGCCCCGTCACCCTCAACACGTGGGAGGCGGTCTACTTCGACCACGACCTGGAGGTGCTGGTCGACCTGGCGGAGCGTGCCGCCGCCATCGGGGTCGAGCGGTTCGTGCTGGACGACGGCTGGTTCCGCGGCCGACGTGACGACCGCGCCGGCCTCGGCGACTGGTGGGTCGACGAGAAGGTGTGGCCCGACGGCCTGCACCCGCTGGTCGACCGGGTCCGCGCGCTCGGCATGGAGTTCGGGCTGTGGGTGGAGCCGGAGATGGTGAACCTCGACTCCGACCTCGCCCGCGAGCACCCCGAGTGGGTGCTCGGCACCGGCGGCCGCACCCCCATCCCGTCGCGGAACCAGCAGGTCCTCGACCTCGGCAACACCGACGCGTTCGCGCACGTGCTGGAACGGCTCGACGCGCTCCTGGCCGAGCACGACATCGCCTACCTGAAGTGGGACCACAACCGGGATCTCGTGGACTCCGGCAGCGGGCTGACCGGGGCGCCGTCGGTGCATCGTCAGACGGTCGCGTTCTACGCACTCGTCGACGAGCTCAAGCGACGCCATCCCGAGGTCGAGATCGAGTCGTGCTCGTCGGGCGGCGGTCGGATCGACCTCGAGGTACTCGAGCGCACCGACCGGGTCTGGACCTCCGACTGCATCGACCCGCTGGAGCGGCAGTCGATCCAGCGGTGGACCGGGTTGCTCGTGCCGCCGGAGATGCAGGGCTCGCACGTCGGCGCCCCCCACTCCCACACCACCGGCCGCACGCACGACCTGCCGTTCCGGGCGGGGACCGCCCTCTTCGGTCACCTCGGCATCGAGTGGGACCTGCGCGAGGCGACGCCCGAGCAGGCCGCCGAGCTCGCCGGCTGGGTGCGGCTGCACCAGCGGCTGCGGCCGCTGCTCGCGACGGGCACCACCGTGCGGGCGGACCACCCGGACCCCGCCACCTGGCTGCACGGGGTGGTCTCGCCCGAGCGGGACCACGCCGTCTTCGCCGCGGTGGCCATGGCCACGCCGGTCACCTGGCCACCCGGCGCCGTGCCCCTGCCCGGCCTCGACGACGACACGACGTACGACGTGCGCCCGCTGCCGCCGGGCGACGTGGTCGCGGGCCCGGAGTACTCGCCGCTGCCGTGGTGGTCGACCGGGCTCCGGCTGCCCGGACGGGTGCTGTCCACGGTCGGCGTCCAGCTGCCGGCGCTCAACCCCGAGCAGCTGGTGCTGCTCGAGGTGACGCGGGTCTGAGCAGGCTCCCGCCGAACGGGTCCACGGGCCAGGTGCGGTGTCATGATGATCGTGTGCCCGCAGCCGATGCCGAAGTCCTCACCCGACTCCTCGCTGCCTTCAACGCCCATGACCTGGACCTGATCATGAGCTTCTTCGCCGACGACTGCGTTCTGGAGACACCGCGGGGCGAGCACCCGTGGGGGACCCGTTTCGAGGGGCCGGCGGCGGTTCGCGAGGGGCTGGCGCAGCGCTTCCGCGGCCTGCCGGACGTGCACTATGCCGAGGACGAGCACTGGGTGTGCGGCGACCACGCAGTGTCGCGGTGGCTGCTGACCGGCACCACGAACGACGGCGAGCAGGTGCGGGTGCGAGGTTGCGACCTCTTCGACCTGGACGAGGACGGACGCGTCCGGCGCAAGGATTCCTACTGGAAGATCGTCCAGGCGTAGCCGCGGCGGCCGACCTCGAGCCCGGGCTCAGCAGCTGCCGGCGACGGCGGCGCGCCTGCGCACCTCCGTGAAGGTGTCGAGCTGCCGGACCCCCCGCCGCCAGCTCCGCAGCCACATCCGGGTCGCCTGCTCCGGGGTGATCTGGCCTGAACGCAGCATCTCCATCGCCATGATGTGGTGCTTCCACGTGTCGAGCGCGACGGTGCCGGCGCCGATCGCGCGGTCCCGTGCACGCACCCCCGCCACACAGCTGGAGAGGTCCCTCGAGCCGCCGTCTGCACGGGAGCCGGTGGAGCCGCCCGGGCACCCGGGCGCCGCGTCGGCGTAGGTGCCGTCCGCCTTCTCGAACCTGGCCACCCGCTCCGCGGCTCCCTTCCGGGTGCGGTTCCAGAAGTCCTGCGCCTGGGCCAGCGTGATCTCACCGGCCACCAGCTGGTTCATGGCGTCGACGTGGACCCGCCACTGCGCCAGCGAGCTGCCGGCAGCGGCCAGCACCCCGGACTGGGCCCGCCACACCGCCCGGCACGTGGCCAGCTCGGCGTCGACGGCGGTGGAGGAGCTGGCGGAGCGACTGACCTCCGCGGTCCCACCGGTGTCGCGGAAGCGGTTGAACCATGCGAGGCCGAGCGCGAGCGACAGCGCGACGAGGACCGCGACGACACCTGCCGCATAGTGGTGCGGCCTGACCTTCGTGTGGCGACCGTGCATGACGTTCCTCTGCTGCCCGGCCGGCCCGGCGACCCGGCCGGCGACTCAACGCTACGCCCGCCGGCTCGGCCGCGCAGCAGGTGAGCTCAGGACCCGACCGCTGAGTCTTCGCCCGGCCCCGATACCGAAACTTGCGGAGGGCCGCGGGACAGCCGCGCGGCATGATCGAGTGATGGCCATCTCCCGACGGTGGACGAGCCTGGCGGCGACGCCGCTGGTGCTCCTGCTGGCGGTCACCGGCTGCAGCCCCTCGGGATCCTCGTCGCCCGAACCGGCACCGGGAGCGCCCGCCGCGACCTCCGCGGGCCACGGCGCCCCGCGCGCCGAGGGCTCGACGACGGGCACCTCGCGCGTCCCGCGCCGGTTCCGGCACCTGCTTCCCGGGATGCCACCGGTGATCGACCGCGACGTCTACGCCCGGACCGGGCCCGCGGACCTGTCCCAGCGCGTACGCCGGCAGCCGGCACTCGTGTACGTCCCCGACTCCATGCCCGGCGGCAGCTCGGTGACCGTGATCTCGCAGCGAACGCGACGCGTGGTGCGCACGCTCCCGGTGGGGCTGCTGTCGCAGCACGTGGTGCCGTCCTACGACCTGCGGCACCTCTACACGAACTCCAGCGTCTCGAACGAGCTCGTCGAGATCGACCCGCGGACCGGCCGGGTGGCCGCTCACCTGCCGGTGCCGCGCCCGTACAACCTCTACTTCACCCCGGACGGACGCCAGGCGGTGGTGATGGTCGAGGAGCACGACGTCATCCGCTTCTCCGACCCGGAGACGTTCCACCGGCGCGACGACCTCCGCGTCCCCGCCTGCCGGGGGCCCAACCACGCCGACTTCTCCGCCAACGGCAGGTTCATGGTCATCTCGTGCGAGTTCTCCGGCGCGCTGGTGAAGGTGAGCACCCTGGGGCACCGGGTGCTCGGCGTCCTGCACCTGGGGCCGACGAGCATGCCCCAGGACGTCCGGCTCTCCCCGGACGGCGGGACGTTCTACGTGGCGGACATGGGGACCGACGAGGTCCGGCTGGTCCGCGGATCCCGGTTCCGCCAGGTCGCCCGGATCGCCACCCCGAGCGACCCGCACGGCCTCTACCCGAGCCGCGACGGCCGTCGCCTCTACGTCTCCGACCGGGGCGCCGGCAGGGTGTCGGTCGTGTCGTTCAGGAGCCGCAGGATCGTGGACACGTGGACCATCCCCGGCGGCGGCAGCCCGGACATGGGGGGAGTGTCCGCGAACGGCAAGGTCCTGTGGCTCTCCGGCCGCTACGACAGCGAGGTATACGCCTTCGACACCTCAACCGGCCGGTTGCTCGCCCGGATCCCGGTCCCGGGCAGCCCGCACGGCCTCAGCGTGTGGCCACAGCCGGGGCGCTACTCACTGGGGCACACCGGGAACATGCGCTGACCTCCGCCGGTCAGCGCCGCCGGTCCCGGCGGTCGTCCCGGCGGTCGTCGCGCCGGTCGGTGCGGCGTGACACCCCGTGCGCGACCACCGCCGCGGTGCCCACGGTGGCGGCGGTCCTCGCCACGGGTGCCGGTCCGATGACGCCTCCGCGTCGTGCCCGTCGTGCTGCCAACGGCATGTCAGTCTCCTTCTTCCTCGTCTGCCTCGATCGCTGCCAGGAGCGCCTGCACCGGGATCCGTCCGCTCGCAGCCAGCTGCCCGCCGGCACGGCGTACGGCTGACGCGAACGGGGCGGCCCAGGAGTTCTCCCACACCAGGAGCGCGGCGGTGCTGCCCGGCTCGACCGCCTCGGCCACCGCCTCGACGTCCTCCTCGCTGAGCAGTGTGGCCACCGCGGTCTCGTAGGCCCTCAGGCTGCCGACCTCGCTCTCGTCGAGCTCACCGATCTCGAAGAACTCCAGGCGCCCGTCCACGTCCTTGCGGATGATGAGCAGGTCGAGCACGCGGACGATGCCGTGCTCCACGAGCTCCGCGAGGGCAGGGGCAATCTCGCCCTTGAACCTGCTGCCCGGGAACTCCACCACGATCCAGTCGACCGGCCCGAGCTCGTCGAGGGGTCGTGCGGTCTCCGGGGTCATCTGGTCGGTCATGCCAACGTCTCCTGTTCCGTTGATCTCGTTCCCCGAGGTCGTGCGAACCCGTCCAGCCTTCGCGCCCCCGACCCGGTAGCGCCTCCCACGCTGCGGATGACTGGGGGTCGGGGTCCGCGTTCGCGGTGCACCTCATCCGTCGAGGGGGAGCCGGATCCGCCGGGGGAGCCGCACACTCGGGACCAGCCCAACGGCCCCGGGAGTCCGTCATGGAGGTGTCTGCCGTCCTCGTGGTCGGGACGGCCATCTTCTTGTGGGGGGTCTTCTCCGCCCGGCTGACGCGGTCCGACCTGACCGCCCCGATCGTGTTCGTGGGGGTCGGGGCCCTGCTCGCCGGGCTCGACCTCGTCGACGCGCCGACGGCTCCGGAGACGCTACGACCCCTGGTCGAGCTGACGCTCGTGTGGGTCCTCTTCTCCGACGCAGCCCGAGTGCCGGTCCAGGACCTGCGCGTCGACCTCGGTCGATGCGTTCGCCTGCTGGCGGTTGCCCTGCCCCTGACCGTGCTGGCCGGATGGGGGGTGGCGGCCTGGCTCTTCCCCGGGCTCGACGTCGGGCTCGCCCTGCTGGTGGGGGCGGCTCTGGCGCCCACCGACGCGGCGCTCGGCGTTCCCGTGGTCACCAACCCGGTGGTGCCCGCGGGAGTCCGTCGACTGCTCACGGTGGAGAGCGGGCTCAACGACGGCATCGCCACACCTGTCGTCATGCTCGCCCTCGCACTGGCCGCGTCCGCGGAGGACGTCGAGGGTGCGACGGGCCTGGTCCAGGCACTGGCGGGGCTGGCCCTCGGCGCGGTCGTCGGTGGAGCCGTGGGCGCGGCAGGGGGATGGCTGCTGAGGCGGGCCCGACGGCGCGGGTGGGTCACGGAGGACCTGGCCGGCATCGCCGTCCTCGCCCTCGCGATCGTCGCCTACGCCGCCGCGGTCACGCTGGACGCGAACGGGTTCGTGGCCGCCTTCTGCGGTGGCATCGCCTTCGGGGCCCTGGCCGGCCGACGAGGACCCGCGGAGCTGGTCTTCCTGGATCAGGCCGGCGGCCTGGCATCCCTGCTGGTGTGGCTGGCCTTCGGTGCCGTCGCCGGGCCGATCATGCTCGAGCGCATCGACCTGACCACGGTGCTGTACGCCGTGCTCAGTCTGACCGTCGTACGGATGGTGCCCGTCGCGCTCGCCATGATCGACGCGGGGATGGACCGCGGCACGGTGCTCTTCGTCGGCTGGTTCGGTCCGCGCGGGCTCGCCTCCCTGGTGTTCGCCCTGCTCGCCCTCGAGGAGCTGGGACCGGCCGTGGACGAGGCAGTGACCGTCATCGGGGTGACGGTGTTCCTCAGCGTCCTCGCCCATGGGTTCAGTGCGGCTCCACTTGCCGGGTGGTACGGCCGTGCCCGGGAGAGCGGCACCCGAGGCGACGACGCGCGGATCCGGACCAGGATCCGGTTTGGGCGCGCCGCGGACCGGGTAGACCCCGGGTACGGGGACGGAACGAGCAACGAGGAGTCCCGAGGTGGCGGCGAACACCCCACGTGAAGAGCCGATGGCAGCGATCTTCGCTGCCCTCAACCCCTATACCTGGCGCAGCTTCTCCCCGGAGCTGCTGGCTCGTCGTGTCATCGCCGCCATCGACCGCCGGGACCTGTCCGAGCTGTTGTCCACCGTCCCCGGCGCTGCCGTCGGGACCTGGGACGACGTGCCCGAGCCGGCGGCCCCCAACGACCCCCGGGTGACGCTCGTGGTCGAGTCGCTCAGGCCGATCCCGTGGACGGAGCTGAGCCTGCACACCCTCGGTCGTCACCTGCTCGCGGCTCTCCACGACGCCCGCCGGTAGGCCAGGCGAAGGGCCGCGCCAGATCCGCGACCTCGTCGCAGCCTAGGCCGTGGACGGGAACTCCGCCCAGACCACCTTGCCACCCGGCAGGTGTCCGTGGCCCCATCGCTCCGTCAGGGCCTCGACGATCATGATGCCGCGCCCGGACACGTCCTCGTGGGCGGCCTGCCGCTGCTCGGCCGTACCGGGGCCGGCGTCCTCGACGGCGATGCGGACGACCCCCTCCGACCGCTCGATGGACGCGTGGAAGGGGGAGTCGGCGTGGCTGATCGCATTGGTCGCGATCTCCGAGCTCACCGTGACGGCGTCGGCGACCAGGGCCTCCTCACCCCACGCACGCAGGGTGCCGCTGACGAACCGCCGCAGCGCCGGCACCGCCTTCGGGACCGGGAGGAACGCCCACGAGGTGTGCTGGACGTCCGGGTCGCCGGCGGCCTGGCCGGCGGCGTGGTAGCTCGTCGGGGCCTTCACCTCGGAGTGGAGGGCGCAGACCCGACCGACGTCCGCCAGGCTGACCTGGTCCAGGACCGCGTGGGGGTAGGCGCAGAGCAGGGCGAACGATCGCTGCCTGGCGAGCTCGTTCCAGAAGCCCTCGAGCGCCAGGGCGGCGGCGATGTTGCCCTCGTCCCACAGCACGGCCACCATCTCGCCGAAGACCCGGACCCTGGCATCGACGCCCTGGACGTCGTCGAGGAGACCGCCGACCGTGGCCCTGAAGGCCGAGGCGTCGGGCATCCCCTCGACCATGAGCTCCGCCAGCGTCTCCTCGGCGTCGAGGGTCACGAACCTGCCCCGGGACCGCAGTCCCTGCGGGTCGAAGCCGAGCTCGACCAGCGCAGCGTCCAGCAGCGGCCGATGCTCGGCGGTGGCGACCACGAGGACCGGCTCACCGGCGCCGAATCCGGCCGCGACGAAGGAAGCCACCACGGCGATCGCGTCCTGATCGCCGTCGTAGAAGCTCACCGCATGATCGTCCGGTGCAACGGTTTCCCGTCCGTACAGCACATCTCGACGCTACGCGCGGGCCCGCGCGAATGTCGTCACCCAAAGGGCACCTCTTACCCAAAAAGGCGCATGCCCGTTTGACCCATTCGGGCCGTTGACCCGTGACCTTGGTCCCTGTCTAGTGGTTGTCGACCCGGTCACCATGCTTGACAGGGAGGCCTGATGAGCAACCAGAAGACGTCCGTCGGGGTGGCCTGCGCCCGCCGCCCGGACATCTCGGCCCGCGGCACCGGAGCGGTCCACGGAGTGGTGGACCTGCACCGGCAGCTGCTGGAGACCGCCTTCGACCTGTCCGTGGAGTACGACACGCTGCCGGCCGGGTCGGTGCTGCGCTGTTTCGCGCGCGCCGTCCACCTGGCCCGGTTGAAGGGTGTCGAGGGTGCCCTGCTTCCCGAGGAGGCCCGCCGGATCGCCGAGTCCAGTCTCCGCAGCCGGGCAGCCAAGAGCACCCGCAGGGCCCGCACCGCCCGCGTGCTGCCCGCCACCGCCTGACCCGGGCACCGGGGGAGCGGCTCCCTCAGCGGTGCCCCGCGATCGCGTGCGGCACGTAGCCGGAGCCCAGCTCCTCGACCTCGTCCTCCCCGAGCTCGAGGTCCGCCGCCGCGACGGCGTCCCGGAGGTGGTGGGGCTTGGTCACGCCGACGATCGGCGAGGTCACGACCGGCTGGGCGAGCAGCCAGGCCAGGGCGACCTGGGCCCGCGGCACCCCACGCCGTGAGGCCACCGCACCGACCGTGTCCACGATCGGCTTGTCCTCGTCGCGGTAGAGCGAGGACCCGAACTCGTCGGTCTCCGTGCGTGCGGTCGTGGCGTCCCACTCCCGGGTCAGTCGGCCGCGCGCCAGCGGGCTCCAGGGGATGACCCCGACGCCCTGGTCCGCGCAGAGCGGCAGCATCTCGCGCTCCTCCTCGCGGTAGAGCAGGTTGTAGTGGTTCTGCATCGAGACGAACTGCGTCCAGCCGTTGAGCTCAGCGGTGTGCTGCGCCTTGGCGAACTGCCAGGCGTACATCGACGAGGCCCCCAGATAGCGCGCCTTGCCCGCGCGTACGACGTCGTGCAGCGCCTCCATCGTCTCCTCGATCGGCGTGTGCGGGTCCCAGCGGTGGATCTGGTAGAGGTCGACGTAGTCGGTGCCGAGCCGGGTCAGGCTCGCGTCGATCTCCTGCATGATCGCCTTGCGGGACAGGCCGGCCCCGTTCGGCCCGGGCCGCATCCGTCCGTGGACCTTCGTGGCGAGCACGACCTCCTCCCGGGCGGCGAAGTCCCGCACGGCCCGGCCGGTGATCTCCTCGCTGCTGCCGCCGGAGTACACGTTGGCCGTGTCGAGGACGTTGATGCCGGCCTCGAGCGCGTCCTTGATGATCGACCGGCCCGCGTCCTCGTCCAGCACCCAGGGATGCCCACCGCGGGACGGGTCTCCCCAGCTCATGCAACCGAGCGTGACCACCGAGACCTCGAGTCCGGTGTTGCCGAGCCTGCGGTAGCGCATCTGTGTCTCCCTCGGGTCGTGGAAGGGCCACTGCCGATCGTCGCACCCTGCGCAGCTCCCGCGGCCGGCGGCGTACCGTCGAGGACGTGCAACGAGCCAGCCGCCGCCGCGCCTACTTCGCGCTGATGGGCAGTTGCGTGGTGCTCATCGTGCTGGCCTGGAACGTTGTCCGGCTCTGGTCCACGACCGCAGCCGTCGTGATGAGCGTCGTGGCCGCGCTCCTCCCGCCCGTGGCGGTGCTCGTCGGCAACCTCGGTGCCCTCGACTCGTCCGACCCCGAGAGGTCGGACGAGTCGCGCCGAGGCTGACCGGTCACGAGGACACCGGGCAGCGGTCAGTTCGAGGGCTGGGGCACCTTGACCTTCACGTTGCAGTCGACCTTGGGGTTGACGCCCATGTAGTTGAGCGGACCCGCGACGACCGTCAGGGCGGTGTCACCGGTGCTCTTGCAGCTGACGTCCTTCTCGTCGCCGAAGTAACCACGCTGGTAGGCCGCGAGCGCGCCGATCACCAGCCAGACGATGACGATGAGGCCGAGCAAGCTCTTCATGGACGACTCCTTGTGCGCGGGGATGCGTGTCGAGGCACTTCCTACCCCTCATCCGGGTCGCCCAATCCCCAGCGCGTGCCTCAGACCGGTGTGCCGGTCCCGGAGTACGACGCCTGGTAGGCGAGCAGCGCGGCACGCCCCTGGACCAGGGCAACCTCGAGCGGGTCGAGGAGCCCGCTGGCGTCGACGGTCGACCCGTTCCCGGTGGCGAGCTCGATCTGCTGGGCGATCCTCCCGGCGGCGGTCACGCCCAGGTTGAGGGCACCACCGGCGAGCTTGTGGGAGACCTGCCTGAGGGTCTCGACGTCGCCCGTCTCGCACGCCTGACGGATCGTGGTGAGCGTGGTGGGCGTGTTCGTCACGAAGTTGCCGATGGCCCGGTCGAGGTACGTCGTGTCTCCCGGGTCGAGGTCGCGCAGCTCGTCGAGACGCCGGCGGTCCAGGTCCTCGTCGGGCACCTCGCTGCGACCACCCGGCTCGCCCACGCGTTCCTCCACCTCGGCCGCGTCCGACAGCCACCGCTCGAGCACGGCCCGGAGTGCGGCGTGGTCGACCGGCTTGGTCAGGAAGTCGTCCATGCCCGCCGCCAGGCAGCGGTCCCGCTCACCCTCGACGGCAGCGGCGGTCATCGCGATCACCGGGATCCGGTGGCCCGTCTCCTCGCGGGCACGGATCTGGCGGGTCGCGGCGTAGCCGTCCATGCGCGGCATCTGCACGTCCATCAGGACCGCGTCGTAGCTGCCCCGCGCCATCGCCTCGAGGGCGGAGATGCCGTCGTCCGCGGTCTCTGCCTCGTAGCCGAGGGACTCGAGCATCCCGGTGGCCACCATCTGGTTGACCGGGTTGTCCTCGACGACCAGCACGCGGTACCGCGCACGGCTCCTGCCGGTCTCCGCACGCTCGTCGGACGGCCGCGGCGCCGCCCCGGCGAGGTGGTGCAGCAGGGCGTCCCGCAGCACGCTGCCCAGCACCGGCTTGGAGAGCAGGTCCACGATCCGGGCGGCCCGGACGCGGTCGGGGTCGGGCACGGTCCGCGAGGTGAGCATCAGCAGCACCACGTCGTCGTACGCCGGGTCGCGGCGCAGCTCTTCGGCGAGGTCGAGGCCGTCGCGGCGGGGCATCACCAGGTCGAGCAGGACGCCCTCGAACGGATCGCCCTCCTCGGTGGCGGCCGCTACCGCAGCGAGCGCCTCGTCGGCACCGGCCACGACCTCGGGCCGGACCTGCCACCAGCGAAGCTGCTCCTCGAGGACCAACCGGTTGTGCTCGTTGTCGTCGACGACCAGGACCCGGCGGCCCCGCAGCAGGGTGCGGGCGTACTCGTCCTCGAGGTCGAGCCGGGCGCCGGACGGCGCCTCGAGACAGGCGGTGAACCAGAAGATGCTGCCGCCGGCGGGGTTGGGCTCCAGCCCGATCTCCCCGCCGAGCGCCTCCACGATCTCGCGGGAGATGGCGAGCCCGAGCCCGGTGCCGCCGTACATCCGGGTGGTCGAGGCGTCGGCCTGGGTGAACGGGTCGAAGAGTCCCGGCGCGTCGGTCTCGCGGATGCCGACACCCGTGTCGGAGACCTCGACCCGGAGCTGCGTGCGGCCGTCCGGCGCCGCCTCCGCGGTCGCCCGCACCAGCACCTCGCCGTGCTCGGTGAACTTCACGGCGTTCGAGCCGAGGTTGGTCAGCACCTGCGCCAGCCGCGTGGGGTCGCCACGAAGCACCTCCGGGACGTTCGGGTGGCAGGACACCATCAGCTCCAGCCCCTTGGCCCGGGCCGACTCTGCGAGCAGGCTCGCCACCTGGTCGAACACCGGACGGACCTCGAAGTCGAGCTGCTCGAGCTGGAGCTTGCCCGCCTCGATCTTGGAGAAGTCCAGGACGTCGTTGATGACGCCGAGCAGCGCCCGGCTGGCGACCTGGACACCGGACGCCAGTCGCACCTGCCCGGCGTCGAGCCGAGTTCGCAGCAGCAGGTCGTTGAGGCCGATGACCCCGTTGAGCGGCGTACGGATCTCGTGGCTCATCGTGGCGAGGAACTCCGACTTCTGCCGGGAGGCCTCCATGGCCGCATCGCGGGCGGTCGCCAGCTGGCGCTCGGCGCGCTCGCGCTCGGCGACGCGGCCCAGCTGCACGGCCACCTGCTCCGCCATGGCCGTGATCATGTCGTGGCGGTACAGCGGCGGGTCCGAGGTGATGGTGATGACCGCGCAGACCTCGTCGGCGAACGAGATGCAGAAGGCGATCGTGAGCCGGGCCTCGTCCCAGAGGGTCCGCCCCTCGCGGAAGGCACGGTTGGCCAGGTCCAGCTCCGTGCGGAACTTGTCCGGCTCCGCGGCGTCGGCCTCGCGGTCCTCGTCGAAGATGTAGAGGGGTACGACGCCGTGCCCGTCCGCCGCGGGCACGAACGCCCGGCCCCGCCGCCAGTCGTCGTGCAGCAGCACCAGCGCCTGCGCCTGGCTCAGGACGTCCTCCAGGGTCCGCGCCTCGTTCGCGGCGGTGGCGACCGCCTGCATCAGCGCGTTCTGCGAGACCGAGTCCTCCAGCGCCATCTCGGCGAGCTTGGTCTCGGTGACGTCCTGATGGGTGCCGCTCATGCGCACCACGCGGCCGCCGTTGTCGCGGTGCGTCCTGCCCCGGCCGCGGGTCCAGACCCACCCACCGTCGGACGCCTGCACCCGGGCGACGAACACGAACTCCTCGTCGTCCCGCAGGGCCGACTGGACGGCGTCGTCGACCAGCGCCCGGTCGTCCGGGTGCACGATGTCGAGGAAGTCGGCGTACGTGGCCGGGAAGTCGCCGGGATCGAGCCCGTAGAGGGCGTAGAGCCCCTCGGAGCCGGAGATCTCGTCGTGCTCGAGGTCCCACTCCCAGCTCCCGATGCGCGCGATCCGCTGGGCCTCGGCGAGCCGCTGCTGGCTGCCGGTCAGGCTCTCCAGCACCGAGCGGCGGTCGGAGAAGTCGGCGAGCCGGTGCACGATGCCGGTGATGCGGCCGTCGGGGCCGCGCAGCGCGCTCTCGCGGACGAGCACCCACAGCGCGGAACCGTCCCGGCGCACGAACTGGCACTCGACGTCGCCGGCGTTGAGCTGCCCGCGGCGCACCTGCTCGAGGTGCGCGGCGAACTGCCCGCGGCCCTCGTCGTCGAGGGAGTCGAAGACGGTGAGGTCGAGCAGCTCGGAGGCGCCGGTCCCGAACATGCGCGCGAGCGCGGCGTTCGCGTACAGGGTGCGACCCTCGAGGTCGAACACCCAGATCCCGTCGGGAGACGTCTCGACGATGTCCCGATACAGCGCGCCCAGCTCCATGCAGTCCTCCCGGCCCCACGATAGGGGGCCGCGGCCCGCTTCGGGTCAGGCCTCGCCGTCGATCCGGTAGTCGCCGTCCTGGTAGACCAGCTGGAGGGTGACGTCGTCCTGGGCGGTGCTGCCGTCCGTCCGGGTGTACTCCACGCTGTAGCCGATGGTGAGGGTGCCGGGGTCCGCGGTCGAGATCGAGGTGACGTTCGCGCTGCGGATGGTGTCCCAGAAGCCCCGGTAGCCGTCGATCCCGCCGCTGGCTGTCTGGAAGCTCGGCGTGAGCATGGCGAAGGCTGCCTGGGGATCGGTGGTGACCGTGGCGAGGTAGTCCCGGATGAAGGTCTCCATGCCGTCCGCGGTCGGCCGGTCGGGTTGCTGCGCCGTGGACGAGGCGCCGCCACTCGGGTTGTCGGCCGAGGACTTCGCGGCCGGGTCCTTCGGGTCGTCGCCGCCGCCCAGCACGGTCCACCCGACCGCGCCGAGCACCAGCAGCAGGGCGAGTCCGGCCACCCACGGCACCCAGGCGCCGCGGCGACGCCGGGTCGCGGCCGGCGACGGTGTCGGCGCCGGGGAGACCGGAGCGGCCGGCGCGGCCGTGGTGCCGTACGTCGTGTCGGCCGTGGGGATGGGGGCGGAGAGCACCTGGGTGCCGGTCGGGTCCGCAGCCCCGGCCGTGGCGGCGGGCTGCGCGCCGGCACCGGCCGGGCCCGACTGCAGGAAGTCACGGACGCGGGCCATCGACCACCGGTCGGCCGGCTCCCGGGTCATGGTCGCCGCCAGCACCGGGGCCAGCCACCCGGCGTCCTCGAGGCGTGGCGGGTCCTCGTGCACGATCCGGTAGAGCGCGCCCATCAGGTTCTGGCCCACGTCGTACGGCGGCCGCCCCGCGAGGGCGTGGTAGAGCGTCGCGCCCAGGGACCACACGTCGCTGGCGTCGGTGGCGGGCCCGCCGGCCGCGACCTCGGGGGCCAGGTAGGCGGGGGAGCCGGTGACCAGCCCGGTCTGGGTGAGGGAGGCGTCCGCCTCCGCACGCGCGATCCCGAAGTCGGACAGCTTCACCTGGCCGTGGCGGGTCACCAGGATGTTCGACGGCTTCACGTCGCGGTGCACGATGCCGGCGGCGTGCGCCGCGGCGAGCGCGTCGGCGGCCTGGACGAGCAGGGGTGCCGCCTGGTCGGGCGACAGCGCACCGTCGTCCCTGACCAGCTGCGCGAGGGTGACGTTCTCGACGTACTCCATGACGAGCCACTGCCGCTCGTCCTCGGTGACCAGGTCGAAGACCGCGACGACGTGGGGATGGTTGAGCCGGGCGGCCAGGCGGGCCTCCCGCTCGGCCCGCGCCAGGTCGGGGCCACTCGCGCCCGGCGCCATGCCGATCCGCTTGAGGGCGACCGCACGGCCGAGCACCTCGTCACGGCCGAGCCAGACCGCGCCCATGCCGCCTCGACCGATCTCCCGGTCGAGGGTGTACCTGCCTGCGATCAACGTAGGACCCCTCCCATTGCCGCGCCCCAGACTAGCGACGGGGCGGCCCGAACCGTCCGGCGACCAAACCGGGTGGGCGGCGGCGCGGGGGATGGGGCAGGCTTGACCCGACAGCACCGGACGCGGAAGGCCCCAGCGTGACCCTCGACCCCTCACTCCTCGACGACCTGCAGTGGCGCGGCCTGATCGCCCACTCCACGGATCTCGACGCCCTGCGCGAGGCCTTCGGGAGCGGGAGCGTGCGGTTCTACGTGGGCTTCGACCCCACCGCGCCGAGCCTCCACATGGGCAACCTGCTGCAGATCCTGACCGCGCGGCGGCTCCAGCTCGCGGGCCACACGCCGTACGCCCTCGTCGGCGGGGCGACCGGCATGATCGGGGACCCCCGCGACTCCGGCGAGCGGACCCTGAACTCGCTCGACACCGTCAAGGACTGGGTGGAGCGGGTACGCCGCCAGATCGAGCCGTTCCTCTCCTTCGAGGGCGGCAACGCCGCGACCATGGTCAACAACTACGACTGGACCGCCAGCCTGTCGACGATCGACTTCCTGCGCGAGATCGGCAAGCACTTCCCGGTGAACCGGATGCTTGCCCGCGAGACGGTGAAGCGTCGTCTGGAGTCCGGGATCAGCTACACCGAGTTCAGCTACGTGCTGCTGCAGTCGATGGACTACCTCAACCTCTACCGCGACCACGGCGTCACGCTGCAGTTCGGCGGCAGCGACCAGTGGGGCAACATCACCGGCGGCGTGGAGCTGGTCCGCCGCACGGACGGTGGCCACGTGCACGGCTTCGCCACGCCGCTGATCACCAAGGCCGACGGGAGCAAGTACGGCAAGACCGAGGGCGGCGCGCTCTGGCTCGACCCGGAGATGATGTCGCCCTACGCCTTCTACCAGTTCTGGCTCAACGTCGAGGACGAGAAGGTGGGGGAGCTGCTGCGCGTCTTCACGTTCCTCTCCCGCCCCGAGATCGAGGAGCTCGAGTCGCAGCACGCCGAGAAGCCCTTCCTGCGAGCCGGCCAGAAGGCGCTCGCCGAGCACGTGACCACGCTGGTGCACGGTGCCGAGGAGACCGAACGGATCAAGGCCGCCTCCGCGGCACTGTTCGGTGGCGGTGACCTGACCGGGCTGAGCCCGGACACCGTGGGTGCGGCGCTGCGCGAGGCCGGCGTCACCACGGTCGACGCCTCCGACGGGCTGCCCGGCGTGGTCGACCTGCTCGTGGAGACGGGCCTCGCCAAGAGCAAGGGCGAGGCTCGACGCACGATCGGGGAGGGCGGCGCCTACCTCAACAACCAGCGCGTCGTGGACCCCGAGGCGGTCGTGACCGGCGACGACCTGATCGCCGGTTCCTGGCTGGTGCTCCGTCGCGGGAAGAAGAGCTTCGCAGGCGTCGAGGTCCGCTGACCCGAGCTGTGGTCGGGGTCACGCGGCTCCGATTTGATCCCGGGCGGCCGGTTCTCTAATGTTCTCCGGGTCGCCAGGGAGCGGCGGGCTGCAAGATCGGTTGATCGGGTGGCCGGCCCCCGGTGGCCACTTCCTCATTGTCACTCTTTTCCGGGTGGATGGGTGCGCGCCC
>NZ_BAAAQR010000017.1:0-110575 GCF_039531775.1 Nocardioides koreensis | reverse complement strand
GCTTCGCCGCCTGGGCGAGCGCGATCCCGGCGCGGAGAAGCTCCTCGCCAGTTCTCGGCTCACCGTCGAGGGATGCTTGCCGATGATCGAGGCGATCTGCCCCTGCGACAACCCGATCCGGTACCCCTGTTCAATCGTTCGTCGCTGCTCCACCGTCAATCGCGCACCAGGCATGGCCGGCAACCTCTTCCAACTCAGTCACGAGTTGCAACTACCGGTTGAAAACACGGTGGTCGTCCACAGGACGCAGGTCAGCCGGTGCCGTCTTCGACGATGCCGACCACCGGGCGCGAGGGACGGGTAGGCGCGAAGGCCCGGACCGAGCCTGGGTCAGCTCGCCGGCGGCGTCGTCGTGAGCTCCGGGGGCAGGGTGGGCGTGGGGGTGGTCGGGGTCGCGGGTGTGGGCGCCGGGCTGGGGGAGTCGGACGGCGACTCGAACACCTCGTCGGTCGGCTCGGACCACACGGAGCCCCGGTCGGTGGGCGAGGCGCGGTCCGTGGACGACGCTTCGTCCGTGGGCGTGGCCGGCTCCGAGGACTCGTCGGACGGGGAGGTCGTGCCGTCGGACGGGGACTGGTCGTCGTCCGGCGTCTTGCCGCCGTGGGAGCCGCCGCCGATGCGGGTGAGTGTGGTGCCGCCGCTGCCATCGGAGCCGCCGGTGATCGACGAGACGGTCCGGCCCGCCGCGAGCTCGAAGACGGTGATTGCGACGACGGTGGCCGCGAACAGGCCGGCGGCGCCCAGCGAGATGCGTTTCCACGGCAGCCCGCCCAAGCGCTCGCGCCAGCCGGGGCCGGATTGCTCGCTCGGGCCGGGACTCTCATCCTCAACGGCGACGACCTTGCGCCGAGGAGTGACCGGCACCTGGGCCAGCCGCTCGCGACTGCGGGCGAGGCCCTGGCCGTAGAGCGCACCGCCGACCGTCACGACCACGCTGCCGAGCGCGGCGCCGATGATGGTGCCGGCCGCGCCGAGGGTGGAGAGCAGCACGGCGGAGGACACCGCCGCGAGGGCGCCCGCGATCGTCTTGAGCCAGTCGATCCCGAGCTTCTGGCCGGTGTCGTCGGTCATCCCCGCCCAGTATGCAGAGGGCAAGTAGCGGTCCGGGTCAGTCACCCAGCGTGGCGACCATGACCGCCTTGATCGTGTGCACACGGTTCTCGGCCTGGTCGAACACGATGGAGGCGGGGCCCTCGAACACCTCGTCGGTGACCTCGAGCGCCTCGAGCCCCGACTTCTCGAAGATCTGCTCGCCGACCTCCGTGTGCCGGTCGTGGAGGGCCGGTAGGCAGTGCATGAACTTCACGGTGGGGTTCTCGGTCCGGGCCAGCAGCTCGGCGTTGACCTGGTAGGCGAGCAGCAGCTCGATCCGCTGGTCCCAGGTCGCCGCCGGCTCACCCATCGAGACCCACACGTCGGTGTAGACGAAGTCGACGTCCTTCACGCCCTTGGCCACGTCCTCGGTCTGGGTCAGCCGCGCTCCGGTGCTGTGCGCGATCGCGGCCGCCTGCTTGACGACCTCGTCGGAGGGCCACAGTGCGTGGGGCGCGACGATCCGCACGTCCATCCCCATCGTCGCGCCGGCGACCAGCAGTGAGCTCCCCACGTTGTTGCGGGCGTCGCCGAGGTAGGCGAACGAGATCTCGGCGTCGGGCTTGGCCGCGTGCTCGCGCATCGTGAGCATGTCGCACAGCGTCTGGGTGGGGTGCCACTCGTCGGTGAGGCCGTTCCACACCGGGACCCCGGCGTACGCCGCCAGCGTCTCGACGTTCGCCTGGGTGGAGCCGCGGTACTCGATCGCGTCGTACATCCGCCCCAGCACCCGCGCGGTGTCCTTCATCGACTCCTTGTGGCCGATGTGTGCACCGGACGGGTCGAGGTAGGTGACGTGAGCACCCTGGTCGAACGCCGCGACCTCGAACGCGCACCGGGTGCGGGTCGAGGCCTTCTCGAAGATCAGCGCGACGGTCTTGCCGGTCAGCCGCGGCCGCTCGGAGCCGGTGTACTTCGCGCGCTTGAGCTCCTCGGCCAGGCCCAGCAGGAAGGTCCACTCCTGCGGGGTGAAGTCGAGCTCCTTGACGAAGCTGCGGTTGCGCAGGTTGAAGGCCATCTCAGATCCCCTCGCGCTCGATCGGGCAGGTCATGCAGCGGGGGCCGCCCCGGCCCCGGCCGAGCTCGTTGCCCTGGATGGTGATCACCTCGACGCCGTGCTTGCGCAGGTGGGTGTTGGTGGTGACGTTGCGCTCGTAGGCGACGACCACGCCCGGACGCACGGTCAGCACGTTGCAGCCGTCGTCCCACTGCTCGCGCTCGGCCGACTTCACGTCCTGGGTGGGGGTCAGCACCCGGATCGAGTCCAGGCCGAGCGCGGCCGCGATCACGTCGTGCATCCGCTCGGCGTCGTGGGCGGTGACCTTGAGCTCCTTCTCGGTGTCGCCCGGCTCGATCGTGTACGACGGCAGCAGCCCGAGGCCGGCGTACTTGGTGAAGGTCTCGCCGTCGACCATCGTCATCACCGTGTCGAGGTGCATGAACGCCCGCCGCTGCGGCAGCGCGAGCGCGACGATCCGGGTCGCGGCGTTGCGGGCGAAGAGGCTCTTCGCGAGCCGCTCGACCCCCTGCGGGGTGGTCCGCTCGCTCATCCCGATCAGCACGACCCCGCGGCCGAGCACCAGCATGTCGCCGCCCTCGGCGGTGGCCGGGCCGCTGGCCGAGCCGGGGGTCCACACGTCGAAGGCCTCGCCCTCGAACAGCGGGTGCCACTGGTAGATCGCCTCGTAGTGGATGGTCTCCCGCATCCGGGCCTTCATCCGCATCGAGTTGATCGCGACCCCGCCGTAGATCCACGCGGAGGTGTCGCGGGTGAAGAGGTGGTTGGGCAGCGGCGGCAGGAACAGGTCGTCGAGGTCGAGGGCCTGCACGACCACCGAGCGCGGCTCCTCGACGTGCTCCAGCAGCTCGCGCTTGGTCATCCCGCCGATCAGGTGGCGCACCAGCGTCTCGTCGTCGAACCCCGCGAACGTGTTGTGCAGCGCGTCGGTGGCCATCGGCCCGTAAAGGCGCTCGTCGAAGGAGTGGTCCAAGATGTGCCGCCGCGCCTCGGGGATCGCCACGGTCTCGCGCAGCAGCTGGTCGAGCAGGTGCACCTTCACGCCGGCGTCGCGCAGGGTCTCGGCGAAGCCGTCGTGCTCCTGCTTGGCGCGCTTGACCCAGAGCACGTCGTCGAAGAGGAAGGAGTCCTTGTTGGTGGGGGTGAGCCGCTTCAGCTCGAGGTCGGGGCGGTGCAGGATGGCCTGCCGCAGGCGGCCGACCTCGGAGTCCACGTGCAGGGTCATGCCCCACTGTCGCTCCGCGGGACCGGCGTCCTTGAGGGCCCAAGGTCATCCCGGGTGGAGACCTTGGCCCGCGGTGGTCGGTCGCCGCCGCTGGTGTCCTGATCCTGCGGACCCCGTCCGCCCGGGGAAGGACGGCGCACCATGGCGACCCAGGAGCAGGCCCGGCCGGCGCCGGGCCACAAGCAGCACCGATTCAACTTCCCGAGCGCGTTCACCGTGCTCTTCGGGATCACGGTCGCGGTCTGGCTGCTCGCGTTCATCATCCCGACCGGCTCCTACAAGGTCAGCGACAAGACCGGCGGCCCGGTGCCGGGCAGCTATCACCACGTCGACTCCGGGCTCTCCTTCACCGACCGGCTGATGGAGCTGTTCCTGTCGCCGGTGAACGGGCTGTACGGCGTGAAGTCGGCGGCCAGCGGCTTCATCGGTCCCTACGAGTCCGGCGAGCTGTTCGGGGCCGCGGGTGTCTTCTTCTTCGTCATCGCCATCGGCATCTTCATCACGATGTCGATGAGCACCGGGGCCATCGACAACGGCATCGCCCGCGTCGCGCACCGCTACAGCACCCGCGGGTCGGCCCTCATCGTCATCCTCATGGTGCTGTTCTCGGTCGGCGGCACCACCGAGGGCATGGCCGAGGAGACGCTCGGCTTCTACGCCCTGGTCGTGCCGCTGATGCTGAGCCTGGGCTACGACCGGATGGTCGCGGCGGCGACGATCCTGATCGGCGCCGGGATCGGCGTACTCGCCTCGACCGTCAACCCGTTCGCCACCGGGGTCGCCTCCGACGCGGCCGGCATCTCGATCGGCGACGGGATCGGCTACCGCTTCCTGATGTACGTCGTGCTGGTGCCCGTCGGCATCTGGTTCGTCCTGCGCTACGCGAGGAAGGTGAAGGCCGACCCCGCACGGTCCATGACCGGGCCGCAGGCCGGCGACGAGGAGACGGCCGCACGCGGCCTCGGGGAGCTCCCGGTGGCGACCGGACGCCAGAAGGCGGTGCTCGCGGTCGTGGCGTTCACGTTCGCGTTCATGATCTTCACGATCGTGCCCTGGGCGCAGGTCATCAACGGCCCGGACGCGGAGAGCTACACCTGGCAGTTCGACTGGTACTTCCCCGAGCTCGCCGCGCTGTTCCTCCTGATGTCGCTGGTGGTCGGCCTGATCGGGGGGATGGGGGAGAAGAAGCTCACCGACACCCTCGTGCGCGGTGCCGGCGACTTCATCGGCGTCGGCCTGATCATCGTGCTGGCCCGTGGCATCACCGTGATCATGAACAACGCGCTGATCACCGACACCGTGCTGCACTCGATGGAGGACGCCGTCAGCAACACCTCGGCCGGGGTCTTCGGGGGGCTGATGTTCCTGCTCAACCTGCCGCTGGCTTTCCTGGTGCCGTCGACCTCGGGCCACGCGGCGCTGGCGATGCCGATCCTGGCGCCGCTGGCTGACTTCGCCGGGGTGTCCCGCGCGATGGTGGTGACGGCGTACCAGTCGGCCTCCGGGGTCATCAACCTCGTCACGCCGACCTCGGCGGTGGTCATGGGTGGCCTCGCGCTGGCGAAGGTCCGCTACGACCAGTACCTCCGGTTCATCTGGCCGCTGCTGCTGATCCTGCTGGTCGCCTGCACGGCGTTCTCCGCGGTCGGCGCGGCGCTGTCGTAGGACTCGTCATAGTTTGGGTCGTATGCACCGTTCACGCATCGGCCTCGTCCTGATCGACCACCCGGAGAGCGACTGGGAGAAGGCGCTGGCCTTCTGGGCCGGGGTCCGGGGCGTGGAGCCGACGACGGAGGAGCCCGGCGACACCGCGTCGATGTACCGCGGGCTCGGCCGGATCGCCGGGATCGGGCTGGAGTCGCAGCGCACCGGCGAGGGCACCCCGGCGCGGGTCCACCTCGACATCGAGAGCGACGACGTCGCCGCGGAGGTACGCCGGGTGGTGGCGCTGGGCGCGACGGTGCTGGAGGCGCACCAGACCTACACGATCCTGCAGGACCCGGGCGGGCTGGTCTTCTGCGTGGTGCCGATCCAGACCGGGGACGACTTCGAGCGGCACGCGCTCACCTGGGCCTGACCCCGGATCAGATCAGGCGAGCTCGCTGAAACGCTCCACCTTCTGCTGGGGCCCGGAGACGATGATCAGGTCGCCCTCCTCCACCACGGTGTCCGGGGTGGCGTGCGTGAAGTCCTCGCCGGCCCGCTTCACCCCGACGATGGTGATCCCGTGTCGGGACCTGGGCCGGGACTCACCGAGCGGCAGGCCGAACAGGCTCTTCGGGGGCCGGGTCTTCACGATGGCGAAGCCGTCGTCGAACTCGATGTAGTCCAGCATCCGTCCACGCACCAGGTGCGCCACCCGCTTCCCCATGTCGTGCTCGGGCCGCACGACGTGATGGACGCCGATCTGGGTGAGGATGCGGGCGTGTGACTCGCTGACCGCCTTCGCCCAGATGCTCGGCACCCCCAGCTTGAGCAGCACGGACGCGGACAGGATGCTGGACTCGAGGTCGGTGCCGATGCCGATGACCGCTCTGTCGAACTCGTGGACGGAGAGCTGCTTCATGGCCTCCTCGTCGGTCGTGTCGGCCTCGACGATGTGGGTGAGACGTCCGGCGAGGGACTGCACGACCTTGTGGTCGCCGTCGATGCCCAGCACCTCGACGCCCTCCTCGACGAGCTCGAGCGCCAGCGACTTGCCGAACCGGCCGAGTCCGATGACGGCCACCGGTGAGCTGTCGAGCTTGATCTGCCTAGCCAATGAGTGGCCGTCCTTCCGGGAGGGTGTATCGCCGCTGCGTCTCGCGCAGCGCGAGCGCTGAGACCAGCGTGACGGGTCCGAGCCTGCCGACGAACATCAGGGCTGCGATGACCAGCTGACCACTGGTTGGGAGCTCGCCGGTGATGCCGGTGGACAACCCGACGGTGGCGAACGCCGAGACGGTCTCGAACAGCACGTCCCGGATCGGGAGTCCGGTGAGGCCGAGGAGCAACAGGGTGGCTGACACGACCAGCCCGACGGCGAGCAGGGCGACCGTGAGCGCCTGCCGCTGGACGCGCTCGCCGATCCGGCGGTCCGCCGCGTTCACCTGGTGCTCGCCGCGGACCTCGGCGTACACGACGAAGAAGAGAAGGATGAAGGTCGTGACCTTGATGCCACCGGCGGTGCCGGCCGCCCCGCCGCCGATGAACATGAGGACCTCCGTGCCCAGCAGCGTGCCGTCGTTCATCTGTCCGTAGTCGAGACTGTTGAATCCCGCAGTCCGAGGCATCACCGCCTGGAAGAGCCCCGCAAGCAGCCGGCCCGGCGTGTGGAGCGGGCCGAGGGTGCCCGGGTTGTTCCACTCGCTGGCCGTGATGAAGAGGAAGCCGATCACCAGCAGCGCCGCATAGGTCCCGACGGTGAGCCTGGTGTGGACGCTCCACTCCCGGGGTCGCCCCAGGAGGCGGCGCAGCTCGAGCAGGACCGGGAAGCCGAGGCCCCCGAAGACCACGGCGGCCGCGAGAGGCAGGCAGATCCACGGGTCCGTGACGAAGCGAGTCATGCTGTCGGAGTAGAGCGCGAACCCGGCGTTGTTGAACGCCGACACCGCGTGGAAGACGCCGAGGTGGACGGCCCGTCCCCACGGCTCGTCGTACCCGAACGCGAATCTTCCGGTCAGCAGGACCGCGGTGAGGCACTCGAAGAGCAGGCTGACCTTCGCGACGCCGACCAGGACGGCGCGCACATCACCCAGGCCCAGGCTCTTCGTCTCGGCCGCCGCGGTCAGCCGGGTCCGCAGACCCATCCGGCGCGAGAGCAGCAGACCCAGCAGGGAGGCCAGAGTCATGATCCCGAAGCCACCGACCTGGATCAGGGACAGGATCACCGCCTGGCCGAAGTCGCTCCAGTAGGACGCGGTGTCCACGGTGGCGAGTCCGGTGACGCACACGGCGCTCGTCGCTGTGAACAGGGCAGTGATGGCCGGCGCACCGTGGGCCCCCGGTCGCGCGACGGGCAGCATCAGCAGCAGGGTCCCGACCACGACGGCCGCGGCGAACGCCGTGACGATGACCTGGGCCGGGTGCCGGAGCAGCGGTCGCCCCGGCGCGCGCCTGGTCGCGAGCGGCATGGCGTGTCCTGTCGTCAGGGCGGTCGGGGACCACGACACGGTAGTCGAGCGGGTCCCGGCACCGGGAGACGGATGGCCGGGCTCGTCCGAGCGCATGGTGCCGGGCGCGATGATGGGCGACATGAGCGTGCCACGGACCGGGTGGGAGGACGGCGAGCTGTACCTCCGTGCGTCCGCGACCCTGCTCGCCTCGTGGGAGGCGTACGCGCGCGGCGCGTCGGGCGCCACGGTGGCGCGACTGCCCGGCGTGGCCGTCGCCGTCTTCCCGAACGGGCCCGAGCGAGAGTTCTTCAACAACGCGCTCCTCGAGCGCGCGCTCGACCCCGCCGGACGTGCCGAGGCCCTGGACGCGATGGAGTCGGCGTACGCCCGAGCCGGGGTCGGACGCTTTGCTGCCTGGGTGCACGAGAGCGACGGGTCCATGCGTGCCGACCTCGAGGCGCGCGGCTACACGGTCGCCGAGTCGACGCGGGCGATGGGCATGGCGCTCGACGACCTCCGGCTGCCCCGGCCGACGCTCGAGCTCGGTCCCGCCGACTGGTCCGAGTACCTCCGCGTCCTCGGCGTGCCGCCGGGGTTCCTCGGTGGTGTCCGGGACGACGCCCTCCACGTGCTGGTGGCACGCCTCGACGGGGAGAACGTCGCCACCGCGATGGCGTTCGATCTCGAGGGCGACTGCGGGATCTACAACGTGACCACGCAGCCGCACGCTCGTCGACGGGGCCTGGGCACCGCACTCACCGCGCTGCACCTGTACGACGCGCGGGACCGGGGATGCCGGACCGCCAGCCTGCAGTCGACCGAGATGGCCGAGGGCGTGTACGCCGCCGCCGGGTTCCGCGACCTCGGCCGCATCCTCGAGTACGCACCCGCCGCGGTCAGCAGTGTCGTTTGAACTGCAGCACCGTGTCGTTCGTCAGCGACCCGGAGGAGCCGTCGCCCTCCCACTCGATCGTGAGATCCGTCAGCTCCGCGGGGAATCGGCTGGGCATGGGGCGGAGCCGGAACACCATGGAGTACTTCGTCCCCGCCGACAGCTGCGCCCCGTCGGCGTCCGCGCGGTCGGCCCAGTCCATCTTGCGCAAGAACTCGTGGCTCTTGGACCAGGGCACGAACGCCCCGGAGGCGTGCTCGGCCTCGGCGACCCAGGCACCCACGACGCGCACGCCGTTGGCCTGGGCCGGCGCCACGCGGACCAGCCGCGCGTCCGCGTCCGCGGTGAGCCGGACGCCGGTCCACAGGAAGTCGCCCTCCGACCGCTGGTAGGGCACGCAGTTGGTCCACTGGCCGCCGTCCTCGCGCATCCGCACCGCGGGGGAGGCGGAGCCCGACGGGCTCGCGGCCCCGGAGGCGCTGGGGCTGGCCTTCGTGGCGGTCGGCTCGTCGCCGCCGGCGGAGCTGCAAGCGCCCAGCGTGGCGAGCGTCAAGGTGAGTGTGGCGGCCAGGATCCCCGTTTTCATGGGCCATTCCTGCCCTCTGGGTCGAGGGCGCAAACCGGGCGACCGTAGGGTCGGTCCATGGGTCACGAGTTCGACAGCCACATCGAGGTCACCCGGCAGGACGAAGGCTCCTACGCGGCCGACCTGGCGCCCGGCTGGGTGGTGGGCGGCGGCGTCAACGGGGGCTACCTGCTCGCCGTCGTCGGCAATGCGTTGCGGACAAGCCTGCCCGGGAAGCCCGACCCGATCGCGGTCAGCGCCTACTACCTCTCGGCGTCGGTGCCCGGCCCGGCGACGGTGAGTGTCGACGTACGACGCGACGGCGGCAGCATCGCCACCGCGGCCGCCGACCTGCGGCAGGGGGAGGACGCCCGGATCACCGCCCTGGCGACGTACGGCGACCTCGGCGCGCTCGGCGACGACGTGCGGACCACGGCGGAGGAGCCGCCGATGCCACCGCCGGAGCAGTGCGTGCCGAACACGATGGCGCCGCCGGAGGTGCTCGCCGCGGCGCCGCTGCTGGAGCGCTTCGACATGCGCTTCCACCCCGAGCACGTCGGCTGGGCGGTCGGCGAGCCGAGCGGGAACGGCGTGCTGAGCGCGTGGTTCCGCCTCGCCGACGGCCGCGAGCCGGACCCGATCTCGCTGCTGATGGTCGTGGACGCGCTGCCGCCGGTCACCTTCGACCTGGGGATGCCCGGCTGGGCGCCCACCCTCGAGCTGACCGCGCACGTGCGGGCGCGCCCGGCGCCGCTGTGGCTCAAGGTCCGCCACGCCACCCGCAACATGGCGGGCGGCATGTTCGAGGAGGACTGCGAGGTGTGGGACTCCACCGGGCGCCTGGTCGCCCAGAGCCGGCAGCTCGCCCGCCAGCCCCGCTAAACTGGACTTCTGCTGAATGCCACGAGGCCCGGACCGTGATGGTCCGGGCCTCGTCGGTGGTTGAGGTGCGAGCGAAGCGAGCCTCGAAACCTCAGTGGCTCGGCGGCGGCGGCTCGGTCGGCGGCGGCGGGTCATCCGGCGGCGGCGGGGGATCGTAGGTCCCACCACCACCGCCGCCACTGGCCGCCGGCTTGGTGACCTTGAGCTTCATCTGGTTCGAGTGGTTGCCGAGGTTCCCACCGCCGGTGGCCGCGGTCACGCGCCAGTAGCTGGTGCCGAGGCTCTTGGCGGTGAGCGAGAGGTGGTACCGACCGTCCTTGCCCGAGCGGCCAGTCTTGACGGTGGTCCACTTCTTGTGGAGGAACCGCTGGAGCGCGACCTTGGCGCTGTGGCCGGGCAGCACACGGCCACGTGCGGTGAAGGTCTTGCCCTTGGTCACGGAGTTGTCCGCCAGGCCGGCCTTGACGACCGAGCGGACCAGCACCTGGAGGTTCTTGGGCTCGCTGGCACGGTACCTTTCGCTGCCATCGAACATGGAGCGGTAGGTCGTGGAGCGCGCTGGTGAGACCTTGAAGTCACCACCAGAAGAGACACGCTCGAACTTCCGCCACCTCGTCGCGCCGTACGGCTTCGCCTGGATGCTGAGCGCGCCGGACACGCGGGAGGAGTCGTACCTCGCGCGAAGCCTTCCGGTCAGACCGAGCCGCTGGCCGTAGGTGATCGTGATCTTCTTCCTGACCGCCGAGCCCCAGATGATGTCGCTCAGCGTCCGGTAGCCACCGAGATCGTACGTGCGATCCACTTTGCGGCTCGAGACTTCGAGGTCGTCGACATAGAAGCTCTCGCCGGTGCAGCCGAAAAGGACTCCGATCTCAGCGCCGCGACCGTTGCCGCCATGCCGGGCCGCCAGGTCTTGCAGCGTCATTGCCGACTCTTCGCCGCTTTGTGTGTCACCGGTGTACCGCCAGTTGAACTCCACCTTGCTGACGTTGACGCGATGCCATCCGGGGGTCGCGTCCAGCTGCAGAGCCGCGACACCTTTCCACACGCCGGGGTCAGATGGCGCGTGGTACACGGCGTATGCGGACCCCTGACCAGATCCACCGACGAAGAAGACCTTGATGCTGGCCTTCTTGAGGGACTTCGGGTCCGGCACATGTGAAAGCACTCCTGCGCCGTACGTCGTCTGGTCCTGCATGTCCCACCCCAAGGACTGGTTGCCGAGCGGCGGTGTCTTGGGGCCACGGGTGATGTGGACCTTCGGCTCCGTGGGCGGCTGGATCGTGTCGTCGCTGCACTGCTGGCTCGCGTAGGTGAGTCCGGAGGGGCGGACATGGTCACCGTCGACACGGATCGGCGCAGCCGATGCTGCCGCGGCGAGCGAGGTGGACAGCAGCGCGGCGGCGCTCATCGCGCCGAGAAGAGTCTTTCGCATGAAGACCTCACCGAGAGATGGATGGTTCCCCCGAGCCAACCGTCAAGGGTGGCGTCAAGTTATCACCGGGCTGGGGCAAGTTGCTGGGAGTCGGCCGGACCGCCGACATCCGGGTCGTGCCGGGCCGGTCCCTGGTCGAGCCACCAGCGTGCGCTGCGACCCGGCCAGTCCGACTCGTCCTTGGCCAGCTCGGCCACCTTGGCCGCGCCGGCCATCCCGAGCGCGAACATCGTGGCCTGCCGCTCGACCGGTTTGGTCGCGCCGTCGAGCTGGCTCCACAGGACCTGGGCCTCATCGGGTCGTAGGGGGACATCCATGAGGCCCACGTTCACCAGCGCCCGCGCCCGGATCGAGGCACGAGGCTCGGCCATGGCCTGAAGAACGACCTGGTCCTGACGGTCGCCGTGGCCGACCCGCATCAGCACTGTCCATGCGCGCGCAGCGAGCAGGTCGTTCTGCTGCTTCGCGAGCGCCAGGCAGTGTCGCGAGACTGCCGGCGCGTACGGACTGGCTGCGAGGAGCAGAGCCGCGTGGTGACGGCGTGCCTTGTGGGCGTGCAGCAGCGACTCCCGCAGCAGACGGTGCAGCATCAGGTCGGGCTCGGAGGGGTGGTGCGCGGGCGTCTCGGCCTGGACCTTCGACGCCACCTCCTTGACCACCGTCGAGGTCTGCGTCCAGGGCACCAGCTCGCCGCCCTGTCGTGACCGGGTGACCAGGTCGAACGCGCGCCGGTTGCGCACGGCGGGCTGGATCCGGTCCCAGCAGTCCTCAGGGAGCTGGACCGCGAGGTCGAAGAAGTCGAGACGCCCGTCGAGGGACTCGCCCCGCCGCAGGCTGCCGACGACGTGGGGCTCCAGCTGCTTGAGGGCCTCGGCCTCGAAGTGCCCACGCGCGACCTTGACCGCTGCGACGGACGCCGCTGCCCGGCGCAGGTCCCGGTGCTCGGACCCGAGCATCCGCAGCACCAGGTCGCCCGCCGCCTCGTCGGTGACCTCGGCCAGGAGGTTGAGCACGGGCGCGACGACCTGGGTGTCGGGGTGGGTCACGAAGCTGCCGAGCGCCCGGGTCAGGTGGCGCTGTGCGCGGGGGTGGCGGATCAGCGAGGCGGCGGCCTCGTAACGGCGGACGTAGCCGACGCCGACCGAGGCCGCGAGCTCGCTGACGAGCTGCCCGCACAGGTCCTGCCAGTCCCGCTTGCGCAGGTAGACGCGGTCGTAGCGGTTGAGCTGACCGGCGAGCCGCAGCCACTGCCCGCCGTGCGCCCGACCCGACTCGGTGAGGCTCATCAGCCGGTCGACGTCGCCGTCGGAGAGGTCACCCTCCCGACCCGCGGCATCCTTGGGGGTCGTGCCGTTGCCGAACGCACGTCGCAGCCCGGCCACCACCGCCACCAGGGAGCCCTCGGCCGCGCCGAGGACCGACTCGTACGTCGCGGGGACCCGCATCGGCAACGGCTGGAGACCCGACTCCCACCGGGACACCCGGGAGCTGTCGACATGGACTCCCTTTTCTGCGAGCGCCTTGATGAACCCGTCGCGGCGAGCGAGGACGGGATCGGGCCCGAGGATGCGGCACGTGGTCAGCAGCCAGGCGATCCGCTGATCGCACCCCACGACTCCGGAGTGCATTGGCGAGCGGTCCTCGGGCAGTCGCTGTGGCCGCCCCCGCCGACGCGCTGAACCGTCGGAACTGTCCGTGCTCATGTCAGGCCCCCGCCTAGATCCCCCGAATGACATGCCGGTGATCCGGCGTCGCTGCCCATTTATTGCAGAAATAAACCTGCGCTGCAACAAGAACCCGGTGATTGGCGCCACAGCCCTAGCGTCCATCCCGGCACTCGGGATCCGTGAACGAGTGCTGCGACACGTAGGGCCTTCCACTTTTGGCCCGATGCTCGGGCGGGGGAGTGCCTCGGCCGAATCTTCACTCCGGAAGGAACATCATGAACAGCAGCGGCATCAAGCGGGGTCTGGCGGCTGGCGCCATCTCCGCTCTGGCGGTGACGGGTCTTCCGTTCCTCGCCTCTTCGGCTTCCGCCGCCGTCGGCGACAGCATCACGGTCGCCTCCGTCGGCCCGACCCTGAACGCTGGGGACCTCGGCGGCGTCGTCGTCCTCAAGACCAAAGGCCTGACCGCCGGCGACGAGGCCAACATCAAGGCCATCGGCACCGACCTGAAGTCCTCCGCGGACAACGCCAACCAGACGGTGCTCGTGAAGGACGCGACCTTCATCGCCGACAAGAGCGCGAACGACTCGAACCCGAACGACGGGTACGACGAGGTCAAGCTGCACGTTGCGGTGACCACGCCCCACGACGGCGACACCGCCCACTACGCCCTCTACGTCGACGACAACAACAGCAACACGGTTGACGCAAACGAGGCGCGCACCACGGTCGACCAGTCGACCTCGGGCAAGGTTGCGAAGATCGACGTCTCGCCGGCCAGCCAGTCGGCGGTCCAGGGCGTGGCGAGCGACGACTACACGGTGTCCCTCCTGGATGCCGCCGATCGGCCGACCCAGCTCCTCAACGCTGACAGCATCACGGTCGCCGGCGACGGCGACGCCACCCCGTCCGACACCTCGCTCTCGGCGACCGACACCGAGCTCGGCACCGACACCTTCACCGCCACGGGCAACACTGTCGGTGCTCACGACATCACCCTGGTCGACACCCTCACCCCGACGGTGAAGAACAAGGTGACCCTCAACGTCACCAAGGCGGCCGTCATCACGGCCGACGAGGTCGACATCGTGACCGGCGCCGACTCGTGGGACGGCTTCGGCAACGGCACCGACGGTGGCACCACTGCGGTCCGCGTCGACCAGTCGAGCATCCGCATCGACTTCAAGTCCACCGACGTTGCGAACGACAAGAACAGCACCGTCATCCTGACCGTCTCCAGCGGCAATGTCACCTTCGGTGGCGAGGGCTCCACCAAGGTCTCGACGAAGCTCGACGCCAACGGCGTGGGCTCGGTCGTCATCACCCCCGACGCCGGCAGCATCCAGGCCGGTGACTCGATCACCGTCTCGGGGAACACGTTCGACCAGACCCTGAACTTCCAGCGCGCGGCGGCCACGGCCGTCGAGCCGTCGTCCGACGTCTACTTCTCGAAGCTGGACGGCTCGGTCGACGTGACCGCGACGGTTCTGGACCAGTTCGGCCTCCCGGTCACCACGGGCTTCCTGTCTGCTGCTCGTAACGGCGCGAACAACGACACCGCCGCGACGACGCAGAAGAAGCCGGTTGGCAGCGACGGGTCGGCGACCTTCACCTTCACCGACAAGGACGCCACTGCGGGGGACACCGACACGGTGGAGTTCCGCTACTTCGCGGACCAGTACGACAACACCGGTACTGACCTGGGCGGCGACGCCACCATCAAGTACACGGTCGACGGCATGGGCAGCGACTACAAGATCAGCCTCGCCGACACCGACACCGAGGCCAAGGACTACGACGCGTCCGACGTGACCGTCGTGCCGCTGGCCGACACCGTCGCCGACTCGGGCGACGAGGCCGCTGACCTGGACGTCGACAGCACCGAGCCCGGTGCCGAGATGAGCGTCTCGGTCGACAACGGCGCGCTGATCCTCGAGCCGGGCGAGAGCAAGCTCTCCGAGGGTTCGTCGTCGGTGACCGCGGCCGCGGGTGACTTCAACACCGCGTCTGGCTACCAGATCGTCGGCACCAAGTCCGGCGTCGTGACCGTGACCGTCGAGTCGGCGCACCGCACCGAGACGGCGCAGATGACCGTGGGTGACGAGACCGACCAGGACTCCGCCCGCAACGTGACGGTCAGCGGCCCGGCTGAGGTCGAGAACGGTGCTACCCAGATCGCCTACACCGCGGTCATCACCGACGCCTTCGGCAACCCGGTTCCGAACATCCCTGTCCAGCAGCTGAACATCCAGGTCTCCGGCCCGGCTCAGTTCCAGGACAGCGACGTGATGACCAACGCTGCCGGTCAGATCAACCTGAACGTGAAGGTCGACAGCGGCGCCGAGGGCGACGTGACCATCAAGGTCACGGGTCTTCCCGACTACTGGTACAACACGCAGTTCGGTGCGGCGGCTGACCGCCTCCACGCCGACTCGTCCACCAAGGACGGCGAGGGCCTGGCGGCGTCGTCGAACGTCGCCACCGCCACCACCACCGTGAAGGCGGCGCCCGCGCCGTCTGGCCCCTCGGACATCGTTGCGGTCCTCAAGGGCAAGAGCAACGGCGCCAAGGACGACAAGCTCAAGGTTCACACCGACAAGGTGGCCGAGGGCGCAACCGTCAAGCTCTGGAAGTTCAACAAGAACGGCAAGAAGGTTCTGGTTGACGAGGGCACCGTGAACAAGTGGGGCAACGCGAAGTTCGTCGCCGCCGACAAGAACGGCAACAAGGTCACGAAGTACATCGCCAAGGTCCTCGGGACCGACGCGAACAAGGCCGCGAAGACGAACACCAAGAAGGTTCGCTGATCGCCTAGCGACAAGTGAGTGAGCTCCGGGGCACGCAAGTGCCCCGGAGCGAGCTCTCCCAGGGGGCGCTGCTCCCGCACACCCCAGCACCATCTGAACCAAAAAAGTCGGGACACACAGACGCGGTCCGGGCCATTCTCTGTTTGCCGCTGCGCGAGAATGGTCCGGACCGCCTGTCTCACCCTAGGGCATGTGATCCGCGAAGCCCCGTAACGAGGCGCCACCACGAGTGGCGCCTTGTGGCATTTCGGGGTCTCGACAAGCTCGACCGCCGCTGGTGGACAGGCCGATCGACGAATCGGTCAGGTCAGTCGGGAGCGACGCATCGCGAAGATCCAGCGCCGGCGCGGGTGCTCGGTGACCGACCACAGGGTGTCCGTCGAGGGCCAGTAGGTGAGGTCCTCGGGCCCCATCGGGGTCGCCCAGCGGCGCCGGCGAAAGGCGCCGGGCCGCCCGACGTACACCGATCCCGGTTTCATCGGACCGTGCGAGACGGTCAGGAACCAGTCCCCGCCGACGACTACCGCGCCCTGGGTGCCGGGGACGCCGCGCTCGTCGAGCACCCGCGGCCGGGACAGGCCGTCCTCGTCCACGGCGGGCAGCAGGCTGTCGGCGGCCAAGGCGAAGCGGGCCAGTCGACGGGTTTTGTCGCCGCGGCCGTACTCACCCACGAGCAGCTCCGGCGGCGTCGTGCTCCGATCGAGGGAGAGGCAGGAGTAGCGCAGCCGCTCGTGGCCCTCCTCGGTGCCGGCGCGGTGGGCGAGCCGGACCGGCAGGAGGTAGCGGTACCCGAAAGACGACACCCGGTCGCCGTCGACGGCCAGCCGCGAGGTGTCACCGCTGGCCATCTCGTCGGGTACGTGCAGGAGGTCGTCGACGTGGCAGGTCAGGAACCCGCGCCCGGTCGCGGCGACGTGCAGCCACGGGCCGCACCAGACGAGTCCGCCGGCGTGCACGCGCAGCGGCTCCAGCCGCACGGAGCCGTCCGTCGCCGGCGTCGGCGTCGGCGTGACGAGGAGGACGTGTCGGTAGCGGCGGGTGTCGAGGTCGAGGAAGGTGAGCCGGGAGCCCTGCGGGGCCTCGCCGTCGCTCTCCTTCGCGTACCAGGACACCACCACGACCCGTCGGCCGCCCACGGTCTCGGTCTCGGAGGCGTCCGAGGAGCTCGAGATGCCCTGCGGCCACCAGCGCGTCGTACGCCGGTCCTCGCGGTCCCAGGTCAACGCGTGTCTCGCCGCGAGCCCCGGCGCCAGGCCGCGGCGGGCCCGCCGGTCCAGGTCGTCGAGCACGCCGTCGAGGCCGACGCGGCCACCCAGCAGGTCGGCCAGCGCGTCGATGCTCGCGGTGTCCTCGTCGGACCGGGTGAGGTGCAGGCCCCGGGTGGAGAGGTCGGCTGACTGCGGCATGACGCCCACCGTAGGGGAGCGTGGGCTAGCGTCCGGGCCATGCATCCTGTCGTCGGCGCCGCCATCGTGCGGGACGGGCGGGTCCTGGCGGCTCGTCGTACCCGACCCGCGGCGGCGGCCGGCCGCTGGGAGTTCCCGGGCGGCAAGGTCGAGGGCGCGGAGTCGCCGGACGACGCGGTGGTGCGTGAGATCGAGGAGGAGCTCGGCTGCGCGGTGTCGGTGGAGCGGTGGCTCGAGGGCGCCGTCCCGATCGGTACGACGCACCGGCTCACCGTCGCGGTCGTGCGGATCGTCGCGGGCGAGCCGGTGCCGCACGAGCACGACGCCGTGCGGTGGCTGGCCGCCGAGGAGCTCGACGACGTCGACTGGCTCGAGCCGGACCGGCCGTTCCTGGCCGAGCTCAGGGCCCTTCTGCGGGTGCCCATCTGACTTCTCCACAGATTCGAAAATGTGCTCGAATAATGTGTCAAGACGGCCTAGACTGAGGCATGGCCGTCGACCCGCTCCCGCTGAAGCACCCGCTGCTGGGCGACGTGCACGCGGTGCTGCAGCAGGTCGAGCAGGCCGCTCAGCATGACCCGGCGTACCTGAACACCGCCGAGAAGCGGGCGGCGCTGCTGGTCGTCACGGGCGCGGTGGAGCAGCTGCGCGCGGTCCAGCTGCGGCTGCTGGCGAACGCCGACGACGTCGCGGTCGACACCGGTGCGCGCAACGTCGCCGCGTGGGCTGAGCTGGCGATGCGGGTGGACTCCCGGGAGACGGCCCGGGCGGCGCGGCTGGGGGAGGCGCTGGACCGCCGCTGGCCCCGGCTCGCTGCCGCGTTCCTGGACGGGCGGGCGACCGAGGCGCAGGCGACGGTGCTGGTGCGGGCCCTCGATGCCCTGCCTGAGCGGCTCGGCCCGGCGCTGCTCGGTCGAGCCGAGGAGTACCTCGTGGAGCAGACCGCGGAGTTCGCGCCGCGGGAGCTCAAGGTTCTGGGGGAATCGGTCCTCGAGAAGCTGGCGCCCGAGATCGCCGAGGAGGAGGAGCGAAAGAAGCTCGAGTCCGAGGAGCGGGCCGCGCGGCGGGCCACGTCGCTGTCGATGCATGCCCGCGGAGACGGTGCCACCGACATCCGGATCCGGGTGCCCGAGCATGTAGCGGCGCGGCTCAAGGTCTATCTGGAGTCATTCACCTCGCCGCGTCAGCCCGGCCGGCCCGACCCGGCGGACGAGCAGGCCCGGCTGCCCTACCCGCGCCGGCTGGGCGAGGCGTTCTGTGCGCTGCTCGAGCGGCTGCCGGCGAAGGTGCTGCCCCAGCACGGCGGCACCGCCACCAGCGTGATGGTCACCATCCCGTTCGACCAGCTCACGTCCGGTCTCGGGGCCGCCGACCTGGGCAGCGGCGACCGGATCACCGCCGCCGAGGCCCGGCGGCTGGCCTGCACCGCCGACATCCTTCCCGTGGTCCTCGGCGGCAAGGGCGAGGTGCTCGACCTCGGCCGCGCCCGCCGCCTGTTCAGCCCCGGCCAGCGCAAGGCCATGGCCGTCCGCGACCGGCGGTGCCGCACCGAGGGTTGCTCGATCCCCGCCGCCTGGTGCGAGGCCCACCACCTCCGGCCCTGGAGCCAGGGTGGCCGGACCGACTTCGACGACGGGGTCCTGCTCTGTCCCTGGCACCACCACCGTGCCCACGACGAACGGTTCGACATGAGCCGGCTTGCCAGCGGCGACGTCAGGTTCACCAGGCGGACGTGAGTTCCGCGGAGTGCCCCGCTTTCGAGCAGGCTGGTGAGCTGAGCTGGTGGGTCGGTCAGCGACTCAGCACGTCATCGACGGCTGCCTGCACCGCGGGCAGGTTGTCGAGATGGATCTCGTGCCCGGCCTGCACCTCGTCGATCTTTCCGCCCGGCCACTGTTGACTCACCGCTCGCATGATCTTCTCGTAGGCCGGATAGGTCCGCGAGCACACGTCGTGCGGGCTCTCGCACTGCGCGATGGTGGAGATCACCAAGTGGAACGGGACGCCTGGCGGCGCGGGGGCCGCCGCGACCGCGGCGCTCAGGTCCCGGTAGTCCAGGGACTCGCCGTTCTCGCCGGCGTAGTAGGCCTTCTCGCCTGTCCGTTCCTGGGGTGACATCTCGCGGAGCCCGAGCGTGGACCACTGGTCCCAGGGAGGTACGGGATTGAGGGCGACGACGCCGGCGACCTCGTCGGGGTAGGCGCGTGCATAGGCCTGCACGAGCAGGCCGCCGGCCGACGTCCCGACCAGCACGTAGTCGCCGGGTACGTCGGCCTGCCGGAGGAGCCGGTGCAGGTCGGCCGTCATTGCTGTGGCCTTGCGGGGGGTGGGGGCGGGGTCACTGGCGCCCACGTTGGCCCGGTCGTAGGTGCACACGAGGTGCTTCGCCTCGTAGGCCGTGCGGATGGCCGCCAGGGCCCCGCCGGGCTGGCCCTCGCCACCCTCGAGCAGGATCGTCGGCGCGCCCAGGCCGTTGCAGGTCAGCTGCAGCGAGCGACCGCCGACGTCGATGCTGCCGGACAGCCCCGCTCCGGTCGTCTCCGACGACCCGGCCCGGGTCGCCGTCGGGCTCGCCCCTGAGGAGGAGTCGCCGTCTCCTGTGCTGGAGCTGGAGGATGAGTCGTCGGAGCAGCCGGACACCAAGAGGGTCGCAGCCGTAGCCACCGCAAGCCCCCAGGTCAGGACCCTGCCCCCGCACCTCATGCCTCATCGTCGCCGCGGCCACGTCCCCGCACATCACCCGTGCGGTGTATCCCGACGCCGATGCCGCGCGCCTGGAACGGAGGGCAGCCCGGTGGCTCCGGCCGGGTGTGCCTCGGCGAGACTGGGCGCGTGCGCGGCATCTTCTTCGACGAGGACGACGCCCGGGCCGTGCAGGCCCGGCTCCTGAACGACGGCTACGAGGCCACGCTGGTGCGTGAGCGGCTGGCCGGCGAGGACGACGACGAGGACCACCCCTGGGCGATCCTCACCGACGCGCCCTCGATCGTGCTCGAGCTGCTCGTCGACGAGTACGACGGGTGGCTCGACGAGGATGATCTCGACAAGCTCGATCACCGGGGGACAGCCGGTCACCGGGGGTCGGGTGACGCGGTGCCGGACCTGCCGACCGCGCCGAAGCGGATCAAGCGGCCCGACACCAGGTGACCGCCTCTGCCGCCTGTCCTCACTCGCAGGCGACCCCGTCCCCGTCGCCGTCCAGCTGCGAGGAGTAGCCGGGGTCGCCCCGGTGCAGCGGCGCCGCGCCGGCCTCCCGGGCCGCGTCGCAGCTCGCGAAGGCGCCCGATCCGGGCGAGACAGAGGGTGAGGCAGAGGGCGAGGCAGAGGGTGAGGCGGGGTCGGTGACCCGCACGGGCGCGAGCACGGGCGCGCCGGAGTCCGCCGGCAGCCGCTGCCCGGGGCAGGCGTCGAGCACCCGCTCGATCGCCGCGCGCTCCGGCGGCGTCACCCACAGGTCGTACTTCGCCTTCACCGCGACCTGACGCGCCACGTAGCGGCAACGGAACGACTTGTCCGGGGGCAGCCAGGTGGCCGCGTCGGCGTCGCCCTTCTGGCGGTTGGCAGACGCGTCGACCGGGAGCAGGTTGAGGGGGTCGTTGGCCAGCGCCGCGCGCTCCCGCACCGGCTCCTTGAAGGCGCCGGTGACCCAGGCGTTGCCGAGCGCGACGACGTGGTCGATGTCGACCAGGGTGCCGTCGCCCCGGACGAAGTGGACGGCGGTGCCGGTGTACGGGTCGGCCAGGTCGCCGGAGGTGACCACGCAGTCGTGGGTGCCGGGCTCCAGCACCAAATGGGTCAGGTGGGCGGCGAGCACGTCGTTGCGGGTGTCGCACCCGTTGCGGTCGGCGTCGAGCCACGCCGGGCCGAACCGGTCCCGGTCGTAGCCGGTCATCGGCGCCCGCCCCTTCACCGGCAGCCGCTCGAGCGCCGCCCTCGCGCTTCCGCCCGCGACCGACGTACTGCCGCCTTGCCGCGGGCCGGCGGAGCCCGGCTCGGCCGGCAGCGTGCACGCCGAGAGCCCCGACGCGAGCGCGGCTCCGAGCACTGCTGCCACGACCACGGCCCGGCCTCGTGCGTTCCTCCACCCCATCACGGGGGGCAATGGTGCCGGTTCCGCGTCTCGGCCACGCGGGGGGCCTCACTAGGATCGAAGGCATGACCGCCGACCAGCGCCTCCTGCTCGTCCACGCCCACCCCGACGACGAGTCGATCAACCAGGGCGCGATCATGGCGAAGTACGTCGCCGAGGGCCGCGGGGTGACGTTGGTGAGCTGCACCGCCGGCGAGCTCGGCGAGATCCTGGTGCCCGAGCTCGAGCACCTGAGCCCCGAGGAGCTGGCCGAGCACCGGCGCGGCGAGCTCGCGGACGCGATGAAGGAGCTCGGCGTCACCGACTACCGCTGGCTCGGCGGCTTCGGCACCTACCGCGACTCCGGCATGAAGTGGCACGCGGACGGCCACGCCGTCGCCGCCGACGACGTCCACGACAACGCCTTCTGGCACGCCGACCTCACCGAGGCCGCCGACCACCTGGTCCGGGTGATCCGCGAGGTGCGTCCGCAGGTGCTGGTCACCTACGACCAGTTCGGCGGCTACGGCCACCCCGACCACATCCAGGCCCACCGGGTCGCGATGTACGCCGCGCAGCTCGCGGCGGTGCCGTCGTACCGCCGTGACCTGGGCGAGGCCTGGGACATCGCCAAGATCTACTGGGGCGCGATGTCCGAGAGCCGGCTGCGCGCCGGGCTGCGGATGCTGCGCGAGGCCGGCGACACCACCTCCTTCGAGGGGATGGACCCCGAGGGGCCGCTGCCGTACTTCGCCATCAAGGACGAGGACCTCACCGCGGCCGTGGACGCGCAGGAGTTCATCGACCACAAGATGGCCGCGATGAGGGCGCACGCCACCCAGATCACCACCGACGGGCCGTTCTTCGCGCTGTCCAACAACGTGGGCAGCACCGCCTGGGGCATCGAGTACTTCCGGATCGCCAAGGGCACGCCGGGGCCCGTGGGTCAGGACGGGTTCGAGACGGACCTGTTCGCCGGGCTCTGATGCACACCCTGGCCCGGGCCGCGGCGGCTGCCGGGCTGCTCGTGGTGGGCGCCGGGACCGCACTGGCCTCGGTCGCCGTCCACCAGATCTCCTGGGGGCTGCCGCTCGCCGCGGCGGCCACCCTGGTGACCCTGGTGGCGCTCCCGCCGGGCTGGTGGTCGCGGCTGCCCTTCGCGCTGGCCTGGGCCGGGTTCGTCGGCCTGGTGGTCGGGCCGCGGGTCGACGGCGGCTACGCGATCAGCTCGGACGCACGCGGCTACGCGCTGGTGGGGCTCGCCCTCCTGGTCCTCGTGGTCGGGATCGCCACGCTGCCGCGTCCGAGCCGTCGAACCACGCCGGCCCCGGCGCGTGAGCCCCGGACCGCCCCACCGGCTTCCTTAGACTCGGCGCCGTGAGCGAGCGGGAGCGGGCAGGCGGACGGGTCGTCCTCGTCCTGATCCTCGTGCTGGCGATCATGCTCGGCGGCGGGTACGCCGCGGCGTACTACGCCGCCGCCGACCGGACGCCCCGCGGCACGACGATCGCCGGGGTGGACGTGGGCGGTCGCACCCACTCCGCAGCCTTCGTCGCGCTCCGCGCGGGCCTGCGCGAGCGGACCCACCGGGCCATCACGGTGACGATCGACGGGCAGACCCAGCGAGTCTCCCCGCGCGCGGCGGGGCTCGGTGTCGACTTCGCCGCCTCGGTCGACCAGGTCGCAGAGGAGCAGAGCTGGAAGCTGTCGCGGCTGTGGGACCACTACGCCGGTGGCGACGAGCTCGACCCCGTCATCACCGTGGACCAGGGCCGCATGGACGCGCTGGTGGCACGGCTCGACGCGGCCGCCGGTACCCCGGCCACCGACGGGGCCATCGAGCTCGGCCGCGACCGGATCAAGGTCACCGACCCCGTGGTCGGGGAGCGGCTCGACCCCGACGAGACCCGGGCGGCGCTCGAGGCGGCGTACCTCCAGGACGACCCGGTCGCCGCGCTCACCCTCCACGACCAGGCCCCCGACATCGACGGAGCCGACGTGCAGAAGGCGATGACCCGCTTCGCGAACCCGGCGATGTCCGGCTCGGTGCGGTTGCTCTTCGGCAGGACGCCGGTGCGGCTGCAGCCCCGCGAGTACGCCCCGGCGCTCGCCATGCGCGCCGAGAACGGCCGGCTGGTCCCGGAGCTCGACGAGGCCGTCCTGCGCAAGCTCGTCGGCGACGCGGTCGCGGCCGACGGAGCGCCCGTCGACGCGCGCGTCACGCTGGTCGACGGCAGGCCGAAGGTGGTGCCGGCCAAGCCGGGCGTCGTCTACCACCAGCGCGACGTCAACGACGCCTTCCTGCAGCTCGTGACCCGGGACCTCGGGAAGCGCTCGATGAAGGTGAAGGCCCGCGTCGCCGAGCCGGACTTCACCACCAAGGACGCCCGCAAGCTGCGGATCCGCGAGAAGGTCTCGTCGTTCACGACGTACTTCCCCTACGCGGAGTACCGCAACACCAACATCGGCAGGGCCGCCGAGATCGTCGACGGCACCGTGCTCGAGCCGGGGGAGACGTTCTCCCTCAACGGCACCGTCGGTGAGCGCACCCGCGCGAACGGCTTCACCGAGGGCTTCATCATCAGCGACGGGATCTTCAAGGAGGACCTCGGTGGCGGGGTCTCGCAGATGGCGACCACGCTGTTCAACGCGATGTACTTCGCCGGGCTCGAGGACGTCGAGCACAAGCCGCACTCCTTCTACATCGACCGCTACCCGGTCGGCCGCGAGGCCACCGTCGCCTGGGGCTCGGTGGACCTGCGCTTCCGCAACGACACGCCGTACGGCGTGCTGATCGACGCCCACGTCACCCCCAGCACCCCGTCGAGCCAGGGCGTGGTCACGGTGTCGATGTGGTCCACGAAGTACTGGGACATCACCTCCACCACCTCCCGGCGCTACCGCTTCGTGCCGCCGAGGACGCGCACGCTGAAGACCGAGGACTGCTACCCGAACACCGGGTACGACGGCTTCGACGTGGACGTCACCCGGCACTTCCGTCGGCACGGCCGCAGCAGCCTGCACCACAACGAGGTGTTCCACACCCGCTACACCCCCTCGGACACGGTGGTCTGCAAGTAGGGTGCCGCGACGGTCACCGGGTGCCGCACGACGGCCGAGAACAGGTAGCCGTCGTCGTTGGCCGGCGCCCGGTCCGGCTGGGTCCGGCCCAGGCTGTCGGTGGCGCGGGTCATCAGCACGTGCTCGCCGGCCGCGGGAGGCGTCCACGGGTGCTCCCACCCGACCCAGCACGAGGGCTCGTTGGCCCCGGTCAGGTGGGCCTCGTCCCACGTGCGCCCGCCGTCGGTGCTGACCTCGACCATCCGGATCGACGCGTCGCCGGACCAGGCCCGGCCGCGCAGCACCGCGAGCCGGCCGGCCTCGAGCGGCCCCGTCGCGTCGATCGCGCTCTTGGGCGGCATCCGGTCCAGCACCGCGTCCGGCCCGGCCCACCCCTCGCCGTGCATCCGGTACCACCGGGTGTTCCACGGCGAGTCGACCACGCTGGTCGTCACCCGCAGCTCGCCGAGCCACTTGATGCTGGCGATGCCGACCCAGCCCGGCACGACCAGCCGGGCCGGGAAGCCGTGGTCGACGGGCAGCGGCTCGTCGTTCATCGCCCAGGCGATGATCGTGTCGTCGAGCGCCTTGGCGATCGGGAGCGGTCGACGGACCCGGCCGTGGTCGACGCCGTCCTCGACGTACGGCTCGTCGAGGCCGACCGGCATCACCTGCACGGCCTCGGGCCGCAGTCCGGCGTGCCGCAGCACGGTGGAGAGCGGGACGCCCGTCCAGCGCGCGACGCCGATCGCGCCCAGCCCCCACTGGGTGCCCGGCCGGTGCGTGCCCTGCTGGTCGGCGAAGAGCCGCCGGCCGTTGCCGGTGCACTCCAGGGCGCGCTCGTAGGTCCTGCTGGTGAAGGACTGGAGGTCGGCCAGCGAGTAGGTCCGCTCGCCCAGGACGCCGTCGCCGGTGACCAGCAGCCGCCAGCTGTGCACGTCCACCACCGGCGGTCGGGTGTGGTTGCGCACGAAGAACCGGTCGTTCGGCGTCAGGTGCGGGACGTCGGCGTCCCACCGGGTCTCGACGTCGGTGCCGTGGTGGACGAACCAGTCACCGCCGTCGAGGGGACGGCCCAGGGAGCATCGCAGCATGCGGTAAGCATACAAACCAACTGTATTTAGTCGAGTTGGCGCGCCGCTGGGCCGTCCCGTCGCTCGTGCGCCAGCGGCTCAGGGGGCCAGGCGGTTGAGGTCGCGCGGGAAGAGCGTCACCTCGCGCACGTTGGCGGCCCGGACCAGGCGGCCGGTCCAGCGCTCCAGCCCGATCGCGAACCCTCCGTGCGGCGGCATGCCGTGCTCGAAGGCCTGGAGGTACGACGCGTACGCCGCCGGGTCCTCGCCGCGGGCGCGGATCGCCGCGTCGTACGCCGAGGGGCGGTGCAGGCGCTGGCCGCCGGTGACCAGCTCGAGCCCGCGGAAGAGCAGGTCGAAGCTGTTCGACCAGCGGTCCTCCTCCGAGGGTCCAGCCGGTCGAGACCATCCGTGGGTGTAGAAGGGCCGCTTCGCCATCGGGTAGCCCTCGACCGCGACGAAGTCGCTGCCGTGCTCCTCGCGCGCCCAGGCGCCGAGCGCCCGCTCGTGCTCGGGGGCGAGGTCGGGCTCGTCCTCGGGCGCCCCGACCCGCTTCAGCGCGTCGCGGAAGTGGATGACCGGGATCTCCTCGGGCACCACCGGGATCTCCGCGCCGGACAGCTCGACCGCGGGCCCGGCGTGCTCGTGGATCGCGGCGACCATGCCGGCGAGCACGTCGCGGAGCACCCGCAGCACGTCGCGGTGGTCCTCGATGAAGCCCAGCTCGGCGTCCAGCGAGACGTACTCGGCCAGGTGCCGCACCGTGTCGTGCGGCTCGGCCCGGAAGACCGGCCCGACCTCGTAGACCCGCTCGAAGACGCCGACCATCTGCTGCTTGTAGAACTGCGGGCTCTGGGCGAGGTACGCCGGCCGCCCGAAGTAGTCGACCTCGAAGACGTTGGCCCCGGACTCGGTCGCCGAGGCCACGAACTTCGGGGTGTGGATCTCGGTGAAGCCGGCCCGGTCGAGGGTGTCGCGGAAGCCGCGCAGCGAGGCCGCCGCGAGCTCCCACTTCACCCGCTGGGCCGGGTGCCGCCAGGTCACCGGGGCGTGGTCGAGCAGCGTGGGCAGCGAGGCGTTCAGGGCCGGGCGCCACAGCTCGACCGGCGGCGTCGCGGCCGGCTCGGTCAGCGCCGTGATCACCGGCTCGGTCACCTCGATGCCGCCGGGTGCCTGCGGGTTGGCGGTCGCCACGCCGGTCACCTCGACCGTCGTCTCCTCCGGCGGCACCTCGGGCATCCCCGCGGGGCCGGGCTTGACCACGACCTGGGCCAGCCCGGTCCGGTCGCGCAGGACCAGGAAGGTCAGGGCCGCGAGCTCGCGACGGCGGTGGACCCAGCCCTGCAGCCGGACGGTCTGTCCGGGCGTGATGTGGGGGAGCTCTGCGCTCAGGGTGCGCGGTTCGGTGGTCGAGCGTGTCGAGACCATGGGTCTCATGTCCTTCACCTCCAGTAGCTGCGGAAGCCCTGGAGGTGTGGGCGGGGGCAAGGTCGCGGTGCCACCACACCTTCGCCGGAGACCCCGTCGGGGAGCCGGCCTCTCGTCGGTACGCCGTACGCGCGGGCCACGCTTCCCTGGCGGGCAGGGGGAGGGTCGTCAGTCCTCGCGTGAGCCACCCAGATCCTAGGTCGGCCGCAGGCCCGGGGGAAACCGGAATTCGCCGTACGCTGTCGCCGTGCTCGTCCACTTCCGCCTCACCGTGCCCGACGACCTCTCGGACCGGGTGCGGGACCTGCTCGTGGACGCCGAGTGCGTCACCAACGTGACCCTCGAGAGCGGGATCTGCGTCGACCCGGAGGGCGACCTGATCGAGTGCGACGTGGCGCGGGAGAAGGCCGGCGTGGTCCTGCACCAGCTCAACGAGCTCGGCCTCGACGAGCGCGGGGGCATCGTCCTCTCCACCCCGCTGTCGACCCCCTTCGCAGAGGCGTCCCGGCTCGAGGAGCTCGCGCCCGGCCACCCCGACGACGCGGTCATCTGGGAGTCGGTGGAGGCCAAGGCGGACGACGGCGCCCAGCCCACGGTGTCGTACGTCGTGTTCCTGGTGCTGGCGGTCATCCTCGCGGCCATCGCCGTGATCACCGACTCCGCGATCCTGGTCGTCGGGGCCATGGTCGTGGGCCCGGAGTTCAGTGCGATCGCGGCCGCCTCCGTCGGGATCGTCTTCGCGCGCTGGGGGCTGGTGGGACGCAGCCTGCAGCTGCTGGTGTTCAGCTTCGCCTTCGCGGTCGGCGTCGTGGCGGTGCTCGCCTGGCTGGTCAGCCTGACCGGCGCCCTGGACGCCGAGATGATCACCCGGCCCCGGCCGAACACCGGCTTCATCTGGCACCCCGACATGTGGTCGTTCGTGGTGGCGCTGGTCGCCGGGGCGGCCGGCGTGCTGGCGCTGGCGATCGAGAAGACCGCCACCATGGTCGGCGTCTTCATCAGCGTGACCACCGTGCCCGCCGCCGGCAACCTGGCCCTCGGGCTGGGGCTGTGGCAGAGCTCGGAGATCGTCGGGTCCCTCGAGCAGCTCGGCACGAACGTCCTCGGCATGGTCATCGCCGGCGTGGTCGTGCTGGCCGTGATGCGCACCAGCTGGACCTGGGTCACGACGCAGGCCGAGCGGCTGTTCGGGCAACGGCAGCCACGCGGCGGGCTGAAGCCCCGGCGCCAGAAGGCCGAGGGCTAGAAGGCCGAGGGCTAGAGGTCGGGCGTCAGGTAGCGGCAGGTGTGGTGGACGCGGAACCCCAGCCGCTCGTACATCGCCAGCGCCGGCGCGTTGTCGACCTCGACGTGCAGCCACGCCGTCGTCGCGCCGCGCTCGGCCCCCCAGTCCAGCAGCGCCGCGAGCACCGTCGTACCCAGCCCGCGGCGGCGGTGTGACTCCTCGACGGTGAGCGAGTGCAGGCCGAGCCAGTCCCCGTCGAGGGTGGCCCGGCCGGCCGCCACGTCGCCGAGCTCGACCAGCGCGTGGTCGTCGTCCTCGGTGAGCCGGGGCTCGTCGCCGGTGCCCGCGGCCCGTGCCGACCGCAGCGCCCGGGCGAGGGAGGCGATGAGGAAGTGGGCGTCACCGTCCGGCACCGGGGCCCAGCCGGCCGCGACGAGCGCGTCGTCGACCTCCGAGCCGTGCTCGACCTGGGCCAGCACCCGCCGGTCCCGGGCCTCGTAGAAAGTCCGGACCCGGTCGGTGGCCTCGGCCAGGTCGACCCCCGGGTCGCCGATCGCCAGGCACGAGCTGGCCCGCTTGCGCAGCCGCCCGACCGGTGCCGGGTCGTGGCGCAGGACCCACTCGCCCAGGGGCTCGGTCTCCAGACGCGGCCACAGGTTGATCGTGTGCTGCTCCGCGGCACGGGTGCTGACCCGGTGCCGGACCGAGGGGCGCGGGGGGACCGGCTTGCCGGACACGATGTCGGCGAGCCGGATCTCCACCGGGTCGCCGGTCTCGGGGGCGATCACGCAGTAACCCTCACCGGAGGGGCCCTCGCCCCACGCGGTGCAGATCCCGAGGACGTCGGTCATCGCCGGACCGCCCGAGGGGCCGGTCTCGCCGGGCAGCACCCGGCGTACGACGACGCGCACCCCCACCACGTGGGGGCCCAAGCGGTGGGCTTCCGGGGAGTCTGGCACGACGGGATACTAGGCTGTCTGTTGTCCGAACAGTTGTGCTGTCCCGTGCTCCCTCAGGAGGATCTGGTGACCTACGTCATCGCCCAGCCGTGCGTCGATCTCAAGGACCGGGCGTGCGTCGACGAATGTCCCGTCGACTGCATCTACGAGGGCAAGCGGATGCTCTACATCCACCCCGACGAGTGCGTCGACTGCGGTGCCTGCGAGCCGGTCTGCCCGGTCGAGGCGATCTTCTACGAGGACGACACCCCGGAGGAGTGGAAGGACTACTACACGGCCAACGTGGGGTTCTTCGACGACCTGGGCTCGCCCGGTGGAGCCGCCAAGATGGGTGAGATCGACAAGGACCACCCGTTCGTCGCTGCCCTGCCGCCGCAGAACCAGGACTCCTGAGCCCGCGTTCGAGCCGGCTCGGCACCGTCTCGAGCCGGCTCCCGGACTTCCCCTGGGACAACCTCACGACCCACGCCGCCACGGCGCGGGCGCACCCCGACGGCATCGTCGACCTCTCGGTCGGTACGCCGGTCGACCCGACCCCGGCGGTCGTCCAGCACGCGCTGTGCGAGGCGGCCGACGCGCCGGGCTACCCGACCACGATCGGGCGGGTGGACACCCGGCAGGCCTGCCTGGACTGGCTCTCGCGGCGGCACGGCGTCGAGGGCCTCGGCCTCGACGCGGTGCTGCCCGTGGTCGGCTCCAAGGAGCTGATCGCCTCGATGGCCGGTCACCTCGGCCTGGGCGCGGGCGACCTGATCGCCTACCCCGCGCTGGCCTACCCGACCTACGAGGTGGGTTCGGTGCTGGCCGGGGCGCGCGCCGTCGCGACCGACTCGCTGACCTCGATGGGACCGGAGACGCCGGCCCTGCTGTGGCTGAACTCCCCGTCGAACCCGACCGGACGGGTCCTCCCCGTCGAGCACCTCAAGAAGGTCGTCGACTGGTGCCGCGAGCGCGGCACGGTCCTGGTCTCCGACGAGTGCTACATCGAGTGTGCGTGGGAGGCGACGCCGGTCTCCGTGCTGCACCCCTCGGTGTCCGGCGGCTCGACCGAGGGGATCCTCACGGTCCACTCGCTGTCGAAGCGGTCCAACCTCGCGGGCTACCGGTGCGCGTTCGTGGCCGGCGACCCCGCGCTGGTCGGTGAGCTGCTCGCGGTACGCAAGAACCTCGGGCTGCAGATGCCCGCGCCCCAGCAGGCGGCGATGATCGCGGCGCTGGACGACGACGACCACGTGCTCGAGCAGCACGCGCGGTACGCCGCCCGCCGGGCGAAGCTGCGCGAGGCGCTGGAGTCCGCGGGGTTCCGGATCGACCACTCCGAGGCGTCGCTCTACCTGTGGGCCTCCCGCCAGACCGAGGGGGGAGACGAGGACTGCTGGGACACCGTCTCCTGGCTGGCCGAGCGCGGCATCCTCGCCGCGCCCGGCAGCTTCTACGGCCGGGCCGGCGCCCGGCACGTCCGGGTGGCCTTCACCGCCACCGACGAGCGGATCGACGCGGCGGTCGCGCGGCTGGCGCTGTAGCTCAGCCGCGGAGCCGTTCGATCGACCGGATCCGGTCGTGGCCGGTCCAGCCGCTGCCCTCGTCGTGGCCGGGACCGCCGTCGAGCACGTCGTCCTCGAACGAGCCGTAGAGCCGGTCGTCGCCCGCGAGCCCGTACAGGCGGACGGCGGTGTGGTCGAAGCCGGCGATGAGCTCGTTGGGGCCGCCGGTGCCGCGGACGGTCCACAGCCTCGCCCGCGGGGTGTTGACGTTCTCGATGCCGGCCGTCGTGACCGTGACGCTGCGGTCGGTGAAGCGGGCGCGGGTGACGCCCTCGCGCAGGTCGGTGAGCCCGCGCACGGGGCGCAGCTCGTGCCCGCCGGCGTCGGCGTAACCGAAGGCGGAGAGGCTGTCGCGGCCGCGGCCGCCGTGGACGGCCTGGGCCCCTCCCGGCAACACCAGGTCGTTGAAGCTGTCGTCACCGGCTCCGCCGAAGGTCCGGTCGCGGCCGCCCTCGCCCTGGACGAGGTCGTTGCCGCGACCGCCGTGGATCTCGTCGTCGCCCGCGGAGCCGTGCAGCTCGTCGCGGCCGGGCCCGCCCAGGAGCAGGTTGCCGACGCGGTCGTCGTCGCCCGCGCCCCATGAGCCTCCCGCGAGCAGGTCGGCGCCGCCCAGGCCCACGAGCCGGTCGCGTCCGCCGCTGCCGACGATCGTCTCGGCCGCGTCGCTGCCGGTCAGCGTGTCGTCGTACGCCGAGCCCACCAGGGTCGCGACCGGCCCGAGGAGGGTGTCGTCGCCGACACCGGTCGCGGTGCCGGCGCCGAGGTCGACCGTGACCGCCTGGGGTGCGTGGACGTAGGTGATCGTGTCCACCGTGCCCTCGTGGCGGCCGTCTGAGCCCGGGTCGAGGACGTCGTCGCCGGCGCCCCCGTCCAGGGTGTCGCCGTAGTAGACGTAGTACTCGGTGTCCTCGACGACCTTCGCGTCGGTGCCGCCGTGCAGCGTGTCGGCGCCCGCGCCGCCCAGCAGCCGGTCCTGCCCCTCGCCGCCGCACAGCACGTCGTCACCGCCGAGCCCGAGGATCCGGTCGTCGCCGCCGCGACCGTCGATGACGTCGTCGCCCTCGGTGCCCTGGAGCACGTCGTCACCACCGGTGCCGACCACGGTGGCCGCCGCGCAGGGGTTCGCGGAGGCGTCCGCAGATCCGTCCCCACCCAGCGCGGCCGTGCCGGCCACGAGCAGCACCGCGGTGAGTGTCCCCCCGATGGCGCGCATGCGGGCAGCCTAGAGGCTGCGCCGCGGGTGTTCCGGGTGTTCGCCCCGGTGCAACAACGCGCCCTCGAGGGGTCCTCGTCGCCTAGCCTCCTGCCTGGCTGCGGCTCCCCTCACGTTGGAGCCGTTCCGGGCGGAGCCGAGCTGCCTGTACGGGGGACAGGCAGCCGCTCCGGTCACCCTCAGACGGGGACCCGGCGCCCCTGCTCGATCCACCAGCGAGCCCCACCCCGCGTCTCCCGCGGCAGGGCCGGGTCCGCCGCGACCTTCCGGAGGCGGGGGTCTCCGAGCAGGCCGAGGCAGCACAGCGTCCGACGCACCGTCAGCTCCCCGCCGGAGAGTCCCCGGTCCACGAGCGCCTGCGGCACCGGACGGCTGCCGCGGCTGTAGAAGGCCATCACGTGCTGGAGCACGGTCTCGTCGAGCGACCCCAGCAGGTCGGTCACTCCGGCGGGGGGCTCGCCCTCGTGGCAGAACGCCGCGACCCGGAGCGCCGAGGCCCGGGCGGCGTCGTCGGGCAGGCCGTCCCGCTTCTCGAGGAGCACGTCGACGAGGGTGGCGGCGAAGGGTGAGAAGGCCAGCGTGTAGGTCGCGGTGGACATCCGCACCCCGCGGGGGTCGAACAGCGCCTCGAACAGCAGCCGGGCCAGCAGCGGCTCCTCCGGGTGGGACATCCGGGTGGTGACGGTCCGGGCGAGGCACTCCGCTCCCACGTAGTGGAGGTTCTGCCGGCTCCGGGACCAGACGGCGGGGCCGCAGTGGGTCGTCTGCTCGCGCGGGCAGCTCGCCTGCAGCTCCTTCTGCAGGACCGGCGGCAGCGCGGCGCACAGCTGCGTGAACATCGCCCGGCGGTCCTCGCCGCCCTCGCGCCAGGCCGCCTCCACGTGGGGGAGCAGGCCCCTCCACGGCTCGAGGCCCAGGCCGCCGATGACGAGCATGCCCTGGAGCCCGTACGACGCCCCCTGCGCGACGTAGAGCGAGGGGTGCCGCAGGAGGCTCGCCAGGCAGTCGAGCACCTTCGGGGTCGGGCGCTCCGTGACGGCCGCGACGAGGTCCCAGGTGTTCTGGGCGTCGGGGGCGAGCACGATCGACCGCGCCACGTCCTCGACCACGTCGCCGTACGCGCTGCAGCGCAGCGTGGACAGCGCCTCGACGCGGGTGAACCGGGCGACGCCGCTCGACCGTGTCAGCTCGATCGCCAGACGGCGGACGTGGGGCTCGACCAACGTGCGGGGGAGGCCGAAGGCGCCGTGCGCGTGCTGGTGGGCGAACTCCTGCCAGGCGGCGCCCGTCGGGTTCGCGACGTCGATCGCCTCGAAGGCCCGGCTGAACTCCTCCAGGCCGCCGGAGGCCACTCTCGAGCCGGCTCCCGGGGCGTAGGGGAAGGTGCGGCACAGGAGCTCCGTCGGCGCCCGCAGCGCACCTTGGGGGAGGCCGAGGACCCGGGCGTACCCGTCCAGCGCCGCCGGTGAGGGGTGGCCCTCGGACTCGATCCGGCTCAGCGTGGCCGCCGACAGGGAGACGCCGTGCTCCTTCAGCGCGGCCGACATCTGCCGCAGCGACAGCCCCGCGACGCTGCGGTGGGTGCGCAGCAGCCAGCCGACGCGGGCTGCCACGTCGATGCGCGACGCGGTGATGGGGGTCCGGTCGTCGACCGTCTCCGAGACACGGGGCACGGTCCCATCATCAGGCATCGGCTCCGCCGACGCCGAGTTCCCCCAGGATCAGGTGTCAGTCGAAGACGTCGACGTGCACGTGGTCGCGGTGCTCGAGGACGGCCCGGTCGCCGGAGCTCTCCGGCGGGTCGTAGTCGCGCCAGCCGTCCTTCGACTGGGAGCCGGACTTCCAGATCCGGTCGTCGAAGATGACCGTCTGGATCGAGAGCCGGTCGGCCTCGGCGACGAGGTACTGCGCGATCGCCCAGCCCTTGACCTTGTTGGCCGGGCTGATCGGGCGCACGAAGATGTCGATCGCGCGACCCTCGTAGTGGGTCGAGCCCTCCATGTGGCCGTCCTTGACCCCGCCGGGCGCGAATCCGCCGAGGGACTGCTCCCCGAAGACCGCCTCGACCTCACGGCGTACGACGTCGGCGCGGTGCGTCAGCCCGGCGTCGTTGAGCCGGTCCCCGGCCGACGGCACGTCGCCGGTCACCACGCAGCTGAACGCGTGCGGCGAGTTGCCGGTGAGCGCCGAGGCCAGCACCCGGGCGTCGGCCTCGTGGTCGGCGTACGCCTCCGGGTAGCCGGAGCGCTGCACCTCCTGCGCGGCCTTGGTGATCCGCATCGTGTCGTAGCCGTCGACCTTGGCCAGCGCGTCGTAGAAGGCGCTGGTCGAGTAGTAGGGGTTGAGGATCTGCTGGCGGGTGCCCCAGCCCTGGGAGGGGCGCTGCTGGAAGAGCCCGAGCGAGTCGCGGTCGCCCTGCTCGAGGTTGTAGAGCTTGGACTCCTGGTACGCCGTGGCGAGCGCGATCGAGGCGGCGCGCGCGGGCATCCCGCGCTGCACCGAGACGGCCGCGATCAGGGCGGCGTTCTCGGCCTGCTCGGTGTTCAGGTCGACGGTGTGCCCGCCCACGGTCGCCGTGCACTCCTGGGTCGGCAGCAGCGGCCCGACGTGGTGCAGCACGAAGTAGCCGGTGACCCCGACGACCCCGAGCGCCGCCGCGCCGACCAGCGCGGCGGCGGTCCGCAGCCGCATGGGCTAGTTGGCGTGGAGGGCGGCGTTCAGCTCGACGCCCTCGCTCTTCCACGGCACGGCCTCGATGGTGCCGGTCACCGAGTTGCGGCGGAACAGCACGTTGCTGGCGCCCGAGAGCTCCAGCGCCTTGACCACCTTGGGCTTGCCGTCCATGTCCTTGACGGTGACCTTGGTGCCGGCGGTGACGTAGCAGCCGGCCTCCACGACACAGTCGTCGCCGAGCGAGATCCCGATGCCGGCGTTGGCGCCGAGCAGGCAGCGCTCACCGATCGCGATGACCTCCTTGCCACCGCCGGACAGGGTGCCCATGATCGAGGCGCCGCCGCCGACGTCGGAGCCGTCGCCGACCACGACGCCCGCCGAGATGCGGCCCTCGACCATCGAGGCGCCGAGCGTGCCGGCGTTGTAGTTCACGAAGCCCTCGTGCATCACCGTGGTGCCCTCGGCCAGGTGCGCGCCGAGGCGCACCCGGTCGGCGTCGGCGACCCGCACGCCGGTCGGCAGCACGTAGTCGACCATCCGCGGGAACTTGTCGACGCCGAGGACGGTGACGTGCTGGCCGGCGCCGCGCAGGCGGGCGCGGGTGGCCTCGAAGCCCTCGACGGCGCACGGGCCGGCCGAGGTCCACACCACGTTGGTGAGCAGCCCGAAGATGCCGTCCATCGCGATCGACTGGGGCGCGACGAGCCGGCTCGAGAGCAGGTGCAGCCGCAGCCAGGCGTCCTCGGTCGAGCCCGGGGCGGCCTGCAGGTCGGCCACCTCGACCAGGCGCACCTCGCGGGTGACCCGGCGTACGTCGTCCTTGCCCGCCAGCGCGACCAGCTCCTCCGGCTCCGACGCATCGCCCGGCTTCGCGCCCAGTGCGGGCGCGGGGAACCACACGTCCAGGACGGTGCCGTTCGCGTCGAGGGTGGCGAGGCTGAAGCCCCAGGCCGGGCCGGTGACAGGGGAGGTCATGGGCGAGCAGTCTACGGACGTACGCCGGGCCGCTACTGCCCGGTGCGGCCGTCGACGCACTCGCGCAGGAGGTCCACGTGGCCGCAGTGCCGGGCGTACTCCTCGATCATGTGGACGACGACGCCGCGCACCTGCCACGGCTCGCCCGGGACGAACCTCTCGCCGAGGTCGTCGTACCGCTCGTAGACCTCGCGGGCGTGCGCCACCTCGCGCCGCCACGACTCCCACGCGTCCGCGACGCACGCCTCGGTGCCGACCGCGCCGCTGAAGTCGAGGTTGGGGTCCTCCTCGGTGTCGTAGAGGTGCGGGAGGTCCCCCTGCCCCTCCAGCACCCTACGGAACCAGTGGTGCTCGACCTTGGCGAGGTGTCGCACCAGCCCGAGCAGGCTCATCGTGCTCGGCGGGACCGACCGGGTCGCCAGCTGCTCCGGCGTGAGGCCCTCGCACTTCATCTCGAAGGTCATGCGGTAGTGGTCGAGGTACTGCCGCAGGGTCGCCTTCTCGCCCACCGGCGGCTCGTCGGTGCCACGAGGGTCGTGGGCGGGATCCACCCACATGCCGTTGAAGCCCGGCTGGGTCCGGTTCTCGGTCTGCTCGGAGGTCTGCTCGGTCACCGGCCCAGCAAATCGGCTCGCGCCGGGGCTCGGCAACCCCATAACCTCCGCGCCATGAGTGACGGGGAGCTGCTGCTGATCATCGGACCGCCGGCCGTGGGGAAGATGACGGTCGGACGGGCCGTGTGCGCGCGCACCGACTTCCGGCTGTTCCACAACCACCACACGATCGAGCCGCTGCTGGAGATCTTCGGCTTCGGCACCCCGGCGTTCCGCACGCTCAACGGCGAGTTCCGGCGCCGGGTCATCGAGGAGGCCGCGGCCTCCGGCACCCGCCTGATCTTCACCTTCGTCTGGAACGTCGAGGAGCAGGAGGACGCCGACTTCGTCGTGGACCTCGTCGCGCCGTACCGCGACGCCGGCATGCCCGTCTCCTTCGTCGAGCTGTACGCCGACCTCCCCACCCGCCTCGAGCGCAACGTGGGGGAGGAGCGGATCTCGCACAAGAGGTCCAAGCGCGACCTGGTCTGGTCCGACGCGCACGTGCGCGAGCTCGACGCGTCGTACGTCATGAACACCCGTCCCGGCCGGCCGACCCCGGCCGACGAGGTGCTCACCGACTTCGCGCACCTGCGGCTCGACAACAGCGAGCTCACCCCCGAGCAGTCGGCCGCCGAGATCACCACGTGGCTCGACGCCCGCGGCCGGCTGGTCCCGACGGCCGCCGACCCGCGCCGCAACTGATTCGCGCGGCGGTGGCGGGCCGCCGTACGCTGTGGCCACAGGCGTTCGAGCCGTCATCAGCGGCGAGCCTCCGGAAGAACGGTCCGCACCGGACGTGGTCTCGACAAGCTCGACCACCGAGGGGGGCTGGCCCAGTAGAACCGGACGGGTAGGCCCGTCACAGCCGTGAACGAGTGGTCACCGGGCGACCGGTGGCAAGCGAGGTGGTACCGCGGCAGACGTCGTCCTCGTGTTTCGACACGAGCAGGACCGACCGCAGGAGAGAGCCACCGATGACCTACCCCAAGGTCTCCACCGCCGCCGAGGGCACCGCCGTCCCCTCCTCGCCGAAGTTCCCCGAGATCGAGGAGCGGGTGCTGGCGTACTGGAAGAAGGACGACACCTTCCAGGCCAGCGTCGACCAGCGCGACCCCGGCGAGAACGGCTCCAACGAGTTCGTCTTCTACGACGGCCCGCCGTTCGCCAACGGCCTGCCGCACTACGGCCACCTGCTCACCGGCTACGTCAAGGACCTGATCCCGCGCTACCAGACGATGCGCGGCAAGCGGGTCGAGCGCCGCTTCGGCTGGGACACCCACGGGCTGCCCGCCGAGCTGGAGGCGATGCGCCTCAACGGCATCAAGACCACCGACGAGATCCTCGAGCTCGGCATCGAGGAGTTCAACAAGGCCTGCCGCGAGTCGGTGATGAAGTACACCGGCGAGTGGCGCGAGTACGTCACCCGCCAGGCCCGCTGGGTCGACTTCGACAACGACTACCGGACCATGAACCCCGACTACATGGAGTCGGTGATCTGGGCCTTCAAGCAGCTCTTCGACAAGGGCCTCGTCTACGAGGGCTTCCGGGTCCTGCCGTACTGCTGGAACGACGAGACCCCGCTGTCGAACCACGAGCTGCGGATGGACGACGACGTCTACCAGATGGTGAAGGACCCGGCGGTCACCGTCGGCTACCGCCTCGACGGCGACGACGACCTCGGGGGCGCGCTGGTCCTGGTGTGGACGACCACGCCGTGGACGCTGCCGTCGAACCTCGCGGTGATGGTCGGCGAGGACATCGACTACGTCGTGGTGGAGTCCGACGTCACCGGCGTGACCGAGCGGTACGTCCTCGCCGAGGCGCGCCTGGAGTCCTACGCCCGCGAGCTGCGCAACGAGGACGTCGAGGACGTCGACCAGCAGGTCGTGCGGCGGCTCAAGGGCCGCGACCTCGTCGGCCGCACCTACACCCCGCCGTTCTCCTACTACCGGGGCCACGCGAACGCGTTCCGGGTGGTGGCGGCCAACGACGCGGTGACCACCACGGACGGCACGGGCCTGGTGCACACCGCCGGCGCCTTCGGTGAGGTCGACAAGGAGGTGACCGACCGCGAGGGCATCGAGGCGGTGATGCCGGTCGGCAAGGACGGCCGGTTCACGTTCCCGGTCACCGACTACGAGGGCATGCTCGTCTTCGACGCCAACCTGCACGTCATCGACCACCTCAAGGCCGCGACGAAGCGGTCGGGGGAGACCGGTTCGGTCAGCGACGGGACGGTGCTGCTGCGCCGCGAGAGCTACGAGCACTCCTACCCGCACTGCTGGCGCTGCCGCGAGCCGCTGATCTACAAGGGCGTCTCGTCGTGGTTCGTCGAGGTCACGGCCGTCAAGCAGCGGATGCTCGAGCTCAACGAGCAGATCCGCTGGGTGCCCGACCACATCAAGCACGGCCAGTTCGGCAAGTGGCTGGAGAACGCCCGGGACTGGTCGATCACCCGCAACCGGTTCTGGGGCTCGCCGGTGCCGGTCTGGAAGAGCGACGACCCGACGTACCCCCGCGTCGACGTCTACGGCTCCTTCGAGGAGATCGAGCGCGACTTCGGCACGCTGCCGCGCGACAAGGAGGGCAACCCCGACCTGCACCGGCCCTACGTCGACGACCTGGTCCGGCCGAACCCCGACGACCCGACCGGGAAGTCGATGATGCGGCGCGTCCCCGACGTGCTCGACGTGTGGTTCGACTCCGGCTCGATGAGCTTCGCCCAGGTGCACGTGCCGTTCGACAACGCGGACTGGTTCGAGCACCACTTCCCGGCGGACTTCATCGTCGAGTACATCGGCCAGACCCGCGGCTGGTTCTACACGCTGCACATCCTGGCCAGCGCGATCTTCGACAAGCCGGCGTTCGAGACCTGCCTCAGCCACGGCATCGTGCTCGGCTCGGACGGCAACAAGATGTCGAAGTCGCTGCGCAACTACCCCGACGTGCGCGAGGTCTTCGACCGCGACGGCGCGGACGCGATGCGCTGGTTCCTGATGTCCTCGCCGATCCTGCGCGGCGGCAACCTGGTCGTCACCGAGCAGGGCATCCGCGACTCGGTGCGCCAGGTGCTGATCCCGCTGTGGAACAGCTGGTACTTCTTCCAGCTCTACGCCAACGCCGCCCAGGAGAACGGGGGGTACGACGCGCAGTGGTCCACGGCGTCCACGGACCCGCTGGACCGCTACCTGCTGGCCAAGTGCCGGCAGTACGTCGAGGCGATGACCGAGCAGCTCGACAACTACGAGGTCGCCAACGCGTGCGACTCGACCCGGTCGTTCCTCGACGTGCTGACGAACTGGTACATCCGCCGGTCGCGGGAGCGGTTCTGGGCGACGGACTCCTCCGGTGATCGAGCCCGCCGCGACCACGAGGACGCCTTCGACACGCTCTACACGGTGCTCGAGGTCGTCTGCCGCCTCACGGCGCCGCTGATGCCCCTGGCCACCGAGGAGGTCTGGCGCGGCCTGACCGGCGGCCGCTCGGTGCACCTGGCCGACTGGCCGCTGGTCGAGGACCTGCCCGGCGACGACGCGCTGGTCGCGGCGATGGACCAGGTGCGCGACGTCTGCTCGGCCACGTCCGCGCTGCGCAAGGCCGGCAACCTGCGCAACCGGCTGCCGCTGTCGACGCTCACCGTGGTCGTCACCGACGCGGCCGCGCTGGAGGGCTTCGAGTCGATCGTCGCCGACGAGGTGAACGTGAAGGCGGTGCGGCTGCTCGACGCGGACGCGCCCGAGGCGGCGTCGTACGGCGTCTCGCAGAAGCTGACCGTCAACGCGCGCGCCGCGGGGCCGCGGCTGGGCCGCGACGTGCAGACCGCGATCAAGGGCTCGAAGTCGGGCGACTGGTCGGTCGCCGAGAACGGCACCGTCACGTCCGGCGGCCTGGTGCTGGAGGAGGGGGAGTACACCCTCGAGACCGTGGCCGGCTCCGCCGACGGCGGCTCCGCGACCGGGATGCTGCCCGGCGGCGGCTTCGTCGTGCTCGACACCGCGGTGACCCGAGAGCTGGCCGCCGAGGGCCTCGCCCGCGACCTGGTCCGGGCCGTCCAGCAGGCCCGCCGCGACGCCGGTCTCGACGTCTCCGACCGGATCGCGCTGACCGTCGGGGGCTCGCCCGCGGTGCAGGCCGCCGCCCGGACCCACGAGTCCCTGATCGCCGGCGAGACCCTGGCCACGTCGTACGCCGTGGTCGAGGCCAACGGCGAGGGCACGCCCGTGACCGTCGGCGACAACGAGAAGGCGACCGTCCACGTCGCCCGCGCCTGAACGCCGACCCGCCGGCGGGCGGGGCCGGGGGCGTCAGAGGCCCACGCGCTCCGCGAGCCGGTCGAGGTGGGCGACGACCTGCTCGGTGGCGCGGTCGGGCACGCCCCAGATCAGGTCGGTGACGCCGGCCTCGCCCCACTCGAGGAGGTCCTCGGGGGCGGGCTTGGCGGCGACCAGGTGGTGGACCTCGGGGGAGCCGGCGCGGCCGGCGGCGGTCCACGCCGCGCGGAGCTGGGCGACCTTGCCGGCGACGTTCTGCTCGATCGGCGTGGTGATCCAGCCGTCGGCGTGCCCGGCGATCCAGGCGAACGTCTGCGGTCCGCCGCCCGCGCCGACGAGCACCGGGAGGTGGTCCTGGGCCGGCTTGGGCCACGCCCAGGACGGTCCGAACGACACGAACTCCCCGTCGTACGACGCCTCCTCCTGCGTCCACAGGGCCCGCATCGCCTCGACGTACTCCCGCAGGACCGTACGCCGCCGCCCGGTCGGCACGCCGTGGTCGGCGAGCTCGTCGGTGTTCCAGCCGAAGCCGGCGCCCAGCGTGACCCGGCCGCCGGAGAGGTGGTCGAGGGTCGCGACGGTCTTGGCCAGCGTGATCGGGTGCGACTGCACCGGGAGCGCCACGGCGGTCGCCAGCCGGATCCGCGAGGTGACCGCCGCGGCGGTGGCCAGGGAGACCCACGGGTCGAGCGTGCGCAGGTAGCGGTCGTCGGGCAGCGTCTCGTCGCCGGTGCCCGGGTGCGCCGCGTCCCGGCGCACCGGGATGTGCGTGTGCTCGGGCACGTAGACCGTGTCGAAGCCACGCTCCTCGGCGGCGACAGCGGCGTCCGCCGGGGTGATCCCGCGGTCGGACGTGAACAGGACGACGCCGTGACGCATCCTTCGATGCTAGAACCCGTTGCAGCCCGGGCGGTATGGCCCGCGGGCGCGGCGGGGACGGGCTGACCGGGGGCCGGTCCGCCACCACATACCCTTGGCGCCATGCCACGCCTGGATCTCACCGCGGACGCCGTCACCCTCACCGAGCAGCTGGTCGACATCGAGTCGGTGAGCCACCACGAGCAGGAGATCGCCGACGCCGTCGAGGAGGCGCTGCGCTCGCTCGGCCACCTGGAGGTCTCGCGGCACGGGCACACGATCGTGGCCCGCACCGACCTCGGCCGCGGCGAGCGGGTCGTCATCGCCGGCCACCTCGACACCGTGCCGCTCAACGACAACCTGCCCGTGCGCCGCGAGGTGCGCCCCGAGGGCGACCTGCTGCACGGGCTCGGCACCTGCGACATGAAGAGCGGCGACGCGGTCATCCTGCGCCTCGCCGCCACCGTGCCCGAGCCCAACCGCGACGTCACCTTCATCCTCTACGAGGCCGAGGAGGTCGAGGCGGAGTTCAACGGCCTGACCAAGCTGTCCGCGAGCAACCCCGAGCTGATGCGGGGCGACTTCGCGATCCTGATGGAGCCCTCGAACGCCGGGGTCGAGGCGGGCTGCCAGGGCACCCTGAAGGTCGAGGTCCGCACCACCGGCGAGCGGGCCCACGCGGCACGCAGCTGGTTCGGCGACAACGCGATCCACAAGGCCGCCGACATCCTTGCGCGCCTCCAGCAGTACGACGCCCGCACGCCGGTGATCGACGGGCTGGAGTACCACGAGGGCCTCAACGCGGTGTTCGTCCGCGGCGGCGTCGCCGGCAACGTGATCCCCGACGAGTGCGTCGTCGAGGTCAACTTCCGCTTCGCCCCCGACCGCAGCGAGGCGGACGCCGAGCAGTTCGTCCGCGACTTCTTCGAGGGGTACGACGTGACCGTCACCGACAGCGCGCCCGGTGCGCTGCCGGGGCTGCACGTCCCCGCGGCCAAGGCGTTCCTCGAGGCCGTCGGCGGCGAGGCCAACCCGAAGTTCGGCTGGACCGACGTCGCCCGCTTCACCGGCCTCGGCGTCCCGGCGGTCAACTTCGGCCCGGGCGACCCGATGTTCGCGCACAAGCAGGACGAGCACGTGCCGGTCGAGCACATCGAGCGCTGCGAGCGGCTGCTGCGCGCCTGGCTCGGTGGCGAGTGATGCGGGACAAGCTCGCCGGCCCGATCCTCAAGCGCCGCGGGCAGGCCCAGGAGACCACCACCACCGACCAGCGGCTGCTGGACAGCCGCGGCCCCAGCGACTGGGTCCACCAGGATCCGTGGCGCGTGCTGCGCATCCAGGCCGAGTTCGTGGAGGGCTTCGGCGCGCTGGCCGAGCTCGGGCCGGCGATCGCGGTCTTCGGCTCCTCGCGCACCCAGCCCGACCACCCGACGTACGAGATCGGCGAGCGGGTCGGCCGCGCGCTGGTGGAGGCCGGGTTCGCGGTGATCACCGGCGGTGGCCCGGGCACGATGGAGGCGGCCAACAAGGGGGCGAGCCAGGCCGGGGGCCTCAGCGTCGGGCTCGGCATCGAGCTGCCCTTCGAGGCCGGCCTGAACCCGTGGGTGGACAAGGGCATCAACTTCCGTTACTTCTTCGCCCGCAAGACCATGTTCGTGAAGTACTCCCAGGGCTTCATGGTGCTGCCCGGCGGCATCGGCACCCTCGACGAGATGTTCGAGGCCCTGACGCTCGCGCAGACCCGCAAGGTCACCAGGTTCCCGATCGTCCTGATCGGCGTGGACTACTGGTCGGGCCTGCTGGCGTGGATGCGCGAGTCGATGCTCGCCGACGGCAAGATCAGCCAGCACGACCTCGACATGCTCACCCTCACCGATGACGTCGACGAGGCCGTCGCGCTGATGGTGGCGGCCCGGGCGGGTGACGCCGGATGACGTGGTTCTTCGCCGTGCTCATCGTGCTGGCGATGGGCGCAGTGGCCGTGCTGGCAGCCGGGAAGGGCGCTCCGCTCGCCGAGGAGTACGACGACCGCCCGGACGCGAGCGTGCCCGCCGGCGGGCCGTTGCGGGCCGACGACCTGCGCCGGATCCGGTTCTCCATCGCCCTGCGTGGCTACCGGATGTCCGAGGTCGATGCGCTGCTGGACCGGCTGTCCTCGCAGCTCGAGCAGCAAGATGAACACGCGGTGGACTCGGAGGGTCGTGGCGACGACGCATCGCGGTAGGGCACACTTCCCAGCGTGTCGACCCAGGTGATCGTCTACATCCTGACCGCTCTGGCGGCGGTCGTCATCGTGCTCACGCGGCTGCGGCTGCGCCAGGAGACGGGCGGTGCCGGGCGTTTCCAGGTCGGCCGGCGGCTCGTCGACGTGCACACGACCGCGGGGGTCCTGGCGCTGGTCACCTGGCTGCTGTTCCTGGTCGCCGACTCCGACTCGCCGCTGGGCGGCGGCGCCGTCGGCATCGTCGCGCTCGCGTTCTGGTGGATCGTCGTCGTGGCCGGCCTGCTGATCCTGGTGCGGTGGCTCCCCAGCCACGGCCGGCACGCCCAGTCGGCCACCGAGGACACCTGGTCGGAGGGGCCGGGGCTGTCGGTCCTGGCGCACGTCGGGATGCTCGTCGGGGTCTCCGTGTTCACCTGGGCCTACCTCACCTCCGCGGTCTGAGGCACCGGCTGTGTGATGCTGGGGCGATGCTTCGACGCCTCGGGATCGCCACAGCCACCCTGCTCCTGCTCGCGGCCGCAGCGCCCGGCGTACCGTCCTCGGCCGCGCCGGCGCCGGCCCACAAGGGCGCCGTGCTCGGCAAACGGGTGCTCGGCGAGTCCGTGGACGGCCGCAAGATCATGGCCTGGCACCTCGGCGAGCCGGGGAAGCCCAAGGTGGTGCTGATCGCCGGCATGCACGGCAACGAGATGGCGCCCCGGCAGATCCTGAAGACCCTGCGCGACGGCGACCAGATCAACGGGGTCAACCTCTGGGTCGTCCCGACCTACAACCCCGACGGGGCCGCGGCCGGCACCCGCAAGAACGCCCACGGCGTGGACCTCAACCGGAACTTCCCCTACCGCTGGACCGACCTGGACGGCGGCTATGAGTCCGGCGCCAAGGCGGCCTCGGAGCCGGAGACGCGCGCGATGATGAAGTTCCTCCGCGACGTCCGCCCGAAGTGGATCCTCAGCTTCCACCAGCCCCTGCACGGGGTCGACACCGACACCAAGCGGCCGAAGTTCGCGCGCAAGGTCGGCCGGCACCTCGACCTGCCGGCCAAGAAGTTCACCTGCGGCGGTGTCTGCCACGGGACCATGACGATGTGGTTCAACCACAAGTTCGCCGGCACCGCGCTGACCGTCGAGTACGGCCAGTCCCCGCCGCGGCGCCTGATGCGGGTCCGGGCGCCGCGACAGGTGCTGTCGATCTGGGGTGCCTGGCGGGGCCAGTACGGCGTCGGCCAGGGCGGCTGAGGCGCGCGCCCGCGTCGGTAGCGGTGAGTGGGCCACCGTTTCGGGTGCGGATGGGGTGGCTGGCTCACCGCCGGCGGCCGCGTCCGCCGGGTGGCGGTGGGTGGGCCACCGTTCCTGGTGCGGATCGGGTGGCTGGTTCACCGCTGGCGGCCGCGTCCGCCGGGTGGCGGTGGGTGGGCCACCGTTCCCGCAACGGATGGGGTGGCTGGTTCACCGCTGGCGGCCGCGTCCGCCGGGTGGCGGTGGGTGGGCCACCGTTCCTGCAACGGATTGGGTGGCTGGTTCACCGCCGGGTGTTGGGCCCGCCGGGTCGCGGTGAGTAGTCCACCGTTCCCGGAACCGAGTGCGTGGCTGGTTCACCGCCACCCCTCCGCCATGACCGGGCGGGTCAGCGCCCCTGGAAGACCGGCTTCTCCTTCGCCACGAACGCCGCGACCGCGGCCCCGTGGTCCTCGGTGGCGCCGGTCTTCTGCATCATCGAGCTCTCGAAGACCAGCGCCTCCTCGAAGGAGTGCCCGGCGGCGTAGGCCACCGACTGGCGCATCGCGCCGAGCGCCACCGTCGGGCCGGCCGCCAGCCGCTCCGCGACCGCGCGGACCTCGGCCGCCAGCTCGGCGGCCGGGACCACCTTGGTGGCCAGCCCCAGCTCGGCGGACTCCTCGGCCTTCAACGTGCGCGGGAAGTACAGCAGCTCCAGCGCCCTGGCCCGGCCGACCAGCTGCTGGAGGTGGTAGCTCGCACCGGTGTCGCAGGACAGCGCCACGTTGGCGAAGGCGAGGTTGAAGCCCGCGGTGTCGGCGAGGATCCGCAGGTCGCAGGCGAAGGCCAGGCTCGCGCCGGCGCCGGCGGCCACGCCGTTCACGGCCGCGATGACCGGCTTGGCCATGCCGGCCAGCGTGGTGACGATCGGGTTGTAGTGCTCGTCCACGGTCCGGAAGAGCGACTCGCTCGACTCGCTGCGCAGGATGGCGATGTGCTCCTTGAGGTCCTGCCCGGTGCAGAACGCCCGCCCGGTGCCGGTCAGCACGACGCATCGCGCGGCCGGGTCGTCCGCGACCTGGCGCAGGACGTCGAGCAGCATCTCCTTGGTCGCGCCGTCGAGGCTGTTCATCGCGTCCGGCCGGTTGAGCGTGATCGTGGCGATCCCGTCGGTCAGGTCGAGGAGCACCGGCTGGTCGGGGGCGGGGGAGTCGTCGGTCATGGGGGGCAGTCTGCCGGATCGCCGGAGGGTCAGGAGTCCAGGCAGCGCGCCACGAACCGGTCCGCGGCGGGCTTGAGCCGCTCCGCCTCGACGGCGAACAGCTCGGCCGCCGGCCGGCCCGGCCAGTCCGCCGGGAGCAGCGGGTCGGGCAGCCCCGGGTCGGCGAAGAGGAACTTGCGCCACTCGTGCACGAGCTCGAAGCGCGCCGCGAACGCGCCCTCGTCCTCCGTGTGGTGGGCGTCCAGCCGCCGGGTGATGAGGTCGCCGGCGCTGTTGAGCCAGTCCTCGTACGCCGCGCGCAGGGCGCCGAGGTCCCAGGCCTCGACGGGCGGCGGGTCGAACTCGACGGCCCGCGCCGAGCGGGCCCGCGCCCCGCCGCGCTCCAGCACGAACGCGAGCTCGGTGCGCACGAAGGGGCTGACCCAGACGTTGTCGGCCAGCTCGGCGTACCCCACGAAGCCGAGGTCCGCACGCAGCCGGTGCCGCGCGCTGCGGTCGTCCGGCGGGGTCACGAAGACGAGGTGCCAGGTGCCGTCCCACGCCCGCTCGGTGCGCCGGTAGATCCGGTCGGCCGCCTCGTCGAGGCGCCGGGTGGCCCGCTCCGTGGCGCGGTAGCCGCGGCCGCCGTCGACCGGGACCGGCTCGAGCCAGCCCTGCATGACCATCCGCGAGATCGCGGTGCGGACGGCGGGGGCGGCGATGCCCACCGGGTCGAGCATGCGCACCAGGGCCGCGACCGGAGCCTGGTTCCCGCGGGCGCGCAGGTGGTCGCCGTACACGTCGAAGAGTGCCGAGCGGGCGTGCATGAATGGAGTCTGCCAGCCCTTGCCGGTGAGGGTGCGGAACGACAGGTACAGGCCTGTGGTCCGAGTCACGGGCGGGATAGGGGATAATGGTCGCCGGTACGGCGTGCGGGGTCGCTCTGACCTCGCCTGCTCGAGAACAGCAACAGGAAGAGGTGCGCGGATGGCGGCGATGAAGCCGCGGACGGGCGACGGTCCGCTGGAGGTCACCAAGGAGGGTCGCGGCATCGTCATGCGCGTCCCGCTCGAGGGTGGTGGCCGCCTCGTTGTCGAGCTCAACGCCGAGGAGGCCGGCGCTCTCGGGGATGCCCTCAAGGACGTCGTCGGCTGAGGCCGGCTCCAGCCCGTGAGCACCCCTGACACCCTGACCACCCTTCCCGCCCAGGTATCGCCGCCCGAGTTCGCACTCAGCGCGGTGCCGCCGCACGCCATCAACGGAGCCGAGGTGCTGGCGTTGCCGGTGCTGCCCGGCGACGGTCCGGGCGCCGGCGTCCTCCTCGGGCCCGGCGCCGACGAGGTCGGCGAGCAGCTCGGCACCGATCTGCTCGCCCTGCTCGAGCTCAGTGCCGCCACCGGCAAGGCGGGCGAGGTCACCTCGCTGCCGGTGCCGTTGGGCGGTGCCGACAACGAAGCCCTCCGCTGGGTGCTGCTGGTCGGCATCGGCGAGCAGCGACCGATCGACTTCCGGCGCGCCGGAGCCGCCCTGGCCCGGGCCACCAAGGACCGCTCCGCGGTGGCCACCTCGATCCCGGCCCTGGCCGGGCCGGGGGGCCTCGAGGCGTTCGTCGTCGGGGCGATGCTCGGCTCGTTCTCCTTCCACTGGCGCTCGGTCGGGCCCGAGCACGTCCCGGTCGAACGCATCGTGCTGGCCGGCATGCCGGACGCGGACGGCCTCCGCGCCGAGCTGCAGCGGGCGATCGCCCTCGGCGGCGCCGGCTGGCGCTCGCGGATGCTGGCGACCGTGCCGTCCAACCTCAAGAACCCGTCGTGGCTGGCCGACCAGGCCCGGGAGCTGGCCGGGGAGTGCGCGCTCGACATCACCGTGTGGGACGAGAAGAAGCTCGCCGCAGAAGGGTTCGGCGGCATCGTCGCGGTCGGCCAGGCCTCGGCCACGCCGCCGCGGCTGATCCGGCTCGACTACACGCCGGACAACGTCGGCCGTAAGACGCCGACCGTGGTCCTGGTCGGCAAGGGCATCACCTTCGACACCGGCGGCCTCTCGATCAAGCCCGGTGAGGCCATGGTCAACATGAAGCGCGACATGACCGGCGGCGCCGTCGTGATCGCGGTCATGGGGGCACTGCGGACCCTCGGCTGCCCGGTGCGGGTGGTCGGCCTGATCGCCGCCGCGGAGAACGCCGTGAGCGGCAACGCCCTGCGCCCCGGCGACGTGGTCCGCCACTACGGCGGCCGCACCAGCGAGGTCACCAACACCGACGCCGAGGGGCGGCTGGTGCTGGCCGACGGCATCGCCTACGCCGTGGACAAGATCGCTCCCGCCGTGGTCGTCGACGTCGCCACGCTCACCGGGGCCATGAAGGTGGCACTGGGGCAGCGGGTCGGCGGCTTCTTCGCCAACCACGAGGGCCTCGCCACCGCGCTGGCCGAAGCCGCCGAGGCGGCCGGAGAGCCGCTGTGGCGCTTCCCGCTCGCCGACGTCTACGAGGAGAAGCTGCGCTCGAGCGTCGCGGACGCCGACAATGCCCCGGGCGGGCCGGGTGCGATCACGGCCGCGCTGTTCCTGCAGCACTTCGCCGGCGACGTGCCCTGGGCACACCTCGACGTCGCGTCGGTCGGTGACTCGCCCAAGGAGCACCACGAGTGGACCACCGGGCCGACCGGCTTCGGTGCCCGGGCGCTGCTGACGTGGCTCGGCAGCCCCGACCCCCTGGAGGTGCTGGGATGAAGGGGCTCACCGTCCGCTGGTCACTGACCGACGCCCCCGACGGCGTGGAGCAGGAGCTGGCGTCGTACGTCGAGGGCACGTCCCACGCGAAGTTCACCGGGATGGCCGGGCTGCGCTTCAAGACCTGGCGGATGCGCGCCGCGGAGTGGTTCGAGGGCTGCTACGTCTTCGCCACCGACGAGGCCCGGGCCGAGTTCCAGGCGACCTTCACGGCCGGCGCCGCGGAGGCGCCCGGCTCGAAGATCGTCGGCAGCGCGCCGGTGCTCATCGAGGAGTGCGACATCGTCGCGGTCGCCGAGGGCTGGGACGGCTTCGCGGCGGCTGCCCGCTACTGACCGGCGTCGGGGTCGCTGCCCCCGGGCCGTCAGGCCTCGGGGGACCACTCCTTCTTCGCCACGAGCAGGCCGTCGCCCACGGGCAGCAGCACGGACACCAGGTCGTCGTGGTCCATGACCGCCCGGCCGAGGTCGCGGATCGCCACGGTCTCCTCGTCGCGCTGGGCGGGGTCGGCGACCCGGTCGTGCCACAGTGCGTTGTCGAAGGCCACCACGCCACCGGGGCGCAGCAGTCGCAGCGCCTCCTTGAGGTACGCGGCGTACTCCCGCTTGTCACCGTCGCAGAAGACCAGGTCGTAGTGGCCGTCGGTGAGCCGGGGCAGCACGTCGAGCGCCGCCCCGGAGATCGTGCGTGCGCGCTGGGCCGGGATGCCGGCGTCGGTGAACGACTGGCGCGCCAGGCGCTGGTGCTCGGCCTCGATGTCGACGGTGGTCAGGACGCCGTCGGCGCGCATCCCACGCAGCAGCCACAGGCCGGACACGCCCGTGCCGGTGCCGATCTCCACCACGGCGCGAGCGTCGAGGACCGAGGTCAGGAAGCGCAGGGCCGCGCCGCCGCCGGAGCCGATCGGCACGACGCCGACCTCCTCGGCGCGGGCCCGGGCCGAGGCCAGCGCCTCGTCCTCGGCGACGAACCCCTCGGCGTAGGACCAACTCGCGGGCTTGATCGGGGTGGTGATGGTGGCCTCCTGGGTCGGACGCCGTCCGGGTGGACGGACGGCGTGGCGGCCCCAACCGTATCGTGAACAGCCGGTCCCGCCGGGGGAACAACACAGCGGGTCACGCCCGGGAACACCGACCGGGCACCGGTCGTTGTCCGGTTCGAGGGTGCAGCCCAGCTCCCTCAGCGGGAGAGGACACCACTCACAGGGTTCTCTCAGCCAGGTTTCCTACGGTGGAAGGGTCAGGACGCTGTTCCAGAGACACGTCGGATCGAAGGCGCGCCCGGCGCGCGGCGAGGAGTACCCGGTGGACGCTGAGGTCGAGGGCGTGCGCGACGGCCGGCAGGACGGCGTGCCGACGTGGGACGAGATCGTCGAGCAGCACTCCGACCGGGTCTACCGGCTCGCCTACCGCCTGACCGGCAACCGTCCCGACGCCGAGGACCTCACCCAGGAGGTCTTCGTCCGGGTGTTCCGGTCGCTGTCGACGTACACGCCCGGCACCTTCGAGGGCTGGCTGCACCGGATCACCACCAACCTCTTCCTCGACCAGGCCCGCCGCAAGCAGCGGATCCGCTTCGACGCGCTCTCCGACGAGCGCGCGGACCGGCTCACCAGCGCCTCGCCCAGCCCGGACATGGCCTACGCCGACCAGACCTTCGACGACGACGTGGAGCGCGCGCTCGCGACGCTGCCGCCGGACTTCCGGGCCGCCGTCGTGCTCTGCGACGTCGAGGGCCTGTCCTACGAGGAGATCTCCGAGATCCTCGGTGCCAAGCTCGGCACCGTCCGCTCCCGCATCCATCGCGGCCGGGCGATGCTGCGTGCCGCGCTCGCGCACCGCGCCCCGAGCGCCGGGCGCGCCCGCTACTCCGGGCCCGCGCCGATGTTCTCCGGCCAGGGGTGGGGCACGTGATCGGTCACCTCGGCTCCCGCGTGAGCGCGCTCCTGGACGGCCAGCTGCCTCCGGACGAGGCCGAGCGGGCCTGGGGGCACGTGCACTCCTGCCACGCCTGCCGGGACCTCGTCGAGCGCGAGGGCTGGGTGAAGACCCGGCTGGCCGGACTCTCCTTCGGCAGCACCTCCGCCCCCGACCACCTCAAGGGGTCGCTGTTGGGCAGACCCGCCGGGGCGACCCCCGGTGACGCCTACCTCGCCCTGCACCGCACCGAGCAGTCGTCGCGCCGCAACACCGGCCTGGTGGCCATCGGCGGCGGCGCCGTGGGTGCGGCGGTGATGGGAGTCCTCGCGCTGGGGGTCGCGCCGGCGGACGCCCCGACCATCGACCGGCGGGCCCCCGTGACCCAGCTGGTCACCCCCGCGCAGGCGCCGCGGCTGCTGTCGCCGACGTTGGGCCCGAAGCGCGGCTCGATGCTGACGCCGGTGGACAGCCCCAGCCGTCCCGCGCGCACCCCCTGACCGCCCGGATTTCGGGTGGGGGGTCAAGATAGGCGCGTGAACGAGCACGACGAGGGCCGCGCGCCCGGTGGCGACGCGGGAGCGCCGGACCGGCCGGGTGATCCCGAGGACAGTGAGCCCACCAGGCCGTTGGCCTTCGGTCGCCCCGCCGAGCCCGCCCCCGCGCCCTCGTGGGTGCCGCCCACCTCCCAGCCACCCCCGGGCCGCTGGCCCGCGTTCCCGCCGCCCGGCACCCAGCCGATGCCGATGTCCCAGCCCCGGCACGCGACGCCGCGGGGCCGGGTCCCCGGCTGGCTGTGGCCGGTCGTGGCCGCGCTGGCGCTGGTCGTCGGGGTCCTCGGCGGCGCCCTCGGCGGCGTCGCCTACGAGCGGATCGCCAACGACCGCGGCCCCGGCACGGTGAGCAAGGGCCTCGACGGCGTCGACACCGTGTCCCTGCCGCCCCTGTCCAGGGCCGACGGCTCGGTCGAGGCGGTCGCGCAGGAGCTGCTGCCCAGCACCGTGCAGATCTCCGCGGAGTACGGCGGCCAGAAGGGTGGTGCGACGGGTTCCGGCTTCGTCCTGGACCGGCAGGGCCACGTCATCACCAACAACCACGTGGTGGCCGAGGCGGCCTCCGACGACGGCCCGATCGAGATCGTCGACCAGGACGGCAACCGCTTCGACGCCACGCTGGTCGGGCGCAGCCCGGTCTACGACCTCGCCGTGCTCTACGCGCCGGAGGCCAGCAAGCTCAAGCCGGCCTCGCTCGGCTCCTCGCAGGCGCTGCGGGTGGGTGAGGGCGTCGTCGCGTTCGGCTCGCCGCTCGGGCTGAGCTCGACGGTGACGGCCGGGATCGTCAGCGCCCTCCACCGGCCGGTGACCACCGGCGACACGGCCAACGACTCGTCGTACATCAACGCCGTCCAGACCGACGCGGCGATCAACCCCGGCAACTCGGGCGGCCCGCTGGTCAACCTGCGTGGCCAGGTCGTCGGCGTGAACTCCGCGATCGCGACGACCGGCGGTACCGGCGAGGCCGGCAACATCGGCGTCGGGTTCGCGATCCCGATCGAGCAGGTCAGGATCACCGCCGACCAGATCCTGCGGACCGGGGAGGCGAGGTACCCCGTGATCGGGGCCAAGGTCCAGACCGTCCAGGAGGACGGGACCGGCGCCGAGATCAGCGAGGTGCTCGACGGCACCCCCGCCGAGGCGAGCGGCCTGGAGAAGGGCGACGTCGTCACGGAGGTGAACGGTGAGCGGGTCACCGACGGGATCGCGCTGATCGTGGCGATCCGGGCCCACCAGCCGGGGGAGACCCTGAAGTTCACCGTGCTGCGGGACGGCCAGGAGCGCACCGTCTCGGTCACCCTCGACTCCGAGGTCGGCTGACGGCTACTCGGGCCGCGGCTCGGCCTCCACGTAGGGGTGCTCGTCGACGAACGTCCGGGTCTCGGCGTACATCCGCTGGATGAACTCCTCCAGCTGCGCCGACTCCACGCGCCACTGGCCCCGGCCGCCGATCTTGATCGCGGGCAGGTCGCCGCGCCGGACCAGGGCGTAGACCTGGGCGCTGGAGGTGTTGAGGACCTCCGCCACGTCGGCGAGGGTCAGGAAGCGGGGCGTGCCGGACATGCGCACATCGTCCCACCTCGACCCCGCCGCGGCGCCGGTGCCACGGCGACTGTGGAGAACCGGATGACCGCGAGGCCCGCGAACGGCATCATGGGCGCGTGGCCACTGACCTCGGGACGTCCACGACGGCGCCGACCCCACCCGCGACGCGCGCGACGACACCGGGTTGGCGAGATCCCCGGCTCTGGGTCGGGCTCCTCATCGTGGCCGTCTCGGTGGTCGCGGGCGCGCGCCTGCTGAGCGCCGCGGACGACACGGTGCCCGTCTGGTCCGTGGCCACCGACATGGGGGCTGGTGACGAGGTCGGCGCCGACGACCTGGTCGCCGTGCGCGTCCGGTTCGCCGACGCGAGCGCCCTGGGCGGCTACTTCACCGCCGACGACGAGCTGCCGGCCGACCTCGTGCTGACCCGCGGCGTCGGCGCCGGCGAGCTGTTGCCGCGCGCCGCGGTCGGGTCCGCGGCCGACGGCGACACGCTGCAGGTGCCCCTCGCCGTCGACACCGAGCAGGTCCCTGGCTCGGTGCGGGCCGGCTCGGTCGTCGACGTCTACCTGGTGGCGTCGACGGTCGCGCAGACCGGCGACCCCCGGCCGACCGGCGCCCGGCTGCGGGGCGGTCCCGCGCTCTCGGCGGTGACCGTCGTCGACGCACCGCCGCTCCAGGAGAGCTTCGGCGCCACCGGCAAGCGCCAGCTGGTGCTCGCCGTGGCGGAGCCGGACGCGTCCCGGTTCTTCCGGTTGCTCGGCGCCTCGGAGAGTCCCGTCATCACCGTCGTACGCCGGGGCTGAGCCGTGGTCATCGTCCTGATCGTCGCGGCCGGAGCGGCCTGGGAGTCGCGGGCGGTCCAGCTGCTGGGAGCCCACCCCGGGATCGTCGTGCTCAAGCGCTGCGTCGACGTCGACGACCTGCTGGCCGCCGCCACGGCCGGGCAGGCCGGTGTCGCGGTGCTCGGGCTGGACGCGCCCGGCCTGGACCTCGCCGCCACCGACCACCTGCGCCGGCACGGCGTGCGCCCGGTCGCGGTGGTGCCGGGCGGCGCGCCCGCCGAGGCCGCGCGGCTGCGGGCCTCCCGGATCGGGATCCAGGTGCTGGTCGACGAGACCGACCTCAACTCGCTCCCGGCCGCCGTGACCTCGGTCGAGGCGGAGCCGCCGGCGATCGTCCCGGCGGAGGTCGCGAGCGTCCAGGACGGGGAGCCCTGGCTGCCGCCCGCGGTGGGGCCCGGCGGCCGGGTGATCGCGGTCTGGGGCCCGGGCGGGGCGCCGGGTCGCACCACCCTGGCCGCCGGGCTCGCGGCCGAGCTGGCTCGGCGACGGGTGCGCACGCTGCTGGTCGACGCGGATCCCTACGGGGGCGCCGTCGCCCAGCAGCTCGGCGTGCTCGACGAGGTGTCCGGCCTGCTCTCGGCGGCCAGGCTGGCGGCCTCGGGCCAGCTGGCGGAGCGGTTCGTGTCGGTGCAGCGCGGCATCGACCAGCACCTCTCGGTGATCACCGGCCTGCCGCGGCCGGACCGGTGGCCGGAGATCCGGGCGGGGGTGCTCGAGCACACGCTGGAGACCGCCCGCGAGCAGGGCCACGTCGTGGTCGACACCGGCTTCAGCCTCGAGGACGACCCGGGCTCGGACTTCGGGTCCCGGCCCGGACGCAACCAGATGACCCTGGCGGCCCTCGAGGTCGCCGACGAGATCGTCGTGGTCGGCAACGCCGACCCGGTCGGCCTGTCCCGGCTCGCGCGCGGGCTGGTGGAGCTGCGCGACCTCACCGGCGGGGCGCCGGTGCGGGTCGTCGTGAACCGGATGCGGTCCACCCTCGGCTGGTCCGACAAGGACATCGCCGGCATGGTCGAGGGCTTCGCCCACCTGACGGGGATGCACTTCCTGCCCGACGACCGGGCCACCGTCGACCGCGCCCTCGTGGCCGGCCGCACGCTCGTCGAGACGGGCGACTCGCCGCTGGCCCGGGCGGTGGCCGCGGTGGTCGACGCCCTCGCACCCGACACCGGCGCCCCGCCGGCTCCCGCCGACGGACGGGCCGGCGGACGGGCCGCTGCCCGGCCCGGCGGTCGGTTCAGGCGGCGAACAGCAGGTACAACCCGCCCACGGTGAAGGCGATCATCGCGAACAGCAGCGGCAGCTGGCCGGTCAGCTGGTGCCGCCTCGGCAGGATCCGCATCGCCCGGTCGTGGGCCGCGACGACGCCCACCACGTGACCGAGGACGACCGCCGCCACCTTGGTGGTCGCCAGCAGCGTGGGGTGGTAGGACAGCCAGTAGTTGACGCTCCAGTCGGCGGTCCCCAGCAGGTTGCTGCCGTTGCTCAGCGGGTCGCTGGCCTGGATCAGGGTCTGCTGGCCGACCTCGACGAGGTAGGTGAGGTAGTGGGCCACGATGTAGCCCACGATGATCGGCACCACCGAGTGGGCGAACTGGTTCGGCAGGTCGCTGCGGCGTACGCCGTCGACGACGCCGGTCAGCACGCAGCCGCCGGCGAACACCAGCCCGACCGCCACGCAGAACGCCAGCAGGGCCAGGTTGTTCAGCACGTTGGTCGACACGTCGGTGCCCTGCACGAACTTCACCCACGGCGTGGAGTCCTTGAACGAGTCGAAGGCCGTGCTGCCGAACAGCACGGCCACCACGGCCACCAGCCCCGGCCGCACGGGCACGGTGTCCAGGTTGGCCAGCGGGCTGCGGACCACCAGCAGGTCGCCGCGGCGGCCCCACACCGAGAGCTTGGCGACCAGGCTGGAGTACACCTCGAACGGGTCCGCCCGCGAGTAGAACCTGCTGCCGAACAGCGCGCCGCCCAGGAGCATCACCGCGACGTAGACCGCGCCCCACAGCCGCACCGGGCCGAGCTGGGTCGAGTAGGGGTAGACCAGCTCCATCCAGACGAACGCGAAGAGCCCGACCGCCGCCGGCCAGTAGCCCAGCCGTGCGGGGTAGTCGTAGAGGCCGCGGTCGGGGTCGCTGCCGGACAGCCTGGCGAAGGCGAGGTTGATGGTGCGGACCGGGCTGATCGCCTTCCAGACCGGTCCGAGGAGCAGCGAGAGCGGCACCAGGCCGACCCACCACCAGACGTAGAACATGCCGAAGACCGGGTTGGTCAGCAGGTCCTTGCCGAGGACCGCGGCGACACCGGCGTAGGCGAAGACGACCACCCCGACGACGCGCAGGGCGACCCGGAAGCCGGTGGAGTCGACGATTCGCGCGAGCCACGCCGGCGCCGGCCGGCCACTGGTGGCTTCGTCGTACCGCGGCCGGCGCCAGGCGACCGCGAGGACGGTGAAGGAGACCGTCAGCGCCGCCACCGCGCCGGCGATGGCCAGCTCGGGCGAGACCGGCAGGTCCTTGGCCCCGCCGATGCCGTGCGCGAGCGAGATCCCGTCCGGGGACACCTCAGCGGACTTCGAGCTGGACGATCGTCTTGTCCAGCGTGTGGGACTCGACGTCGACGATGCCGGGGGCGTCGATGGGCGCGATCTCGACCGTGCTGGTGCCCTTGTCGTACTCGAGCTCCTGCTCCGGCTCGGAGTGCACGTGGATCTCGCCCGGCGCGTCCGCGGTGACCCGCAGCTCGACCGGCTGGCCGTGCTGGACCTCGACCCGGTCGCCGTTCGGCGTCACGGAGTCACCGTCGAACGTGACCTCGATCACCTGCGGCCCGTCGCTCGACCCGGCGGCGGTCCCGGAGCCCGAGGGGGACGAGGAGTCGTCGCCGCCGCAGGCCGCGGTGGCGCCCAGGGTGAGCGTGAGGACAGCGAGTGTCGCCAGGGCTCGGCGCATCAATGAGATCCTTACTTGTCGGTAGCCGTCGTGGGACGGACGCCCGGACCGGGCATCACCTCTGGAAGAATCCCACGTTGAGGAAACCGGTCGAACCTTGACCCCGGGGGACAGCTGTGACGAAAGGGCACCAGATGAGCGAGCGGCTCCGGCCGCGGGACCTGGCCTTCCTGGCCGCCGAGTCCCCGTCGACGCCCATGCACAACGCCACGGTCGAGATCTTCGACCCGGGCGACTCCGGCTTCGACTACGACCGCCTGCTCGAGCTGATCGAGGACCGGATCTCGTTCGTGCCGCGCTACCGGCAGCGGATCCAGACCGTGCCGGGGCGCCTGGCCAACCCGGTGTGGGTCGACGACGAGGACTTCGACCTCGCCTACCACGTACGCCGCTCCGCGCTGCCGCGCCCGGGCAGCCTCGACCAGCTCCGCGAGCTGGTGGCCCGCATCATCTCCCGGCCCCTGGACCGCAGCCGGCCGCTGTGGGAGATGTACTTCGTCGAGGGGCTCGCCGACGGCCAGGTCGCGCTGCTCTCCAAGTCCCACCAGGTGCTCGTCGACGGCGTCGACACCGTCGACCTCGGCCAGGTGCTGCTCGACGTCAGCGAGCGCCCCAAGGAGCTCGGCGGCGACGAGTGGCGGGCCGGTCGCCGGGTCTCCCCGGCCGGCCTGCTCGTGGACGCGGTCCGCGACAGCGTCCGGGAGCCGGGCACGGTCGTCGACACGGTCCGGAGCCGGACCGGCGCGCTGGTGCGCTGCGCGGACAGCGCCACCCGGCGTACCTCCCGGGTCGTGAACGGCCTCACCGGCCGCGACCCCGAGCGGGAGACCCCGATCAACGGCCCGCTCTCCCAGCAGCGTCGTGTGGTCACGGTGCGCACCGACCTCGCCGACTACCGCACGGTGCGCAAGGTGCACGGCGGCACGGTCAACGACGTGGTGCTGGCGACGGTCACCGGCGCTCTGCGGGCCTGGCTCATGGCCCGCTCGGAGTCCCTGCGCGGGCTGCGGCAGATCCGGGCCGTGGTGCCGATCTCGGTCATCGACGAGGAGCTCGAGGCGACCTCGCTCGGCAGCCAGATCGCGGCCCACTTCGTCGACCTGCCGGTGGGCGAGCCCAGCCCGGTCGTGCGCCTGCACCAGGTCTCCTACTCGTTCCTGGCGCACAAGGAGACCGGCCGCGGGGTCGCGGCGAACCGCCTCGCCGGCATCGCCGGCTTCGCGCCCACCACCTTCCACGCGATCGGCTCGCGGGTGGCGGCCACGGAGGCCCGCCGCGGCTTCCAGGTCAGTGTCACCAACGTGCCCGGTCCGCAGTCGCCGCTCTACGCCGCCGGCGCCCGCATGGTCGCGACCTACCCGGTGCACCCGCTGCTCCCGGGCCACGCGCTCGCCATCGGCGTCACGTCGTACGACGGCCACGTCTACTACGGCGTCACCGCCGACCGCGACCTGCTGCCCGACGCCGACCTGTTCGGGCACTGCCTGCGCGAGGCGCTCGACGAGCTCGTCGACACCGCGACCGGGGTCCGGCCGCGGGTACCCCGTGGTCGCAAGCGAGGGTCCCGCGACGGCCAGAAGCCCCCGAAGGTGGCCCCCGAGCCATGAGCGTCCGTGTCTACGTCCCGGCCACCTCCTCGCTGCTGGCCGCGCTGCTCGGCGACGGGCGCCTGTCCGGCCCGCTGCGGGCCCACGCCGTCACCGACGCGCTGCGGGCCGGCTGGCCGGAGGGCGACGAGGAGTCCTGGGAGTACGCCGCGCTGATGGCCGCCGCCGCCGACTCGGCCGGGATGCGGGGGAGCGGTGACCTGCCGCGACGGTACGTCGTCGCCGCGGACGTGCCCTCGGTCGCGCCGGTCGCGGGCGAGGAGGACCCCACCCTGGTGGACGTCGCCGCGGACGTGGTCTGGAAGAACGTCGCCGCCGCCCACGTCGACACCAGCGACGACGCCGACGAGGACGACGACCTGGCCTGGTACGCCACGCAGGAGATCCAGCACCTGGTGTGACGACGGGTCGACGGCCCCCCGGAGGCGCTCGCTACGCTCGCCCTATGGACGCCATCACCTTTCCTCCGGCTCCCACGAACGAGCCGAACCTGACGTACGCGCCGGGCAGCCCCGAACGGGAGGCCCTGGTCGCGGAGATCGAGAAGCTCGGGCACACCGAGCACGACCTGCCGGCCTACATCGGCGGGTCCTGGCGGCCCGGCGGCGGCGCGGAGACCAAGGTCGTGCAGCCGCACGACCACCAGCACGTCCTGGGCGTGCTGAAGAACGCCACGACGACCGACGCCAAGGACGCCGTGCAGGCCGCGACGGACGCGGCGCCGGAGTGGCGCGCGATGCCGTTCGACGAGCGCTGCGCGATCATCCTCAAGGCCGCCGACCTGCTCGCCGGCCCGTGGCGCCAGCGGATCAACGCGGCGACCATGCTCGGCCAGTCGAAGACGGCCTTCCAGGCCGAGATCGACAGCGCCTGCGAGCTGATCGACTTCTGGCGCTTCAACGTGCACTACGCCAAGCAGATCCTGACCGACCAACCGATCGCGAACAGCCCGGGCATCTGGAACCGCACCGACCACCGGCCGCTCGAGGGCTTCGTCTACGCGATCACGCCGTTCAACTTCACGGCCATCGCCGGCAACCTCCCCACCGCCCCCGCGCTGATGGGCAACACGGTGCTCTGGAAGCCGTCGCCCACCCAGCAGCTGGCCGCGTCAATGACGATGCAGCTGCTCGAGGAGGCCGGCATGCCGCCCGGCGTCATCAACATGCTGCCCGGCGACGGGCTCGACGTCTCCGAGGTCGCGCTGGCGCACCCGGACCTGGCCGGCATCCACTTCACCGGCTCCACCCCGACGTTCCAGCACCTGTGGCGCACGGTCGGCGAGAACATCACGTCGTACCGCTCCTACCCGCGCATCGTCGGCGAGACCGGCGGCAAGGACTTCATCGTCGCCCACCCGTCGGCCGACCCCGAGGTGCTGGTCACCGCGATGATCCGGGGCGCCTTCGAGTTCCAGGGCCAGAAGTGCTCCGCCGCGTCGCGGGCCTACGTCGCCCGCTCGGTGTGGGACAGGATCCGCGACCGGCTGGTCGCCGAGGTCGAGTCGATCGCGGTGGGCGACGTGCGGGACTTCAAGAACTTCATGGGTGCCGTCATCGACGAGCGCGCCTTCGCCAAGCACAAGGCGGCGATCACCCGGGCGCACGAGTCCTCGAGCCTCGACGTCATCGCCGGTGGCACGCTCGACGACTCCGAGGGCTACTTCGTGCGGCCCACGGTCGTGGAGACCGGCGACCCGACCGACGAGATGTTCGCGACCGAGTACTTCGGCCCGATCCTCGCGGTGCACGTCTACGACGACGCCGACTTCGAGAAGGTCGTCGCGCAGATGGAGTCCTTCGCGCCCTACGCCCTGACCGGCGCGATCATCGCCCAGGACCGGTCCGCGATCGCCTGGGCGCGCAAGACGCTGCGCTTCGCCGCCGGCAACTTCTACGTCAACGACAAGCCGACCGGCGCGGTCGTCGGGCAGCAGCCCTTCGGCGGTGGCCGGGCCAGCGGCACCAACGACAAGGCCGGCGCCGCGGTCAACCTGCTGCGCTGGACCTCGCCGCGCTCGATCAAGGAGACGTTCGTCCCGCCGACGGACTACCGCTACCCCTACATGGGCTGAGCGCTCGCGCAACGACGAAGGCCCCGCCGTTCCGGCGGGGCCTTCGTCGTCGACCGGTCAGTCGTCCGAGCTCAGTCGTCCAGCGAGGGGTAGTCGGTGTACCCGGCCGCGCCGCCGCCGTAGAACGTGGCGCCGTCGGGCTCGTTCAGCCCGGCACCGGTCTCCCAGCGGCGGGGGAGGTCCGGGTTGGCCAGGAACAGCCGGCCGACCGCCACCGCGTCGGCGAGGTCCTCGTCGAGGACCGCCTGGGCCTTGTCGCGGGTGGTGATCTCGCCGAAGCCATCGTTGGCGATCACGACGCCACCGAAGTCCTTGCGCAGCCGCTGCACGAGGTCCTGGCGCGGGTCGGCGAGGACCGAGAGGTAGGCCAGGCCGAGCGGGGCGATGGCCTCGACCAGGGTGCCGTACGTCGCCTCGACGTCGGCCGGGTCGGTCTCGGTCGCGCCCTGGATGTTGTGGGCCGGGGAGATCCGGATCCCGACCCGCTCCGGGCCGATCGCCTCGGCGACGGCGCGGGTGACCTCGATGGCGAGGCGGGCGCGGTTCGCCGGGGACCCGCCGTACCCGTCGGCGCGCTCGTTGGAGCCGGGCGCGAGGAACTGGTGGATCAGGTAGCCGTTCGCGGCGTGCACCTCGACGCCGTCCAGCCCGGCCTCGACGGCGTTGCGGGCGGCCTGCACGTACTCCTCGACGACGCCGGGGATCTCGTCGAGCTCCAGCGCCCGGGGGACCGGGTGCGGCTTCATGCCGTCGGCGGTGAACATCTCGTTGGGCGCAGCGAGCGCGCTGGGCGCGACCGTCTCGAGCCCGTGCTTGTTGTCGGGGTGCGACACCCGGCCGGCGTGCATCAGCTGGGCGACGATCCGGCCGCCGCGCTCGTGGACCGCGTCGGCGACGCGGCGCCAGCCCGCGACCTGCTCAGCGCTGTGCAGCCCCGGGGTGTTGAGGTACCCCTGCCCGACGGCGCTGGGCTGGGTGCCCTCGGTGATGATCAGGCCGGCCGAGGCGCGCTGCGCGTAGTACTCCACGGCGAGGTCGCCGGGCACGCCGTCGCCGTCCGCGCGGTTGCGGGTCAGCGGCGCCATGACGAGGCGGTTCGGCAGGGTCCAGCTCTTCACGGTCAGGCTGTCGAAAAGGTCAGGCATGTGGCTGCAGGCTCCTCGGTCGTCAGGTTTCGTTGAACACTTGATCAACAGGGAGCGGGCCGCCGCCGATTCCGGGTCGAGCGGTGAGGAGTCTCACCCCGTCCCGGGGGCGGGCCGGAGCGGTCACCCCGGGCGCGGCACAATCGTGGTGATGACTCCTCCGGTCCTGCCCCTGCACATGGGCGCGCTGCACCCGTTCGAGCAGGTGCTGGTGCTCCTGCTGGCCTTCGGGCCCTTCGTCGCCCTCGGCCTCGTGATCGCCGTACGCCGCCGGCAGGACCGCCGCGAGGAGGCGGCGGCCGAGGGTCAGCGCGACAGGTAGTCGCGCCCGACCTTGTTCTCGGCCTTGAGCGCCCTGAGCAGCAGGTCGGAGATCAGGCCCTCGATCTTGCCGCCGACCAGCGGGATGCCCACCTTGATGTCGAGGCTCACCGCGTGGATCGTGGGACCGCCGGAGTCGTCGAGGCGGCCGGTGCCGCTCATCTCGCCGGGCTTGCCGGGGATGGTGACGTGGATGCGGCTGGCGTCCATCGAGGCCCAGGTCTCGCGCTGGACGATGTTGATCTCCTCGCCCACGAACTTCTGCGCGAACGACGGGATGCCCTGGGCCGACTGCACCTGGTCGATGACGACCTCCATGCCGTCGCCGCTGCGCTCCACGGTGACCGTGCGCCGCAGCACGCGCTGGTAGTCGCACACCTCCTCGCGGAACGCCGGGTCCGCCAGCATCGCCGCGACCGCGTCGGCCGGGGCGTCGTACACCAGGTCGTGCGTCAGGCGCTTCGCCATCTCAGTGCTCTCCCTTCAACCACGGCACGCCGACGCCGTGCTCGGCGTCCATGCCGGCCCGGATCTTCTCGGCGAGGAGCTTCTCCAGCCTGCCGCCGATCAGCGGCACCTTGACCTTCAGCTCCAGCTCCACGATCTCAACCGTCCCCGAGCCCTCCGGACGCAGGGTGATGGTGCCCGCCACCTCGGAGGGCTTGCCGGGGGCCTCGATCCGCAGCGTGCCGCCGGTCGAGTCCGCCCACTCCTCGCGCTGGACCGCGCGCGTGGAGTCACCGGCGAAGGTGCGGGCGAACGACGGGAGGTCGTCGGTCCGCTGCATCTGGTCGATGACGAGCGAGAAGCCGTTGCCACGGTGCTCGAGCTCGACCTCGGCCGAGATCACGTCCTGGGCGGCGCAGGCCGCCTCCCGGAACTTCGGGTCCGCCAGCATCGCGAAGACCTGGTCGGGAGCGGCGTCGTAGGCCAGCTCGTGTCGGAACAACATGCCGCACATCATGGCCCACCCCGGGGGACTAACGTGCACGCCCATGAGTGAATCGTTCGTCTCGTTCGGCGAGCAGGGTGCGCAGCTGACCTACGGCAGCTACCTGCGACTGCCCCAGCTCCTCGACGCCCAGCACCTCGAGTCCGACCCGCCCGCCCACGACGAGCTGCTCTTCATCACCATCCACCAGGTCTACGAGCTGTGGTTCAAGCAGCTGCTGCACGAGGTCGAGGCCGCCCGCGACGCCATGAGCGGCGGCGTCGACGGCGGCCGGCTGTGGTGGGCGCAGCACCTGCTCGCCCGGGTCCACGTGATCGAGCGGGTGCTGGTCCAGCAGGTGGACGTGCTGGAGACGATGACCCCGCAGGACTTCCTGGAGTTCCGGCAGCGGCTGGCGCCCGCGAGCGGCTTCCAGTCGGTGCAGTTCCGCGAGCTGGAGTTCCTCTCCGGCGCCAAGGACCCGTCGTACGTCAAGCGCTTCCGCGGCCTGACCGAGGCCGAGCAGGAGCGCCTCGCCGCGCGGCTGGCGGAGCCCTCGCTGTGGGACGCCTTCCTCGACGTGCTGCGCTCCTTCGGGCTCGCGGCCGGCACCGAGGAGGAGATCTCGGCCTCGCTGCGCACCGCCGCCCACGACCGCTCGCAGTACGCCGTGGTGTGGGCGCTGGCGGAGGCGTTGCTGCAGCACGACGAGCTGGCCGCGAGCTGGCGGGCGCGGCACGTCGTGATGGTCGAGCGGATGATCGGCAGCAAGTCCGGGACCGGCGGGTCCAGCGGCGCCGGCTACCTGCGCTCGCGCATCCCGCTGCGCTACTACCCGCTGCTGTGGGACCTGCGCTCGGAGCTGTAGGGCGCGAACTGGCCGACACGCTCCACCCCCGTGTTGGCGAGGTCACACCGGGAGTCCTAGGGTCGGAGTGTGTCAATGACGACGCTGGACCAGGACAAGTCCGCCCTCTTGGGGAAGGCCATCGACCTGGCCATCCACCGGAAGGGTGCAGGCGGCCCGCCGCACGACGAGGTCGGGGCCCTGCTGAAGGCCTACTACCGGCACGTGGCCCCCGAGGACGTCTGCGAGCGCGGCGACGTCGACATCTACGGCGCGCTGGCCTCGCACTGGAAGCTCGCCGGGAACCGGCCCCAGGGCACGGCGCAGGTGCGGGTGTTCACGCCGACCCTCGCCGAGCACGGCTGGTCCGCCGGTGGCCACTCGGTCGTCGAGGTCGTCATCGACGACATGCCGTTCCTCGTGGACTCGCTGACCATGGAGCTCTCGCGCCAGCTCCGCGACGTGCACGTGGTCATCCACCCCCACTTCGACGTGGTCCGCGACATCACCGGCGCGCTGCAGAGCGTGGCGCCGGTGGCGGACGGGTCGCTCGAGCCGCCCGGTGAGGCCATCCGCGAGTCCTGGATGCACGTCGAGATCGACCGGATCCGCGAGGGCGACGACACCGCCGAGATCGAGGAGAACCTGCAGCGGGTGCTGCGCGACGTCCGCGAGTCCGTCGAGGACTGGGACAAGATGCACGCCCAGGTGCTGGAGATCGTCGACGAGCTCGCCACCAGCCCGCCGCCGCTGGACGCCGAGGAGATCCGGCAGGGTCGTGAGCTGCTCCAGTGGCTGGCCTCCGACCACTTCACCTTCCTCGGCTACCGCGAGTACAAGCTGGAGCGCGCCGGCGAGGACGAGCTCCTGCGCGCGGTCCCCGGCACCGGGTTCGGCATCCTGCGGGCCGACCAGGACATGTCGGCCTCCTTCGGCAAGCTGCCGGCGATGGTCAAGGCCAAGGCCCGTGAGAAGACCCTGCTGGTGCTGGCCAAGGCGAACTCCCGCGCCACCGTGCACCGCCCGGCGTACCTCGACTACGTCGGCGTGAAGAAGTTCGACGCCAACGGCGACGTCGTCGGCGAGCGCCGGTTCCTCGGGCTCTACTCGAGCGCCGCCTACACCGAGTCGCTCACCCGCATCCCGCTGCTGCGCGAGAAGGCCGCCGCGGTGCTGAAGCGGATCGGGTTCGACCAGCGCAGCCACGCCGGCAAGGCGCTGATGGACACGCTGGAGACCTACCCGCGCGACGAGCTCTTCCACACCACGGTCGACGAGCTGGCGCCGATGGCCGAGGCCGCGATGCACGCCCGCGAGCGCCGGCAGGTGCGGATGTTCATCCGTCGGGACACCTACGGCCGCTACGTCTCGGTCCTCGTCTACCTGCCGCGCGACCGCTACAACACCAGCGTCCGCGAGAAGTTCTCGCAGATCCTCAAGGACCACCTCGGCGGCGACTCGGTCGAGTTCAACGTCAGCGTCAACGAGTCGACGACCGCGCGCGTGCACTTCGTGGTGCATCCGGCCAAGGGCGGCACCATCGAGGAGGTCGACACCGACGACCTCGAGCGCCGGCTCACCGACGCCTCGCGCTCCTGGCGCGACGACTTCACGACCGCGGTGATCGCGGAGTACGGCGAGGAGGTCGGCGCCCGGCTCGGCCGCCGCTACGTCGACTCGTTCCCGGAGGCCTACAAGGAGGACTTCGCGGCGCGCACCGGCTCGGTCGACCTCGGCCGGCTCGAGGCGCTCGAGGGCGAGGAGGGGCTCGACCTGTCCCTCTACGAGCAGATGGACGCCGCACGCGGCGAGGCCCGGCTCAAGGTGTTCCGGGTGGGCCCGCCGCTGTCGCTCTCGGAGATCCTGCCGATGCTCAGCTCGATGGGGGTCGAGGTCGTCGACGAGCGTCCCTACGAGCTCGAGGGGCTGGGACGCCCGACGTACATCTACGAATTCGGGCTGCGCTACGGGCGCTCGCTCCCGGCCCACGCCCGCGACCTGTTCCAGGACGCGCTGCGCGCGGTGTGGGACGGCTTCAACGAGATCGACGGCTTCAACGCGCTGGTCCTCCGTGCCGGGGTCACCTGGCGGCAGGCGACCGTGCTGCGCGCCTACGCCAAGTACATGCGGCAGGGGAACTCCCCGTTCGCCCTCGACTACATCGAGGGCGCGCTGCGCAACAACGTCGACCTCACCCGGATGCTGGTCCAGCTCTTCGAGGCCAGGTTCGAGCCCGGCCACAACGGCCTGGGCGCCGACGCCGAGGCCCGCACCGCGCGGATCGAGGCGATCGAGGAGCGGATCACCCGCGCCCTCAACGACGTGGCCAGCCTCGACCACGACCGGATCCTGCGCTCCTACCTGACCCACATCCGCGCCACCCTGCGCACCAACTACTTCCAGCCCCTCGACGCGCACGACGGGGGCGGGGTCCGCTCGTACATCTCGTTCAAGCTCGAGCCGTCGGCGATCCCGGACCTGCCGGAGCCCCGGCCGCGCTTCGAGATCTTCGTCTACTCTCCGCGGGTCGAAGGCGTGCACCTGCGCTTCGGCGCGGTCGCGCGCGGTGGCCTGCGCTGGTCGGACCGCCGCGACGACTTCCGGACCGAGGTGCTCGGCCTGGTCAAGGCCCAGATGGTCAAGAACACCGTCATCGTCCCGGTGGGCGCCAAGGGCGGGTTCTTCTGCAAGCAGCTGCCCGACCCGAGCGACCGCGACGCGTGGATGACCGAGGGGATCGCCTGCTACAAGACCTTCATCAGCGGGTTGCTCGACATCACCGACAACCTCGTCGACGGCGAGACCGTGCCGCCGCGCGCGGTGGTGCGCCACGACGGCGACGACGCCTACCTGGTGGTGGCCGCCGACAAGGGGACCGCGACGTTCTCCGACATCGCCAACGGCGTGGCGCACGACTACGGCTTCTGGCTCGGCGACGCGTTCGCCAGCGGTGGCTCGGTGGGCTACGACCACAAGGCGATGGGGATCACCGCCCGCGGCGCGTGGGTGTCGGTGCAGCGGCACTTCCGCGAGCGCAGCATCGACTGCCAGGCCGAGGACTTCACCGCGGTCGGGATCGGCGACATGTCCGGCGACGTGTTCGGCAACGGCATGCTCTGCTCCGAGCACATCCGGCTGGTCGCGGCGTTCGACCACCGCGACATCTTCCTGGACCCGGCGCCGGACGCGGCGACGTCGTACGCCGAGCGGCGCCGGCTCTTCGACCTGCCCCGGTCGAGCTGGCAGGACTACGACCGCTCCCTGATCTCCGCGGGCGGCGGGGTGTTCTCGCGCGCGCTGAAGTCGATCCCGATCGGCGAGGAGGTGCGCGCGGCCCTCGGGCTCGACCCCGAGGTCACCGCAATGACGCCCGCGGAGCTGATGAAGGCGATCCTCAAGGCGCCGGTGGACCTGCTGTGGAACGGCGGCATCGGCACCTACGTCAAGGCCGTCGAGGAGAGCCACGCCGACGCCGGCGACAAGGCCAACGACGCGATCCGGATCGACGGGCGCGAGCTGCGTGCCAAGTGCGTCGGCGAGGGCGGCAACCTCGGGTTCACCCAGCTCGGCCGCATCGAGTACGCCCTGCTCGGGGCCGAGCGTCGGGGCGGCCGGATGAACACCGACTTCATCGACAACTCCGCCGGGGTCGACACCTCCGACCACGAGGTCAACATCAAGATCCTGCTCGACCGCGTCGTCAAGGACGGCGACCTCACCGAGAAGCAGCGCAACCGGTTGCTGGCCGACATGACCGACGAGGTCGGCGAGCTGGTGCTGCGGGACAACTACGAGCAGAACCTGGCGCTGGCGAACGCGGCCGACCACTCACCCTCCCTGCTGCACGTGCACGAGGACTGGATGCGCCGGCTGGAGCGGGAGGGCGTGCTCAACCGCGAGCTGGAGGGGCTGCCGACCACCCGCCAGGTACGCCGCCGCCTCGAGCGCGGCGAGGGCCTCACCATGCCGGAGCTGTCGGTGCTCCTGGCCTGGACCAAGATCGTGCTGGCCGAGCAGCTGCTGGCCTCCGACCTGCCCGACGACCCGTACCTCCACATCGACCTGCGGGCCTACTTCCCGACGCTGATGCGGGAGCGGTTCGAGTCGCAGATCGGGGCGCACCCGCTGCGCCGGGAGATCATCGTGACCCAGGTGGTCAACGACCTCGTCAACGGCGCCGGCATGACCTTCTGGCCGCGCCTGGAGGGCGAGACCGGGGCGACCCCCGCCGAGCTCACCCGGGCCAACTTCGTGGCGCGCGAGATCTTCGCGTCGCTGCCGCTGCGCGACGAGCTCAAGACCTACGACAACGTGCTGGACGCCGGCGTGCAGACCCGGATGCGGCTCGAGATGCGCACGCTGGTCGAGCGGGCCTCGCGCTGGCTGGTCTCCAACCGGCGACCCCCGCTGGACAGCCAGGGCACCGTCGACTTCTTCGCCGGACCCGTGCAGCAGGTGATCGACCAGCTGCCCGACCTGATGACCGGCCGCGAGCTGACGGCGTTCCAGAACCGGCGGGACACGCTGGTCGCCCGGGCAGTGCCCGAGGAGCTCGCCACGCGGGTGGCGGTCCTGCCCCCGGCGTACATGCTGCTCGGCCTCGTGGAGATCGCCGCGCGCGAGGACCTCGACCCGGCCGAGGTGGCCCGGATCCACTTCGCCCTCGGCGAGCGGCTCGGGCTGCCGGCGCTGGTGCAGCGGATCCTCGGGCTGCCCCGGGAGGACCGCTGGCAGACGATGGCCCGGGCGGCGCTGCGCGACGACCTGCACGCGGTGCACGCCCAGCTCACCGCCCAGGTGCTCTCGGTCACCTCGGCCGACGACCCGGCGCCCGCCCGGATCGCGGTCTGGGAGGACCAGGACAGCGTGGTCGTGCCGCGCGCGGCCGCCACGCTCGAGGAGATCTGCGCCGACGACCAGGCCGACCTGGCCCGGCTCTCGGTCGGCTTGCGGGTCGTGCGCGGGCTGCTGGCGACGGGCTGAGGCCCCGGGGGATGTAACAACCAGCGCACCCGAAAGCCGATAACCGGTCGCGAGTGTCGGTGACCCCACATAGGGTTGATGACGATGTCAACCATCCCTCTCTCGGACCCGCCGGCAGGCGTCCACTCCCTGTGGCGACTGCGCGGCTACCTGCGTCCGCACGCGTTCGCCCTGACCGTCATGGCCCTCGCCTCGATCGCGGGCGTGGGCCTGACGATCGCGATCCCGCTGGTCACCAAGGCGCTGATCGACGGGCCGATCACCGACCGGGAGCTGGGCCCGGTGCTGCCGCTGGGCCTGCTGGCGCTCGGCCTCGGCGTGCTCGAGGCGGTGCTGATCTGGATCCGGCGCTGGGTGCAGTCCAACGCCGTGCTCGGGCTCGAGACCGCGATGCGCCACGACCTCTACGAGCGGCTCCAGCAGCTGCCGATGAGCTTCCACACCAAGTGGCAGTCCGGCCAGCTGCTCTCGCGCGCGACCACCGACCTGTCCGCGATCCGCCGGTTCAGCGGCTTCGGGCTGCTCTTCCTGGTCATCAACATCCTGCAGGTCACCGTGGTGACCGGCGTGCTGCTGCACATGTACTGGCCGCTGGGCCTGGTCGTCGCGGGCGCGGCCGCGCCGATCGTGTGGCTGTCCATGCGGTTCGAGAAGGCCTACGTCGTGGTCTCCCGCCGGGTCCAGGACGAGCAGGGCGACCTCGCGACCCGCGCCGAGGAGGGTGCCGTCGGCATCCGGGTGATCAAGTCCTTCGGGCGCAGCGACCACGTCTCGGCGCAGTACGACGCCGCCGCGCGGACCCTGCACGCCACCAGCATGGACAAGGTGCGGCTCTCGGCGAAGTTCTGGACCTTCCTGGAGGTGATCCCGAACCTCGCGGTCGCCGTCGTGCTGCTGCTGGGCGCGATCGGCGTGGGCCACGGCAGGCTCACCCCCGGCGAGCTGGTCGCCTTCATCACGCTGATGCTGTCCCTGGTGTGGCCGGTGTCCTCGCTCGGCGTCATCCTGGCGATGGCCCAGGAGGCGATGACGGCGGCCGCCCGGATCCTCGAGATCTTCGACACCGAGCCGGACATCGTCTCGGGCACCAGCCGCATCGACCGCCCGCGTGGCCACCTGGTCCTCGAGCACGTGGACTTCGCCTTCCCCGACGCGCCCGACGAGCCGGTGCTGCGCGACGTCAATCTCGACGTGGCGCCGGGGGAGACCGTGGCGCTGGTCGGCGCGACCGGCTCCGGCAAGACCATCCTCACCGGCCTGGTCCCACGTCTGTACGACGTGACCGGCGGCCGCGTCACCATCGACGGCGTCGACGTGCGCGACCTCCCCCTGGAGCACCTGCGGTCGCTGGTCGCGACGGCGTTCGAGGAGCCGACGCTCTTCTCCATGAGCGCCCGGGAGAACCTCACCCTCGGGCGCGCCGACGCCCACGAGCAGGAGATCAGGTCCGCGCTGGACGTGAGCCAGGCCGGCTTCGTCCACGACCTGCCCTGGGGCCTGGACACCCGGGTCGGCGAGCAGGGGATGGCCCTCTCGGGCGGCCAGCGGCAGCGCCTCGCGCTGGCCCGCGCCGTGCTCGCCCAGCCGAAGGTCCTCGTCCTCGACGACACGCTCTCCGCGCTCGACGTCCACACCGAGCGGCTGGTGGAGGAGGCGCTGCGGAGGGTGCTGTCCGACACCACCGGTCTGGTGGTGGCGCACCGCGCCTCCACCGTGCTGCTCGCCGACCGGGTCGCGCTGCTCCAGGACGGCACGATCACCCACGTGGGTGATCACCGGGAGCTGCTGGAGACGGTGCCGGAGTACCGCGAGCTGCTCTCCGCCGACTCCTTCCAGGACGAGGTGGTCGCGTGAGCGCCCCGACCCCCACGACGACGGCGACCCAGGAGTGGCGCGGCGTCGCCGCCGACGACATCACCGAGGAGCTCACCCACGAGACCTCGGTCCGGCTGGCGGACCGGTCCCGCCGGCTGCTCAAGGACCTGCTCGCGCCGTACCGCCGTGCGATCCAGCTCCTCGTGGTGATCGTGCTGGTCGAGAACGTCGCCCGGCTCTCGATCCCCTACCTGGTCAAGGAGGGCATCGACAGCGGCATCCCGCCGATCCAGGAGAGCGGCGACACCGGGCCGCTCTTCCTCGTCGTCGGGCTCGTGCTCGTCGCGACCATCTCCCAGGCCGTGGCCCGCAACCTGTTCCTGGTGCGCTCGGGACACGTCGGCCAGGACATCCTCTTCGAGATCCGGCGCCGGGTGTTCCGGCACTTCCAGGACCTGAGCCCGTCCTTCCACGACCGGTACACGTCCGGGCGGGTGATCTCGAGGCAGACCTCCGACGTCGACGCGATCTACGAGATGCTCGAGACCGGCTTCGACGGGCTGGTCACCGCGGCGCTGACCCTGGTCGGCACGGCCGCGCTGCTGCTGTTCCTCGACCTGCGACTGGGCCTGGTGGCCCTGCTCTGCGGGCCGTTCCTGGCGTGGCTGACCAACTGGTTCCGCAAGGAGTCGGCGAAGAGCTACCGGGTCACCCGCGAGAAGGTCGCGCTGGTGATCGTGCACTTCGTGGAGTCCATGGGCGGCATCCGCGCGGTCCAGGCGTTCCGCCGCGAGCCGCGCAACCAGGAGATCTTCGACGACGTCAACGACCAGTACCGCGCGGCGAACCTGACGGCGTTCCGGCTGGTCGCGTGGTTCATGCCCGGCATCCGGCTGATCGGCAACGTCACCATCGCCGTGGTGCTGCTGTACGGCGGCTACCGCGCCTACAACGGCGACGTCACCGTCGGCGTGCTGGCGGCGTTCCTGCTCTACCTGCGCCAGTTCTTCGAGCCGATGATGGAGATCTCGCAGTTCTACAACACCTTCCAGTCGGCCTCGGCGGCGCTGGAGAAGCTCTCCGGTGTCCTGGAGGAGGAGCCGACCGTCCCCGAGCCGCGCGACCCGGTGCCGCTGCCGGACCCGCACGGCGAGCTCCGGTTCGAGCACGTCCGGTTCTCCTACGTCGACGGCGTTCCGGTGCTGCCCGACCTCGACCTGACCGTGCCCGCCGGGCAGACCCTGGCACTGGTCGGCACGACCGGCGCGGGCAAGACCACGCTCGCGAAGCTCGCCACCCGGTTCTACGACCCGGTGTCCGGCCGGGTGCTGCTCGACGGCGTGGACGTCCGCGACCTGTCGTCGTCGACGCTGCGCGACGCGGTGGTGATGGTGACCCAGGAGAACTACCTGTTCTCCGGCACGGTCGCCGACAACATCAGGTTCGGGCGCCCCGAGGCCACGACGGCCGAGGTCGAGGCGGCGGCACGGGCGCTGGGCGCGCACGACTTCATCAGTGCGCTGCCGCAGGGCTACGACACCGACGTGGCCAACCGGGGCGGCCGGCTCAGCGCGGGACAGCGCCAGCTGGTCGCGTTCGCGCGTGCCTTCCTGGCCGACCCCGCGGTGCTGATCCTCGACGAGGCGACCTCCTCGCTGGACGTGCCGTCCGAGCGCCTGGTCCAGCACGCGCTGCGCACGGTCCTGGCCGGTCGCACCGCCGTGATCATCGCCCACCGGCTCTCGACGGTGGAGATCGCCGACCGGGTGCTGGTGATGGAGCACGGCCGGATCGTCGAGGACGGCACGCCCGCCAAGCTGATCGCCGGTGGTGAGGGTCGCTTCTCGGACCTGCACCAGGCCTGGCTCGACTCGCTGGCCTGAGGGCTGGGAGACACGCCCTATGCTCCGATCGTGACCGAGCTGAGCCTGGCCGACACGGCCGAGACCGTCCGCCGCACGACCGCTGGTGAGCTGACCGCCGTCACCGCCGTCGAGGAGTCGCTCGCCCGGATCGCCGCGCTGGACCCGGGCCTGAACGCGTTCTCCCGGGTGCTGGCCGACGAGGCCCGGGCCGAGGCCGCCGCCCGTGACGAGCACCTCGCCGCCGGTGGCGCGCCGGGCCCGCTGCACGGCGTACCGATCGCGATCAAGGAGGAGGTCGACGTCGCGGGGACGGTGACCACCTTCGGGGGCGAGGCCAACGAGACGCCGGCCGCCGCGGACGCCGAGATCGTGCGGCGGCTGCGCGACGCCGGCGCGGTGATCATCGGCAAGACGACGATGCCGGAGTTCGGGGCGTTCCCCTACACCGAGTCGACCTCCCGGGGGATCACCCGCAACCCGTGGGACCGCAGCCGGACCCCCGGCGGCTCCAGCGGCGGCACGGCGGTCGCCGTCGCCACCGGGATGGTGCCGGCGGCGATCGGCGGCGACGGCGGCGGGTCGATCCGGATCCCCAGCGCCTGCTGCGGCCTGTTCGGCCTCAAGCCCCAGCGCGGCCGGGTGACGACCGCGCCCCACCCGCACCTGTGGTGGGCGCTCGGCACCGCCGGGCCGCTCACGCGGACGGTCCGCGACAGCGCGCTCGTGTACGACGTGATCCGCGGCAACACCGAGGGCGACCTGTACCACGCCGGTGGCACCGAGTCGTTCGTCGAGGCGGCCACCCGGGAGCCCGGACGACTGCGGATCGGCTGGACCACCCAGCCGGTCACCCGTGGCGTGCGCCCCGACCCGATCCACGTCCGGGCCGTCGAGGACACCGCCCGGCTGCTCGGCGACCTCGGGCACGAGGTCCGTGAGGTCGATCCGCACTACCCGGACCCGACCGCCGCGTTCGTCCCGCAGTTCTTCGCCGGGATCCGCACCGAGGCCGACGAGGTCGAGCACTTCGACCGCCTCGAGCGACGCACGCGCGAGACCTACCGGCTCGGGTCGTGGGTGACGCCCCGCGTCCGGGACTGGGCGCTCCGGGAGACCGAGAAGGTCTCGGCGAAGGCGAACCGGGTCTTCGGCGAGGTGGACGTCCTGCTCACGCCGGCGATCGCGCACCGGCCGCCGCGGGTGGGTCGGCTCGACGGCGTCGGCACGGTGCGGGCCTCGTTGCGCGCGATGCCCGCGATCGCCTACGCCGCGCTCTGGAACGTCGCCGGCAACCCGGCCGCGGCGGTGCCCTGCGGCACCGGTCCCGACGGGCTGCCCGTCGCGATCCAGCTCGTCGGGCGCACCGACGACGAGGCGACCCTGTTCTCGCTGTCGGCGCAGGTCGAGCAGGCCCGACCGTGGCCGACGTGGGTGGGGGACCGGTAGGCCGGTCGCGCCGCGGAGCCGCCGGTAGGGTCCCGGGCATGCCCGCGAGCCTGCTCCTCCAGACCCCGCGCGCCCGGGTACGCCGCGTGCTGCGGAGGCTGACCGGCGACACCCGCAGCCCGCTGACGGGCCGCACGGTGCTCGTCACCGGTGCCTCGTCGGGGATCGGCGAGGCCACCGCGCTGGCGGTCGCCCGCAGGGGCGCGACGGTGCTGCTGGTGGCACGCCGCGCGGACGAGCTGGCCCGGGTGGTCGAGGCCGTCGGGGCCGACGGCGGCCGCGCCGCGGCGTACCCCTGCGACCTGACCGACGGCGACGCCGTCGACACCCTGGTCGCGCGGCTGCTCGCCGAGCACGGTGCGGTGGACTACGTGGTCAATAACGCGGGCCGGTCGATCCGGCGCTCGCTGCACCTGACCCACGACCGCTTCCACGACTTCGAGCGGACCATGGCGGTCAACTACTTCGCGCCGGTGCGGCTGACCATGGGGCTGCTGCCGGCGATGCGGGCCCAGCAGTTCGGGCACGTCGTCAACATCGTGACGTGGGGCGTGCAGATGAAGGCGCCCAAGTTCGCGGCCTACATCGCCTCCAAGGCCGCGCTCGACACGTGGAGCCGGGTCGCGTCGCGGGAGACCTACCGCGACAACATCACCTTCACCAACATGCGCTTCGCGCTGGTGCGTACGCCGATGGTCGCGCCCACCGAGGCGTACGCCGCACGTCGCGCCCTCACGCCGGAGCAGGCCGCGGTGCGGGTCGTGCGGGCCCTCGAGGACCGCCCGGTCACGGTGAACACGGCGGCCGGCACGGTCGGTGAGATCCTCAACCTCGCCGCGCCCCGTCTCAGCGACGCGCTGTTCAGCCGCTTCGACCGGGCCTACCCGGACTCGGAGGCGGCCCGCGGCGACGCCCCCTGAGGTCGCCGCAGAGCGAAAAATCGCACGACACGGAGCCTCGGCGGACAGGAGAATCCGGGGCGATGCTCACCGTCCTCCTTCGCCACGCCCGGCCTCCGTCGCCGTTCGCCGGGCGTCTCGCCCTGCAGTCCCTGCTCTTCGCCCTCGGCGAGGGCACCTTCATGACCGGATCGGCGGTGTTCTTCACCCAGATCGTGGGGCTGACCGCCGCTCAGGTCGGCCTGGGCCTGACGTGTGCCGGCGCCGCCGCCTTCCTCGCCGCGGTGCCGATGGGCAAGCTGGTCGACCGGTTCGGGCCGAAGAAGATGTGGGCGGTCAGCGCGACCGGGCAAGCCGCGATGTTCGCGTTCTGGCCCTTCATCACCGACTTCAAGGGCTACGTCGCCATGGCGGTCGGCATGGAGGTCATCGGCGCGCTCGGTGGCGCGGCGCACGGCGCCTACACGATCGACGCGCTGCCCCCTGACGAGCGGGTGAAGTCGCGCGCGTACATGTACTCCGCGCTCAACGTGGGCTTCACCCTCGGCTCGCTGATGGGCGGCATCGCGCTGGCGTTCCACTCCAACGACATGCTCCACGCGCTGCCGTGGTTCACCGCCGTGGTCTTCCTCGTCAACGCCGTCGCGATCAGCCGGCTGCCTCGCGCCTCCCACGACGACCGCACCCCGGAGGAGCGCAAGGTCAAGATCCCCGGGCCGGGACCGCTGCGCAACCCCGGCTGGCTCCTCACGGAGTTCTTCGGCGGCGTCTTCTGGACCAACCAGGTGCTGCTCAACATCGTGATCCCGCTGTGGCTGGTGGAGGAGACCGACGCCCCGCGGGTGCTGCTGGCCTTCCTCTTCGGCACCAACACGGTGATGTGCATCTTCCTGCCCATGGCGGCGGCCCGCGGGGTCCACGACGTGGGGACCGCACTCAAGGCGGTCCGTGTCTCGTCCACCTTCTTCGTCGTCTCCTGCCTGATCACGCTGGCCACCCACGACACCGTCGGCTGGGCCACGATCGCGCTGGTGTGGCTGGGCCACGTCACCGTGACCGGCGCCGAGCTGTACCTCTCGGCCGCCAGCTGGTCGTTCGAGGCCGAGCTGATGGACCCGCGCCAGCGCGGCGCCTACCAGGGTGCTTCGGAGCTGAGCGGCACCCTGGGACGGGTCTGGGCACCGGCGCTCTACACCTTCCTCGCGATGAACTGGGGTGCCACCGGCTGGCTGGTCATCGCCGGCATCATCGTCGTCGCCACCATCGGTGTGCACCCCTCGACCAGGATGGCGCAGCGGTTCCTCGAGCGGCACGTGCCCGCCGACGTGCTGGCCGACGCCCGCGCGTCGGCTCCCGCGGCCGAGGAGGGCCTCGCGGTCGGGCCGCCCTCGCTGATCGACGGTGAGGAGCCGCTTCCGGACGCCACCGGCGGCCTCGTCCACTGACCGGGCCGCCGGGGAGGGCGGTCACCGGCTCAGCCTCGGGCGGGGCCCATCACGCTGAACTGCACGCCCGCCGGGTCGTGGAGGAGCGCGACCCGGCCGTACGGCGTGTCCTCGGCCGGCTGCACCAGCGACGCCCCTGCCGCCAGCGCCTGCTCGACGGTCGCGTCGGTGTCGGCCACCTGCAGGTAGAACTGCCACCGCGAGCCCTGGTCGCCGAGGAAGCCGGTGGCGTCCATGATGCCGGCGCGGGCGTCCTCGTCCTTGCCGAGCGTCGTGTAGCGGAACTCGGGGGTGTCGCTCATCGTGTGGGCGTCCCACCCGAAGACGTCGGTGTAGAAGCCGACCGACGCGGCGTAGTCCTTGCTGAGGGTCTCGAACCAGGCCGGGGCGCCGTCCTCCGCGCGGGTGAGGAAGCCCGGGAAGGTCCCCGGCTGCCAGGCGCCGACCGCGGCACCGGCCGGGTCGACCAGGACCGCCATCTGGCCCAGGTCCGCGACCGCCATCGGCCCGGCGACGACCTCGGCGCCGGCGGTCCGGGCCCGCTCGACCGTCGAGGCCACGTCGTCGGTGGTGAGGTAGACGGTCCACGCGTTCGGGCCGCCCATGGACCCGTCGTTGACCATCAGCCCCGCGATCGGCTGGTCGCCACGGAAGAACATGCGGTAGCCGCCGAACTCCTCGCTGGCCTCGCCGGCCGTCCAGCCGAACAGCTCGCCGTAGAAGGCGGCCGCGGCATCGGTGTCGGGCGTGAACAGCTCGATCCAGCAGGGCTCGCCGGGACGCGTCGTCATGGGGTCTCCTCGGTTCGTCGGGTCGCTACGGGTACGGACTGCCCAGGACGGCCGAACTCATCGCTCGCGCGGTCAGCTGGCCTTCTTGGCGGCGGCCTTCTTCGTCGTCGACTTCTTGGCCGCGGTCTTCTTGGCGGGAGCCTTCTTCGCCGGGGCCTTCTTGGCGGGGGTCTTCTTCGTCGTCGACTTCTTGGCGGCGGTCTTCTTGGCGGGAGCCTTCTTCGCCGGCTCCTCCTCACCGGCCTCCTCACCGGCCTCCGCGCCGGTCTCGCCGCGCGCGGTCTTCGCCGCGTCCACCGAGCGCTGCAGCGCCGCGAGCAGGTCGACGACCTCGCCGGAGGACTTGGTCGAGGTCGGTGTCCGCTTGACCTCGCCACCCTCGACCTTGGCCTTGACCAGCGCCTCGACGGCCCCGGCGTAGTCGTCCTCGAACTCCTCGGCGTCGAAGTCGCCGGCGAGGGTCTCCACCAGCATGTTGGCCATCTTGACCTCGGCGTCCTTCACCTCACCGGTCTCGATCGAGAAGTCGGGCCTCCGGATCTCGTCGGGCCACATCATGGTCTGGAGCACGATCACGTCGTCGCGGACCCGCAGCACCGCGACCGACGTACGCTGCCGCAGCGCGACCGTGACCACTGCCATCCGGTCGGCGTCCTGGAGAGCCTGCCGCAGCAGGGCGTACGGCTTGGCGCCAGACTTCTCCGGCTCGAGGTAGTAGGACTTCTCGAACAGCATCGGGTCGATCTGGTTGCTCGGGACGAACTTCTCCACGGCGATCTCGCGCGACGAGGTCGACGGCAGCTCGGCCATGTCGTCGTCGCTGAGGATGACCATCTCGCCGTCCTCGGTCTCGTATCCCTTGGCGATGTCGGCGTAGGCCACCTCCTCGCCGTCGATCGAGCAGACCCGCTGGTACTTGATCCGGCCGCCGTCCTTGGCGTGCACCTGCCGGAACGAGACGTCGTGCGACTCGGTCGCGGAGTACAGCTTCACCGGTACGCTGACCAGCCCGAAGGACACCGCGCCCTTCCAGATCGCACGCATCGCACGCTCCCTTCCCCAGTCGTGGTCTCGACAGGCTCGACCACCGAAAACAGGCTTCCAGTATCGGTCAGGATGGCCCCATGCGTCCCATGCTCGCCACCCCCGGTCGACACGTACCCACTGGTGGGGAGTGGACGCACGAGGTGAAGTGGGACGGTGTGCGCATCCTCGCTGACGTCACGTCCGGGGCGCAGGCACGGTTCTACAGCCGCAACGGCAACGTGGTCTCGGCGGCCTGGCCCGACCTCGTCACCTCGCCGCTCGGCGATCGGGACCTGCTCGTGGACGGCGAGGTCATCGCGCTCAACGAGGACGGGCTGCCGGACTTCCGGGTCCTCCAGGAGCGGATGCACGTCCGCAAGCACGTCCAGGCGCTGCGGCTGGCCGAGACCGTTCCCGCGACGTACATGGTCTTCGACCTGCTGCGCCTCGACGGCGTCGACCTGACCGGTCGACCGTTGGCCGAGCGGCGGGAGCTGCTCACCGGGTTGGGGATCGACACCGGGTGGCAGGTCCCGGCGGCGTACGACGACGGGTCGATGCTGTTCGACGCGACCCTGCAGCAGGGGCTCGAGGGCATCGTCAGCAAGCGGCTCTCCTCGCGCTACGCCTTCGGCCAGAGGACCCCGCACTGGCTGAAGCTCGCCCACCGCCACCGGCTCTCCTACGTGGTCGGCGGCTGGCGTCCGCAGGAGGGGAGCACCACCCGGCTCGGGGCCCTGCTCGTGGGGGAGCCCACCGCCGACGGGCTGCTCTACCGGGGCCGGGTGGGCAGCGGGATCGCGGGACGGGCGAGCACCGTGCTGGCCGAGCTGCTGGCGCCGCTGGGTCGGGCGGACAGTCCCTTCGCCGACGAGGTGCCCCGCGTCGACGCCCTCGGCACGCACTGGGTGGAGCCGGTGCTGGTGGTCGACGTCGACACCCACCACACCTCCCGGAGCCAGCGGCTGCGCCAACCGTCGTACCGGGGAGTCCGCACCGACCTGGCGCCCGGCGACCTCTCGTAACGCGAAATTCATCGGGACGCCGCTCGTGTCGCGGCGCGAGGGCCCCGACCTGCGCCACGATGCGGCTCGCCGACAACGGCACCTCACTTTCTCGGGAGTCCCCATGCATCGTGCTCAACGCGCGTCCCTCGCGCTTGCCCTCACCCTCGTCGCCGGCGTCCTCGCCTGGCTCGCGCCCCTGGCGAGCGCAGGCGCGGCCGTCCCCGACGCGGCGGCCTGCTCGACGTCCGGCAGCTGGGTCCAGGGCCAGCTCAACGTCTACTGGTTCGACGTCGACCAGGGCGACAGCCAGCTGCTCGTGGGCCCGACCGGCAGGACCATGCTGATCGACCTCGGCGAGAATGCCTACAACTCGAAGGGCACCAGCACCAACGCCACCGCGGTGGCCGCGCAGATCCGCAGCATCTGCGGGACCGGCGCCACCCCGGTGCACCTCGACTACGTGATGGCCTCCCACCAGCACCTCGACCACATCGGCTACTCCGGCAACCCCGGCGACACCCAGGCCTACGGCAACGGGCTCTACCAGCTGCTCACCCCGACCGCGACCGGCGGGCTGGGCTTCACCGTCGGCCAGCTCATCGACCACGACGGTGGCACCTGGACCGACGCCGACGGCAACGGGAAGTGCGACACCGGCACCTCCACCGCACCGGCGCCCGAGGTGGCCTGGCACAACGTCGGCACCACGAGCATGACCGGGCAGCGCTTCATCTGCTGGCTCTACGGCCCGACCGGCCAGGCCGACCGCGCCAACATCGAGGGCAAGGTGGTCACGCTGACCAACAGCGGCGCCTGGCCGAGCATCGACCTGGGCGGCGGCGCGACGGGGACCATCGAGGAGGCCAACGCCAAGGGCGTCATGGAGGCAGACGGCACCACCCCGGTCAGCGGCGACCACCACCTCGACGCGAACCCCCCGAGCGAGAACGACTACTCGATCGGCGTGAAGTTCACCTACGGCGCCTACAGCTACGCCACTGCCGGGGACAGCGACGGCGAGTACAACACCTCCGCCAACGGCTACACCTACAACGACGTCGAGTCGCTGCTGAGGACGAGGATGGGCAAGGTCGAGACCCTGCGGGCCAACCACCACGGCTCGGCGCACTCGTCATCGGCGGGGTACGTCAACGCGCTCGACCCGCAGATGACCGTCATCTCGTGCGGGGTGAACTCCTACGGACACCCCGGCAACCGGACCCTGGACACCTACCGGGCCATCGCGGCGGACATCTACATGATGAACAACCCGTGCGACACCACCGACGCCACGGGGGCGCCGATCGACTACTCGGGCACGTTCAACCACTCCGGGACGATCCACCTGGCCACCACCGGCAGCAACGGTTCCGGCTACACGGTCACCTACGACGCGGGCACCCGGAGCTACGTCACCGGCTCCGGCACCGGCACGAACGGGGACCCGACGCAGGTCAAGGTGAACGAGCTCCTGATGGCGCCCTCGACGGGCGGCACCGAGTGGGTCGAGCTCCACAACCCGCTCAGCGCGCCGGTCGACGTCAGCGGCTTCTACATCGACGACGTCGCCGGTGGCGGTGGCGCCCCCAAGCAGATCCCGGCGGGGACCACGATCCCCGCGGGCGGCCGCTACGTCATGGACATCGCGTCGGGCTTCCTCAACAACACCGGGTCCGAGACCGTGCGCTTCCTGTCCGGCACCGGAGCCTCCGAGGTCACCTACGACTCGTACAGCTACAGCCTGGGCAGCACGCAGTACGACAAGGTCTTCCACCGCCAGGGCGACGGGGGAGCGTGGTGCGGCACGGTGTCCACCAACCTGAGCAAGGGCACCGCCAACCCCACGTCGTGCCCGTGACGCCGGTCCGCGTCGCCTCGGCCGCCGCGGCCGGAGCGCTCCTGGTCGCCCTCGCCGTGCACGGGCTGGGCGGCAGCTCCGCGGCCCCGGCCACGATGGGCACCGCCCCCGTGGTCGACGACCCCCGGCTGGTGCTGGTCTCCGGCCGGGACGACCACGGCATGGTCGCCCTGGACCAGGTGCCGTTGTACGACGCGCCCGAGGGCGGTCACCGGGTCGCGACGGTCCACGACGGGACGCTCGCGGAGGTGCTCGCCGTCGACGGCCAGTGGCTGCAGGTCCGCGCCGTCGAGGGCGGGTCGCAGATCGGATGGATCGACGACTTCCACCTGCGCGGCGAGGTCCGCCTCGTCGGGGCGGCACCGGGGTGCGCGACCACGGTCGCCGGCAGGCCCCGCCAGGGCGGCACCCTCGTCGTCGTCCGCGAGCTGCGCCAGGACAAGGTCTGGGTCGAGACCGTCACCCCGCCGGTGACGAAGGGGTGGGCGCCCCGCGCGGACGTCCAGGAGCTGCCGCCGCAGGGCGAGCACTGCGGCGACATCCCGCCCGAGGACCGGCACGCGCACTGACGTGGCGGGGCCGGGCGTCGTACGTTGATGCCCGGCCCCATCCACGTCTCGAGGAAGGACCCCCGTGCGAACCGTCGTCGCCGGACTGTTGACCACCGCCCTGCTCGCCGTCGTCGTGCCCGCGGTCGCCCCGCCGGCCACGGCGACCGGGACGCCACGGACCTCCGCCCGGCAGGTGCGCCTCGACGGCGTGACCGTCGACCTGCGGGCCGGCACCCGTCAGGTCGTCACCGTCAACCACACCTCGGGCCACCACGCGCGGGTCACCTACTGGGCCCGCAAGCACGGGGAGTGGATCCGCCGGATGCGGGCCGCCGACGGCCGGATCGGGTACGGCGGCCTGGTGCTCGCCGAGAACCGACGCCAGGGCACCGGCACGACCCCGCTCGGCACCTTCCGCCTGCCGTCGGCCTTCGGCACCCACGCCCGCAGGGACGGCTGGGCGCTGGGCTACCGCAGGATCAGGCGCGGCGACTTCTGGGTCGAGGACAACAAGTCGAAGTACTACAACCGCTACCGGAACAAGCGCCAGGGCGGGTTCCGGTGGCGGCTGCCGGTCAGCGACCCCAACGGCTCGGAGCGGCTGACCGACTACCCGGTGCAGTACGAGTACTCCGTCGTCACCTCGTTCAACTCCCACCAGGTCCGGCACCGCGGCGCCGGGATCTTCCTGCACGTCAACGGCGACGGGGCGACGGCCGGGTGCGTCAGCGCACCCCGGCCGTTCCTGCGCGGGCTGATGGCCCGGCTCGACCCCGACCGGGTGCCGGTGATCGCGATCGGCCGATGAGCCCGTCCGAGTCCGAGATCCATGTCGACGTCGAGGGCCGCACGCTGCGGATCAGCAACCTCGACAAGGTCCTCTACCCGCGCACCGGCACCACCAAGGGTGAGGTCCTCAACTACTACGCCCGGATCGCACCGGTGCTGCTGCCGCACCTGGCGGACCGGCCGGTGACCCGGATCCGCTGGCCGCACGGCGTGGAGGGGGCCAGCTTCTTCGAGAAGAACGCCCCGGCCGGCACCCCGTCGTGGGTGCGCACGGCCAGGGTGCCGACCACGGGCTCCCGGGCCGCACGGTCGGCGCGGGACGGGGGAGCGGACACGCTGGTCTTCCCGATCATCGACGACCTGGCCACCCTGACCTGGCTGGTCAACCTCGCCGCCCTGGAGCTGCACGTCCACCAGTGGACGGTGGGCCGCAACGGCCGGCCGCGCAACGCCGACCGGCTGGTGGTCGACCTGGACCCGGGGGAGCCGGCGGGGCTTCACGAGTGCTGCACGGTCGCGCTGCTGGTCCGCGACAAGCTCGCGGAGCGCGGACTCCACGCCAAGCCCGTCACCAGCGGCAGCAAGGGCCTGCACCTGTACGCCGACCTCCCCGAGCGGCTGCCCTCCGACGAGTCGACCGCGCTGGCCAAGGAGGTGGCCGAGGAGCTCCAGGGTGAGCGGCCGACGCTGGTGACCGCCACCATGACGAAGGCGAAGCGTCCCGGGAAGGTGTTCCTCGACTGGTCCCAGAACGCCGGCTCGAAGACCACCATCTCGCCGTACTCCCTGCGCGGTCGCGACCGTCCGTTCGTCGCCACCCCGATCACCTGGCAGGAGGTCGAGGCGGGCGCGGAGGACCCGCTCGGCCTCGAGCAGTACCGCTACGACGAGGTGCTCGACCGGGTCACCGACCTCGGCGACCTCTTCGCCGGCTGACCGTCACGTCGACGCGCGGGACTGTTACCGAACCGTGGACCGGCTGTGGATCTGGCGTGGTCCGCCGCGCTCTACCGTGAACGGGTAGCCAGCCCTCTGGTCGAAGCCGGGACACCCAGCAGGTGCCTCCAGTACGTTTCAGTCGGTCCACGGGGGGACTGCACGAGGTCGGACGGTTCCGGAGACAGTCGGGAGGGCGTGTCTCCGAAGCCGTTCGCCATGGGGAGTGGTGATCGTCCGGCGTCCTGGGGGGAGCGTCGGACGGCACCCGCCCCGGATCGCGTCTTCTCGGGAAAGAGGCTCGGATGGAGATCGTCACCTCCCCTCGGCCGCCGGCACCGTCGGGGTGGACCCGGCTCGTCGTCGCGCTCGCCGTCTTCGCGCCGGTCACGCTGCTCGCGCTGCTGCCCATCGGCTTCGGCCTCGAGCGGTACGTCGTGACCGGTGACGCCATGTCGCCGCAGATCGGCCGCGGGTCGGTCGTGCTCGAGCGCGAGGTGCCGGTCAGCGACCTCCGGGCCGGTGACGTCATCACCTTCGAGCCGCCGGCCGACAGCGGGGTCGAGGGCCAGGTCACCCGCCGGGTCGTCTCGATCAGCAACGGCTGGGCGAAGACTCGGGCCGACTCCGACTCGGCGCTGGACCCGTGGACGCTGCGGCTGGACAGCCCCACCGAGAAGCGGGTCGTCGCCGCCCTGCCCTACGTCGGCTACGTCTACCTCGTGCTCGTGGCTCCCGGACAGGTCGCGGTGCTGGCCGCCGCCGGGCTCGGGATGCTCGGGCTGCTGGTCGCGGTGGCCCTCGGCCGACGCCGCTCACCCGCCCGGGCCTGACGCCTGCCTGCGCGATTCAGCCCGGGGGGATGGGCGCCTGGCCCTATGCTCCCTCCCATGGCACAACGGGTTCTGGTCGTGGAGGACGAGGAGGACATCGCCTTTCCGCTGGTCCGCACCCTGGAGCGGGAGGGGTACGACGTCTCCTGGGTCGACAGTGGGCAGACGGCCCTCGACTCGCTGACCTCGGAGCCCGCCGCGGTCGTCATCCTCGACCTCGGGCTGCCTGACATGGACGGCCTCGAGGTCTGCCGCCGGGCCCGCGACGCCGGCTACGAAGGCGCGATCATGATCGTCACCGCCCGGGCCGGGGAGCTGGACCGGGTCGTCGGGCTGGACTACGGCGCCGACGACTACCTGGCCAAGCCGTTCGGCCTGGCCGAGCTGCAGGCGCGGGTCCGCGCCCTGCTGCGGCGTACCTCCGGGAGCACCGCCGCCGGCAGCGACGCGAACGGCCACGGCCTGCGCATCGACGTGGACGCCCGGCGCGTCTACGCCGGCGCGGACGAGGTCACGCTGACCGGCAAGGAGTTCGAGGTCCTCAACATCCTGGCGGCGAACCGGGACAAGGTCGTCTCCCGCGGCCGGTTGATGGCCGACGTGTGGGACGAGAACTGGTACGGCTCGACCAAGACGCTCGACGTCACCATCGGTCGGCTGCGCCAGAAGCTCGAAGGCGTGGGCGTGACCGAGCGGGTCGTGGCTGTCCGGGGCGTGGGGTTCCGCCTCGAGGGCGGCCCCGCCCATGCGTAACCGGCTCACCTCCGCGTTCATCGTCCTCTCCATCCTGCTGCTGCTCGGCGCGGGAGTCGTGCGGGCCTTCGTGCTCCGCGACCTGATCCGCGAGCAGGAGAGCACCCACCTGCAGCAGCAGTCGGTGCTCATCGCCGAGATCGTCGCGACCCGGCAGGCCGGCGGCGGCAGCATCGACAGCGACTTCCTGTCGGGCCTCGTCGCGCCGGACGGCCGGGTCGAGTACACCCCGGACCGCGGCGAGCCCGTGGTCGCGCACGGTGAGACGTACGCCGGCTCCGACGGGGCGCCGGGAGACCTGGCCGCGAGCGCGACGGTCGACCGCGGCGCGGTGACCGTGAGCCAGTCCCCGGAGGTCGTCCAGGACATCCTGGGCCGCGACGTCGGCTCGGTGCTGGTCCTGTTCCTGATGATCGGCGTGCTCGCGGGGGCGATCGGCTTCGTCGTCTCCCGGGCCCTGTCGGCACCGTTCCAGCAGCTCGCCGTGGCCGCCGCCGCGCTGGGCCGCGGTCGCTTCGACCTCGACCTGCCGCGGACCCGGATCCCCGAGGCCCGCGCGATCGCCCAGGCCCTCGGCACCAGCGCGGCCCAGCTGCGCGACCGGTTGCGCCGCGAGCGGGACTTCGCCGAGCGCGCCTCGCACGTCCTGCGGACCCCGCTCACCGGGCTGCGCCTGGAGCTGGAGGAGCTGAGCCTGCGCGACGACCTGCCCGAGGACGTCCGCGGGACAGCGGCGCGCGGCCTCGCCGGCGTCGACCAGATGAACGCCGTGGCCGGCGAGCTCGTGGAGCTCTCCCGCAGCGGCACCCTGGTGGAGGGCGCCGAGCTGCCGCTGGTGGACCTCGCGACGCAGCTGGCGCAGCGCTGGGCGGACCGGCTGGCGGTCCGGGACCGGACCCTGACCGCGTCGGCCGAGGGGGACCTGGGCCTCACCTACACCCCCGGCCCGATCGAGTACGTGCTCGACCTGCTGCTGGCCGACGTCGTACGCCGAGGCACGGGCGCGGTGCGCATCGTGTTCCAGGGCCAGGAGGGTGGCCACCTCCGGGTGAAGGTCTCCTCGGAGGGCAGCGCCGACAGGGTCCGGGGCGAGGAGAGCGACAACCGGCTGGACCAGGCCCGCGCGGTCGTGGAGGCACTGGGCGGCCGGGTCCTCGGTGACGACCCCGCCTGCGGCCTCGAGGTGCTGCTGCCGCGGCGCTGACCCGGCGACGGGTCAGTAGGCGCCCGTCTGCCCGAGGACCGCGCGGACGGTCCGGACCAGGATCGCCAGGTCCAGCCGCAGCGACCAGTTGTCGACGTAGCTCTGGTCGAGACGGACCGTGTCCTCCCAGGAGAGGTCGGAGCGCCCCGACACCTGCCACAGGCCGGTGATCCCCGGCTTCACGACGAGCCGCCGGCGGACCTCGCTCTCGTAGGCAGCGACCTCGGCGGGCAGCGCGGGTCGCGGCCCGACCAGGGACATGTGGCCGCGCACGACGTTGACCAGCTGGGGCAGCTCGTCGAGCGAGGTGCGCCGCAGGAACCGGCCCATCCGGGTCACCCGCGGGTCCTGACGGATCTTGAACAGGTTGCCGTCGACCTCGTTGTCCTGGTGGAGCTCGTCACGGCGCTGCTCGGCGTCGACCGTCATGGTGCGCAGCTTCCACATCGGGAAGAGCCGGTCGGCCTTGCCCACCCGGGTCTGGCGGAAGATCGCCGGGCCGCGCGAGTCGAGCCGGACGGCGAGCATGAGTGCCGCCAGTGTCGGGGCGAGCACCACCAGGGCGAGGGCGGCCGCCGTCCGCTCCCAGACCTCCTTCACCACCTGGCCCGGGCCGCGCAGCCGGGCGTGGTGCACGCTGATCATCGGCATCCCTCCCGCCGCGGTCATGCCGGTGCGCCCGGCGGAGATCAGGGTCAGCGCGGGGGCGAGGAGCAGGTGGGTGCCGTCGGCCTCGAGCTCCCAGCCGATCCGGCGCAGGGTCCGGGCGTCGAGGTGCGAGCAGGGCAGCACGATGGCGGTGTCGGCGCCGGTGAACCCCACGAGGGCCTGCAGGTGCTCGAGCTCCGCCGCCACGGGGAGGCCGGCCGGGAGACCCGCGTCGTCGGCGTCCTCGTCGTCGAGGAGGCACACGCCACAGACGGTGAGGTCGCCGTCGGGACTCCGACGGAGGTCGTCCATCAGCTGGTGCGCCCCGTGGGCGTGCCCGACCACCACCGCGCGGCGGGTCCGGCCCGGGAAGGGGATTCCGCGGTAGCGGGTCCACGCGTCCAGCAGGCGGCGGTTCAGGCGGGTCGCCAGCGCGGCGATGGTGGCGACGACGGCCACGGAGTCGGGCCCCAGCGGCCGCCCGGCGGCCTCGTTGAGCGCCCAGCCGCCGACACCGAGCAGCACCGCGTTGCGCAGCAGCGGCTCGGGGCGCAGCCGGGGGACCCTGGCGTACCAGCCGGTGGCCGCCATCAGGCCCACCCACACCACCGGCAGCGTGGCGAGGACGCCGAGGTCGGAGGGCGTCGACGAGGTCATCCGCCAGCCCAGCAGGGCTGTCGAGACGGCGAGGACGTCCCCGAGCACCAGCAGGCCGACCAGCACCCAGCTGGGTCGCGCCTGCGGCAGCGGCAGGCTTCGTACGACGTCGGGCGTCGTCCAGCGTGGGTCCAGCCCTGCGACCGACGTGAGGTCGGACGCACCCTTGTCAGTGATGCTCATGGACGGCCCGCGGCGTCCCTCGTACGGCCCGGCGTGGTCATGGGGCTCCCCTCCCGTGGACGGCCCCCCCGAGGCACCGGGCCAGTGCCTTCAACGTAAGGAGCGCGCGGGGACGGGTCATGCCGGATATTGGGCATCCGGCGGTGGGATCGGGGAGTCAGGCGTCAGACGGGCGCCATCCGGCCTCGTGGGCCAGGCCCACGGCGGCGAGCTGCGAGGACACCTCCAGCTTGGCCAGGATCGACTTCACCTGGGTCCGCACGGTGGCCTCGGAGACCACGTTGAGCCGGGCGATCTCGCGCACCTGGTGGCCCTGCATCAGCTGGCGCAGCACCTCCCGCTCGCGGGGGGTGAGGTCTTCGAGCCGGCGCCGGGCCTCGTGGTTCTCGACCCGGTTCTGGTGCCACTCGGAGATGAGCTCCTCGCGCGCGGCCCGGTCCATGACCGGGAACCCGTCGTTGAGCCGGCGCACGGTCGCGAGGATGTCGTTGAGCGGCGCGGTCTTGGTCAGCACCGTGCGGGCGCCGTACCGCAGGCACTCGCCCCAGCGGGTCCGCTCGACCGATCCCGTGACCACCACCACCGCGATGCCGGCCTTGGTGAGCGGCTCGATGAGGCGTACGCCGTTGCCGTGCGGGCCGAGGTCGAGGTCGAGCAGCACGATGCGGGGCTGGGCCCGCAGCACGGCCGCGAGCACCGCACCCAGCGAGCTGGGCCGGTCGGGCAGCGGCACCCGGCGTACCTGGTAACCCTCCATGCCCAGCGCGATCTCGAGCGACTCGGCGAACAGCAGGTGGTCCTCGACGAGGGCCACTCGGGTGGTTCCGCGGGGATTTCTCATGTCAGTCCCGGAGGGCTGGCGGGAATGGAGAGGACGAAGGTCGCGCCCCCCGGGCGACCCTCGCTCTCGAGAGTCAGGTTGCCGGACTGCTCGGTCATCAGGCGCTTGGCCAGCTGCAGCCCGATGCCCTGGCCGGGCGAGGTCGCGCTGCGCGCGCCCCACTCGAACAGGATCGAGCGCAGCCCGGCCGGGATCCCGGGCCCGTCGTCGGAGACCCGGATCTCGATGGTGTCGGAGCACCGGGTCGTCGTGATCGTCACCGGGGCGCCCGGAGCATGGCGCGCGGCGTTGCTGAGCAGGATGTGCACGGCCTCGGCGATGTCGTCGGGCCGGCCGGCGGCGTACAGGCCGGACAGCGGGTACCGCACGTCGTTGCCGAGCGTGCGCTGGGTCTCCACGAGCGGTAGCAGCACGTCGTCGAGGCACACGTCCCCGACCGACTGCTCGCCGCGCCGCGTCAGCATCCGCTCCAGGCGACGCATCTCGGCGTCGAGCAGCGACTCGAGCCGGGTGCGCTGCGGGCCGGTCGGTCCGCCGTTCTGGATCAGCAGGCGGGACGCCTGGGCGACCCCGGCGACCGTGGCGTGCAGCTCGTGCATCTTCTCCTGGCCGTGGCGGACGTTCATCTCCGCGCTGGCGGCCCGGTGCGACAGGTTGACCAGCCGTCGCGAGTTCTCGCTGATCGTCTGCCGCAGCAGCGCCGTGGTGGCGCTGGCGACGGCGATCGCGCCCAGCACCGCCACGGCCACCGCCAGCGGGGACGGCACCCCGTGGTCGTGACCGGTGGAGAGGGCGCGGCTGACCAGCACGCAGGCCGTGAAGACGACGAGTCGGGCCCGGGCCCAGGCCGGCAGTGCCGACGACCGGACCAGGACCACGACGATCCCGGCCAGGGCGACCGAGACCAGGCTGACGACGGCGAGGCCGGCGACGTGCGTGAGTCGCAGGGTGGGGTCGAGGCCGGAGTTGATGAGTGCGAACCTGGCGACGGCCACCAGTCCGCCGAGCAGCAGGCCGGCGGCGAGCGGGTTCCGGACCGGAAGCCTGGTGCTGCGCATGGCGAGGGCGACCATGGTCAGGACCACCATCGAGGACGGCAGCTGGGTCACGCCGAGCACGTAGCCGTAGCGACCCTCGGCCGATCCCTGCACGGCCAGCAGGGCGAACGGCACGTGCTGGGCCGCCAGGAACGACAGGGTCATCGCGAGCCAGCCGGTCACGGGGCGCCGGCTGATCCGCCAGTCGTACTTGGCGACGACGGCGCTGGCGAGGACGGCGAGCTGCACCAGGAGCAGGCCCATGGCGCCGGCGACGTGCACCCGGTCCACCGCCGGGTCCTGCACGGCCAGCATCAGCCCGTAGGGGTGCAGCAGCACCAGGGCGAGCAGGGCCGAGCTGCGCCAGGTCCATCCCCCTGCGAGGGGCAGCGCCCAGAGGGCGCGCGCGGTCAGCGCAGTGGTGCGTGCCCGGTGACCCGGCCTCGGTCCCCCCGCCCGTACGCCTGCCGCCTCCCGAGCAACGCGCTGAACGTCCGGCGGTCGCGTTTGCAACGTGATTCCCGCCATGCGTCAGCACGCTACGTTGCGCTTTCCGCGCCCGTCCCTCGTTTTGGCGACGGATACCGCAATTTGAGGAATGCTTGCGTGTCGCTTGAGAAATGGGACCAAGGTCCCGAAAGTCCCCAACGGCTCACCCACCGTGTCGCCGGTGACTCATCTCCGCGGGGGCCCGCGGGGGACACCGTGATCGTCGCAGCGGCTCCGTGACCGCCGAAACGATCGATCCGAGAGACACGGCCGGTGAGCCGCCTCAATCGAGTGGGGGGACTCGACGTGCTCAACTCTCCGCTTCCGGCCCCTTCAAGGCATCCCCAAAAGTGGGGCACATCACGCGGCGAGCTCATCCGCCGCCCGGGCCTCCCGCCAGCATGAGGTATTCGTCGGACAAGGGGACAGCTTGTGCCAGCAACCACACCAAGCGACAGCACGCAGCGGCGTGCTGTCGCCTCGCCCGCCCGGGAGCACGGAGCTCGGGATGATGGTCAGTCCGGGCACGGGTCCTGAGCCGCGGCGGACTCCGGTAGGGCTGTTCGCCGACCAGTACCTCGTGGGCCAGGCGGTCCGCACCGCACTGTCGACGAGGGGCTTCCCGGTGGCCAACTACCGCTGGCCGGCGGGCTCCCGGCAGGTCCGCGAGGCCGCTCACCACCTGGTCCAGATCGAGGCCGCCGTCGGCGTGCTGCTCTGCGACCTCGACAAGCCGGAGCGGCTGCCCGAGGTGGCCGAGCTGGTCAACGCCGCGGGATCGGTGCGCTGGTTGCTGCTCACGAACGCCCCCGAGAGCCCGCGCTGGGGAGCCGTCCTGGTCCGCGGGATCACGGCCGTGCTGCCGACCTCGACCGGCCTGGACGACCTGGTCGTCGCGGTGTCGGCCGCGGCCGCGGGCGGCTCGGTGATGGACGAGACCGTCCGCCGCCGCCTGGTCCGGGAGTGGCGCCTGGTCGAGGACGAGGAGCGCCGGCTGGTGGCCCGGATGGAGTCGCTGACGGCGCGGGAGCTGAACGTGCTCTCGCTGCTCTACGACGGGAAGTCGGTGCGTGGCATCGCCGAGCTCGCGGGCGTCTCCGAGGCGACCGTCCGCAGCCAGGTCAAGGCGGTGCTGCGCAAGCTCGAGGTCAACTCGCAGCTGGCGGCGGTCGCGGCCTACCGCCGCGCCAAGGACGTGTCGCGGACGAGACGCGAGGTCTGAGCGCTGCCCGCAGAACGCGCACTGCACCACAATGGGCGCCATGACGCAGACCCGCGAGGTCCACACCTGGCTCACCGACATGGACGGCGTGCTCGTCCACGAGGACGTGCCGATCCCCGGGGCCCAGGAGTTCATCGAGGCGCTCAAGGCCTCGGGCCTGCGCTTCATGGTGCTGACCAACAACTCGATCTTCACCCCGCGCGACCTGCGCGCCCGGCTGCTCGGCAGCGGGATCGACGTGCCCGAGGAGGCGATCTGGACCTCGGCGCTGGCCACCGCGCAGTTCCTGGCCGACCAGCGTCCGCACGGCACGGCGTACGTCGTGGGCGAGGCGGGGCTGACGACCGCCCTGCACGACATCGGCTACGTGATGACCGACCGCGAGCCGGACTACGTGGTGCTGGGGGAGACCCGGACCTACTCCTTCGAGGCGATCACCCGCGCGATCCGGCTGATCGAGGGCGGCGCGCGGTTCATCGCCACCAACCCCGACCCGAGCGGGCCCAGCGTGCAGGGCACGGTCCCGGCGACCGGCTCGGTGGCCGCCCTGATCAGCACGGCCACCGGGCGCACGCCCTACTTCATCGGCAAGCCCAACTCGCTGATGATGCGCAGCGCCCTCAACCGCCTCGACGCCCACTCCGAGACGACCGTGATGGTCGGGGACCGGATGGACACCGACATCATCAGCGGCCTGGAGGCGGGCCTGCGCACGGTGCTGGTCACCACCGGCTCCACGCGGCCCGACCAGGTGGACACCTTCCCCTACCGCCCGACCCGGGTGGTGGAGTCGATCGCCGACCTGGTCGAGCTCGTGGGCACCGACCCCTCGGACTGAACCGCTCTCAGTCCAGCAGCCCGTCGCGCAGGGCCGCCGGGAGGGTCGGCGCCAGCGGCAGGCGGGGGAACAGCGTCGCCTGGTAGGCGTGGTAGGTGTCCGGCTTGCCGTTCCAGACCACGCCGCTGGGCCGGTTCCGCGCGTCGAGCTCGTGACGCCAGGAGCCGAGCTCGTGGTCGATGAACACGTCCGCGAGGTGGTCCCACCAGGTGGCGTACCAGGCGGCGTACGACGGGTCACCCGTCGCCGCGTGCAGCGCGGCCGCGGTGGCCGTGGCCTCCGCGGCGACCCAGTGCATCCGCTCCCGCACGACCGGAGCGCCCTGCCAGTCCACCGTGTAGACGAACCCGTCCGCCCCGTCGACGGCCCACCCCTCGCGCACCGAGGCGTCGAAGAGCGCGACGGCGTCGTCCAGCATCCAGTCCGGCGCGTCGGAGCCGAGCGCGGCCCTCAGGTGCAGGGCCAGCCGGGCCCACTCCAGCCAGTGCCCGATGGTGGCGCCGTACGGCCGGAACGGGTGCGCGGGGGTGTCGACGTTGTAGTCCAGCAGCGGGGTCCACTGCTCGTCGAAGTGCTCCGGCAGCCGCCAGTCGTGGGCAGGCCCCAGGTCGTGCACCACCCGGGTCACGACCCGCAGCGCGCGGTCCAGCAGACTGCGGTCCCCGGTGGCGTCGGCGGCGGCGAGGAACGCCTCCACGGTGTGCATGTTGGCGTTCACCCCCCGATAGGGGTCGAGGGTCGAGAACGTCTCGTCCCACTCCTCGACGACCATGCCGTGCTCGTCGTCCCAGAAGTGGGTGAGCAGCACCTCGAGGGCCTCGTCGAGGAGCTCCGCGGCGCCCGGCCGGCCCGCGCACGTGGCGCTCGCGGCGGCGAGCACGACGAACGCGTGCGGGTAGGCGCTCTTCTCCCGGCCGGTCGGGCCGTCGGCATCGACCGCGGCGTACCAGCCGCCGTGGGCGGCGTCGCGGAACCGGCCGGTCAGCGCCGCGACCCCGTGGTCCGCCAGCGGGCCGCAGCCCGGGCGCCCCATCAGGTGCCCCAGCGAGAACACGTGCGTCATCCGGCAGCTGATCCACAGCTCCACGGGGCGCTCGAGGGCGGGGCGTCCCGTGGTGTCGAGCCAGGCGAAGCCGCCGGCGGGGTGGCGGGAGGACCGGCTGAAGTCGAGCAGCCGGTCCCCCTCCGCCTCCAGCCAGCGCGCGTGCGCCGGGGTCGAGAGCCACGAGGTCGGGCGCGACATCAGGACCCCAGGCTGGAGTAGCGGTCCCCGACCTTGTACGTCGCCACGCCGAGCGTCGAGTCGCTCTGCCCGTAGTAGGCGAACCAGGTGTCCTTGAAGAACACCAGGCCCTCGACGAACGTCACGTTCGACACCAGCCCGTGGGTGTCCTCGTAGGTCGACGGCTCGAGCCAGGGGCGGTTCATCTGCGCCAGGATCGTGGCCGGGTCGGCGGGGTCGAACAGCAGCTGGCCGCAGCTGTAGCGCACCGATCCGTCCGGGTTCTTCACCGCGGCGTTGTGCAGCATCAGGATCAGCCCGTTGTTGGTGATGACCGGCGGCGGCCCGACCTCGACCAGGAACTCCCCGAACGTGCCCGGCCCCGTCGGGACCATCAGCGGCTCGTCGTTGGAGCAGGGCTTCCAGTGGATCAGGTCCTCGGACCAGGCGTGGTAGATCGAGCCCTCACCGAAGTACATCAGGTAGCGGCCGTCGATCGGCACCGGCAGGATCGCGCCGGCCTTGCTCCAGGGCGCGTCCTGCCCGTTGCCCTGCGGCAGGAACGTGTTGAACTCGGGGAACAGCGGGCCGTGCTTGGTCCACGTGTACAGGTCGGTGGAGGTGGCCAGGCACAGCTGCGCGGACTTGCGGTCCCACCCGGTGTAGGTGAGGTAGTAGGTCCCGTCGATCTCGGTGACCCGGGGGTCCTCCGCGCCGAACTCCTCGTACGGCTGGGTGGGGGAGAGCACGGGGTCCGGATGCCGCTCGAAGTTGATGCCGTCCTCGCTGGTGGCGAGGCCGACGTGGGAGACGATGTCGTCGGCGTGGGCGCGGTAGAGCAGCACCACCTTGCCGTCCTTGACCACCGCGGCGGGGTTGTAGACGTTCCCGGACTCCCAGCCGTCGCCGCGCGGGCTCAGGATCGGGTTCTGCTCGTAGGGGCGGAACGGGCCGAGGGGGAACTCGGCGTGGGCGTTGGCGTGGTGGGACATGGCTCCTCGTTCGTGGGTGGTGGGGACGTTCGGTGTGTGTGCGGGGTGGGACGGAAGCGTGGCGCGTGCGGGCGCCGGCTCAGCGACGGACCAGGGCGAAGCCTCCTGCGGGGACGGACACGGTCACGGTGCGGGCGGTGCTGACCGACTCGTCGACGAGCTGCCCGTCCCCGTCGTACGTCGCCACGCGGGCAGTGCCGCTGCCGGGGACCTGCACGCGGGCGCGTTCGGAGGTCGTCGAGGTGCTGCGCAGGAGCGCGGTGCCGTGGCCCTCCCCGCCCAGCACGAGGCGGGAGACCAGCGGTTCCAGCATCACAGCGTCCAGGGCGGCCGGGTCGCCGGCGCCGGTCGCGGTGGTCGCGGACAGCACGGTCGCCCCCGCGGGCAGGGTGCCGGGCACCGTCACCGGCAGCAGGGCACCGGGCGCGGGGGAGTCGCCCTGCTCACCGATGTCACCGGAGGCGACCCTGCCCAGGGTCTGCTCGTCCTCGCGGAACGTGGTGACGGCGTCGCTGCCGGGCCGGAGGTCGACCACCGGGAGGACAAGCGAACGCGGGTGCTCCGGGAGGGTCATGGTGGTGGAGCCGCCGTCTCCGAGCGCGGCGTAGCCGGTGCCGCCGAACAGCGACTCGCCGGTCCACAGCGACTCCGGCTTCGTCGCCGTGGCGTTGCCGGCGAGCGTGCCGTCCTCCGCCTGGAGCGTGAGCGTGCCCTGACGGTCCACCACGTCGGCGGTCATCGCCAGCTCCTCGGCGGCGGGGTGCTGGTCGAGGGCGATCATCGACAGCAGGCCGTGGATGGTCGACTCGGCGCCCGAGTTGTGGTTGACCTGGCCCGAGCCGGAGATGCCGTCGTAGGTGACGCCCGTGGCGGGGTCGTACATCGCCTCGCCCGCGGGGTTCGCGCCGAAGAACCAGGCGCCGACGATCCCGGCGAGTCCGAGCGCGGCGTCCTGCCCCGTGCTGTCGGCCGTGGCGACCAGCGACTGGAGCCTCGAGTCGGCGCCGTACGCGATCTGCGAGGTGTCACCGCGCGTGGGCATCCGGCCGTTGTCGGGTCCGCCCGACGTCAGCAGCCACGGGTCGAAGGTGAACGAGTCGCTCGCCGCTGCATCAATGAGTGAGGGGTCGCTGGGTGCGCGGTCGCCGAGAGCCTGGGAGGCGCGGGCCAGGGCGGCCGGCATCTGGCCTCCCCAGCCGTGCCACATCGAGCGGGAGAGGGCCCAGTTCCGGACTGCGCCCATCGGCCAGCTCCGGGCGTCGCCGCCCTGGAGCTCCGCGATGCCCTCGCTGAGCCGCGCCAGCGTCGACCGGGCCGTGGCCGAGCCCCCGGCGGACACGTAGGCCGACAGGCCGAGGACGGCCTCGGCCGAGGCGTCGGCGCCGTCGGCGATCAGCCAGGCCGGGGCCGGCTGGCCGTCGATGTCGAGGTGGTCGCCGTACCGGTCCAGGACCTGCCGGTCGACCGCTGCGATCGCGAGCTCCAGCCGGTCGCGCAGGAACCCTGCGAACGCGGGGTCGCTCGTCTCGAAGGCCGCGTAACCCTCGCCGAGCGCCCAGATCGTCCGTGCCAGCCAGTAGGACGCATCGCTGTCGGAGGGGTCGGGCTGCTCCTTCGGCTCTGCGCTGGGGTTCAACGTGCCGTCGGGCTGCATCCACAGCACGACGTTGCCGGCGTTCGGGCCCGAGGTGGTCTGCAGGTAGGTGAGGCCGCGGAGCATCTCGTAGGCCGCGTGCCTGCTGGAGTCCGAGCCCGTGGCCTGCCAGTGCCGCAGGTAGACGACCGCGGCGCGGCTGATGTCGTCGGCGTTGTAGGCGCCCTGGCCCCAGGTGTCGGTGTCCGAGTGGTAGGTGCCGCCGCCGACGTGCCGCCAGCCGCCGTCGGCTCTCGGCTCGGCGTAGGTCCACAGGACGCCGACCGAGGGCTCCTCGCCGAGCCGGTACGTCGTGTGGCCCTCCTGGGCGGGCGGGGTCACCGGCACCGACAGCCAGTCGAGGTGGTCGAGGTTGGTGAGGCCGCGGGTGGTGGCGGGCGGAGAGGTGGGTGCAGCCGGTGCGTGCCGGGCCGAGCTGCTCGCCACCGAGGGCAGGGCCGAGGTGGTGGCGACGACGGCGGCCAGCAGGGTCGCCACGAGCACGGTGCCGCGCCGAAGCGCTTGGGGGGAGTGGTCCATGGAGTTCCTCGTTCCGAGCTGGAGGGTCAGTGGACAGGGACGTGGGTGGGGGCGAGGGGCTCGACCCGGCCGTTCCGGGCGGAGCGGGTCGCGGCGGTGGCGACGGCGACCGCCGCGGCGCCCTCGCGCACGCCGCTCCGTGGCCGGCCGCCATCGGTGATCGAGGAGACCAGGTCGGTCAGGGCGGCGCGCACGCTCTCGGCGTACGCCGCCGGCTTGGCGTCGTGCCCGCCGAGCGTGAGCTCGACGCGGACGTGGTGGGGCACGTCGAGCGCGACCCCGCGCCCCCGCGCACCGGGGGCGGCGGCGTCCCTCCGGCCCGACACGCGGATGCCGGCCGCGGGACCGAGGCGGAAGCCGGGGACGTCGAAGAGCTCGGGCACCCGGTCGGGGAGCCCCTCGGCGATCTCGAGCCCGGCCTCGTCGGTCCAGGCGTCGACGACTGCGTGCACCGGGATCCAGCCCTCGACCCGGACCTCGGCCGGCCCGCAGTCCAGGCGCATCAGCTGGCGCTCGCAGCGATGGGCGTGGGTGAAGGAGTGGGTGTGCGTGGCCAAGGTGTCACCGCCGTGCATGACCGTCGCCGAGACCAGGTCGACCGCGCCGTGCCGGCGTCGCGCCTCGACTGCACCGACCGAGGTGGGCTCGTGGTCGAGCAGCATCGCCGCGGCGTCGAAGAAGTGCACGCCGTGCTCGACGAAGATCCCCCCGCTGCGGGCCTCGTCCCAGAACCAGTGGTTGGGGCCCAGGTCCTCGTCGCTGGCGTCGTTCTCGAAGCAGAAGCGCTGCACCGGGCCGAGCAGGGAGCCCCGCAGCCCGGCCAGCGCGCGCAGCAGCGGGTTGTACCGGAGCACGTGGTCGACGACCAGGACCCGCTCGGTGCGCTCGACCACGGCCACCAGGTCCCGCGCTGCGGCGTCGTCGAGGGCGAGCGGCTTCTCGCAGAAGACGTGCTTGCCCGCCTCGAGCGCCGCCGTCGCGATGGTCGCGTGATCGGCCGGTGGCGTCGCCACGACCACCGCGTCGACGGTGCCGTCGGTGAGCAGGTCCTGCCAGGAGCCCGTCGCCCGCGCGGCGTGGGTCCCGGCCAGCCGTCGTGCGGCGTCCGGGCGGGGGTCCGCGACCGCGCGCAGCGACACCGAGGGCAGGGTGGCCGCGGCCTCGGCGAGGAAGGTGGCGAAGCCACCCGCACCGACCAGGCCCAGGCCTACCGGAGCCACCGTCATCCCTTCACGCCCGATCCGAGGTCGGAGGCGGTGAAGTGCCTCTGGAAGGCCACGAACAGCGCCACCGCCGGCGCGGCGAGCACCACGGCGCCGGCGAGGATGGCCCCGAACGGGTTCGCGGCCCGAGCGGCCATCGTGTTCATGTAGTTGGCCAGGGACACCGCCAGCGGCTGCATGTCGGCGTCCTTGGTGACGAGGAACGGCCAGAGGAACTCGTTCCACGGCCCGATGAAGGTCAGCAGTGCGGCGGTCAGCAATGCGGGCTTGGCCAGGGGCAGCGCCACCGACCACAGGATCCGGAGCTCGCTGGCGCCGTCGAGCCGGGCCGCGGAGAAGAGCTCCTCGGGCAGCTGCAGGAAGAACTGCCGGAAGATGAACACCGCGGTCGAGTTGATCGCGAAGGGGACGATCATCCCGAGGTAGGAGTCGGCCAGCCCGTAGTAGCGGACGATCATCACGTAGATGGGGATGATCAGCAGCTGGAACGGCACGATCTGGACCAGCAGCATCACCGCGAAGAGCGTCCCCTGGCCCCGGAAGTGCAGCCGGGCCAGGGCGTAGCCGGCCAGGACCCCGAAGACCACGGTGCCGAGCAGCACACCACCCGTGAAGATGCCGGAGTTCACGAGCGAGCCCAGCAGGTCGATCCGGGCGTCGATGGCCGAGTAGTTCGCGAACGTGAACCCGCCGGTCGGGAATGCTCCGGCCAGGGAGGTGTCCGGATCCTTCTGCAGCGAGCCGATGACCATGTAGTAGAAGGGGAACAGGAACAGCAGGGCGCCCAGGAAGAGCGCTCCGCGCCGTAGCCACGTGGTTGCCATGTCAGTCCCTCTCCAGGAGGCGTCGGTTGACCAGCGAGATCAGCAGCACGCCGATGACGAGGAGGACGCCGATCGCCGCGGCGACGTCGGGGTTGCCCTGCTCGATCCCGCGCTGGTACATCACGAGGACCGGGGAGGCCGACGCCCCGTTGGGTCCACCGCCGCTGGTCAGCAGGTAGGGCTCGGTGAACAGGTTCGCGCCGGTGATGGTGGCGAGGATGACCACGAGCGTGGTGGCCGGCCGGACGCCCGGGATCGTCACGTTCCGGAACGACGCGAAGCGTCCGGCGCCGTCCACCTGCGAGGACTCGTAGAGCTCCTTCGGCACGTTCTGCAGGGCGGCCAGGTAGAGCAGGACGAAGAAGCCCATCTGCTTCCAGGTCACGAAGATCGCGATCACCGGCATCGCCAGGGTCTCGTTGACCAGCCAGGAGGGATCAGGAGCCAGGTCGCCGAGCACCTGGTTGACCATGCCGTTCTGGCTGAAGAGGAACAGCCAGACCGAGACCAGCGCCACGCTGGCGGTGACGTAGGGGACGTAGTAGGCGACGCGCAGGAACGTGCGTCCCCGGATCGCCTTGTTCAGCGCGGTCGCCAGCAGCAGCGACAGGAGCACGGTCAGCGGCACGTTGATGACCAGGAACTCCGCCACGTTGAGGAACGACCGGCGCACGTCCGGGTCCTCCAGCACGGTGCGGTAGTTCTCGAAGCCGACGAAGGGCCGGTCCACCTGGGCTCCGGGGGCCGCGAAGAAGTAGTCGTGGAAGCTGATCCAGACCGCCAGGCCCAACGGGTAGGCGAAGATCGCGGCGAGGAACATGGCGTACGGCGCCGCGAACAGGATGCCCACCGGCTGGCGGCCCAGGAGGGCCGCCAACCGGCTGCGCGAGCCGCTGGTCGGCGGGTTCGGAGCAGCGGTGTCGCTCCGGGGTGGCGCGGTGGTCGTCATCGTCGGTGCGCCACCCTCAGGACTGGCCGGCGAGCTCGGTGGCCTTGTCGGCCGCCGTGGACAGCGCCTCGTCGGTCGAGGTCTTGCCGAAGATCACCGCGGAGGACCACTCGTCACGGAAGCCCTGCCAGATCTCGATCGAGTTGGGCACGTTCGGCACCTCGACGGTGCGGCCGGCCTGATCGGCGAAGAGCTTGTACTCCGGGTGCTCCTTGAAGTAGTCGGGGTAGGTGCCCGCCAGGTCCTCGCGCAGCGGCATCTGGCCCGTCATCTCGAGCAGCTTGCCGTCCTCCTCCTCGCTGGTGGCGAACTTCAGCAGGTCGAAGGCGGTCTTCTGGTGGTCGCAGGCCGAGTAGAGCCCGATGTTCTTGGCGTCGGAGAACGTGTAGGTGTCCTCGGGGGCGGTGCCCTGCGAGGTGGGCACGGGGGCCACGCCCCAGTTCACGGAGTCGCCGTACACCGAGATCGCCCACGGGCCGACCGTGGCCATGGCGGCCTTGCCGTCGGCGAAGGAGTCACCGTTGTAGGCCTCCTTCGGCGACAGGCCCTCGGAGTACATCGTGGACCAGAGGTCGGCGACGCCCTGCCCGGCGTCGGAGTCGAACGTCGCCTGGCCGTCCTCGACCAGCTGCTGGCCCCCGGTCTCGGCGGCGTACATCGGGTAGAAGTCGAACCAGGACTGGAAGAACTCGCTGGTGGGGGCCGGCCAGATCGCCGCGTCCGCGGCACCGCTGTCGACGACCTTGCGGCTGGTGGCGAGGAAGTCGTCGTAGGTCGACAGCGGCGGGTTCTCCGGATCGATGCCGGCCTTCTTCATGATGTCCTTGTTGTAGAAGATCATCACGGGGTTCGACTTCCACGGGATCTGGTAGTACTGCCCGTCGGGCGACTTGTACTGGTCCGCGACGTCGCCGCTGCGGGACTCGATGTAGTCGGTGCCGCCGTCGTACTGGTCGAGCGACACCAGGCCGCCCTGCTTCTGGAACTGGGGGACCGCTGCGGGTGAGGTGTTGAACACCAGGCACGGGGCGTTGCCGGCGGTGATGGCCGCGCCGATGACCTCCTCGGAGGTCTTGCCCGCGGGGATCTCCTGCGCGGTGACCTCCTCGTCGGGGTGGTCCGCGTTCCAGGCCTTGACCATCTGCTTGCCCCAGGCGATCTCCTCGGGGTTGTTCGACAGCCAGACCTTGATCGGGCCGGTGGAGGAGGCAGCCGCGGAGGAGTCCCCGGAGCCACCCCCGCAGCCGGCGGTGACCCCGAGCGCCAGCATGGTCAGTGTCGCGGTGACGACCTTCGTTCTCATCTGCTTCTCCATTTCGTGTTCTGCCCCGTGTCTGGTGTTCTGCTCGGTCGGACTGTCAGGTGTCGGGTGTGCCTGTCGTCGGGTGGGTGGCGCGGTGCACCGGTGCGGGCCCCGACGAGGCCCGTACGACGAGGGTCGGCGGCGGCAGGCTGACGTCGGTGGCGGGACGCTGGTCGATCAGCTCGAGCAGCCGCCGGGCGGCGGCCCGGCCCCAGCCGATGACGTCGCTGCAGACGCTGGTCAGCGGTGGCTGGACGTGGGCGCCCAGCTCGGTGTCCTCGTAGCCGGTGATCGACAGCCGGCCGGGCACGTCGATGCCCCGCGACGTGGCGACCGCGAGTCCGGCGATGGCCATCAGGTCGTTGGCGTACACGATCGCGGTGGGCGGGTCCGCGAGGTCGAGCAGCTCGCGGGTCGCGGCCGCGCCGGCCTCGGCGGAGAAGTCGCTGTCGATGCAGGGACCTTCGGGGAGGCCGGTTCGGTGGAGCGCGGTCGACCACGCCTCCCGGCGGGACCGGCCGTGCACCATCTCGCGTGGCCCGGCGACGTGCGCGATGCGGCTGTGCCCGAGTCCGACGAGGTGCTCGACGGCGGCGGCGATCCCGGGTGCGTCGTCGACGCCGACCGCGGGCCAGAAGGGCTCGGACAGGGCCGGCCCGACGATCACGGCCGGCAGCCCGAGCTCGGCGAGCAGGGCCGGGCGCGCGTCGTCGACGTACAGATCGGTGACGAAGACGCCGTCGACACGACCCTCGTGGCTCAGCCGGCGGTAGCTCTGGTGCTCGGCGTCGTGCTCGGGGACCACCTGGAGCAGCAGGGCGTACCCGTGCTGGGACAGCTCGCTCTCGACGCCGGCGATGAACGAGGGGAAGAACGGGTCCGAGCGCAGGGTCTCGGGCGGCCTGGCCACCACGAGCCCGACCGCGAGCGCCCGGGAGACCGAGAGGGCGCGGGCGCGTGGGCTGGGCGTCCATCCCAGCTCGCGGGCGGTGGCGAGGATGCGTTCCCGAGTGTCGGGCGAGAGGCCGGGGCGGTTGTTGAAGGCCAGCGAGACGGCCCCCTTGGAGACTCCCGCGGCCCGGGCCACGTCGTTGATGGTGTGCCGAGTCACGACTCCACCTAAACCGGTTTAGTAGAGGGATGTCAAGGGTCCGGGTCGCTCCGGCACGCGGTCGCGACCCTCGGCCCTCGCGGGCTCAGGGGACCCGGTCGAGCGGCCAGACCTGCCCGGTGGAGCTGTCGATCAGCGCGGCCCGGTCGACGTGCAGGGGCAGCGGCAGCACGTCGGCGATGGTCGTGACGACCGTCGCCATGGACGCGCCGTGCGCGCGGGTGGCGACCGAGACGTGGGGGATCCAGCAGCCGGGCACGTAGTTGCGGTGCAGGTCGGCCCCGGTCGCGGTGAGGGCCCCGGCCACACGCTCCTGGCGGGCGGCCATCGCGGCGGAGATCGACGGGGCGAGCGCGACCCGGCCCCGCGGGAAGGTGAGCGTTCCGCGGCAGTGCAGGACGTCGGGGCCCTCGTCCGGCAGGGCCTGCATCGCCGCCAGCACCCGGTCGACGTCCCACGACCGCAGCACGGCGTAGGACAGGTGAGGGTGGTGGCGCCGGTGCGTGTGGGAGGCCAGGGTGCGGACGTCCTGGCTCTCGAGCCGGCCCCAGAGCTCGCGCACCAGCCGCTCCGAGCGTCGGTCGAAGAGCAGGCAGACGGCGAGGGCCATGCCCTCAGGGTGGCGAACACCCGCGCGGGCGTCGAGGGCGGCGCACCGACCCATTTTGGGCATGCGTCGGGGATCCCTGCGCGCCTAACGTGAGGAGCGGTGCGACCTGGCCGCCCCCCGGGCCGGATCCGCGCCGGGAGACCCCATGAACGCGCTGCTGGAACGGCTCGGCCGGTTCGCCGGCCGGCACCGCTGGTGGGTCGTGGGCGTGTGGCTGGTCGTGCTGGTCGGGCTGACGCTGACGAACCGCGCCGTCGGGGGCAACTTCGTCAACAACTACACGGTGCCGGGCAGCCAGTCGGCGAACGGCCTGGAGGCGCTCCAGCGCGACTTCAACTCCGCCAGCGGCTACTCCGGCCAGATCGTCTTCCACGCCGAGAAGGGCACCGTCAAGGACCAGGCGAACGCCGTCGCGAAGACGATGAAGAACGTCGGGGGGCTGCCCCACGTGATCAAGGCGACCGACCCGCTGTCGGTGCCCGGGACCCCCGCGGTCTCGAAGGACGGCACCATCGCCTACGGCACCGTGTCGTGGGACGTCGTACCGGCCTCGCTGGACACGGCCTACCTCGACTCGCTGAACTCGGCGGTGCAGCCGGCCGAGTCGGCCGGGCTGGTCGTGGACTACGGCGGGAACGCCGGCCAGATCGGGCAGGAGCCCAGCGACCGGCGCTCCGAGACCCTCGGCCTGGTCTGCGCGCTGATCCTCCTGCTGATCATGTTCGTCTCGATCGTCGCCGCGCTGATCCCGCTGGTCGGCGCGATCTTCAGCGTCGGGACCGGGCTGGCGCTCGTCGGCCTGCTCGCGGCCGGTCCGCAGCTGCCCACCACCGCGCCGACGGTGGCCACCCTGCTCGGCCTCGGCGTGGCCGTGGACTACGGCCTGTTCCTGGTCGCCCGGCACCGCGAGCAGCTCGACGCCGGCATGGGCATCGGCGACTCGATCGGCAGGACGGTGGCGACCTCCGGCGCGGCGGTCGTGATCGCCGGCAGCACGGTCGTGATCGCGATCCTGGGCCTCTACGTCTCCGGCGTGCCGTTCGTCGGCGCGATGGGTGCCGCCGCCGCGATCGTCGTCGCGGTGACCATGCTCAGCGCGCTGACGCTCGTGCCGGCGTTCCTGGCCATCGCGCGGAACCGCGTGCGCAAGCGCTCGGAGCGGTCGAAGGTGCTCGACGCGCACGACATCGAGCGGGCCCACGCCGCGCACGAGGCCAGCGCCTTCGCTCGCTGGGGCCGCCTCGTCAGCCGGCAGCCCTGGCCCTGGGCGATCGGGAGCGCGGCGCTGCTCCTGGTCCTGGCGATCCCGCTGCTCTCGCTCCGGCTCGGCCAGCTCGACCCGGGCACGGACCCGAAGTCGGACAGCGACCGGCGGGCCTACGACCTGATCTCCCAGGGCTTCGGCGAGGGCCAGAACGGCCCGATCACGGTCGTGCTCAAACTGCCGAAGCAGTCCCAGGACAAGACCCAGAAGCTCCTCGACAACGCCACCTCCACGCTGACGAAGACCTCCGACGTCGCCTCGGTGGCGCCGCCGTCGGTCAACAAGGCCGCCACCGTGGCCGTGATCAACGTGATCCCGAAGTCGTCTCCCCAGGCCCAGCGGACCACCGACCTCGTCGACCACCTGCGCGACTCGGTGCTGCCGACGCTCGGGGCCACGTCGACCTACCTCGTGGGCACCACGGCGGGCAACGTGGACTTCACCCAGCGGATCGGCGAGCGGATGATCTGGCTGATCCTGGCCGTGGTGCTGCTCTCCTTCGTGCTGCTCACGATCGCGTTCCGGTCCATCGTCATCTCGGTCAAGGCGGCGATCCTCAACCTGCTGTCGGTCGGTGCGGCGTACGGCGTCGTGGTGGCGGTGTTCCAGTGGGGCTGGGGCTCGCAGCTGCTCGGCATCGACCAGGACCTGCCGATCCCGGCGTACGTGCCGATGCTGATGTTCGCCATCGTCTTCGGGCTGTCCATGGACTACGAGGTGTTCCTGCTCTCGCGGGTCCGCGAGGCCTGGCACCAGACGGGGGACGCCCACCGTGCGGTCGCGATCGGCATCGGGAGCACCGCCCGGGTGATCACGTCCGCGGCGGCGATCATGGTCGTGGTGTTCTCGAGCTTCGTCCTGAACTCCAACCCCGCGGTCAAGATGCTCGCGGTCGGCATGGCGGTCGCGGTGCTCATCGACGCGAGCGTCGTGCGCATGGTGCTGGTGCCGGCGCTGATGTCGATCCTGGGCGCGCACGCGTGGTGGCTGCCGCGGTGGCTGGACCGGGTCATCCCCGACCTGCAGCTCGAGGGACCGATCGAGCCCGTCCCCGCGACCGAGCCCGAGTCCGAGCCGGTGGCGGGGGCGCCACGGCCGTGACCTCGAGGGCACGTGGCGCGGTCGTCCTGGCGGCCGGGCTCGCGCTGCTGCTCGGTGGCTGCACCGGCTCGGACGGCACCGACAAGTCGCCGCGGCCCGGGAACGCGGTGCCGCACCTCGCCCCCCGGTGCCCGCCGCCGCCCGCGCATCGGACCAAGCCCACGGTCGCGGAGCTCAACAAGCTGGGTGCCTCGGTCGACCTGCCCGGGTGGCAGGCCGGTGACATCGGGGCCAGCGGGCGGCTCAGCGACGGGCGGCTGGTCTGGCTGTTCGGCGACACCACCCGGACGAAGCTGGAGCCGCCGATCGTCGCCAACTCGATGCTGGTCTCGTCGGGTCGCTGCGTCTCGCAGCTCGTCACCAAGGAGAAGGGCCCGGTGATCCCCGACGTGTCTCCGAACGTGGTGCGCTGGCCGATGTCGGTGGCGGTCGGGCGCTCCCAGGGGCACGACGTGGTCCTGGTGCTCTGCTCCCGCATCGATCGGGGGCACAGCGGCTCCTTCGGGTTCACCTTCCTCGGCACCACCGCCGCCGTGTTCACCGTCGAGGACGGCCAGGCGCCCCAGCCGGACAAGGTCGTCGACATCACGCCGGACTCGCGGAACCAGGAGCAGGTCAACTGGGGCGCCGCGTCCACCGTCCACGGCCGGTGGTTCTACGTGTACGGCACCCGGCTGACCGGACAGCAGTACGACTTCGGCCGCGAGCTCTACCTCGCCCGTACCCCGGCCGCCGACCCGGGCAACCGGAAGCGGTGGCAGGTGTGGGACGGGTCGGGCTGGTCGTCGAAGCCGCCGCAGGCGGTTGCCGTGCTGCCGAGCCAGGGCGGGGTCTCGCAGACGCTGTCGGTGGACAGCCTCGGTGGCCAGTGGGTGGCGGTCTCGAAGCGGGACGGCGACATCAGCGACTTCGTCTACAAGTGGACGGCGCCGAACCCGTGGGGGCCGTGGACCCCGGTCAAGGAGCTCAAGGCCCCGGGCGGGTTCGACACCGGCAACCTGAAGTACGCCCCGCTGGCGCACCCCGAGGTCCCGCTGAAGTCCGGGGACCTGCTGGTGTCGATCTCGCGCAACACCACCGACCTCCAGCGGCTGCTCAAGGACCCCGAGATCGGTCGGCCCGAGTTCGTCGCGCTGCCGCGCTGAGCCTCGAATCGGTGATTCGAGGCTGAGGGGCACGCCGCTCAGCGCACCCGGACCGTCGCCTGCCGCGGCGGTGTGAGGTGGCGCGAGGTGAGGCGCAGGGTGAGGGCCTTGCGTCCCGGGTGCAACGGGTCCTCCAGGGTCGGCACCTCCACCCGGGCCTGGGTCCGCCCGGGCGGCAGGTCCACGAAGCCGAAGCGCCAGACCCGCCACAGCGGCACGTCGAGGGGCACCCGACCCAGCTGCGCACGCAGCCAGCTGCGCGGCACGTCGGAGGTGCGCACCGCGCGGAAGCGCTCGTCGCGCACCGCACGGAGCCGGTTCACCGGGTAGTAGTCGACGGGGGCGGAGAGGGTCAGCCGGTAGGCGAGCGGGTCGCCGTACGACACGGTCCGGCGTACCGGCTCGAAGGTCACCGTCGGTGCCGGGTCGTCGTCCCGGATGGTCGCGGCACCGGCGAAGCCGCTGGTCACCGTGCCGTGCACCGGGGCCGCGAACACGAGCTGCCGCTGGCGGGGGAGGTCCTGCAGGTCGTCGGCCTCGTAGCGGACGCCGATCGTGCCCTGCGTCTGTCCGGGACGGACGGTGACGACGGCGAGCTGGGCGGGCGCGGTCCAGTCGAAGGTCCACTGGTCGGCCGCGATCGCGAACCTCGCCGGGGTGGTGACCTCGCCGAGCACCCGGAACGGCACCTGCGCGACCCCGCCGGTCGCGGCGTCCCCCTCGGGCCGGGTGACCCGGCCCAGGCGGATGGCCGGCAACGAGCGGTCCGGCGCCGGGTCGAGGCCGCGCTGCCGCCGGGACGCGTCGAGCACCCACACCTGTCCCCGGGCGCTCACCGACCGCAGCTCGACGCGGTCGACCCGGGCGAGGTCGAGGTGACCGGCGTAGTCGGCCGGGTCGACGCGCAGGGTGCGCGCCACGAGCGCGGCGAGCCAGGCTCGGCCGGGGAACGGCGCCAGGGTGCGGACGGGACCGGCCCACTCCTGGTCACCGGAGCCCAGCACCACCTCGAGCCGCGCCGGGCCGGTGCCCGGTCGCACCACCGTGCGCAGGTCCAGCCGGGTCTGTGCGCCGCTCAGGTCGAGCGGCCGGTCCAGCGCGAACCCACCGCGGGCGCCCGTGCGGGTCCACGTGAAGGACAGGTCGCGGGGGAGGCCACCCGCGGCGTACGCGGCGTGTACGGACGCCCACGCGCGGGCGCTGGGCGTCCAGTGCGGCTGGCGGTAGAACTCCCGGGTGCCGCACAACGGGACCGGCCGGCCGGTCCCGCCGTCGCCGAGCGGCAGGCCGGCCCGGCAGGACACCCCGGCGCCCGCGGGGGTGGCCCCGTGACCCAGTCGCAGCGTCTCGCGTCGGCCGCCCAGCGCGTGGGTCCACGCCAGCGCCGGACCCGCGGCGCGGACCGCGACCGGGTGCCCGGAGTCCAGCCACCGCAGCGCCGCGGAGGTGCCGTCGCCGAGGAAGGCGTGGACGCCGGCGGCGACGAAGGTGCGGGCGGCCCGGCGCTGCTCGGCCGCCGTCAGCCTGGTGGGGGAGGCCTTGCCGCACACCGGGTCGGTGCGGTCGAACCAGTCGTCGAAGCTGGGCGCCGCCGAGATGCCCGGGGTCCACTCGGTGTTGAAGAAGTTGTGGTTGGCGCCGCGGAGCAGCACGCTGCTGCGCAGCGTCGGGTCGTCGTCGGTCTGGGTCTGCGCAGCGTCGACGTAGCGCTGCCCCTGCAGGTCACTGACGTCGCCGTCGCAGTAGGGCAGGAGCACCTCGGTCGGCAGGTAGGGCGCCGTCTGCCAGCCGAAGTCCGTCGGCGCGAGCAGCACCTGCCCGGCCAGGTGGTACGACGGGTCGCCGGCGGCGCCGTCGATGGCGGCCTGGTCGACGCCCTCCCCGCCGCGGCTGTGCCCGACGAGGACCACGCTGCCCAGGTCGAGACGGCCGCCCCAGCGCTGGTTCGTGGCGTCGGCCGACCATCGCGCCAGCAGGTCGAGATGGTGCTGGACGAGGACGCTGCGGGCGCGGGCACCGCCGTCGGGGGTGTCGCCGTCCTGGGCGTTGACGGCGTTGGCGGAGATGCTGACCGTCGCGTAGCCCTGGCTGGCCAGCACCCGCTGGAGGTACTCGTAGCCCAGGTAGCTCGGCACCGGCCTGGACCGGCCGGTGCACGGCCATCGGCCGGTGTCACCGGGGCCGTAGCAGGTAGTTGTGCCGGCCGTGGAGGAACAGCACCAGCGGCGCGTCCGGTACCCCGACCGGCAGCACGGCGTGGCCGAGCACCTCGAGGGGCTCCGGGAACTGCCACCACGGCAGGTCGGCGGCGGAGTAGTCGAAGGACCGCACGGCGTACGGACCCGCCCGTCCGGGGTCGGCCGCCGGAGCGGTGCCGCTCTCGGGCCGGGCGACGGGCGACCGGCCGGGGAGCGTGCCGGTCCCCGCGTCGAGGCGGCGGGCACCCAGCCACACCTGCACCCGGTCGGGCCGCACCGTGCCCAGACCGCTGACCGGGAGCGTCAGCGTCCGGCGGTCGGGCCCGAGTCGCGGATGGCCCAGGAGGCGCGTGCCGACGCGGAACTCCGGGCGGCCGTCGGTGACCGGCAGCCTGGCCGGCGACCGCCAGACCAGCTCCGGGCCGGACGGGCCCTGGCGCACGCGGGCCCGCTCGCGGGGCTCCGCCGTGGCGCCGGGCGCCGGAGGACCGGGCAGGCCCGTGGTGGGGGTCGCGACCAGCAGTCCTGCCAGCACCAGCAGCGCCGTGACCCCGCCCGCGACCCACCGTCGCGTCGCCGCCATCCGAGTCCCCCTTCGACGTCGAGGACGTCATGGTCCGGGGCCGTTGGCGGGCCGGCCCAGAGGCGAACGACCCTCGGGGACCGGTCAGTCCAGCCGGAGGTCGGGGAGGATCTTCTGCAGCCACCTCGGCAGCCACCAGTTGGCGGTTCCGGCGATCTTCATGATGGCCGGGACCATCAGCAGCCGGACCAGGGTGGCGTCGAGGACGACCGCCGCGGCGAGCGCCAGGCCGAACTCCTTGAGCTCCAGCACGTCGGCGACCAGGAAGCAGCCGAACACCGCGGCCATGATCGCGGCCGCGGCGGCGATGGGGCGGGCCGTGTGGGCGAGCCCGGTCGCGACGGCGCGCTCGTTGTCGCCGCTGGCCACCCACTCCTCCTGCATCCGGCGGATCAGGAACACCTCGTAGTCCATCGACAGCCCGAACAGCAGCGCAAAGGTCATGATCGGCAGGTAGACCTGGACGAACCCGACGCTGGTGAAGTCGAAGAAGCCCTCGAGGTGGCCCTCCTCGAACACCCACGCCGTCAGCCCGAACGCCGCACCCGTGGCCATCAGGTTCATCACCACGGCCTTGAGTGGGATCAGCAGGCTGCGGAAGACCACCATCAGGTAGAGGAACGACAGCGTGAGCACCAGCCCGATGACGACCCACAGCTTGCCCAGCGTCTCGTCCGACAGGTCCACGAACTGGGCGCTCGCGCCGCCCACGAGCATCTCGGGGCCGTCCGCGCCGGTCAGCGGGGGGATGGTCTCGTCGCGCAGCTCGTTCACGAGGTCGCCCGCCTTGGTGGAGTCGATGGCGACGCTGGGCACGAGGGTCACGATGGTGCGGTCCGCCCCGTCCTCGAGGTTGACCGTCTGCGCGAGCTGCGTGGCCGCGGCGGGGTCCTTCGACTGCTCCAGCGTGGCCAGGCCCTCCGCGGTCAACGGGAGACCTGCCTGCCGGAGCATGGTCGTGACGGCGAAGGCGTCCGCCACCCGCGGGTCCCGGGAGGCCTCGGTCGTGAGCCGGTCCACCGCCTCGAGGTCGTTCGTGGTGAGCGGGCCGCCGTCCGGGTTGGACACGAGGACCTGCACCGGTGACATGGCGCCCTCGCTGAACGAGTCCGCGAGGATGATCTCGGCCTTGCCGGAGGGCTCGTCGGCCAGCGCGGCGAGGCCCAGGTCGATGCCGAGCTTGAGCCCGAAGACGGGCAGCGTCAGCACGATGAGCACCGCGGCCGCGGGGATGGCCAGCCAGGGGTGGTCGAGCACCGTGTGCGCCCACCGCGCCCAGAACCCGGTGCCCTCCGGTCGCGCGGGGTCCACGGAACCGGGGCGGTCCTCGGCCGGCTGGAAGCGCTGCGGCAGCGCCCCGCGGTTGATGCGGTGCCCCAGCGCCCCCAGCAGCGCCGGCAGCAGGCTCCACGCCGCCGCGAGCGTGCAGACCACGACCAGCACGGCGCCGATGGCCATCTCGTGGAAGAGCGGGGAGTTCACCGCGAAGAGCGAGAACAGCGAGATCGCGACGATGGCGCCCGAGAAGGCGACGGTCCGACCGCTCGTGGTCATCGCCGCCCCGACAGCAGCGGGAACGGCGTCGGGGGCGTCCTCGCGCCGGACGAGCTCCTCCCGGAACCGGCTGATGATGAACAGCGAGTAGTCGATCCCGATGCCCACGCCGATCATCGTGATGATGGAGAGCAGGAACGCGTCGAAGTCCATGACTCCCGTGAGCGCGGTCAGCACCCCGAAGGTCACGGTGACTCCCGACAACGCGAGCGCCAGCGGGATGAAGGCGGCGACCAGGGCCGCCAGGGCGAAGAGGAGGACGAGGAAGGCGACCGGGAGGCCGAAGGACTCCGCCCGCTCCACGTCGGCGGTCTCGACCTTCGTCACGTCGTTGGAGCTCGGGGAGATGCCGGCGAGGTAGGCCTCGACCGGGCCGTCGCCGACGGCCGCGTCGATCGTGTCCTGGATGTCCGCGGCGTGGCCTCCCCGCTGGCTGTCGTCCCCGGACAGGCCGACGGCGGCCAGGGACGCGTGCCCGTCCGCCGAGATCTGCCCCTCGGCGCCCGGGTCGTCGGGGCCGAGCACGGACGCGACGCCCGGCTCGTCCCGTACGTCGGCCAGCACCTCGTCGAGGACCTTGCGGTACGCCGGATCCGTGACGACGAGCGAGTCGGAGCTGAAGACGATGACGTCCTGCTCGGAGCCGGCCGCCGTGAAGTTGTCCTGGATCAGCTCGTTCACACGGTCGGAGTCCGAGCCGGAGACGCTGTAGTCCGGAGCCACCAGCTGGGACTCGAGGTAGGGGTAGACGACCGACGACCCGACGAGCAGCACGGCCCACACGCCCAGCACCCACCAGTGCCGCCGTGCCGCCCAGGCTCCCCATCGCGACGCGAGCGAGGTCTCGGTGGCGGCGTCCGTCTTCATGGGCACTCCCGGGGTTCGGTCCTGCTGCCGTCGAACCCCTTCTTCACCGTCGGCTCCGCCGGGACGGGCGCCCTAGGTGTACTGACCACGGACGTTAGGTACGGCGTGCCTGCTGGACGATGACGAAGGCCTCCGGGTGAGGTGTGGAGCAACCACGCACCCACACCTGAATCACCACGGAGGTCTTCGTGTCCCACGC
>NZ_BAAAQR010000016.1:0-116295 GCF_039531775.1 Nocardioides koreensis | reverse complement strand
CGACCGCGCGTCGCAGACACGCTGAACCCGCACCGACCCCACGCCAGAACAGAGGCGCCGCCACGACAACCAGTCGCGACGGCGCCTCACCCTGCCCCTTGACAGGAGATCCCTACATATCAGCCGAACGCGACCTGGAGGATGCCGAGGCACATCTCGTCGGTGGTGCCCTCGCCCCACACGACGTACCGCTCCTCCTGGCCCTCGAACGCCGGCAGCTCGTCGCGCAGCCACTGCACGTGCCGGCAGGTCACCTTCACGGTGTCGGCGGGGTCGAGGTGGACCGGCGGGATCGGCTTGGCGCCCTGGTTGTCGAAGTCCCACACCGGGATGTCCAGGATCGTCCGCGCCTGCGGGGTGCCGGGGTTGGTCTCGATCCGGATCGACCTGCCGAGCAGATGCATGTGGCCGGCGACCCCGAGGATCGTCGTCGGCTGCAGCACCCGCCGGGTGCACGAGGTGACCGGGGAGGGCTGCGGCTTGCCGCCGCACAGGAAGTAGAGCAGGTCGTTGGTGGAGCCCGGGCCGTCGCCGAAGCGGGCCTTCACGTCGGCCACCGCCGCGTCCCGGTCGCACAGCGGCGACGAGTCGTGCCCCGGACGGCACGGCAGCTCGACCGGCGCGGGCATCAGGAACGTGTGCAGCGGCGTCAGCCCGGCGTTGTGCGGGGCGACCCGGATCTGCGCCGACGAGGCGTCCGGGCTGTCACCGGCGAGCAGGTTGTAGTGGACCTGCATGATGATCTGCGACCCGCGCGGCAGGTCGACGCCGTACCCCGGACGCGTCACGGACTCCTTGCCGCCCGGCGCCCAGGCGCCCAGCCAGTTGGCGTCGTCGAGGTTGGTGAAGTCGCCGGCCAGCCCGGTCCCGCCGAAGCAGGTCCAGCCCTCGCCGGGCTCGCTCGCGTCCTTGCGCTCGGCCGCGGCGACCTGGTCCGGGCTCACCCGGAAGAGGATCACGTGGTGCACGACGTCGGGGTTGCCCGGCAGCACGTTGGTGCCGGTGAGGTAGCCGTCCCGGGCCAGCCCCGGGTCGAGCAGGAAGCAGCGGTAGTCGTCGGTGCCGACCCCGGTCGGGGCGGAGGGCGTGTACTCCGCGGGCATCGTCAGGGTCAGCCGCTTCTCGCCGGCGCGCAGCGGCACCGGCTTCGGCCGGGCCGCCGGGCTCGCGTACCCGTCGGTCGCGGTTGGCGCACCGGGGCTCGCCACACCGTCGGTGGACGGTGCGGCGGGGTCGGAGCTGTCCTCGGCACCGCCCGGTGAGCAGGCCGCGAGCAGCGCCAGCACGGCGGCGACCGCCGCCCACGCCCGAAGCCGAGCGGCTCTCATCCCGGCGGCCAGGTCATGGCGCGGCCCGCGAGCAGGTGCACGTGGGTGTGGAAGACGCTCTGGCCGACGCTCTCGCCGGTGTTGAACACCAGCCGGTAGTCCTCGTGCCCCTCGGCCTCGGCGACCGCCGCGGCCACCCGCAGCAGCTCGGCGGTGGCCTCCGGGTCGCCGTGGGCGAGCTCGGCAGCGTTGCGGTAGTGGGCCCGGGGAACGACGAGCACGTGCGTCGGCGCCTGGGCGTTGATGTCGCGGAACGCCACCGCGTGCTCGGTCACGTGCACGACCTCGGCGGGGATGTCCCCGGCCACGATCTTGCAGAACAGGCAGTCGGATGCCGCAGCCATGTGTCTCCCTCTCGTCCTGGTCATGCTGACACGGATGTCCATGAAACCTCCCGCGTCGCGCGTGTAAACCCCCGGGCCACCCTGCGCGTGGCACTAGCGTGATGACCCATGCAAGGGGGGCGCGAGGTGTGGAGCGCCGACGACGCGTTGGAGCGGCTGTACGCCGCGCACTGGCGCCGGCTGGTCCGGCTCTCAGTGCTGCTGGTGCGCGACGTACCGACGGCCGAGGAGGTCGTCCAGGACGCCTTCGTGGCCGTGCACGCGCGCTGGTCCCGGCTCCGCGACCCCGACCTCGCGCTGGCCTACCTGCGCCAGACCGTGGTCAACCGCTCCCGGTCCGCCCTGCGGCACCGGGCGGTCGTGACCCGGCATGCCGAGCGCAGCGTGCCGGCGTACGCCAGCGGCGCCGACGAGGAGGTGACCGCGTCCTCGCGGCGCGACGCCGTGCTCGACGCGATGCGGGAGCTGCCCCGGCGCCAGCGCGAGGTCCTCGCGCTGCGCTACTACCTCGACCTGTCCGAGGCCGAGATCGCCGACACCCTCGGGATCAGTCGCGGAGCGGTGAAGAGCCACGCGTCGCGCGGCTCGGCCGCACTGCGGGACCGCCTGCGCGACCAGTGGGAGGACTGACGTGACCGAGCCCCACACTCCCGGCTCCCGACCCGACGACGACACCCGCCTCGCCGCGCTGCTCTCGGACGCCGTGTCCGACGTGGAGCCCCGCGAGGCCCTCGACTCCATCCGCAACCGAACGAAGGTGACTCCCTTGTCCGCTCGCCGCCCCTGGACCTACGCCGTCGGCGGTGCCGTCGTGGCCACCGCCGCCGTGATCGGCGCGATCGCGTTCGCCGGTGACCAGCTCGGGCTCACCGGCTCCGACGACACCACCCCGGCCGCCTCGCACCGTCCGCGGCACACGCCGACGAAGGCGGTCACCAGCCCCGACCAGAACGCCACCGCGAGCAGCGCGCCCTCCGCGTCCCCGGTGACGACGTCCTCGACGCTGGCGGGGTACTACCTCGGGGACACCCCGCAGGGCCCGCGGCTCTACCGGGAGTTCGACCGCGTGGAGGCGACCGACCCGGTCGACGGCGCGCTGCAGCTGCTGGTCGCCGACCCGCACGATCCCGACTACTCCACGCCCTGGAAGCCCGGCGACCTCACGGACGGGGTGCTGAAGGACGGCGTCGTCGACGTCGTGGTGGACAGCTCGCTGGCGCAGCGGCCGGCGGGCATGACCGAGCAGTACGCCCGCGAGGCGGTGCAGCAGGTCGTCTACACGGTGCAGGCCGCGGTGCAGTCCCGGGTGCCGGTCCACTTCTCGCTCGACACGGTGCTCGGCGTGGACACCTCCGAACCGGTGGCCAACGCCCCGGTGCTCGACACGCTCTCCCACGTCTCCCTGACCTCGCCGTCGGAGGGCCAGGTCGTCGACAACGGCAAGCTGGCCGTCGAGGGCGTGGCCAACTCCTTCGAGGCCAACGTCGTCGTCCGCGTCCAGCGCTACGAGGGCACCGAGATCGTGGCCCAGGAGCCGTTCACCGCCGAGGCCTGGATGGGCGACAAGCTGTTCCCGTTCTCGGGCACCATCGACCTCTCCGGCGTCCCGGCGGGCAGGTACCTCGTGATGGCCATGACCGACGACCCGTCCGGAGGCACGGAGGGCAGCGGCGCGTTCACCGACACCCGCACCATCACCATCCCCTGACCCGTAGCTTGTTCACGCAGGAGAGCGCCGACCCGTCGTGAGCTCGCGCCTGACCGCCCGCCGGCTGAACCGGACCCTGCTGCAGCGACAGCACCTGCTGGCCCGGACGGACCTGCCCGTGGACACGATGGTCCGGCACCTCGTCGGGCTGCAGGCGCAGGACAACCTGCCGCCGTACCTCTCGCTGCACGCCCGGCTCACGTCGTTCGACCCGTACGACGTCAGCCGCGGCCTCGAGGACCGGACCCTGGTCCGCCTGCTCACGATGCGCGGCACGATCCACCTGCTCACGGCCCAGGACGCGCTGACGCTACGACCGTGGGTCCAGGCGCGGCTCGAGCAGCAGATGCGGGGCAGCGCGACGTACCGCCCCGCGTGCGACCTGGACCCGGACGCGTTCGCCGCGGCCCTCGCCGCAGCGCTCGCGGCCGGCCCGGTCAACGTCCGGACCCTGGGTGAGTCCCTGGCCGACGCGTTCCCCGAGGTCCCGGTCGCCGCGCTGAGCGGGTTGGCCCGCGTCGCTGCTCCCCTGGTCCAGCTGCCACCGCGGGGCCGGTGGAAGCAGACCGGCGGGGTCGTCTACGACCGCCTCGACCGGTGGGTGGACACACCGTTGGGCGAACCCGACCCCGCGGCCGTCGTACGCCGCTACCTGGGAGCGTTCGGCCCGGCGACGGCCGCGGACGTGACGGCCTGGTCCGGCGTGACCGGTCTGGCGAAGCTGGTCGCGGGCATGGACGACCTGGTGCGGTACGAGGACGAACGCGCCCGGACGCTGTACGACGTACCCGACGGCCGGCTCGCCGACGAGGACGCCCCGGCACCGGTGCGCCTGCTCGGCACCTACGACAACCTGTGGCTCGCCCATGCGGGACGGGACCGGGTCACCACCCCGGAGAACCGGCGCCGCTGGATGGGCGCCAACGGTGGCACCGCCCAGACGGTCTTCGTCGACGGGATGCTCGAGGGACTCTGGCGGCTCGTGGACGGCCGCGTCGAGGTCGACCCGTTCCGCAGGCTGGCCCGGGCAGAGCGCGCGGACCTCGACGCCGAGGTCGCTCGGGTCGACGCGCTGCTCGCCCTGTGACGCGTCGACGAGCGCCGGGTCGGGGTCAGGACCAGCGGGGGGTGCGGGAGAGCAGCGCCGCGGCGGCGGCGACGCCGGCGGTGGAGGTGCGCAGCACCTCGGCGCCCAGCCGGACCGAGGAGGCCCCGGCGGCCGCGAAGGTCGCGACCTCCGCCTCGGTGAGGCCGCCCTCGGGGCCGACGACGACCACGACCGGGCCGGCGGCCGGGACCTCGAGCGATGCCAGCGGCACCGACGCCTCCTCGTGCAGCACCACGCCGAGCGACGCGGCACCGAGCAGGGCCGAGACGTCCGCGGTGGACGCGAGCTCGTCCACCTGCGGGAACCACGACCGGCGCGCCTGCTTCGCGGCCTCGCGCGCGGTCGAGCGCCAGCGGGCCAGCGACTTCACCGCCCGCTCGCCCTTCCAGACCGCGACGCTGCGCGCGGCCGCCCAGGGCACGATCCGCGCGGCCCCGACCTCGGTCAGCATCTCGACCGCGAGCTCGCCCCGGTCGCCCTTGGGCAGCGCCTGCACGACGACCAGCTCGGGCTCGGGCCGGGCTCCGTCGGAGATCGCGGCGACGGTGACGGCGAAGACCCGCTTGCCGGTGCTCGCCACCTCCCCGGTCACCGAGCGCCCGGCGCCGTCGGTCAGCACCACCGGCTCCCCCACGCGCAGCCGGCGTACCGCGACCGCGTGGTGGGCCTCGTCGCCGGTCACCTCGACCGTGGCGCCGACCGTCACGCCGCCCAGGGTCGGCACGACGTGCACCGGCAGCGACATCAGTGCGGGTTGAAGGCGTCGCGCAGCCGGCCGAAGACCGACTTCGACCCGGGCCGGACGTGGCCCGAGGGCTGCTCCTCGCCACGCAGGGCCGCCAGCTCGCGCAGCAGCTCCTCCTGGCGCTCGTCGAGCCGGGTCGGGGTCTCCACCACGACGGTGACCACCAGATCGCCCCGCCCGCCCCGGAGCCCGGGGACGCCGCGCCCGCGGAGCACCTGCTCGGTGCCGGACTGGGTGCCGGGCTTGATGTCGAGCTCGAACGTGGTCTCCACGCCGGAGTCGGCGCCCTGCTCGACGTCGGCCTCCAACGTGGGCAGCGTCAGCGTGGTGCCGAGCGCGGCCGCGCTCATCGGCAGCGTGACCGTGCAGTGGAGGTCGTTGCCGTGCCGGGTGAAGGTGTCGTGCCTGGCGATCTGGATCTCGACGTAGAGGTCTCCGGGCGGCCCGCCGCCGGGACCGACCTCGCCCTGCTCGGAGAGCTGGACGCGGGTGCCGCTGTCGACGCCGGCCGGGATCTTCACGGTGATCGTGCGGCGCGAGCGGACCCGGCCGTCACCGGAGCACTCCCGGCACGGCTCGGGGATGATCGTCCCGAACCCGCGGCAGGCCGCGCACGGGCGCAGGGTGCGGATCTCGCCGAGGAACGAGCGCTGCACGTGGGCGACCTCGCCGGCGCCCCGGCAGGTCTCGCACGGGATCGGGTGGGTGCCCGTCGCCGTTCCCTCGCCCTGGCAGGTCCCGCAGAGCACGGCGGTGTCCACGGTGAGGTCGCGGGTCACGCCGAAGGCCGCCTCGGCCAGGTCGACCTCGAGCCGGATCAGCGCGTCCTGGCCGCGCCGGGTCCGCGGGCGCGGGCCGCGGCCGGCCGCGGCACCGCCACCGGCGCCGCCGAAGAAGGCGTCCATGATGTCGGTGAACGAGAAGCCGGCGCCCTGGCCGAAGCCCCCGGCGGCGCCACCGAACGGGTCACCGCCGCGGTCGTACGCCGCTCGCTTCTGCGGGTCGGACAGCACCTCGTAGGCGCGGGAGACCTCCTTGAACTTCTCCTGCGTCTCGGGGTCCGGGTTGACGTCGGGGTGCAGCTTCCGGGCCAGACGCCGGTAGGCCTTCTTGATGGCGTCGGCGTCCGCGTCGCGGTCGACACCGAGGAGGTCGTAGAGGTCCTGACTCAAGTCGGGTTCCTTCGCGTGATCGGGGGTGGAGCGTGGATCTGGTGTACGGGTGGGGGTCAGCCCTCGTCGAGGAAGCGGGAGACGTAGCGGGCGACCGCCCGCACCGCCGCCATCGTGCCGGGGTAGTCCATGCGGGTCGGGCCCACGATGCCGAGCGTGGCCAGCGCCTCGTCGCGCGGGCCGTAGCCGGTCGCCACGACGCTGGTCGAGGCCAGCTCCTGGTAGGGGCCCTCGTGGCCGATGCGCACCGTGACCGCGCCGCCGGTGCTGGCCTCGCCGAGCAGCTTGAGCAGGATCACGTGCTCCTCGAGCGCCTCGAGCAGCGGACGGACCGCCGAGTCGAAGCTGTCGCCGTACCGCGCCAGGTTGGCGGCCCCGCCGACCGCGATCCGCTCGTCGGAGCGGTGGTCGGACATCGCCTCGACCAGGGAGTCGACGACCGCGGCGATGGCGTGCCCGTCGACGTCGGGCACGCTGCCCTTCAGCGCGGCTGCGGCGTCGGCGATGATCTCGCCCGTCGCGGCCCGGTTGACCAGCAGCCGCAGGTCGGCCAGCTCGTCGTCGCTCAGCGACGTCTCGAGCTCGACCAGCCGCTGCTCGACCCGGCCGGTGCTGAGGATGAGGACCACGAGCAGGCGGCTGGGGGTCAGCGCGACCAGCTCGACGTGGCGGACCGTGGAGCGGGAGAGTGTGGGGTACTGCACGACCGCGACCTGGCGGGTCAGCTGTGAGAGCAGCCGCACCGAGCGGCCGACGACGTCGTCGAGGTCGACCGCACCGTCGAGGAAGGTGGCGATCGCGCGCCGCTCCGCGGGGCTCATCGGCTTGACCGTCGTCAGCCGGTCGACGAAGAGGCGGTAGCCCTTGTCGGTGGGCACCCGGCCGGCGCTGGTGTGCGGCTGGGTGATGAACCCCTCCTCCTCCAGCACCGCCATGTCGTTGCGCACGGTCGCAGGCGAGACGCCCAACCGGTGCCGCTCGACGAGCGCCTTGGAGCCGACCGGCTCCTCGGTGGACACGTAGTCCTCCACGATCGCGCGGAGCACGGCGAGCCTGCGCTCCTCCTGCATCCCGCCTCCTCTCGGCTGTGGCCCGACTCTGGCACTCGAAAGTCCTGAGTGCCAAGACTACAACCCGCGCGTACTGAGACTCACTCGACGCAGGCTCCCGACAAACCCGTGGCCCGGGTGGACGGGCCGCCCTAGGGTCTGCCCCATGCCATTCCCCACAGACACCGGCTTCCACGAAGTAGCCGACCGCATCTGGGTCGCGCGCTACGCCTGGTTCGACGTCAACGTCACCCTCGTCGGTGGTGAGCGCGGGCTGCTGGTGGTCGACACGAACGCCTCGAGCCTTTCGGCCCGACAGGTGATCGACGACGTACGCCGCCTCGGCGCCGGCGACGTCGTGGGGGCGGTCAACACCCACGAGCACTTCGACCACACCCTCGGCAACGCCGAGTTCCGCACGGCCTACGGCGCCATCCCGATCCACGCCCACGCGACTGCGGCCGAACGGACCGCGGCCGCGTGCGAGCGGGTGAAGGGACTCTTCGCCGACCAGCCCGACGACGAGCCCCTCGACGAGCACACTGACGACGTCCTGGGGACGGAGATCGTGCCCGCCGACCACACCTTCACCTCGACGGCCACCGTGGACCTCGGCGACCGCCTCGTGGAGCTGGTCCACCCCGGTCGCGGCCACACCGGCGGTGACCTGGTCGTGCGGATCCCCGACGCCGACGTCGTGCTGGCCGGGGACCTCGTGGAGGAGTCGGGCCCGCCCGGCTTCGCCGCGGACTGCTACCCCCTCGACTGGCCGTCGAGCCTGGAGAACGTGCTCGGCCTGCTCACACCGGGCAGCATCGTCGTGCCAGGGCACGGCGCGCCGGTCGACCGGGCCTTCGTGGAGCGGCAGCGCAAGGAGATCGGCATCGTCGCCGAGACCATCCGCGACCTGGCCGGGCGCGGCGTACCGCTCGAGGAGGCCCTCGACGCCGCCGACTGGCCGTTCCCGAAGCGGGCCCTGGCCAGCGCTGTGGCCCGCGGCTACGAGCTGCTCTAGGGTCCGCGGCATGGCGGAGTTCACGGAGGTTGCGGAGCGGGTCTGGGTCGCGCGGTACGAGTGGTTCGACGTCAACGTCACCCTCGTGGGCGGCGAGCGCGGGCTGCTGGTGGTGGACACGCACGGCTCGGCGGCCGCGGCCCGTGAGGTCGTGGACGACGTACGCCGCCTCGGCGCCGGCGAGGTCGTGGAGGTCGTCAACACGCACTGGCACTTCGACCACACCTTCGGCAACGACACCTTCCGCGAGGCGTACGGCGCGCTGCCGATCCACGCCCACGAGAACGCCCGGGACGAGCTCGAGAAGTGGGGCGAGCAGGTCAAGAAGCGGTACGACGACGCTCCCGAGGACCCGCGCCACGACGACATCATGGCGACCCGCATCGTGCTGCCGGACCACACGTTCTCCTCCGCGAAGGTGCTCGACCTCGGCGACCGGGCGGTCGAGCTGGTCCACCCCGGCCGCGGCCACACCAGCGGTGACCTCGTGGTCCGGGTGCCCGACGCCGACGTCGTGCTCGCGGGCGACCTGGTCGAGGAGTCCTCCCCGCCGTACTTCAACGACGACTCCTGGCCGATGGACTGGCCGCTGAGCCTCGACATCGTGCTGGGCCTGCTGACGCCGGCGACCGTCGTCGTCCCCGGCCACGGCACCCCCGTGGACCGCGACTTCGTCGAGGAGCAGCGCAACACCGTCGGGATCGTGGCCGAGACGATCCGGGACCTCGCCTCGCGCGGTGTCCCGGTCGACCAGGCCCTCGAGGCCGGCGAGTGGCCCTGGCCGCGGGAGCACCTGGCCACCGCCGTGCGGCGGGGCTACGAGCACCTGCCCCGCAGCCAGAAGCGCCTGCCGCTGATCTGAGGTTCACCCTCTTCGCCCGTGGGTACGGTCGCCGCATGACGAACTCCAGCGACGAGGCAGCCGAGCAGGGCATCACCGACGAGCAGCTGCCCGAGGACCTCCAGCCGAGCGAGGAGAACCCGCTCGCCCAACCGCTCGACGACGAGGTCGACCCCGCGGATCTCGACATGGACGGCGGCCGGGGCGCCGACGAGTGGGACGACGAGCAGCTGGAGGACTGAACCGCTCGAGGTCCGGGCGTCCGGCGCGTCATCCCGACCCGGGGCCGTCCGCCCACCTAGCGTTGTCCGGTGACTTCTCGCGACCGCTACGGATCCGACGTCCTCTCCACCGACTGGCGCGCCCCGAAGCGCGGCCGCGCCGTCGAGGCGCCCGCCGAGCTCGGGGCCGTCGTCGAGGAGGTCACCACCGACTGGTGCGGCGAGATCGTCGCGGTCGACCGGGACCTCCACACCGTCACGCTGGAGGACCGCCGCAGCAAGCGGCGCACCTTCCCGCTCGGCGCCGGCTTCCTGCTGGAGGGCAAGCCGGTGATCCTCACCGCACCGGTGCGCGCCGCGGCGCCCGCCAGGCCGACGCGTACGGCGTCGGGCTCGGTCGCCGTCCACGGCGCCAAGGCGCGGGTGGCCAGGGCCAGCCGGATCTTCGTCGAGGGCCGGCACGACGCGGAGCTGGTCGAGAAGGTCTGGGGCGACGACCTGCGGATCGAGGGCGTGGTGGTGGAGTACCTCGGCGGTGTCGACGACCTCGCCGACCACCTGCGCGACTTCAAGCCCGGGCCGCAGCGCCGGGTCGGGGTGCTCGTCGACCACCTCGTCAAGGGCTCCAAGGAGAGCCGGATCGCCCAGAACATCGCGAAGTCCCCCATCGGCAAGGACGTGCTGATCGTCGGGCACCCCTTCATCGACATCTGGCAGGCGGTCAAGCCGGCCCGGCTGGGCTTCGCGCGCTGGCCCGACGTGCCGCGCAGCATCGACTGGAAGACCGGGACCTGCCAGCAGCTCGGCTGGCCGCACCGCGACCAGGCCGACATCGCCCGCGCCTGGAAGCACATCCTCGGCGGGGTGCGCTCCTACAACGACCTGGACCCGGCGCTGCTCGGGAGGGTCGAGGAGCTGATCGACTTCGTGACGGCCTGAGGCCCCGAGGACTACGGTGGAGACCAAGGACCGACGCTTCATCCGACAGTGAGCAAACCCGACCCAGGGAGCACGTGATGAGTGATCCGACCCGACCGCCCCACCACGGGGACGAGCCGCCTCGGGAGTCCGGCACGGGGAGCGGCGGCTACGGAGTGCCCCCGGCGGGACCACCCCCGCAGGGCCAGCCCGGCCTCGGCCCGCAGCGCCCGGCGTACGGCGGCCCGCCCCAGCAGCCGGCACAGCAGCCGGGACAGCAGCCGGCGTACCCCGGCGGCGTCACCCCGCAGGAGATCACCTGGGGCTGTGCCGCCCACTGGAGCGCGCTGGTCGCCTCGGTGATCGCGCTGGCGTTCCTCGGCCCGCTGATCGTGATGCTCACCAAGGGCAACGAGTCGGCCTACGTGCGCCGGCAGGCGGTCGAGTCGCTGAACTTCCAGCTGTCGATCCTGATCTACGGGATCATCTCGTTCGTGCTCGTCTTCGTGCTGGTCGGCTTCGTGCTGCTGCCGATCGTCGGCCTGATGTGGCTGGTCTTCACGATCATCGGCTCGATCCGCTCGTCCAAGGGCGAGGAGTACCGCTACCCGCTCACGATCCGGATGGTCAGCTGACCAACGCCCCCGTCGAACCGGAGCGGGGCGGAGTCAGGGCAGCAGGTCACGCACGACCGCGTCGGCGAGCAGCCGGCCCGTCCGCGTGAGCACCAGCCGGTCCCCCGCGGTCACGAGCAGCCCGCGCGCGACCAGGTCGGGGACCGCCGCCCGTCCGACCGGGTCCAGCACCTCGGGCGCCAGGCCCTCACGCAGCCGCAGCTCCAGCAGCACCCGCTCGACCCGCCGGCTCTCCGCGTCGAGGACCTCCCGCGCGTGGGCCGGGCTGCGGCCGGCGGCCAGCCGGTCGGCGTACGCCGCGGGGTGCTTGACGTTCCACCAGCGCACCCCGCCCACGTGGGAGTGCGCACCGGGGCCGACCCCCCACCAGTCGGCGCCGGTCCAGTAGAGCAGGTTGTGGCGGCACCGGCTGGCCTCGTCGCGCGCCCAGTTCGAGACCTCGTACCACCCCAGGCCGGCGGCCACGAGCCGCTCGTCGGCGAGGGTGTACTTGTCGGCCAGGTCGTCGTCGTCCGGCATCGGCAGCTCGCCGCGCCGCACCTGACGGGCCAGCGCGGTCCCGTCCTCCACGATGAGCGAGTACGCCGACACGTGGTCCGGCCCGCAGGCCAGTGCCGCGTCGAGGGAGGCCTCCCAGTCCGCGAGCGACTCCCCCGGCGTCCCGTAGATGAGGTCCAGGCTGACCTGGTCGAAACCCGCCTCGCGGGCCCAGGCCACCGCGTCGGGCACCCGGCGCGGGTCGTGGGTGCGGTCCAGGGTGCGCAGCACGTGACCGACCGCGGACTGCATGCCGAAGGAGACCCGGTTGATCCCGCCCGCGCGCAGCTCCTCGAGGTCGGCGCGGGTGACGCTGTCGGGGTTGGACTCGGTGGTGACCTCGGCGCCCGGCGCCAGCCCGAGCTCGGACTCGATCGCCGCCACCACCGCCGTCAGGTCGCCGGCCGGCAGCAGCGTCGGCGTACCCCCGCCGAAGAAGACCGTGGAGACCGGGACATCGCGGTCACCCAGCGCCTTGCGGACGCGGCGCACCTCCTCGATCGCCGCCTGGGCGTACGTCGCCCGCGACGCGCCCGGGGCGGCGGAGGCACCGCCGAGCTCCTCGGCGGTGTAGGTGTTGAAGTCGCAGTAGCCGCACCGCACCGTGCAGAACGGCACGTGCACGTACAGCCCGAACGGCCGCTCCCCCACGCCCTCGAGCGCTGCCGGCGGCAGCGCACCGTCCTCGGGCACCGGGTCGCCGACGGGCAGGGAGGATGGAGGCACGTGCTCCATCCTCCCATCCGGGTCAGGCGTAGAGCGCGTCGATCCTCTCCTGGTAGTTGGTCTCGACGACGTTGCGCTTGACCTTCATGGACGGGGTGAGCTCTCCGGACTCGACGCTCAGGTCGTGGTCGAGGAGGTCCCAGCGCTTGATGGTCTCCCACCGGTTCAGGCGCGTGTTCAGCTCGTCCACGTAGTCGGCGACCATGCTGTGGACCGTGTCCGAGGTGACGATGTCGGAGTACGACGCGCCCGCCATGCCGTTCTCCTCGGCCCAGCCGGCCATCGCGTCGGGGTCGAGCGTGACCAGCGCGACGCAGTAGTTGCGCTCGTTGCCGAACACCATGAACTGGCTGGCGTAGGGGCAGATCGCCTTGAACTTCGACTCGATCGCCGACGGCGCGATGTACTTGCCGCCCGAGGTCTTGAAGAGGTCCTTGATCCGGCCGGTGATGGTCAGGAAGCCCTCGGCGTCGATGCTGCCCTTGTCACCGGTGCGCAGCCAGCCGTCCTCGGTCAACGACTTGGAGGTCTCCTCGGGCAGGTTGTGGTAGCCGTCCATGATGCCCGGGCCCTTGATCAGGATCTCGTCGCCCTCGCCGAGCTTGACCTCGCTGCCGGGGAGCACCGGGCCGACGGTGCCGATCTTGTAGTCCTGTGGGTGGTTCACGAACGAGCCCGCCGAGCTCTCGGTCAGTCCGTAGCCCTCCAGGATCAGGATGCCGGCGGCGTTGAACCACTGCGCGATGTCCTGGTTCAGCGCGGCCGCGCCAGAGATGAAGAAGCGGACCCGTCCACCGAAGCGATCCCGGATCTTGCTGAAGACCAGCCGGTCGAACAGGCCGTGCTGCACCTTCAGCGGCAGCGGCACCGACTTGCCCTCGCGGCGCAGGCCCTCGACCTCCAGCCCGACCTTGAAGGCCTGGTTGAAGATCTTCTCCTTCAGCCCGCCCTCGGTCTGCTGCATGGTGATGATGCGGCCGTGGGCCTTCTCGAAGATCCGCGGGGCCGCACCCATGAAGGTGGGCTTCACGATCCCGAGGTTCTCCACGATCTTCTCGACCCGCCCGTCGATCGCCGTGGCGAAGCCGCAGGCGAGCTGCGTGGAGAGCAGCACCTTGCCGAACGAGTGCGCCATCGGCAGCCACAGGAACTGCAGGTCGTCCTCGTGGAGGATGTCCTGGACCTCGATCGCCGCGCCCTCGTAGACCCAGGACCGGTGCCGCAGGCGAACGCCCTTGGGGCGGCCGGTGGTGCCGGAGGTGTAGATCAGCGTCGCCAGCTGGTCGGGGGTGATCGCCTTGGCCGTCTCCTCGATCACGTCGGGGTGCTCGGCGAGGTAGGCGTCACCGAGCTCGGCGAGCGCGTCGAGGTCGATGACCCAGCTGTCGTCGGTGGTCCCGTCGAAGGTGACGACGCGGAGCAGGTGCGGCAGCTCCGCCTTGTGCTCCTTGAGCTTGGCGATCTGCTCGTCGTCCTCGGCGAAGACGACCCGGCACTCCGAGTCGCTGAGGATGTACGACGTGTCCGCGGCGTTGGTGGACGGGTAGACGGTGGTCGTCGCGGCACCGGCGCACATGACGGCGAGGTCGGCGAGGATCCACTCGTAGCGGGTGTTGGAGGCGATACCGACGCGCTGCTCGCGCTCGATCCCCAGGGACAGCAGGCCGGCCGCGAGCCGCTTGACCTGGTCTCCGGTCTGCTTCCAGGTGACGGACTCCCAGTCCTCACCCTTCGGGTAGCGGTAGGCCTCGCGGTCGGGCGTCCTGGCCACGCGGTCGAGGAACTGCGCGGCCACGTTGGGGGCCAGACGGTCGAGGAAGCTGGTGTCGTAGTTGATCGGCATGACACTCCTGCACGGCGGCGATCGGGGCGGGGAAGACGTCTCTGCCGCTAACCTAGATCACCCGGTTACGCTCCGGTAGCCAATCCCACCCGAGCGTCCCCATCCCGGGCTACGTGCGGGGCCGTGCAGCCACCCGGGACCGTCTCATCGCAGTGCGGCCACGTAGCGCTCGGCCGTGGCGCGGGCCTCGGCCACCAGGCCGTCCACGCGCAGCAGATCCGGGAGCAGGCTGCGGTCGGTCGTCAGCGCGCGGAACATCGTGCTCACGGTGACGCCGTGCCCGGGTTCGTGGACGACCTCGATCTCGTCGCCGGCCGCGATCGCGCCCTCGCCCAGCACCCGCAGGTACGGCCCGGGCCGGCCCTGCTCGGCGAAGCGCCGGACCCAGGCCCGGTTGTCGTAGCCGCAGAGACCCATCCAGCCCTTGAAGTCGTTGCAGGGGATGCGGATCGAGGCCACCTCGAGCAGGACCTCCCCGATGCGCCAGCGCTCGCCCACCTCGGCCTCGTTGACGTCGATCCCGGAGGTGGTGAGGTTCTCGCCGAACTGGCCGTCCTGGATCTCCTGGCCCAGCTCCCCGGCCCAGAAGTCGAGGTCCTCGCGGGCGAAGGCGTAGACCGCCTGGTCGAGCCCACCGTGGTGCTTGGTGTCGGAGACCTGGTCGCCCTCGATGCCCAGCAGGCCCACGTGGACGGGTCGCCGCACCGGCCGCTTGTCGATCGAGGTGCGGCCGATGCCGGCCCAGGCGGCCTCGCGCGGGAGGCCGACGTTGACGGAGACGAGGGAGGGCACCCCCGGATTGTCGCCGCGCGGGGCGATGCCGGCCAACTCATTTCGGTCCGGCCGCGGCGCGGTCAGTCCTGCACGGCCTTGGCAATCGTGACGCACCGGGTGATCCAGTCCCGCTGCTCCTCGTCGAGCGGGCTCCCGGCCCGCTCGGCGTCCTCGATGGTCCAGTGCGCGTTGATCACCATCCGCACGACCACCCAGTCCCGGGCGCGCTCCTCGTCGAGGGCGGCGTCGTCGACGAGGGTGTGGAAGCGCCGCCGCACGGCGCCGCGTACGTCGCCGGAGGCAACCACCCGGTCCCAGCAGTTCCAGAGCATCGGCGCCGGCTCGTAGTGCGGGTCCCCCGACATCGGCTTGGGGTCGATCACCAGCCACGGCTCCCGGTCGGCGGCGAGCACGTTGTGGTGGTGCAGGTCGCCGTGCACGGTGACGCCGGTGCTGGCCGGGTCGGCGACCAGGTCCCGCGCCAGCGCGAGGGTCTGCTCCACCATCCGGTGCGGGACCGGCGCCCCACGCGGGAGCGCGGCGAGCGGCGCGACCCAGCGCTCGACGTACGACGTGACGGTGCGCAGCTGCGGCGGTGCGGGCCGGTGGATCCGGCCGTAGAGCCCGGCGACGACCTCGCACGCCTCCGCGTCGCCGACCCCGGAGAGGTCCCGGGTGTGGACGCGCTCGAGCAGCAACGCGCGACGGGCGGGGTCGGCGCGCAGCAGTCGGACCATCGCCTCACCGCCGGCGCGCTGGAGCATCAGCGCCTCGAACTCGCTCTCGTCGTCGCCGTCGAAGGTGATCTTGAGGACGCACCGCTCTCCCGCGGGCGTCCGCACCGGCAGCACCAGCGAGCAGAAGCCGTGCATCGGCTCGCCGTCGCGCTCCAGCTCCCACTCGGCCAGCACGTCGGCTGCGCGGCCGGGCAGCCGGTCCAGCCAGGCCGCCCAGTCCGGCCCGAGGGCGCGGTTGCTCTCGAGTCCCTCGGGCACGTCCACCTTCACGAGGAGAAGCGAACCATCCGCGCGGTCCCGTCGGGTGGCGCGCTCACATCAGGTAGAAGGGCACCATCGCGCCGAGGACGAAAAGCAGCAGGCCCAGAGCCCGCCACGGGAGGCGCTGGTAGACCCATCCCCGCAGGATGAACCAGCCGGCCAGCGGCAGCGCCACGACGCCGAGCAGCGCCCAGGTGTTGTCGGCCATCACGAACATGGCGACCTGGATGCCGAGCATGAACAGGCAGCCGAAGGCCGCGAAGGAGCTGCGGACCGTACCGGTCGGGTTGGCGACCCAGATCCGGCGGAACGCCTCCTTGAACGGCACCTGCTCCTGGGTCTCCACGGTCACCACTGGGCCCTCCTCGCCATCTCCTCGGCCGACCGGATGGCGGCCTCGTGCTCGCGCAGGAAGTCGGGGTCGGCCTCGCGCATCTGCTCGACCTGCTCCTCGACCTGCTCACCGACGGCCTCGCGCAAGGCAGCCGCGGTCCAGTGGTCGTCGGTGCCCGCGGCGACCGCGCGCCACGTCGTCTCGCCGCGGTCGATGCGCTGCACGAGCGCGCGCTCCTGGTGCCCGAGGGTCCCGTTGCGGTACGCCGCCAGCGCGTCGCGCTCGAGCCGCTGCCGCTCGGCGCGCAGCTGGGCACGCTGCTCCTGGAGGGCGGCGCGACCGGCCTGCGCCTCCCGGGTGAGCCGCAGCGCCTGCTCCCGCGCCCGGGCCACGACGGTGCGGAGCTCGGTGAGGTCGGCCTCGCCGGCCCTGGTCATCTCAGAACCCCGCGTTCGCCAGGTCGTCGGTCTTGGTGCCGTTGTTGATGTTCACGCTCGAGCTGGCCACGAGGAACACCGCGTCGAGGGCCTTCATCATCCCCTCGAGGCAGGCGCAGGCCTGCAGCAGTGGCGGGATGACGTTCTCGAGCTTCTTGATCAGCTCGATGGCCTGGTGGACGAGGCCGATCACCTTGCGGATGCCGGCGCCGCCGGTGGCGATCTCCTTGAGCACCTTCGCGACGGTCATCGAGAGCACGATCTCGTCGACCATGCTCAGCAGGTCGGCCAGGAACTCCACGATCGACTTCGTGGCGACCAGCATGTCCTGCATGGCCACGCCGATGAGCTGGGCCCCTTCGGACTGGGTGGCGAAGCCGTCGGCGAAGTGGGAGATCCTGGCGATCGCGGCGTCGGAGGCCTCTCCCGTCCACACGCCGGGCGTCGCGCCGGCGAGGGCGGTGAAGTTGTCGCCCACCTGCCCCAGGGCTGCACCCAGGACCCCCCAGTTGGCGGCCATCGCGTCGACCGCGTCGTAGTCCCCGGCGATCGGGTCGAAGATGGCCGCGATCAGGTCGAACCCGAGCTTCCGGGTCACCCAGTCGACCGCCTGGATGATGAAGCCGCAGTTGTCGCGGACCTGGTCGATCAGCGGCCCGTCACCGCCCGAGGTGTTGGGTACCATCGTGCTCGCCGGGTCGACGAGCGAGATGTCGAGCGTGCTCACCGGCCGTTCCGTCCCAGGTAGTCGTCGATGTCGTCGTCGTGGTCCAGGCCCTGGCCGGTGTTGTCGGCGTTGTCGGCCATGCTCATGGTGGCGTCGACCAGGCCGAGCGGAGAGTTGAGGGTGGCCTCGGGCACCCAGCCCGGCGGCCTCGGGCCGGTCATGTGCCAAGGAGCGTCGGCGAGGTCGTTGGCGTTGACCACCTGGTCGTCGAGCTGCGGTACGCCGCCACCCGAGCCGGGCACGTATCCCTGGCACTCGACCGCGGCGTTGATCCTGGTGTGCAGCTCCGCGACCCCGCTGTCGGTGCCGCGCAGGTCCTCGCGCACGTCGCCGATCCGGGCCGAGAGCTCGCGGGCACCGGTCATCGCCTTGTCCAGGCTGTCGGTGACGGTCTCCAGGGCGCTGGTGTACGACCCCTTGAAGAGGCCAAGGATCCCGCTGAAGGCGCCGGTGTTGCCCAGCTGCGCCGAGCAGATGAAACCCGACGCCTCGGACAGGTTGAGGTACTGGTCCCGGGTCATCGAGACCAGCTGGTCCATCCCCTGCCAGGAGACGGCGACCTGATCGTTCATGCGTGTTCCCCCGTCGTGCTCGTCGAGCCGGCGATCACGCCGGCTCACCCGAGGGCCTACCCGGCGGCGCGGCGCGCCAAACAGGCTACTTCTTGCCGGGCTTCTCCGCGGTCGGCGCGTTGGAGAGGGCGGCGATGAAGGCCTCCTGGGGGACCTCGACCCGGCCGACCATCTTCATCCGCTTCTTGCCCTCCTTCTGCTTCTCCAGCAGCTTGCGCTTGCGGGTGATGTCACCGCCGTAGCACTTGGCGAGCACGTCCTTGCGGATCGCGCGGATGTTCTCGCGGGCGATGACCCGGGCCCCGATGGCGGCCTGGATCGGCACCTCGAACTGCTGGCGCGGGATCAGGTCCTTGAGCTTGCCGGCCAGCATCACGCCGTAGGAGTACGCCGCGTCGCGGTGCACGATCGCGGAGAAGGCGTCGACCGGCTCGCCCTGCAGGAGGATGTCGACCTTGACCAGGTCGGCGGCCTGCTCGCCGGAGCGCTCGTAGTCGAGCGACGCGTAGCCCTTGGTGCGCGACTTCAGCTGGTCGAAGAAGTCGAAGACGATCTCGCCCATCGGCAGCGTGTAGCGCAGCTCCACGCGGTCCTCGGAGAGGTAGTCCATGCCCTGCAGGTTGCCCCGCTTGGTCTGGCACAGCTCCATGATCGTGCCGATGTAGTCCGAGGGGCTCAGGATCGTGGCCTTGACGACCGGCTCGCGCACCTCGGCGATCTTGCCCTCGGGGTACTCGCTCGGGTTGGTGACCGTGTGGACGGTGCCGTCCTCCATGGTCACCTCGTAGACCACGTTGGGCGCCGTCGAGATCAGGTCGAGGTTGAACTCCCGCTCGAGCCGGTCGCGGGTGATCTCCATGTGCAGCAGGCCGAGGAAGCCGCAGCGGAAGCCGAAGCCGAGGGCGCCGGAGGTCTCCGGCTCGAAGGTCAGGGCGGCGTCGTTGAGCTGCAGCCGCTCGAGGGCGTCGCGCAGCGTCGGGTAGTCGTCGCCGTCGATCGGGTAGAGGCCCGAGTAGACCATCGGGTTCGGGTGCTTGTACCCGCCGAGGGCCTCCGTGGCGCCGTTGTGCTGGCTGGTGACGGTGTCACCGACGCGCGACTGGCGCACGTCCTTCACCCCGGTGATCAGGTAGCCCACCTCGCCGACGCCGATCTCCCCGGCCTTGACCGGCTCGGGGCTGATCACGCCGACCTCGAGCATCTCGTGGACCGCGCCGGTCGACATCATCTTGATCCGGTCGCGATGGGACAGCTTTCCGTCGACCACGCGCACGTAGGTGACCACGCCGCGGTAGGTGTCGTAGACCGAGTCGAAGATCAGGGCCCGCGCGGGGGCATCGGCCTTGCCGACCGGTGCCGGGGTCTGCTTGACGATCTCGTTGAGCAGCGCCTCGACGCCCAGCCCGGTCTTGGCCGAGGTCCGGAGCACCTCGGAGGGGTCGCAGCCGATCAGGCCGGCCAGCTCCGCGGCGTACTTCTCGGGGTTGGCGCTCGGCAGGTCGATCTTGTTGAGCACCGGGATGATGTGCAGGTCGGCGTTCATGGCCAGGTAAAGGTTGGCCAGGGTCTGGGCCTCGATGCCCTGGGCGGCGTCGACCAGCAGGACCGCCGCCTCGCACGCCTCGAGCGAGCGGGACACCTCGTAGGTGAAGTCGACGTGGCCGGGCGTGTCGATCATGTTCAGCACGTAGGTGCCGGGCCCTGAGTCGACGCCGTGCCCTGCTGCCGCTTCGTCCGTGACCGTCCACGGCATCCGCACGGCCTGGCTCTTGATCGTGATGCCCCGCTCCCGCTCGATGTCCATGCGGTCGAGGTACTGGGCGCGGGCAGCCCGCTCGTCGACCACTCCGGTCAGCTGCAGCATCCGGTCGGCCAGGGTGGACTTGCCGTGGTCGATGTGGGCGATGATGCAGAAGTTGCGGATGATCGCGGGATCGGTGCGGCCGGGCTGCGGCGCGGGCGTGGTGGGCACGGGAACGACTGCCGACTCTCGTTGGGTTACGGGACCCGCCCATTGTTCCATCCGGTGCCGCCTCGCCCCCACTCGGCGGCGAAGGTCAGCCCGACGAGCCGTCGTCGAGCAGCCCGGTGCCGAGCAGCGCCTCCCACAGCGCGTGCCGGCGCTGCATGGCCCAGCTGACCGTGTAGTGGTGGTCGTCGCGCCACACCACGGTGTCGTCACGCACCGGCGGGCAGACCGGGGTGGTCGGGCAGAAGACCCGGCCGAGCGAGAGCGGGTGCACGTCCTCGTCCTGCGCCGCGATCGCCGAGACGTACCCGTCGCTGGCCGAGGGATCGACCGGCACCGAGACCGTGCACTGGCCGAGCCGGTCGGCGCCGGCCAGGCACTCCAGCGGGTCGAAGCTCTCGGGCATGACCAGGCGCTGCACCACCACCGCGGGCGCCACCCGGGTGACCTGGCGCAGCGTGGCGCGGGTGGTCTCGTAGACGGCGCGGCCCAGCGGCTGGCTGCGGCCGTCGCGCCGGGCCACCTCCCCGCCCCACTCCTCGGGGTCGTCACGGGGGCGGTCCAGCAGGACCACGACGTCGGGGTCCAGCTGCCGCAGCGCGGTGCGGTACCAGCCCACGCGCGCCTGGGTGCACTCCTGGGTGCGCCCCTCGGCGAGCCGGTCGTTGGCCAGCCCCTCCTGCCACGGGCAGCCGGCGATGACGTTCACCGACAGCGTCAGGTCGTACTCGCGGGCCAGCCGCTCGAAGACGGGGACCAGCGTCTCGGCCTGACTGTCGCCCACGAGCAGCACGTGCGGCCCGGAGCCGTGGGCGACGGTGCAGGACCCCGGGTCGTCGGCGGCGCACCAGTGCTCGGTGCCGTGCTCCCCCTCCCCCGCGGCCTCCTCGAAGTCGATCGAGGGCACCGGCCGGCCGAGCTGGCGGTCGATCTGCTCGGTGGGCGCTGCCGGCTCGGTGCTTGCCGCCGCCGGCGCGACCAGGGCCGGCTTGCGCTCCGAGGAGAGCACGGGCGCCACCACCAGGCCGGCGACGAGGGCACTGGCGGCGACACCCGCGACGGCGACCGGCCAGCCGCGGGTGTCCAGGCGTCGCCAGCGGCGCACCGGCATCTCGAGGACCTCGTAGGAGAGGGCGGCCAGGCCGGTGGCCACGAATGCCGTGAGCAGCGCGACCGCACCGGCACCGGCGTCCAGCAGCGCCCCGAGGGCGATGATGACCGGCCAGTGCCACAGGTAGGTGCCGTAGGAGATCCGCCCGAGGTGGACCGGCACCCGCGTCGCCAGCAGCCGCGACAGCGCGCTGCCCTCGGCGAGCGCCAGGCCGCCGAGCAGCAGCACCGACGCCGCCGTCGCGCCCACACCCCGGCCCGAGGGCCCCAGGGCCAGCAGCCCGCTGCCGAGGAGCACGACGCCCCCGAAGCCGAGCAGCGCCGCAGCGTGGGCGACCCGTGGCGGGGGCCGCCGGGAGGTGCCGGCCAGCCACGTGGTGAGCAGCGCGCCGGCGAGCAGCTGGTAGAGCCTGGTGTCGGTGCCGTAGTAGGCGCGGTCGGTGCTGCCGGGGGCGAGCACCAGCTGGGCGACAAGCGAGGCCACCAGCAGGGCGCCGAGGACGCCCAGCGTGACCGGGCGCCGTACCCGGCGGGGCACCCGGGAGAGCAGCAGGAGCAGCAGCGGGAACCCGACGTAGTACTGCTCCTCGATGGACAGCGACCAGAAGTGCAGGAACGGGCTCTTGTCCACGTCAGCGGCGAAGTAGTCGCCGGAGGAGGCCAGGAAGTGCCAGTTGGCGTAGTAGAGCAGCGCGCTGCGCGCGTCGCCGATGATCGCCAGGCGCGGCACGACCGACCACAGCAGCGTGAACACCAGGCAGGTCGCCACCACGACCAGGACCGCGGCCGGCAGCAGCCGGCGGACCCGTCGGGCGTAGAAGCGGCCGATGCGCAGCGTCCCGGTGTCCTCGAGCTCGCCGAGCAGCACCCCGGTCACCAGGAAGCCGGAGAGGCAGAAGAACAGGTCGACGCCGATGAAGCCGCCCGTGGCCCAGCCCACCCCGGCGTGGAAGAGCAGCACGAGGTAGACCGCCACGGTGCGGAGCCCATCGAGGTCGGGTCGGTAGCCGCGGATCACGCCCGACACCGTAGGCGAGGCCGGGAGGCCGGCTCGTGGCCGCCGACCCGGCACGTGAAGCACCTCACTCGCCCGTCACTCCGCGCTGGCCACGAACTCCTTGCTCTTGGCGATGGCGAACCCCCAGCCCTGCTCGAGCGTGGGCTTGGGCGGTACGGCGATCTCGTCGGGGTTGGTGAGCACGTCCAGCAGCACCGGGCCGTCGTGCTCGAGGGCCTCGCGCACGGCGGTCTCGACGTCGCGCGGTCGCTCGACCCGGATGCCGCGCATGCCGATGGCCTCGGCGACCCGGGCGAAGTCGGGGTTGTGCAGCACGGTGCCGAACTCCGGCAGCCCGACCTGCTCCATCTCGAGCTTGACCATCCCGAGGCGGCCGTTGTCGAAGACGACCAGCTTGACCGGCAGGTCGTGCGAGACCGCGGTGATCAGGTCCCCCATCAGCATGGACAGCCCGCCGTCCCCGCAGAAGGCGACGACCTGGCGCTGCCGGTCGAGCCCCTGGGCGCCGAGGGCCTGCGGCATCGCGTTCGCCATCGAGCCGAGGTTGAACGAGCCGAGCAGCCGGCGGTCGCCCGACATCCGGACGAAGCGGGCCAGCCAGGTCGTCGCCATGCCGGTGTCGGTCGTGAAGATCGCGTCGTCGGCGGCGTGGCGGTCGACCATGGCGGCGAGCAGCTCGGGGCGGATGCGGGAGTCGGGGTTGTCGACCTTGCGGCGCAGCAGCCCCTTGGGCTTGCGGTCGTAGCCGGGGTCGAGGAACTGCTGCTGGCGCTCCCGCCACGCGTCGTACGACGACCGCGCCTTGTCGAGGTGGCCGCGGTCGGGCTTCGGCTCGAGCATCGGCAGCAGCGCCTGCAGCCCGAGGCGGGCGTCGCCGACCACGGGGTGCTCCACCGGGGTCCGCCGCCCGATGTGGGTGCCGTTGGCGTCCAGCTGGACCACGGTCTTGCCCTGGGGGAAGAACTCCTTGTACGGGAAGTCCGTCCCCACCATGAGCAGCACGTCGCAGCCGTCGAAGGCGACCGCGCTGGCGTGGTTGCCGAGCAGCCCGGACTGGCCGACCTCGTAGGGGTTGTCGTGCTCGAGCCCCTCCTTGCCCTTGAGCGAGATCACCATCGGCGCGGAGAGCCGCTCGGCCAGCTCGAGCACCTCGTCCCGCGCGTGCCGGGCTCCCTGGCCGACGAGCAGCGTCACCGGGCCGGCGGCGTTCACGGCCGCGGCCGCCCGGGCGAGGGCCTCGTGGCTCGGCGCCGCCGGGGGCAGGTCGGTGACGAACCGCGGGACCGTGGTGCCCTTGGGCAGGTCGAGGCCGCCGACGTCACCCGGCAGCGTCAGCACCGCGACGCCGCGCTCGTGGAGGGCGGCGTTGCCGGCCTGCTCGATGAGGCCCGGCAGCTGGTCGGGGGAGGTGACGGTCGCGGTGAAGACCGCGACGTCGGAGAAGAGCGTGTCGTTGTCGACCTCCTGGAAGAAGTCCGTGCCGATCTCCCCGCGCGGCACCTGCCCGCAGATGGCGAGCACCGGGGCGTGGGACTTCTTCGCGTCGTACAGGCCGTTGAGCAGGTGGATCGCGCCGGGGCCGACGGTGCCCATGCAGACGGCGAGCCGGTCGGTGAGCTGGGCCTGCGCGCTGGCCGCGAACGCCCCCGCCTCCTCGTGCCGCACCCCGACCCACTCGATGCGGTCCTCGCGGCGGATCGCGTCGGTGACGGGGTTCAGCGCGTCGCCCACCACTCCCCACACCTGGGTCACGCCGTGCTCGGCGAGGGCCTCGATCAGCAGCTCGGCAACGGTGGTCATGCCACTCCTGTCAGGGGTTGAAGACGTCCGGGTCGGCTCGTACCCAGTCCCGCTCCCACGATGCCGGCGGGTCGCGGAGCAGCTGCCCGTCGGCCAGGTGCTCGAACATCTCGGCGTAGGAGCGGATCGTGCCGTGGTCGACGCGGCGGCGCAGCATGTGCGGGCGCAGCTGGTCGAAGGAGCTCAGCCCCATGGAGGCCACGACCTGCATCGCCTGCTCGACGGTGGCCTGCTGGTAGCGGACGACCCGCTCGGTCTTGTCGGGCACGTCGAGCGCCCGCATCCGCTTGGGGTCCTGGGTGGCCACCCCGACCGGGCAGGTGTTCGTGTGGCAGGTCTGGGCCTGGATGCAGCCGACGGCCATCATCATCGCCCGCGCCGCGTTGGTGTAGTCCGCGCCCTGGATCAGCCGCTTGACCAGGTCGATCCCGGTGGCGACCTTCCCGGAGGCCGCGACCTTCACCCGGTCGCGCAGGCCCGCGCCGACCAGCGCGTTGTGCACGGTCATCAGCCCCTCGGTGAGCGGCATCCCGACGTGGTCCTCGTACTCCAGCGGCGCCGCGCCCGTGCCGCCCTCGGCACCGTCGACGATGACGAAGTCGGGGGTGATGTCCTCCTCGACCATCGCCTTGCAGATCGCCAGGAAGTCCGTCCGCGAGCCGAGGCACAGCTTGAACCCGGCGGGCTTGCCAGCGGCCAGCTCGCGGAAGTGGCCGATGAACTGGACGAGCTCGCGCGGTGTCGAGAACACCCGGTGGTACGGCGGCGAGATCACGGTCTGTCCCTGGGGGACGTCCCGGGTCTCGGCGATCTCGCGGGTCACCTTCGCGCCGGGCAGGACGCCGCCGATCCCGGGCTTGGCGCCCTGGCTGAGCTTGAGGCTGACCATCTTCACCTGGTCGTCGGCGGCCTTCTCGGCGAACTCCCGCTCGTCGAAGCCGCCGTCGTTGGTCCGCGCGCCGAAGTAGCCCGACCCGATCTCCCACACCAGGTCGCCACCGTTGCGGTGGTAGGGGCTGATCGCCCCCTCCCCCGTGTCGTGGGCGAAGCCGCCCCTGGCCGCGCCGCGGTTCAGGGCCTCGATCGCGTTGGCCGACAGCGACCCGAAGCTCATCGCCGAGACGTTCAGCAGCGCCATGTCGTAGGGCTGGGTGCAGGCCGGGCCGCCGATACGGACCCGGGGCGGCTCCTCCATCTTCTCCACCGGCGCGGTGGAGTGGACGAGGTACTCGTACCCCACGGCGTACAGGTCGCGCTCGGTGCCAAAGGGCTGCTCCTGCTTGATGCCCTTGGCCCGCTGGTAGATCGACGACCGGGTGTCCCGGTCGTAGGGGCGGCCGTCGAAGTTGCGCTCGATGAAGTACTGCTGGAGCTCGGGCCGGATCCCCTCGAGCAGGAAGCGCATGTGTCCGAGCACCGGGTAGTTGCGCAGGATCGAGTGCTTCTTCTGGAGCAGGTCGTGCACGGCGACCAGCAGCAGGAAGACCAGGACCACCAGCAGCAGCGCCCACCCCGGATCACCCAGCGTGGCCGCCAGGGTGGTGAGTGCACCCAGCACGACGAGGACCCCGAGGACGAAGAAGCGCAGCACGCCGCCAGTCCTACCACCGCGGCAATCCGTTCGCGGTGTGGCGCGGCCGTGGGAAAGGATGTGCCGGTGATCCCGACGACGATCCCCCACGGCAGCACCGCGCGACGTCTCGAGTGGGTGCACCTGCCGCCGCACATCCGCGCGGTGGTCGAGCGTCGCACCGGCTCGCCGGTGGTCTCCGCGGAGTCGCAGACGGCGGGCTTCACGCCGGGCTTCGCCTCGGTCCTGACCTGCGCCGACGGCAGCCGGCACTTCGTCAAGGCGGCCTCGCTCAAGGCGCAGCGGCCGTTCGCCACGTCGTACCGGGTGGAGGCGCGCAAGCTCGGCGCGCTGCCGGCCGGCGCACCCGCCCCGAGGCTGCTGTGGACCCACGACGGCGACGACTGGGTGGTGCTCGGCCTGGAGTACGTCGAGTCCCGCCGGCCGCGGCGCCCGTGGCGGCAGTCCGACCTCGACGCAGCGCTCGCCATGATGACCGAGGTCGCCTCGCTGCTCACCCCCGCGCCACCCGCGCTGGCCCTCGACGACTTCGCGACGGAGTTCGCGCAGTGGCCGTCCTGCTGGGACCACCTGCGCACCCATCGGCCGGACCTCCCCCACCTCGAGGAGGCCGCCGCCCTCGCGGCTCGGTTCGCCGAGGTGACCGGCGGGACGACCGTGGTGCACACCGACGTCCGCGACGACAACATCCTGCTGGCGAGCGACGGCCGGGTGCTGATGTGCGACTGGAACTGGCCGGTCGTGGGGGCGCCGTGGCTGGACACGCTCTTCCTGATGATCGGCCCGCGCGGCGACGGCCTCGACGTCGAGGGCGTGCTGGCCTCGCACCCGCTGACCCGCGACGTGCCGGCCGAGCACGTGGACATCGTGCTGGCCCTGGCCGTCGGCTACTTCCTGAAGTCGGCGGACGAGCCGGTGCCGCCGACCTCGCCGTACGTCCGGGACGTGCAGCGGTGGCAGGGCGAGGTCGTGTGGCAGTGGCTGTGCGAGCGTCGGGCCTGGTCGTGAGCGGCGCGCAGCCGCGGGCGGTCGGCGTCCGCGCGCCCTACGCCGCCCTGCCGGACGCCGTGCGCGCCTGGGTGGACGACACGCTCGGTTCCCCGGTCGTCGCGGTCGCCGAGCAGGTGGGCGGGATGTCGCCCGGGTGCGCCACCCGTGTCACCTGCGCCGACGGGACGCGTGCCTTCGTCAAGGCTGTCGGAACCGAGCTGAACCCGGACACCCCGAACCTCTTCCGCCGCGAGGCGACCGTCCTCGGCCTGCTCGGCTCGCACCCGCTGTGGGCGGAGCTGCTGGCGTCGTACGACGACGGCGCCTGGGTGGCGCTGCTGCTCGAGGACGTCGAGGGCACCCACCCCGACCTCGACGACGACCGGGAGATGGCGCGACTGCTCGAGGCCACCGACGAGCTGGCCGCGGTCACCAGGTCCCGCGTGCCGGACCCGCCGGTGCCCGACCCGGGCTCCGGCGGGCTGAACGACCTGAGGGACTTCTCGCGCTGGAGCAACGCCTTCGACCACCTCGACGAGGTCCCCGCCCACCTGTTGCCCGGCTGGGTCCGGGAGCGGGCCGGGTCGCTCCAGGCCGGCGTGGACGCCCTGTCGGCGATGCCGGGCGCCCAGCTCGTCCACTGGGACATCCGCCAGGACAACCTGCTGGTGCGGCCGGGCGGCGAGCTGGTGTTCGTCGACTGGGGGCAGGCAGGCGTCGGCGCCGACTGGCTGGACCCGCTGCTGGCGCGCCTGGAGCGGGTCCACCTCCCGTGGTTCGACGACGCGCTCGCGGCCTCCCCCGCGCTGGTGCGCGCGGGCGACGGGGCGGTGACATCCTGGCTGGTCGGGTTCGGTACGTTCCTTGCCTGGCGCGCCGTCACCGCGGTGGACGTGAACCTGCCGACGCTGGGCGACTTTCGGCGGCGGGAATCGGCTCGGGCGCTGGGCGCCGCGGCGCGGCGACTCGATTTGGGCGGTCACGCGGCCCGCTGCTAGTCTTTCTCGTCGCGTGTCTGGCGCCAGCAGACCTGGCTGGAGCGCCGACAGCACCACAGCTCAGCACCACCCCCACACCTACGACGAAGGCGCAGTAGTGGCGAACATCAAGTCCCAGATCAAGCGGAACAAGCAGAACGAGAAGGCTCACGAGCGCAACAAGGCCGTCAAGACCGGCCTGAAGTCCGCCGTGCGCAAGTTCCGCGAGGCCGCCGAGGCCGGTGACAAGGAGGTCGCGATCGTGGCCGGCCGCGACGCCGCCAAGAAGCTCGACAAGGCCGCCTCCAAGGGCGTCATCCACAAGAACCAGGCCGCCAACCGCAAGTCGGCGATTGCCAAGAAGGCCGCCTCTCTCTGAGGCCCTCAGCTACTGGCGCCGTCCCCTCGGGGGCGGCGCCTTTTTGCGTGCCCGAGCCGTGGTCTCCGATGGTCGAGGCTCAGCGCTGGTCACGCAGCCCGGTGATGGTGAGCACCAGCCGCTCGAGGGTGTACGACGCGTCGCTGGCGGCACCCTTGATGTCGGCGTCGGCCCGGGCCACCGCGCGGATGGCCCGGGAGATCGCGGCATCGGACCAGCCGCGGGACTGGTCGCGGATGGTGCGCAGCTTCCACGGCGGGACGCCCACCTCGCGGGCCAGGTCGGCGTCGCGCATGCCCCGCGGGGCGGCCTTGTAGCGGGCCACGCCCCGCGCTCCCCCGGCGAACGCCGAGGTGACCAGCACCGGCGCCGTCCCGGCGTCCAGCGCCCAGCGCAGCTCCTCGAGCGCCGCCTCCCGGCGGCCCCAGAACGCGGCGTCGGCCACCGCGAAGGACTTCGCCTCGGCACGCCCGCCGAAGTACTGCTTGACCTTCTCGATGCTCAGGGACTGGCCCGGGAAGTCGTTGGTCAGCTGGTCGGCCGCGGCGGCCAGCGAGCGCAGGTCCTGGCCGACCGCCTGCACGAGCACCGCGGCCGCCTCCCTGTCGATCGACGAACCGTGGCTGCGCACCTCGGCCGCGACGAACGACGGGAACTCCGAGGCCTTGAGGTCACCCGACTTCGACTCCGTGACCGGGCCGAGCTTGCGCAGCTTGTTGAGCACGCCGCTGCCCTTGGGGCCGCCGCCGTGGACGAGGACCAGGGCGACCTCCTCGGCCGGCGCCGCGGCGTAGCCGAGCAGGCCGTCGACCGACTCGTCGGGCAGGTTCTCCAGGCCGCGGACCACGACGCACCGGATGCTGGAGAACAGCGACGGCGCCGCCAGCTCCCCGAGCGTGGCGAGGCTGAGCTCGGAGGCCGAGGTCTCGGAGAGCTCGGCCTCCGGGTCGTGGGCCCGGACTGCCTGGCGCACCCCGGTGACCGTCCGCTCGTTGAGGAACTCCTCCTTGCCGGTCACGAGGATGACCTTGCCGAGGACGTCTGCTGTGCGCATCTGGGAGGGGCCTGCCATGGTGCGGACAGCCTCCCACAGCTCACCGACCGTCCGGTGCCGGGCCGGGCCCGCCTCACCCGCCCGTGAGGGCGGACAGGCGGCCGTCGCGCTCGACCACGACGAGGTCGCCGTCGAGATCGGTGCGCAGCACCCGGGCACCGGTCGCGGCCAGCGGTGCCAGCGTCGAGGCGGCCGGGTGGCCGTAGTCGTTGTCGGCCCCGACCGAGACCAGCGCGAGCCGGGCGCCGAGGGAGAGCAGGAAGTCGAGGTCCTGGTAGCGGCTCCCGTGGTGCGGCACCTTGAGCACGTCGACGTGCAGGCCCGGCAGCAGCTGCGCGAGTCGCGCCTGCCCCTCCGGCTCGACGTCACCGGCGAGCAGCAGCCGCACCCCGCGCACCTCCGCGAGCAGCACCACGCTGGCCTCGTTGGCGGTGCTGCCGTCGCCCGGCCCGACCGTGGGCGAGTCGGCGGGCGGCCAGAGCACCTGCAGCGTGACGTCGCCGACGGTGCGCGTCACGCCGTACGGCGCGGGCACGGCGGCGACACCCGCCTCGCCGGCCATCTCCTCGACCAGCCCGACACCGCCGGGCGGGTCGCGCAGACGGGTGGTCTCGACAGCGCCGACGCTGCGGCCGTCGAGGACGCCCTCGATGCCGTCCACGTGGTCGGCGTGGAAGTGCGTGAGCACCAGCAACGGCACGGCGGTCACCTCCAGACGGTCGAGGCAGGCGTCGACGGCGGCGGGCTCGGGGCCGGCGTCGACGACGACACCGCTGTGGGGGCCGGCGTTGAGGACCAGCGCGTCGCCCTGGCCCACGTCGCAGGCGGCCATCACCCAGCCGGCCGGCGGCCAGCCCGGGGTCGGCGGACGCACCAGGACGCCGAGCACCAGCAGCCCGGAGCAGGCCAGCCCGGTGCTGCGCCGCCGCAGCAGGGCCGGTCCGGCGAGCGCGAGCCCGAGGGTGAGCAACGTCAGCACCGTCAGCGACAGCATCCCGGTGCCCCAGTCGACGGCCGCTGCCGGCAGGGCCGCGCCCCGGCGGGCCACCAGCACGATCCAGGCCACGCACCAGGCCGCCATCGTCCCGGCGAGATGGCCCACCGGCGCCCAGAGCAGGCCCAGCAGGCCGCCCGCGAGCCCCAGCACGGTCGCCGGCCCCACCGCCGGGGCGACCACCAGGTTGGCGCCGACCGCCACCAGGCTCACCTGGCCCGAGATGGCCGCGACGAGCGGGGTGCAGGCGAGCTGGGCTGCGGACGGCACGGCGATCGCCTCGGCGAGCCAGCGGGGCAACCAGCGGCACAGCGCGTCGCGCCAGCCGGGTGCCAGCAGCAGGATGCCGCCCGTCGCCAGCACCGACAGCGCGAAGCCGACCGACGTGGCCAACCCGGGATCGACGAGCAGCAGCGCGACCAGCGCGACCCCGAGCGCCCGGGTCCCGCGCTGGCGGCCGTTGGAGCCCATGGCCAGCAGCCCGACCCCGCCCATGGCGGCCGCCCGCAGCACGCTCGGCTCGGTGCGGGCGAGCAGCACGAAGCCGAGGATCCCGAGCGCGCCCACGACGTACAGCCATCGCCCGCGCACCCACAGCCAGCGGGCCAGCACCAGCAGGAAGCCCACCACGAGCGTCAGGTTGGTCCCGGAGACCGCCAGCAGGTGGGTCAGGCCGGTGGCCCGGAAGTCGTCGGCCAGCGCCGGGTCGACCCCGCCGTCGTCGCCGTCGACGAGCGCGGGCACCAGCGCCCGCTGCTCGGCGGGGCGACCCGACACCGACTCCCGCAGCGAGGCCCGGACGGCGCCGGAGGCCCGCCACCACACGTCGGGCCCGTGCAGGGTGCGCGGCGGGCCGGTCGCCATCAGCACCGCGGCCACGTCGGGGCCGCGCGACGGGCCCAGCCGCCCCGAGGCCCGCACCGTCGCGCCGAGCGGCACGTCGCGCCAGCCCTCGTCCGCGAGGACCAGCACCGGCGTCGCCAGGCGGTACGTCGCGCCGCGACCGCTCACCCGGCGTACCTCGAGCCGCACCAGCACCTGCTGCCCGAACGGGCCGGTCGTCACACGCGGGTCGGTGGTGACCGTCCCCTCGACCGTGGCGACCGCGCCGTCGCCGGCCAGCGCCGACACCGGGTTGTGGGTGACCTGCTGCTGCCGGACCACCCCCACCCAGGCGACCGAGGCCAGCACCAGCAGCACGCCGGCGCCGGTCAGCCAGCGCCGCGGCCCCAGCCGGTGCCGAGCCGCCAGCAGCACGATGAGCAGCGCCAGCACCACCGCGGCCGCCGCCGGGACCGGCAGCCAGTGGGCGACCAGGCCGCCGGCCCACGCGGCAGCCCCCAGTGCCGGCATCCGGAGGTCGGGGACCTCGCCGGCGCCCGGCTCCGGCGGGGCCACGTCAGACGGTCACGAAGGGCGCGAGCTGGCTGAGGGTGGCATCGCCGATCCCGTCCACCTCCAGCAGCTCGTCGACCGACGAGAACCCGCCGTGCTCGTCACGCCAGGTCAGGATCGCCTGGGCCGTCACCGGTCCGACCTCGGGCAGCGACTCCAGCTCGGGCTCGGTGGCGGTGTTGAGGTTGACCAGTGGGCCGCCCGGCGCGCCCGCGGACGGGACGGCCGACGCGGCGAGCCCCACCGGCGCGGGGACCCCGACCAGGATCTGCTCGCCGTCGACGAGCAGGCGCGCGAGGTTGAGCCCGGAGAGGTCGACGCCCGGGCGCGCTCCCCCGGCCGCCTTCAAGGCGTCCACGACCCGGGCGCCGGCGTCGAGCACCGCGATGCCCGGACGGCGTACCTTCCCGGCCACGTCCACCGTCACCGAGCCGGCCGGCGCCGCCGCGGCCGTGGAGGCCGCCGATCCGGTCGCCGCCACCTCGCTCGGCGCCGCCGGTGACAGGGACACCAGGCCGGCCGCCGGGGTCGGCAGGACCGGTGCCACCACCTCGTCGGCGCCCCCGCGCACCACCCACCAGCAGGTGACGCCCAGCCCGAGCGCGACCAGCACCGCCAGCACCGCCACCTGGGAGGGGCCGATCGCCACCCGGCCGCGCACGGTCTCGGGCACCACCGCCGCGAGCAGCCGCCGGGGTCGCCGGGAGGCGTGCCGGCCGGGGACGGGCACCAGCGGCGCGGGCTGGTCCTCGGGTGGCACTGCGGGTGGCACGGCGGGTGGCACGGCGGGTGGCACGGCGGGCGGGTGCGGCACCCGGTTGCCCGCGACGCGCGTGTGGGACGCGGTCCAGTCGTCCCACTCCTCCCCCCATCCGTCGTCGAGCTCGTCGGGCTCGTCCTCGGGCTCGTCGTGGGGCGGGGGCTCCTGCGCAGCCGGGCGCACCGCCGCGAGCTCGGCGCTCAGCTGCGCCAGCCGGCGCGCGACGGCTTCCTGGTGCTCGGGCGTGGGGCGACTTCGCATGGGAGCGACGCTAGGAAGCACTCCCGTCGGTCGGCGGGGCACGGCCGAGCACCTGTGGACAGCCGCCGCGGTGGCACCGGCTGTGGACTGCTCGCGGCGCGGGGGTAGCCCCCGCCGGCACCTCGGTGCCGCAGCAATCAGCGCAGTCGGTTCTCGGGCCGTCGCCTGAGCGTCACATCGACGGCGCTGCCTGCGCCTGCCACGATCAGGAGCACGTAGGCGACCGCGGCGCCCAGGCCCGCGGCGGCCTGCGCACGCTCGATGCCCGCCGGGACCGGACGGTAGGAGTCCGCGTGCTCGAACCCGATCCCCCACAGCCACCAGTAGGCGGTCAGGGACCCGACAAGGGTCACGCCGGAGACGATGCTCGCGGTCGCGACCCAGCGACGACGGTGGTTCAGGCTGATCGCGAGCACCGCCAGGGCCAGCGCGAGTGGAACGACGGTCAGCACGACCAGAGTCAGCACGTCGTCCCGGTCCACGACCCAGAGGGTACGCGCAGCGCGGAGCTCAGAGCCGCGGGGCCACGCAGACGGCCAGCATGCCGGGCCCCACGTGCGCGCCGAGGACGGCGCCGAGCTCGCCGCACCACACGTCACGACCGCCGAGCTGGTCGGCCAGCCGCGTCGAGAGGTGCTCGGTGAGCTGGCCGGCCCGGTCCGGGCTCGCCAGGTGGGCGACGCAGACGTCGACCTCCTGCTCACCGGCCGCCTGGACGGCGAGCTCCTCGAGCCGGCTGAGCGCCCGGGCGGCGGTGCGGACCTTCTCGAGCGTGGCCACGACGCCGTCCTCGATCTGGAGCAGCGGCTTCACCGACAGCGCGCCGCCGAACAGGGCGGCGGCGGCGCCGATCCGGCCACCGCGGCGGAGGTACTCCAGGGTGTCGACGTAGAACAGCGACGACGACGCGGCGGCCCGGGCCCGGGCCGCGGCCGCCGCCTCGTCGGCGGAGCCGCCCTCCGCGAGGACGTCGTGGGCGGCCAGGGCCGCGAAGCCGGTCGCCACGCCCACCTGCCGGCTGTCGACCGGGGTGACCGGGATCGACGCCTCCCGGGATGCCAGCTGGGCGGACTCGAAGGTGCCGCTCATCTCGCCGGACAGGTGGATCGACAGGACCTCGGTCGCCCCGGCGCGCGCCGCCGCCTCGTAGGCCTCGAGCAGCACGGTCGGCGCCGGCCGCGAGGTGCTCACCGGCTTGAAGGCACGCAACGCCTCGGCCACCACCTCGGGCGTGGCGCCGTCGGCGCCCTCGTCGAGCACCTGCGCCCCGATCACCACCTGCAGCGGCACCACGACGATCCCGCGCTCGGCCGCCACGTCCGCAGGGATCATGGCGGTCGAGTCGGTGACGATCGCGGCCGGCATGGCGCGAAGGTTACCCGGGAGTCAGCTGTGAATCCCCTGTCCGACCGTGTCCTCCACGATCTGCGCGTCGCTCGGTCGGGCCCGACGCGCCGGCGACCCGACCGGCGACGGGTGGTCGCCCGTCTGGTGCAGCCCGGGCACCCGGTCCTCGACCACGAACGACGCCCGGGTGAACACCGGGGCACCCGGCTCGGTGACCGCCCGCACGCACCGGAAGTCCGCGGTCAGCGAGTCCGGCGTGATCGTGGTGCTCACGTAGCCGCGCAGGTTGGCCCAGAACCTCAGGTTGGGGTTCCAGGCCGCCCACGGGTGCTTCCCGTCCCCGGAGTCGTAGCCGTCGCCCCCCGACGTGATCGAGCTGGTGACGAGCTCCGCCCCGAGCACCTCGGAGCTGTCGTCGTCGAAGTCGGCGAGCACCTCCGAGGCCCAGTGCGCGTGCACGTCCCCGGTCAGCACCACCGGGTTGCGGACCCCGGCGTCCACCCACCCGCGGACCACCCGGTGGCGAGAGGCCGGGTACCCGTCCCAGGCGTCCATCGACACCGTGCTCGCGGCGCCGGGGTCCCGGTCGCGGCGCCCGAAGAAGACCTGCTGGCCGATCAGGTCCCATCGTGCCGCCGACTCCCGGAAGCCGTTGACCAACCAGTCCTCCTGGAGCAGCCCGGGCAGCGAGCGGTTCGGGTCCGCGGCGGCCTTGCAGTCGTCGTACCCGTCGCCGCAGGCCTGGTCGGAGCGGTACTGCCGGGTGTCGAGCATGTGGAAGGTCGCGAGGCTCCCCCAGCCCACGCGTCGGAAGAGCTGCATGCCGGGTCCGGCGGGGACCGACGTTCGCCGCAGCGGCATGTTCTCGTAGTAGGCGCGGTACGCCGCGGCGCGGCGCTCGCGGAAGCCGTCCGCGTCCCCGGCCTTCTCGGGCACCTCGCCGGCGTAGTTGTTCTCGACCTCGTGGTCGTCCCACACGGCGAGCCACGGCGCCGCGGCGTGGGCGGCCTGCAGGTCCGGGTCCGTCTTGTACTGCGCCTGCCGCTGGCGGTAGTTGGCCAGCGTGGTGGTCTCCGGCCCGACGTGCGAACGACCCAGGTGGTTGTCCGCGGCCGGCCCTTCGTACTGGTAGTCCCCCAGGTGCAGCACCAGGTCCGGGCGCTCCTCGGCGAGGTGCCGGTACGCCGTGAACCAGCCGGCCGGGTAGCTCGAGCACGACACGAAGGCCATCGCCAGCGACCGCACCTCGGACCCCGGCGCCGGGGCCGTGAGCGCCCGCCCCCGGTCGGAGAGCCGGCGGCCGACCCGGAACCGGTAGAAGTACTCCCGGCCGGGCTCGAGCCCGGCCAGCTCGACGTGCACGGCGTGGGCGGTCTCGGGCCCGGCGGTGACCGCCCCGGCGCGCACGACGTCGGTGAACCGGTGGTCGGCGGCGACCTGCCAGCCGACCTCGTAGCGGCGGGCGGGCATCCCGCCCAGCCCGTCGTGGTCCAGCGGCGACGGCGCCAGCCGGGTCCAGATGACGAAGCCGTCGGGCCACGGGTCACCCGAGGCGACCCCGAGCGTGAACGGGTCCTGGCGCAGCTCGGGCGAGGCGGCGGTCCCCCGGAGGTCCGTGACGGCGGCGCCTGCGGGGGCCTGCTGCAGGGCGGTGGCCCCGGTGACGGCGACGGACCCGGTCACGAGCCCGGCGGACAGGATGCTTCTCCGAGATGTCAGCACTTCCCCGAGCCAACCGGCGGCGAGAGGCCGCCGGTTGGCCCGGACGTGAAGCGGAGCGAACTATCCGACGACGACGTTGACCAGCTTCGGCGCGCGCACGATGACCTTGCGCACCGGGCGCCCGTCGATCGCGCGCACCACGGCCGGGTCGGCCATCGCCAGCGCCTCCAGGTCCGCCTCGCTGATGTCCGGCGAGACGTCCAGGCGGGCCTTGACCTTGCCCTGGATCTGCACGACCGCGGTGACGGCGTCCTCGACCAGCAGGGCCGGGTCGACCGTCGGCCAGCCGACGCGGGCCACGGTGGGCCGGTGGCCCAGCCGCTCCCACATCTCCTCGGCGGTGTACGGCGCCACCAGCGACAGCAGGATCGCGACCGCCTCGACCGCCTCGCGCACGGCGGGGTCGGCCGGTCCGCACCCGGAGTCGATGGCCTTGCGGGTGGCGTTCACCAGCTCCATCGTGCGCGCCACCATCACGTTGAACCGGTGGCTGTCGATCAGCTGCTCGGCCTCGTGCAGGGTCTTGTGGGTGACCTTGCGCAGCGCGACGTCGCCGTCGGCCGGCGAGGTGCCGGTGGGCGAGGCGACGTCGCCCGACAGCCGCCAGGCGCGCTGCAGGAACTTCAGCGACCCACCCGGCGACAGGTCGGCCCAGTCGATGTCGTCCTCCGGCGGGCCGGCGAAGACCATCGTCAGCCGCACGGCGTCCACGCCGTACTCGTCGATCGTGTCGCCCAGGTTCACGCCGTTGCCCAGGGACTTGCTCATGGCCTTGCCCTGGTTGATGACCTGGCCCTGGTTCATCAGCGCGCTGAACGGCTCGACGAAGTCGACCATGCCCATGTCGTGCAGCACCTTGGTGAAGAAGCGGCTGTACAGCAGGTGCAGGATCGCGTGCTCGACGCCGCCGACGTACTGCGCCGCCGGCATCCAGTCGCGCACCGCGTCCTCGTCGAACGGGCCGTGCTGGTAGCTCGGCGAGCAGTAGCGCAGGAAGTACCACGACGAGTCCACGAAGGTGTCCATCGTGTCGCTGTCCCGCTTGGCCGCACCGCCGCACTCGGGGCAGGCGACGTTGACCCAGTCCTCGGCCGCCGCCAGCGGCGAGACGCCCTTGGGCTTCAGGTCGGCGCCGCTCAGCTCGGGCAGCCGCACCGGCAGCTCGTCGTACGGCACCGGGACCTCACCGCACTTCTCGCAGTGGATGATCGGGATCGGCGCACCCCAGAAGCGCTGCCGCGACAGCAGCCAGTCGCGCAGCCGGAAGTTGACCGTGCCCTTGCCGCGGCCGTCGGCCTCCAGCTGCTCGATGATCCGCGCGATGCCGTTGGCCTTGTCGGTCAGCCCGTCCAGCGGGCCGGAGTTCACGTAGGTGCCGTCGCCGGCGGTGGCGACGTACGTCTCCTCGGGGTTCTCCTCGTCCGGCACCGCGACGACCCGGCGCACCGGCAGGCCGAACGCCTTGGCGAAGTCCAGGTCGCGCTGGTCGTGCGCGGGCACCGCCATGATCGCGCCGGTGCCGTAGTCGGCCAGCACGTAGTCCGCCGCCCACACCGGCATCCGCTCGCCGGTCACCGGGTTGGTCGCGAAGACGCCCAGGTCGACCCCGGACTTCGGGCGCTCGGTCGACAGCCGGTCGATGTCGGTCTCCTTGCGGACCTCGGTCAGGTACGCCATGAATGCGTCGCGCTGCCCGGGCGCGACGATCTCGTCGGCCAGCCTCGCGTCGGCCGCGACCACCATGAAGGTGGCGCCGTACAGCGTGTCCGGACGGGTCGTGAAGACCGTGACGGTCCGGGTCGAGCCGTCGGCCAGCGTGATGTCGAAGTCGACGTGCGCCCCCTCGGACCGGCCGATCCAGTTGCGCTGCATCGCGATGACCCGGTCCGGCCAGGTCTCCTTCAGCGGCTCCATGTCGTCCAGCAGCCGCTGGGCGTACTCGGTGACCTTGAAGTACCACTGGGTCAGCTCGCGCTTGGTGACCTCGGCGCCGCACCGCTCGCACATGCCGCCGACGACCTGCTCGTTGGCCAGCACGGTCTGGTCGTTGGGGCACCAGTTGACCGGCGAGTTCTTGCGGTAGGCCAGCCCGCGCTCCCGGAACTTCAGGAACAGCCACTGGGTCCAGGCGTAGTACTCCGGGTCGGAGGTGTGCAGCCGCCGCGACCAGTCGAAGCTGATCGCGTAGCGGCGGAACGACTCGGCCTGGACCTCGATGTTGGCGTAGGTCCACTCGGCCGGGTTGGCGTCGTTGCGGATCGCGGCGTTCTCCGCGGGCAGGCCGAAGGAGTCCCACCCGATCGGGTTCAGGACGTCGTACCCCTTCTGCCACCAGAACCGCGCGATCACGTCGTGCAGCGCCATCACCTCGGCGTGGCCCATGTGCAGGTCACCGCTGGGGTAGGGGAACATCGTCAGCGCGTAGCGCTTCTCGGCTCCCGGCGCCGCGGTGCCCGCGCGGAAGGAGTCCAGGTCGTCCCAGACCTTGCGCCACTTGTCCTGCACGGCCGCGATGTCGTACGTCGCGGCGTCGTGCGCCGCCGGGTCGCTCGCCGGGCTCTGCTCGCTCATCTCGTCTCTCCCACGTCTGGTCGGTGATCGGGCTCCGGGCACAAAAAAGCCCCTCGGGCACGAGGGGCAGCCGCGTCGATGTGTGCGTGTCGACGCGGCTAGGTAAGGAGCAGGATCCTCCGCATGTGGTCCATCCTACCGCCCCGGCGCCCGGTGGCTACAGTCACGGCATGGCTGACAAGACCGTCCCCGATCTCTTCCGACTCGACGGCAAGGTCGCCGTCGTCACCGGCGCCTCCAGCGGCCTGGGCGTGGCGTTCGCGCGTGGCCTCGCCGAGGCCGGCGCCGACGTGGCGCTCGGGGCCCGCCGCGCCGACCGCCTCGAGGACACCGCGAAGCTGGTGGACGGCGCCGGCCGCCGGGCGCTGACCGTGGCGACCGACGTGGCCGACCCGGACTCGTGCACCCACCTGGTGGCGCTCGCGATGGAGGAGTTCGGTCGGGTCGACATCCTGGTCAACAACGCCGGGATCGGCACCGCCGTGCCCGCCACGAAGGAGACGCCCGAGCAGTTTCGCCAGGTCATCGACGTCAACCTCAACGGCTGCTACTGGATGGCCCAGGCCTGTGGCCGGGTGATGCAGCCCGGGTCGAGCATCATCAACATCAGCTCGGTGCTGGGTCTCACCACCGCCGGCCTCCCCCAGGCGGCGTACGCCGCGTCCAAGGCCGGCCTGATCGGGCTGACCCGCGACCTCGCGCAGCAGTGGACCGGGCGCAAGGGCATCCGGGTCAACGCGATCGCCCCGGGCTTCTTCGAGTCGGAGATGACCGACCAGTACCCGCCCGGCTACCTCGAGTCCCAGGGCCCGCGGATCCCCGTCGGCCGCAAGGGCGACCCCGCCGAGCTCGCCGCCACCGTCGTCTTCCTCGCCTCGGAGGCCGCCGGCTACATCACCGGGCAGACGCTGCCGGTCGACGGCGGCATGACCATCACCTGAGCGCCGGCGGGGACCAACGGCCCTCGCCACCCCGCCGGGGCGGACCTAGCGTCGGGGCATGGCACCCCCCGGGGCGTACATGCGGGCGACCGACGCCTTCGCGTGGCACATGGAGCGCGACCCCGCCCTGCGCTCCACGGTCGTGGTCCTCCTCTGGCTCGACCGGGCGCCCTCGTGGGACCGGTTCGCCGACCGCGTCGACCGCATGTCGCGGCAGATGCCGTCCATGCGCCAGCGGGTGGTCGCCGCACCGGTCCCGCTCACCAACCCGCGCTGGACCTACGACCCGCACTTCGACCTGCGGTGGCACCTGCGACGCGTCACGGCTCCCAAGCCGCGGACCAGGGACACGGTGCTCGAGATGGCGCGGCAGTCGGCGATGGACAGCTTCGACCGCGACCGTCCGTTGTGGGAGTTCACGCTGGTCGAGGGCCTCCACGGCGGGGAGGCGGCCCTCGTCGCCAAGATCCACCACTCCCTGACCGACGGGGTGGGCGGCATGCGGCTGCTCACCGTCCTCTTCGACCTGCAGCGCAGGGGGACCGACCTCGGGGAGATGCCGTCGGCTCCGGCCGGGGAGGACATGAGCATCCGCGCCGAGGTCACCGACGCGGTGGGGGCCATGGCCGAGCGCGCCGCGCACCTGGCCCGGCGCGGCGCCGGCGTGGCCGTGCCGAGCCTGGCGCACTGGGTGCGGCACCCGGTGGGGTCGGCGATGGGGGCCACCGCGATGGCGCGGTCGGTCTACCGGACGGCCGCGCCCATCTCCGACACCCTGTCCCCGGTCATGCGCGAGCGGGCGATGGTCCGTCGCCTGGCGACCACCGAGGTGCCCCTGGCGGCCCTGAGGAACGCGGCCGAGACCGTCGGCGGGACCGTGAACGACGCCTACCTGACGGCGGTGACCGGGGCCCTGCACCACTACCACCAGCGCCACGACGTCGAGGTGGAGTCGCTCCGGGTGACGATGCCCATCAGCATCCGGTCCGAGGACGACCTGGTGTGGGGCAACCGGATCACGCTGCAGCGGCTGACGCTGCCGGTGGGCGAGCCGGACCCCGGAGCGCGCATGCGCATGGTGCACCGGGCCATCCAGGCCGCCCGCGACGAGCCCTCGCTGCCCGTGACGGACGCGATCGCCGGCGGGCTGAACCTGCTGCCCAGCGCCTACGTCGGCGGGGTGCTCAAGCACGTCGACTTCCTGGCCAGCAACGTGCCGGGCAGCCCGGTGCCGATCTACCTCGCCGGCAGCCTGGTCACCGGCTTCTTCGCGTTCGGGCCGACGATCGGCGCCTCCCTGAACACCACGCTCATCTCCTACCGTGACCGCTGCCTGATCGGCATCAACATCGACACGGCCGCCGTCCCGGACCCCGACGTCTTCCTGGAGTGCCTCGGGGAGAGCCTCGACGAGGTCACCGACCTCGGCGCCGTCGACGAGACGGCCGCGCCGTGACCCGTGGCCTGCTCTAACGTCGGCGCATGAGCTCTCCGCGCGTGGTGGTCATCGGTGCCGGGTTCGGCGGTCTCGGCGTCGCCCAGGCGCTGCGCAGGGTCGGCGTGGAGGACATCACGATCCTCGAGCGCGCCGACGACGTCGGCGGGGTGTGGCGGGACAACACCTATCCGGGCGCGGCCTGCGACGTGCCCACCCCGCTCTACTCCTGGTCGTGGGCGCCGAACCCGGAGTGGGGCCGCCGCTACGGCCCCCAGCCCGAGATCCTCGACTACCTGCGCCGGGCCGCGGACGAGGCCGGGCTGCTCGACCTGGTCCGCACCGGCGTGGAGGTCAAGGCCGCGGAGTACGACGACTCGCGGCGCCGCTGGCGGGTCACCACCGGCGACGGCGAGACGCTCGAGGCCGACCTCGTCGTCTCCGCCGTGGGCCAGCTCTCGAACCCGGTCGTCCCCGACATCCCCGGCGCCGACAGCTTCGCCGGCCCGGCCTTCCACTCCGCGCAGTGGCGCCACGACGTCGACCTGACCGGCAAGCGGGTCGCGGTCGTCGGCACCGGTGCGAGCGCCATCCAGCTCGTGCCCGGCATCGTCGACCGGGTCGGCTCGATGACGGTCTTCCAGCGCTCCGCGCCGTACGTCGTGCCGAAGCCGGACCAGGCCTACGGGCCCCGCCACCACGCGCTCTTCCGGCGGCTGCCGTGGACCCAGCTCGCCGAGCGCCGCTCGGTGTTCTGGCTGACCGAGCGGCTCAACGGCGCCCTCGGCGGCGACTCCCCGCTGACCCGCCCGCTGCTCGCGGCGGTCCGTGGCGCGTTCCGGCTCCAGCTGCGCCGCCAGGTGCGCGACCCGGAGCTGCGTCGCAAGCTGGTCCCGGACTACCCGATCGGCTGCAAGCGGCTGCTGTTCTCCAACGACTGGTACCCCGCGCTGGACCGCGACCACGTCGAGGTCGTGACCGACCGGGTGACCCGGATCGAGCCGGCCGGCCTGCGCACCGCCGACGGCCGGCTGCATGAGGCCGACGTGGTCATCTGGGGCACCGGCTTCGCCGCCACCGACTTCCTCGCCGGGATCGAGGTCCGGGGCGCCGACGGGGCCGACCTGCACGAGGTATGGGCCGACGGCGCCCGGGCCCACCTCGGCCTCACCGTGCCGGGGTTCCCGAACCTGTTCTGCGTCTACGGCCCCAACACCAACCTCGGCGGCAGCTCGATCATCGCGATGATGGAGGCCCAGGCCGGCTGGATCGCCCAGGTGGCCCGCAGGATCGTCGACGGCGGCGCCCGCCGCGTCGCCGTACGCCCCGAGGTGGCGGAGGCCTACGACCGGGAGATGCAGGACCGGCTCGCGCGCAGCGCGTGGGCCGGGTGCACGAGCTGGTACCGCGACGGTGCCCGGATCACCACCAACTGGCCGGGGCTGGTGCAGGAGTACCTCGACCGCACCGCCACCGTCGACTGGTCCGAGCTCGAGGAGGTCGGCTAGAGACGGCCCTAGGCCCGCGCGGCCTTGGTGAGCGCCTCATCGAGGTGCTCGAGCAGGTCGGCGGGGTCGTCGTACACCGCGACGGCACCGGCCTCGAGCAGCTCCTGGCGGCTGTAGCCGCCGGTGAGCAGGCCGATCGTCGGCAGGTCGGCCCGGCCGGCGGCCTCGACGTCCCAGACGGCGTCACCGACCATCACCGCCTCGGTCCCGGCGACCTTGTCGAGCGCCTTGCCGATGAGCTCCGGGTGCGGCTTGGACTCCTCGGCGTCCTCGCTGGTGGTCCACGCGTCGGAGTGCTCGTCGGCGTGCAGCAGCTCCAGCGCGTGCTCGGCGTGCTGGGGGATGCCCGAGCTGGCGAGCACGACCTTCGGGCCGGCCCTGCCGATGGCAGCGAGGAGCTCGCGGGCGCCCTCGAAGAGCACGGTGTCCTCGATGATCCGGTCGTACTCCTGCTTCCACCGGTCGCGGATGTCGTCGCCGTGCCGCTCCTCGGCCTCGTCCCCGGCGACCGCGGCGACCAGGCGGTCCCCACCCATGCCGATGGCCCGGTGGATGGTCGAGACCGCCACGTGCCGGTCGACGTACGCCGCGATCGCGCGCGACCAGGCCAGCGCGTGGTGGTAGTTGGAGTCGAGCAGGGTGCCGTCGATGTCGAGGACCACGGTGTCCATCGGTGCTCCTTCCGTCGGAGCCCCACCGTAGTGGGCCGGGGTCAGGCCCACCCGTGCGCCCGCAGCTGCCCCTCGCTCAGGCCGAACGCGTGCCCGACCTCGTGCCCGAGCACCTTCAGCACCCGGGGGCCGACCTCCTCCGGGGTCCGGCAGACCGCGAGGATCGGCCGCCGGTACAGCGTGATGACGTCGGGCAGGCTGCCGGGGACCCGCCCACCGGTCCGGGTGTGCTCGATGCCGCGGAACATCCCGAGCAGCAGCTGCCCCGGCTCGGTCGCGCCCGGCTCCGGCTCCTCACGCACGACCACGGCGATCTCGGCGACCAGCTCGAGGGCCTGGTCCGGCAGCTGGTCGAGGGCGTCACGGACCAGCTGGTCGAACGCCTCGGGGCCGATGGCATCGGGTTCCACCCGGCCATCCTGTCCGCGGGCCCCAAGTCAGCCGCGCGGCCCGCGCAGGCGCCTCACCGCGGCGGGTCCTCGCCGACGAGCCCGTCGACCGACTCGCGGATCAGGTCGGCGTGCCCGACGTGTCGCGCGTACTCCTCGACCATGTCCAGCAGCAGTCGCCGCAGGCTCGGGGTCTCGGTCCAGTGCGACCGCCGGGCCGGCTGGTCGAGGCCGCCCTCGGCCAGGGCCTGCGCGACGGCGGCGCGGGAGCGGGCCACGGCGGCCTGCCACAGGGCCATGAGCTCCTCGGGGGTGTCCTCCGCGGCCGTGCGCCACTCCCAGTCGGGGTCGGCGTCGAAGTCCACGCCGTCCCACGGCGGCCCGAGCTCCCGCCCGCGCAGGGTCCAGGAGAAGGTGTGGTCCTCGACGAGGGCCAGGTGCTTGAGCAGCCCGCCCAGGGACATCGTCGAGGGTCCGAGCGTCGCCCTCGTGCCGGCCGCGTCCAGGCCACCGCACTTCCACGCGAGGTAGGAGCGGACCCGCTCCAGCTCACCGAGCAGGGAGTCCAGCTCGGAGCCGGCCACCGGCGGATGCGTGATCTCGATCGTCTCGCTCTCGGTCATGCGTCGGACGCTAGCCTGCATTCAGGACGAAAGCCTTCCGCAAGGAACAGGAGGTGCCCCGGTGCCCGACACGAGCCCCACGGCACGGGCCCTGCTGGCCCTCGAGCTGGTCCAGGACTGCCCGGGCATCACGGCGGAGCGCCTGGCGCACCGGTTGCAGGTCTCGACGCGCGCGGTCCGTCGGTACGTCGACATTCTGCGCGAGGCCGGCGTACCGATCGAGTCCAGCCGGGGCCGGTACGGCGGGTACCGCGTCGGCCGCGGGCACCGGCCGCCCCCGCTGCTGTTCACCACCACCGAGGCCCTGGCACTGGTGATGGCGGTCCTCGAGGGCGACCATGCCGCCGGCGACCCGACCACCCCGGTCGGCCACGCGCTCGCCAAGATCATCCGGGTCCTGCCCGAGCCGGTCGCCGGGCCGGCCGACGCCGTACGCCGCGTGGGTGCGGGTCGCCGCGATCACGACGACGCGACCCCCGACCCCGAGACGACGGCGCAGCTGGTGCAGGCCAGCGCGTCCGCGCTCCGGCTGCGGCTCGGCTACCGCCTCGGACCGGGCCGCGAACGGGTCATGGAGGTCGACCCGTGGGCGGTCGTGGTGCGCCACGGCCGGTGGTACCTGCTGTGCTGGTCGCACACCAGCGAGGCCCGGCGGGTCCTGCGCCTCGACCGGGTCGTCAGCGCCGACACCCTCGAGGACACCTTCACCCCGCCGGCGGACCTCGACCCCGTGCGTGCCGTCGAGGCGCACCTCTCGGAGGGGTGGAGGTACCGGGTGGAGGTCGTCGTCGACGCGCCCGTCGACACCGCGGCCCGGTGGGTCCCACGCAGCCTGGGCCGCCTCGAGGCGCTCGACGACCAGCGCAGCCGGCTGGTCGCGTCCACCGACGATCCCGACTGGTACGCCCGTCAGCTCACGGCGATCGAGGCGCCGTTCCGGATCGTCGAGCCGGCCGAGCTGCGGGAGGCCGCAGCGCTCCTCGGCCGGCGGCTCACGGAGGCGGTCACGACCGGCGACTGCTGAGCTGTTCAGCAGCGCGCCGGCCGGGAGACACAGGAGGCCGGCACCCACACGGGTGCCAGCCTCCTGCTTGTTGTGGAGCTGAGGGGACTCGAACCCCTGACCCCCTGCATGCCATGCAGGTGCGCTACCAGCTGCGCCACAGCCCCATCGCTTCCGCGGTGTCTCCACCGGGGTGAGCAACGCGGGGAATACTAGCCACTCGGTGCGTCGCTTGCGAAATCGGGGGTCCCCTCCGGCGGCAGGACGCCCGGATGGGCGGTCTCGTTGTACGAGCTCAGCCGCAGCCGGCCGCTACGGTGCTCCGCGATCGTGGCCCAGCCGCAGTTGTCCATCACGAAGATCGCCTCGTCCGCCTCGATCGGGAGCCCCAGCAGGGCGACCAGGGAGACCTTCAGGCAGGCACCGTGGGTCACGACGATCCCGGTCTGCCCGGGCGCCAGCGACGCGACCATCTCGTGCAGCGCCGGCACCATCCGGCCGGTCACGTCCGCGATGGTCTCCGCGCCCGGGACGCCGCCGGTGATGTGGCCCGAGGCCCAGCGCGCGTGCGCCTCGGGGTACTTCTCCGCGAACTCGGCGACGGTCAGCCCGGCCCGCTCCCCCACGTCGAACTCGCGCAGCCGCGGGTCGGTGGTCGCGACGAGACCGGTCGCGGCCTCGACGTACGACGCGGTCTCCCGGGCGCGGGCGAGGTCGCTGCTCCACAGCGCGGCGGGGCGGAGCAGGGCGAGGTACGGCGCGGCCGCGGCCGCCTGGGCCCGACCGGTGTCGTCGAGGGTGACGTCGGAGTGCCCCTGCGCGCGGCCCTCGAGGTTCCACGCGGTGCGACCGTGGCGCAGCAGCACGAGCCGCCGCGACCCCACGGTCTCGGCGATCTCGACCGCCGAACGCTGGTCCGGACGCGGAGGAGCGCTCAAGCGCGCCCGGCCTGGGTCACGTCGGCGGGCAGCTCGATGGCCGGGCAGTCGCGCCACAGCCGCTCGAGGGCGTAGAACTGCCGCTCCTCCTCGTGCTGCACGTGCACGACGATCTCGCCGTAGTCGATGAGGACCCAGCGACCGTCGCGCTCGCCCTCGCGGCGGATCGGCTTGGCGCCGATCTCACGCAGCTTGTCCTCGACCTCGTCGACGATCGCCTTGACCTGCCGCTCGTTGGAGGCCGAGACCAGCAGGAAGGCGTCGGTGATGGCGAGCTGCTCGCTGACGTCGAAGGCGATGATGTTCGTCGCCAGCTTGTCGGAAGCGGCGCGTGCGGCGGTGCGGACGAGCTCGAGGGCGTGGTCGGTGGCGGTCATACGGGTTCCTTGCGCGGGTAGAGGTCGTGCTTGGCGATGTACTGCACGACGCCGTCGGGCACGAGGTACCACACGGGTTCCCCGCGCCGCTTGCGCTCACGGCAGTCGGTGGAGGAGATGGCCAGCGCCGGGATCTCGACCATGGTCACCCGGTCGGCCGGGATCGAGTCGAGGGTGGCGGCGTCCATCGTGTAGCCCGGGCGCGTGCAGCCGACGAACTGGGCGAGCTCGAAGAGCTCCTCGGCGTCGCGCCAGGTGAAGATCTCGGCCAGCGCGTCGGCGCCGGTGATGAAGTACAGCTCGGCGTCGGGCATCGCCTTGCGCAGGTCGCGCAGCGTGTCGATCGTGTACGTCGGGCCGGTGCGCTCGATGTCGACCCGGGAGACGTTGAACCGGGGGTTGGCCGCCGTCGCGATCACCGTCATCAGGTAGCGGTGCTCGGCCGGCGAGACGACCCGGTCGGACTTCTGCCACGGGTCCCCGGTGGGCACGAAGACGACCTCGTCGAGGTCGAACCACGCCTGGACCTCCGACGCCGCCACCAGGTGACCGTGATGGATGGGGTCGAAGGTCCCACCCATGACCCCCACCCGGCGGGGGCCGGGGGCACGTGACGGGGCGGCTGCCGCGCTCAGCTGTGCTCGCGTCCCGCGCCGAACATCAGAAGTCCGGCCATCATGAAGAGCAGGATGCCCAGGGCGATCGCGCCCACAACCCAGTGATTCATGGCGGACAGCCTACCGGTGCACGCCGGGACTCAGCGCACCTGGCCGTCCCCGGTGACGACGTACTTGGTGGAGGTCATCTCCGGAAGCCCCATCGGGCCCCGCGCGTGCAGCTTCTGGGTGCTGATCCCGATCTCGGCGCCGAAGCCGAACTCACCGCCGTCGGTGAACCGGGTCGAGGCGTTCACGAGCACCGCGGCGGAGTCCACCTCGGCGACGAACCGTCGGGCCGCGCCCTGGTGCTCGGTGACGATGGCGTCGGAGTGCTGGCTGGAGAAGCGCCGGATGTGGCGGATCGCCTCGTCGAGGTCCGGCACCACCCGGGCCGAGATGTCCAGGGAGAGGTACTCCTGGCCGTGGTCCTCGTCCGCGGCGGGCACCACGCCGTCGTACGCCGCGAAGCCGTCGTCGCCGTGGATCGTCACGCCGGCCTCCTGCAGGGCCCCGACGACCCGGGGCAGGAACGCCTGCGCCACGTCGGCGTGGACGAGGAGGGACTCGGCGGCGTTGCAGACGCTGGTGCGGTGGGTCTTGGCGTTGACCACGATCGCGAGCGCCTTGTCGAGGTCGGCGTGCGCGTCGACGTAGACGTGGCAGTTGCCGACCCCGGTCTCGATCACGGGCACGGTCGACTCCTCCACGACGCTGCGGATCAGGCCCGCCCCGCCGCGCGGGATCAGCACGTCGACGAGGCCGCGGGCGCGCATCAGCACCTTGACGCTCTCGTGCGAGTCGCCCGGCACCAGCTGGACCACGTCGGCGTCCAGCCCGGCGCTGACGGCCGCCTCGCGCAGCACCGACACGATGGCGGCGTTGCTGGAGCGGGCGCTCGAGCTGCCGCGCAGCAGCACCGCGTTCCCGGACTTCAGGCAGATGCCGGCAGCGTCGGCGGTGACGTTGGGGCGGGCCTCGTAGATCATGCCGACGACGCCGAAGGGCACCCGCACCTGCCGCAGCTCGAGCCCGTTGGCCAACGTGCTCCCGCGCACGACCTCACCGACCGGGTCGGGCAGGCCGGCCACGTCGCGCAGTCCCTGCGCCATCCCGACCAGCCGCTCGTCGGTCAGCCGGAGCCGGTCGACGATGTTCCGCGGCGTGCCGCCCTCCTCCGCCCGGCGCACGTCCTCGGCGTTCGCGGCGAGCACGGTCGCGCTCGCCGCCAGCAGGCCGTCGGCCATCGCGTGCAGGGCCTGGTCCTTCCGTGCCCGGGTCGCCAGCGCGAGCCCGTGGCTCGCCTCCCGCGCCCGGCGCGCCGCCTCGAGGACCTCGTGCCGCCCACTGCCCTGGTCTGCCATGCGAACGAGCGTAGTTCGCCCCGGCCGGAGATCGGGCCGCGTCTTGTTCCCAAAGCCGCCATGCCCGTCGGCGCCGCGTCGTACGCTCCGCGGGACCCCCACCCACGCCTTCGAGAAGGACGGTCCCGTGCCCCGTCGTCACTGGCGCTCCGGCGCCCTCGGGATCGCCGCGGCGCTCGCGCTCGCCGTTCCCGCCGTCACGCCCGCGGACGCGACCGTGCCCGCCGCCGACGGCTCGCCGATGATCCTGTGGGCACCCGACAAGGTCGTCACGTACTCCTACGACGGTCAGGTCTACACCGACTTCGGCATGCGCCTGATCGCCACGACGGACCCGGTCGAGATCCGGTCGACCCGGACGTCGTACGACGACCCGATCCTCAGCGAGTGGCTCTCCCCCACCGGCGCCCGGACCCTGCCCGACGACCTCGTCATGTCCGACTTCACAGGCCTCACCGGCTTCGCGGACCTGACCATCACACGCGTCGACAGCGGCCAGCAGGTCGGGGAGATGGACCTCGACGTCTGCCTCAACGGCTACTCGCAGCGGATCCGCCCCGACGCCCCCGCCCGCTCGCCGTTCCCGCACGGCTGCCCGTGGAACCCCTACACGCTCGGCTCGGTCATGGGGATCGAGGCGGGTTATGCCAGCCCGCTGGTCCAGCAGTGGGACAACAACCTCATGCTCCAGCCCGGGCGGTACGACGTCACCGCGACGCTCGCGCCGGCGTACGCCGAGTTCTTCGGGATCGCCGCGGCCGACGCCCAGCGCACCACGCGGCTGGTGGTGAAGAAGGACGGCGGCGGCAGGTACCGACCCGCCCCGGCTCCCCAGGGCGAGCCCGCCGTCCCCGCAGCCCACGAGCCGAGCGGCGAGTCGGCGGGCGTCGCCACGGGCCCGACCCCCGACCTGCGCTCGCTGCCGGCCTTCGGGGTCGGCCTCAACCGCAAGGGCACCCTGCTGCGGTTCGCGGCCACGGTGTGGAACGCCGGCACCAGCCCGCTCGTCGTCGACGGGTTCCGCGTCGAGGGCGAGGACCGGATGGACGCCTACCAGTACTTCTTCGACGCCGACGGCAACCAGACCGGCTACCAGCAGGTCGGCGAGATGCACTGGCACGCGCAGAACCACCGGCACTGGCACTTCGAGGACTTCGCGCGGTACCGCCTGCTCGACGAGGACCTCGGCGAGGCGGTGGCCTCGGGCAAGCGGTCGTTCTGCCTGGCCAACACCGACGCCGTGGACTACACGCTCGAGGGTGCCGACTGGCACCCGGACAACACCGACCTGTCGACCGCCTGCGGCGGGCGCGACGCCCTCTCGGTGCGCGAGGTGCTGGCCGCCGGCTCGGGCGACACCTACCTGCAGCACCGCTACGGCCAGGCGTTCCCGATCAAGGACATCCCCGACGGGACCTACTGGATCGCGGTCGAGGCGAACCCCGTCCACACCGGCGGCACCCGGAACCTGATCGAGTCCGACTACGCGAACAACGACTCACTGCGCAAGATCAGGATCACGACCGACAAGCACGGCGACCGAAAGGTGAAGGCGTTCCAGGTCGGCATCGTCGAGGAGCCGGTGGGTCGTTAGCCGGCCCCGGCCGGCGGGTACCTGTCAGCCATGGCCGATGAAGTCTTCGTGGTGCAGCGTCACGACGCGTCCACGCTGCACTTCGACTTCCGCCTCGAGATCGGTGGCGTGCTGGTCTCCTGGGCGGTGCCCAAGGGACCGTCGCTCGATCCCCGCGACAGGCGGCTGGCCGCGATGACGGAGGACCACCCGCTCGACTACGCGGACTTCGAGGGCCGGGTCGGCGACGGGTACGGCGCCGGCACCGTCGTCGTCTGGGACACCGGCACCTTCGAGAACATCACCGAGAAGCAGGGCGAACCGGTCTCCGCCGAGGACGCCCTGGCCGCCGGGCACCTGAAGTTCGTGCTGCACGGCCAGAAGCTCACCGGCGCCTTCGCGATCACCCACACCAAGATGGGCGGCGACGACAAGTTCTGGCTGCTGGTCAAGATCGACGACGACGGCGCCGACCGCCGCCGCAAGCCCGCCCTCACCCAGCCGGAGTCGGTGCTGAGCGGCAGGACCAACGAGGACTTCGAGGACTGACGCCGCCGATCCCGGTCAGGAGGTGGCCGCCTGCACGAGCTCGACGACCTTCGTCTCCACCGCGGGGCTCCACTGCTTGAGCGCGTAGGCCACCGGCCACAGGTCGCCGTCGTCGAGGTTCGCGGTGTCCTGGAAACCCAGGGTCGAGTACCGGTACTTGAACTTGCCCGAGTCCTGGAAGAAGACGACGACCTTGCCGTCCGCGTCCGCGTAGGCGGGCATGCCGTACCAGGTCTTCGGCGACAGGTCGGGGGCGGTCGCGGTCACCGTCACGTGCACGCGCTCGGCGAGCACCCGGTCCTGGGGCTCCATCTTCGCGATCGCGTCGAGGACGGCCTGCAGGCCGTCGGCCTTCTTGGCACCCTTCCTGCCCTCGGCACGCAGCTCGGCCGCGCGCTCCTTCATCGCGGCACGCTCCTCCGCGCTGAAGCCGTCTGACTCGTTGGTGGCATTCTTCGTGGGCATCTCGGGCTTCCTTCCGACGCTCGGGCTCGGCTGTTCCGGCCTTCCGCAGCAACGCTAGGTCCGACGACCGCGTCGTGCTTCTCGATTCCGGATCGGTTTCCGGAGCGTGGAGACGCACCGTTGCGGCGGGCTGCACGAGAATTCGCGAGCGGAGGCAACGTTTCCGGTCGCTGCCGGCCATGGAGGGCTCCAATGGGGGAACACCACAGGCGGGCCACTGGGTGGTTGCGGTCTTGCCGGCTCCCGGGACGGGTACGCCGTGGGTTGCGGTCGCCGCCCGGGTCTCGGCCGGCGCGGCTCCGCCGGTGACCGAAAATTTTGCTTTCGAAGTTCCCCAGACCCGCTCAACCACGCGGTTTTCGGGGCCGGGCTGTCGGTGCCCGATGCTTGGATTGATCCATGCTCGAGGTGGACGCGATGGGACAGCCGGTGGTGGTCGAGGACCTCGACCCCGACTGGCTCCTCGCCCTGCTCGACGACGCCAAGATCGCGGCCCGGGTCGCGGAGCGCAGCAAGCTCCGGCTGGCCGCGCAGTGGTGCGTGCGGCACCCCGCCACCACCGACACCGGGGTCGCCACCTGGGCCGGCGACGCGCTGCCCGGCGTGCTCCACGAGGACGAGTCCCTGGGTGGGGAGGGCACCCCCGCGGTCTCGGCGTTCGCGCCCGAGCCGGTCGCCGCCGCGCTCGGGGTCTCCACCCTGCCGGGATGAAGCTGATCGCCGACGCCCAGCTCGCCCCGAGGCTGGCCTCGTGCGGGTTCACCGCGATCCAGACCGAGGTCACGATGGCGATCGCGAAGTACCACCCCGAGCTGCTCGAGCAGCGCGAGAAGCAGGGAAAGAAGGGCTGGCACGTCACCCTGCGCCACCCCGCCCCCGGCGACGGCACCAGCTACCTCGACGTGGCCGGGGACACCCTCGACCTCACCGCGTTCCACCACCTGGTCTGCGACCAGGCCGCCGCATTGAAGGCGCTCGGGGACGCCGACGACCTGGGGATCCGCAAGGCCAAGGCCCTCGGCGTGATCGCCGCCCAGCAGGCCACCCTCGACCTCGCCGCGCTCACCGGCGACAGCGGCGACGGCGTGACGGGGTTCGAGCCGGTCGCGACCGTCCCGGTGCGGCGGCGGCAGACCATCCTCTACGTCCACGCCTCGCTCACGGACCTACTGCACCTCGACCGGGACGCGGTCGGTGAGGTGGAGAGACTGGGCCCGGCCACGTTGGCGAAGATCCGGGACTGGCTCGGCCGTTCCGAGGACGTGGTGATCCGGCCCGTGCTCGACCTGAATCACTGGCCCGCCGTGGACGGGCACGACCCGACCGAGGAGATCCGCGAGATCGTCATCCTCCGCGACGGCCACTGCATCTTCCCCTGGTGCGCCGTCGACGCCCGCCACACCGACCTCGACCACATCGACCCCTACGTCCCGCTCGACCAGGGCGGACCACCCGGGCAGACCAACCCCCACAACCTGGCCTGCCTGTGCCGGCGACATCACCGCTGCAAAACCAGCGGCCGCTGGAGATACCGAAGACGCGACGACGGCACCTACGCATGGCACGGCCCCCACGGCCGCTCCTACCTGGTCACCCCACTCGGCACCATCCAGCTCAACAACGACTGAGCACCCGCAGGGCAGTGGGACCGCAGCTCCAGCCGATCCACGCTGACACCCAGAAGACCAGGCCGTCTGCCCTCGGTTCGGGGCGCCGGCCGGAGCAGCGCACGACCGGCTCCTCCCCGCCTCATCGGGGACCGGCGATCTCTACAGGACGGCACCGCGGGGCGCGACCTCCACGGCCGCAACCCCCCTCGCGTACAGCACCAGGAGCCGCCCGCCGTGTCGGCAGCGGAGCAGTCCGGACGCGTCCGCCAGCGTGGAGACCACGTGGTCGATGATCTCCGACTCGCTGCCCGAGTCGTGCTCGTACGTGACATCCAGGCTGTCACCGCTGACGAGCCGCACCCGGAGCACGATGCCTTCCATGCCTACGCACCCTAGACGTCCGGCCGGTTGACTCGGTGCAGCGTAGCCAGCGTCGGCTCGGGAATGTCGCCCACGGTGGCGTTCTGACCCGCCTAGGGTGCGCGCATGCGGATCGTATTGCTCGGGGACAGCCACCTGGCCCGGGTGCGGCGCGACAGGGCGCGGCTGGCACCGCCGGGCGCCGACGTGGTGAACGCCGCCGTCGGCGGTGCCGTCGCGAGCGAGCTGGTGCCGCAGGCGGTGGCGGCCGGGGTAGGGCCCGACGACGTCCTCGTGGTGTCGATCGGCTCCAACGACGCCGCACCCTGGAAGCAGGTGCACCTGGACACCATGGCGGCCTGCATCGACGACTTCCTCGCTCGGACGCCCCGCCGAGCGCTGGTGTACGTCGTGCCGCCCGGCGTCGACGAGGCCGGACTGACCGGGCCCGGTGACCGCACCGACGCCGTCGTCACGGCGTACGCCGATGCGGCGGCCGAGCGGTTCGGGGCGGCCGGGGCCACGCTGGTCCATGCCCGGGACCTGCTCGCTCCCCTCGGCGCGGCGGCGTTCGCCGACGATGCCGTGCACCTCACGGGCGCGGGCTACGACCTGCTGCTGCCGGCGATCCGCGAGGCCGTCGCGCAGACCGCAGGACGCCCCGCCACCTGAGGTGACGGGGCGTCCGGGGTCTCGACAGCCGGAGCGGTCAGCCCTTGCGCTTGTTGATCTCCTCGGTGGCCGCGGGGAGCACCTTGTGCAGGTCACCCACGACACCGAAGTCGACCAGCTCGAAGATCGGGGCCTCTTCGTCCTTGTTGACGGCCACGATCGTCTTCGAGGTCTGCATGCCGGCACGGTGCTGGATCGCACCGGAGATGCCGTTGGCCACGTAGAGCTGCGGCGAGACGGTCTTGCCGGTCTGGCCGACCTGGAAGCTGTGCGGCATCCAGCCCGAGTCGACGGCGGCACGCGAGGCGCCGACCGCCGCGCCCAGCGCGTCGGCGAGACCCTCGATCGGCTCGAAGTCACCACCGGTGCCGCGGCCACCGGAGACCACGATCGCGGCCTCGGTGAGCTCGGGACGACCGGTCGCCTTCCGGGGCTGCGAGGCCACGATCTGCGCGGTCTTCGCGGCGTCGGAGATGGTCGGGGAGAACTCCTCGACGGTCCCGGCGCCCTCGGACTCCTCCGGCGCGGCGGAGTTCGGCTTCACCGTGATGATCGGGGTGCCCTTGGTGACCTTCGCGGTCACCGTGTAGTTGCCGGCGAAGACCGACTGGGTGGTGACCGGCCCCTCCTGCACGTCGACGGCGTCGGTGATCAGGCCCGACTCGAGCTTGATCGCCAGCCGGCCCGCGATCTCCTTGCCCTCCGCGGTCGAGGGGATCAGGATCACGGCGGGCGACGACTTCTCGGCGAGCTGCTGCAGCGCCTCGGCCTTCGGGGCCACCAAGTAGCCCTTGAGCGGCGCGTCGTCGACGACGTAGACCTTCTCGGCGCCGTACTTCTTGACCTTCACGGTCGCCTCGGCGGCCTGGTCGGCCGGGCCGATGAAGACCGCGGACGGCTCGCCGAGCCGCTTGGCGATGGTGAGGAGCTCGTACGTCGGCTTGCGGACCGCACCCTCGACGTGGTCGATGAGAACCAGGACTTCAGACATCAGCGATCAGCTCCTCAGATGAACTTCTTGGAGGCGAGGAACTCGGTCAGCGCCGTGGCGCCCGAGCCGTCCTCGTCGGTCACGATCTCCCCGGCGGTGCGCGGCGGGCGGGCCGTGGTCTCCTCCACCTCGGTCCACGCGACCGACAGGCCGACCTGCTCCGCCTCGACCCCGAGGTCGCTCAGCGACCAGGTCTCCATCGGCTTCTTCTTCGCGGCCATGATGCCCTTGAACGACGGGTAGCGGGCCTCGCCCGACTGGTCGGTGACCGACAGCACCAGCGGCATCGTGCCGCCGATGACCTCGGTGGCGGTGTCGCCGTCACGCTTGATGCGGACCTGGTCGCCCTGGGTCTCGATGACCGAGGCCAGCGTGACCTGGGGCAGGCCCAGGCGCTCGGCGAGCATCGCCGGGACGACGCTGCCCGAGGCGTCGGTCGAGGCCATGCCGCACACGACGAGATCGACCTTCTCCTCGGCTCCGATCTTCTCGACCGCCTTGGCGAGGACGAGCGAGGTGGCGACGTAGTCGGAGCCCGCGATCGCCTCGTCGGTCACGTGGACCGCCTTGTCGGCGCCCATCTGGAGGGCCTTGCGGACGGCGTCCACGGCCTTCTCCGGGCCGACGCAGAGGGCGGTCACGGTGACGTCGTCACCCTCGGCCTTCTCCTTGATCTGGAGCGACTGCTCCACGGCGTACTCGTCGAGCTCCGACAGCAGGCCGTCGACGCCGACGCGGTCGACGGTGTTGTCCGACTCGAACTGCCGGTCGGCAGTGGCGTCGGGCACGTACTTCACACAGACAACAATGTTCATGGTGGTGTGGCCGTTACGGCCCCTCCTGTGCACTCGGTGTGTGTGGCGAGGTTACTAGCGAGTCACCAACCGCGGAACGGGTCGTCCCGGTGTGGTCGGTCACAGCGTCGGGTGGGTCACATCGGGGTGTCAGGGCCGCACGATGCGGTCGAGGATCCGACCCACGACCAGCCACGCGATGGCAGCCAGACCCCAGTTGAACAGGGCGTTCTTCGTGTCCGCGTTCTTGCCCGTGAACTCCTTGATCCCGTCCTCCCGGGAGAAGACCTGGAGGTCGAGCTTGTCAGCGACGTCCAGCACGAACTTCACCAGGTCGTTGCTCTGGTTGGCGTCCAGGGCGATGAGCAGGGCCCCGACCGCCAGGAAGAGCGCGGCCAGCGCGCAGACCAGCCACAGGACGCGCGCCAGCTGCAGCCGGACCTTGGTGGCCGTGACCCTGGCGGACTTCGACTCCACCTCGGCTCTGCGCTTCATCAACGCCCCTCGAACTCTGCCTTGCCGGGACCGTTCTCCACGAAGGATCGCATACCGGTGGTCCGGTCCTCGGTGGCGAACAGGGCGGCGAACTGCTGGCGCTCGATCTCCAGCCCGGTCTCGAGGTCGGTCTCCAGGCCGCGGTCGATGCACTCCTTCGCCGCCCGCAGCGCGAACGTCGCGGCACCGGCGAACTGCTTCGCCCAGGTCACGGCCTCGTCGTACACGGACTCGGCAGGGAACAGCCGGTCCACCAGCCCGATGGCGAGCGCCTCGTCGGCCTTGACGAAGCGGCCGGTGAAGATCAGGTCCTTGGCCTTGCTGGGACCCACCAGCCGGGTCAGCCGCTGGGTGCCGCCCGCGCCGGGGATGATGCCGAGCAGGACCTCGGGCTGACCCAGCACCGCGTTGTCGGCGGCGAACCGCACGTCCGCGGCGAGCGCCAGCTCGCAGCCCCCGCCGAGGGCGTACCCCGTGACGGCGGCGACGACCGGCTTCGGGATCCGGGCGACCGCGGTGACCGCGGACTGCAGCGGACCGGAGCGCTTGACCATGTCGGTGTACGACATGTCGGCCATCTCCTTGACGTCGTTGCCGGCCGCGAAGACCCGCTCCCCGCCGTACACGACGACGGCCTTGACGTCGTCCCGCTCGGTGGCCTCGGCGGCCGCGGCCCGGATCTCCTCCTGGACCTGGATGCTGATCGCGTTCATCTTCGGCCGGTCCAGCCGGATCGTGCCCACGCCGTCGGCAACCTCGAGCCGCACGTATTCACCCATCGGGTCGTCTCACCTCATCGCTTGCTCTTCGTCGGCGCGCTCGGTCGGCGGCCCACCGGCATTATTCACAGGGTGGACCGGCGGGCGGACGGCGTCCATCGTGAACAATGACTCAGGTGACACCGGGAATGTGGAGCCACCTCGGACAGACGGCCACCGTGTGGCCGGGCCGGAACTACCCCTTGGGGGCGTCCTGGTCGGAGGAGTCGACCAACTTCGCGGTCTACGCACCCGCCGGCACGCAGGCCTGGGTCTGCCTGTTCGACGACCAGGACGTCGAGACCCGGTACGCCCTCACCGAGCGCTCCCTGGGCATCTGGCACGGCGCGCTGCCCGGCATCGCGCCCGGCACCCGCTACGGCTACCGCGTCGATGGCCCGTGGCTGCCGAAGGAGGGGCTGCGGTTCAACCCGCACAAGCTGCTGCTCGACCCCTACGGGCAGGCGGTCTCCGGCAGCTTCGCGCCGCACCCCGCGGCGTACGGCTACGACCAGGCCGATCCCGACCAGCGCAACCTCGAGGACTCCGCGCCGCACGTCCCCCGCAGCGTGGTGGTCAACGACGCCTTCGACTGGGGTGAGGACACCCCGATGCGACGTCGGTGGCGCGACACCGTCATCTACGAGATGCACGTCAAGGGCATGACCGCCCTCCACGACCGGGTCCCCGAGGAGCTCCGCGGCACCTACGCCGGGCTGGCGACGCCGGCGGTCACCGACTACCTGCGCGACCTCGGCGTGACCGCGGTCGAGCTGCTGCCGGTGCACCAGTTCGTCTCCGAGGCGGCCCTGGTCGCGCGGGGCACCTCGAACTACTGGGGCTACAACTCGATCGGCTACTTCGCCCCGCACCACGGCTACTCCTCCTCCGGGGACCGCGGCGGCCAGGTGTCGGAGTTCAAGCGGATGGTCAAGGCGTTCCACGACGCCGGGATCGAGGTCCTGCTGGACGTGGTCTACAACCACACCGCCGAGGCCGGCGCCGAGGGACCGACGCTGTCCTTCCGGGGTCTCGACGACCGGGGCTTCTACCGCCGGGTGCGGCCCGGGCGCGACAGGTCGACCTCGACGGCCGCCTTCGACGACACCTACTGGGACGTCACCGGCTGCGGCAACACCGTCGACTCCTCCAACCCGCTGGCGCTGCGGATGATCCTGGACTCGCTGCGCTACTGGGTCACCGAGATGCACGTCGACGGCTTCCGGTTCGACCTGATGTCGGCGCTGACCCGCACCGGCTACGACATCGACATGCACTGCGCCCTGCTGGTCGCGATCGGCCAGGACCCGATCCTGCGGCACGTGAAGCTCATCGCGGAGGCGTGGGACGCGTCGATGGACGGCTACCTGGTCGGGCGGATGCCCCCTCCGTGGGTGGAGTGGAACGACCAGTACCGCGACACGATCCGGGACTTCTGGCGCGGGCACTCCTCGGGGGTTCGCCTGGTCGCGACCCGGCTGGCGGGCTCCTCGGACCTGTACGCCGACGACGGCCGGTCGGCGTACAACTCGGTGAACTTCGTGACCGCGCACGACGGTTTCACGCTGCGCGACCTCGTCTCCTACGACCACAAGCACAACGAGGACAACGGCGAGGACAACCGCGACGGCACCGACAACAACCGGTCCTGGAACCACGGCGCCGAGGGCGAGACCGACGACGAGGAGATCGTCGCGCTGCGCCGGCGCCAGGCCGCCAACCTGATGGCGACGCTGCTCCTGTCGAACGGCGTCCCGATGATCACCGCCGGCGACGAGCGCGGTCGCACCCAGCGCGGCAACAACAACGCCTACAGCCAGGACAACGAGACCTCCTGGATCGACTGGCGGCCCGACGACGCATGGCTCGACGTCTACGAGATCACCAGGACCGCGCTCCGGCTGCGACGCGAGCACCCGGCGCTGCGGCAGCGGCACTGGTTCGAGGGCCGCCCGGCGATCCGGGGCGGCCCGAAGGACCTGGCCTGGCTGCACCCCTCGGGGCGCGAGATGACCGCCGCCGACTGGCACGACGAGCGGCTGTCGGTGGTGTCGATGTTCGTCTCCGGCGCCCCGCTGCGCTCCCCCGGTCCCCGGGGCGAGCAGCAGGTGGACAAGTCGTTCCTGATCTACCTCAACTCCGACTCGACGCCGGCACGCCTCGAACTCCCCGAGCAGTCGTGGGTGCGCGCCGGCGAGGTGGTGCTCTCCACCGACCCCGATCTCCCCGTCGGCACCCCGGTCAAGGTCGGCGACCGGCTCTCCCTCGCCTCCCGCAGCGTGCTGGTGCTGCGCGAGGCGTGAGCGAGCGAGACCTGGCGCGGCCCTTCCCGGTGCCCGACGCCCCCGTGCGCCTCGAGCCCTGGCTGGCCTCGGTCGGCACCGTCTTCGCCGAGATCCGCGGGCACGACTCGGGCTGCACCTCGTACGGCGTGCAGGTCGACGGCGTCCGCTGGTTCGTGAAGGCGGCGTACGGCGCGGACCGGGCGCAGCTCGCCGGCGCCCGCCGGGTCCACGCGGTGCTGAGCCATCCCGCGGTGGTGCCGCTGGTGGCCGCCTTCGCGCTGGCGGACGAGGGCCACGCCGTCGTCCACCCCTGGGTCGACGGGGAGATCCTCAACGACCCGTTCGCGCCCGGCGCGCTCCCCCACGCCGCTCCGTCCTCGGCGCTCAACCGCTTCCGGGCCCTGCCGCTGGCGCAGGTGCTCGCGGCGTACGACGTCGTGCTCGACGCCCACCTGGCCGTGCGCGAGGCGGGCCTGGTCGCGGTCGACTTCTACGACGGCTGCCTGATCCACGACTTCGACACCGGCACGACCCGGCTGGTGGACCTGGACCTGTACGCCCCGCCGTACGTCCTCGACGTCGACCGCCAGTTCGGGTCGAGCCGGTTCATGGCCCCCGAGGAGTGGCGACGCGGCGCGGACGTCGACGCCCGGACCACGGTCTTCACCCTGGGCCGGACCGGCTTCCAGCTGCTGTGCGGGCCCGGTGGCGACGAGGCCACCTTCCGCGGCGACGACCGCCGGCGGCACGTGCTCGAGCGGGCGACGGCGCACGACCCCGCGGAGCGGTTCGCCGACGTCGACGACCTGGTCGCCGCCTGGCGGGGCTGAGCGTCAGTCCCGGCGCCCGAGCCACTCGAAGCAGTGCTCGGGCCGACCGGTCGTCCCGTAGCGCAACGTGAGGCGGACGTGCCCGTCGCGGGCGAGGTCGGAGAGGTAGCGCTGCGCGGTCGCGCGGGAGACCCCCGTCGCCTCGGCGACCTCGACCGCGGTGACCGCGTCCGCGGCCGCGCGCAGCACCCCGACGATCGCCTCGGACGTCACCGGCGAGCGGCCCTTCCGCGCGCTGGCCACCGGGGAGTCCGCCATCCGCAGCGCCTGCTGCGCCCGGTCGACGGCGGTCTGGTCGAGGTGGGCGCCCGGCCCCAGGAGCCCCCAGAAACGCGCGAACGCGACCAGCCGGCCGGTCAGCACCGAGGGAGGGAAGGGCTTGAGGACGTAGTTGACCGCCCCGGCGGCCAGCGCGCGGCGTACGACCTCGGAGTCCTCGGCCGCGCTCACCATCAGGACCGCGGCGTCCAGCCGGCGGAGGATCTCGGAGCCGTTGGAGTCGGGGAGGTACTCGTCCAGCAGCACCAGGTCGGGCCGCAGCTCCTCCGACATCCGCACCGCATCGGCGGCGGTGTGGGCCACGGCGACCGTCTCGAACCCGTCGGTGGCGTCGACGTACGACGCGTGCAGCCGCGCCACCCGGAAGTCGTCGTCGACGACGAGCACCCGGATCGGCTCTCTCGTCATGACAGGTCCCTCTCTCGGCCTCGGTCGCTTCGCACCGCTGCCGTGAGCCCACCGACCAGCCGGGCCTCGAACGCCGCGCCATGCTCGTCCGACCCGGGGTCGACGAGGCGGACGTCGCCCCGGTGCGCCCGGGCAGTGTGCCGCGCCAGCGCCAGGCCGAGGCCGTGGCCGGGCACGTCGGCCGCGCGGGTGGTGAAGCCGTGGGCGAAGAGCTGGTCCACGTGCTCGGCCCGAACGCCCTCGCCGCTGTCTACCACGTGGACCACGAGGTCGGCGCCGTCGCCGAGCAGCGTGACCTCGACCGTGCGCGGCTCACGGTGTCCCTCGGCCGCGGCCCGGATCCCGTTGTCGAGCAGGTTCGCGACGACGGTGACGGTGTCGAGCGGGTGTGCGAGCCGGTCCTCCAGCCACGTCGCGTCGGACACCACGAGGTCGACGCCCGCCTCGGACGCGGCTGCCGACTTGGCCGCCAGGAGCCCGGCCAGGTACGGGTCGTCGACGCCGGACACCCAGGTGCTCGACTCGCTCAGCCCGGAGAGGTACTCCCCCGCTTCCGCGACGTCCCCGTGGTGGAGCAGGCCGGTCAGCGTGTGCAGCCGGTTGCTGTGCTCGTGGGCCTGGGCCCGAAGTGCGTCGGTGAGGACCCGGGTCGCCTCCAGCTCACGGGCCAGGTCGTCGAGGTCGGTGCGGTCCCGAAGGGTCAGCACGGTGCCGAGGTCCCGGCCGTCGCGGCGCACCGCCAGCCGGGTGACCAGCACGACCCGCCCGCCCAGCACGCGCAGCGCCCCGCTGGGGGGCGGCTCCTCCTCGAGGAGCTCGAGCACCTCGGGCCCGACCCCGGTCCCGGCCAGCGGCACGCCCCGCGGCAGGTCCCGGCCCAGCAGCCGGCACGCCTCCGGGTTGGTCACCGTGACCCGTCCCCGGTGGTCGACGGCGAGCACCCCGTCGCGCACGCCCCCGAGGACGGCGGCGTGCTCCCGCACCAGATCGGCCATCTCCTCGGGCTCCAGGCCCAGGGTCGTACGCCGCAGCCGCCGCGAGAGCAGCACCGCGCCGGCCAGCCCGAGCGTGAGCGGGACCAGTGCGACCAGTCCCAGCAGCACGACCAGCTTGCGGGTCTCGCGCTCGAGCTCGGAGACCGCGATGCCGACGCTGACCTCGCCGACGACCTGACCCGCCCCGTCGCGCAGCGGGACCTTGCCCCGGGCCGAGTAGCCGAGGGTCCCCCGCTCGATGGTCACCACCTCGTGCCCGGCCAGCGCCTCGTCGGGGCTGGTGCTGACCGGGTCACCGATGTTGGCCACCGTGGGATGGCTGTAGCGGATGCCGCGGCCGTCGGTGACCACGACGTACAGCGCGCCGGTGGCGACGCGCACCCGCTCGGCCTCGCGCTGGACCGGCCCGCGCGGATCGGGACGCCCGGACTCGACCTGGGCGGCCAGGACCGGCGAGGACGCCACGCTGCGCGCGATCGCGAGCGCCCGCTGCTCGTACTGCTTCTCCAGGTCGTCGCGCAGCACCGCGGTGGAGGCGAGCAGGGAACCCAGCACGACCAGGAGCAGGAGCAGCGCGAGCGCCACCGTCGCCTGGGTGCTGAGCGCCAGGCGATGACGCCCCAGGGACGCGCGAAGGGGGCTGGGCACCCGGTCACTCTAGGGCCGGCCGACGCTCGTGAGCACAACGCGCACAACGTCGTTTGTGCGGGGATCGGCCACAAGCCGCGCAAGGGTGGTGACCACCGTCACTCGGCTCCTACGGTCCTGCGCCATGACCCAGATCACACCCAGCGCGGGCGACGCGGCGATCTCGCTGCGCGACGCCACCAAGCGCTTCCCGACCAAGAGCGGGGGTGCCTTCACCGCCCTCCGCGACGTGAACCTTGACGTCGCACCCGGCGAGTTCGTCTCGATCGTCGGGCCGACCGGCTGCGGCAAGTCCACGACCCTGTCGCTCGTCTCCGGCCTCGAGCCCGCCTCCGCCGGCACCGTCCACGTGCAGGGCAGCCCGGTCGCCGGCATCCCCGACGGGGTCGGCTACATGTTCCAGGCCGACGCCGTGCTCCCCTGGAAGAACGTCCTCGACAACGTCGCCCTCGGGCTGCGCTACCGCGGTACGTCGAAGTCCGAGGCGCACGCCCGGGCCCGCGACTGGATCGAGCGGGTGGGGCTCGCGGGCTTCGAGGACCGCTACCCGCACCAGCTCTCCGGCGGCATGCGCAAGCGCGTGGCGATGGCCCAGACGCTCATCACCGAGCCGTCGCTGCTGCTGCTCGACGAGCCGTTCGGCGCGCTGGACGTCCAGACCCGCGAGCTGATGCAGGACGAGCTGCTCCGGCTCTGGTCGGGCACCGGCGCCGCCTGTGTCTTCGTCACCCACGACCTCACCGAGGCGATCACCCTGGCCGACCGGGTGGTCGTGATGACCGCGGGACCGGCCACGGTCAAGGACGTGGTGCAGATCGACCTCCCCCGGCCCCGCCGCGTCGAGGAGATCCGGCTGACCCCGGACTTCATCGAGCTCTACAAGCAGGTGTGGGACAGCCTCCGCGAGGAAGTCGAGATCACCCGGACGAGAGGAGCCTCCCGTGTCGCTTGACACCCACGCACCCGTCGAGGCGGCCGCCGCCCCGGCACCCGCGGAAGCCCCGGCTCCGCGCCGTCGTCGTACCTCCCGACGAGCCCTGCTCACCCACGCGGTCCGAGTCGCCCTGATCGCGGCCTGGCTCGGCTCCTGGGAGCTCACGGCCCGGACGGTGATCGACCCCTTCTACTACTCGATGCCCAGCCAGATCTGGGACAAGCTCGTCATCTGGTTCACCGAGGGCAGCTCGCAGGGCTCCATCTGGGGCACCATCGCGGTCACGCTGGAGGAGGCGGTCCTGGGCTTCGTCCTGGGCACCCTGGCCGGCGTGGTGCTCGGGGTCGTCCTGGGCCGCAGCCGCTTCGTGGCCGACGTCCTCGCGCCGTTCATCAAGGGCGCGAACGCGATCCCGCGGATCGTGCTGGCCTCGCTCTTCGTCATCTGGTTCGGCCTCGGGATGTCCTCGAAGGTCGCGACGGCGTTCGTCCTGGTCTTCTTCGCGGTGTTCTTCAACGCCTTCCAGGGCGCTCGTGAGGTCGACAAGGTGCTGGTCGACAACGCCCGGATCCTCGGGGCCGGCCGCTGGGCCCTGATGCGCTCGGTGATCCTGCCCAGTGCGACCTCGTGGATCCTCGCGAGCATGCACGTCGCCTTCGGCTTCGCGCTGATCGGGGCGATCGTGGGCGAGTACACCGGCGCCGACAAGGGCCTCGGCCTGCTCATCAACCACTCCCAGGGCAACTTCGACGCCGCGGGCATCTACGCCGGGATGCTCATCACCACCGTGCTGGCCCTGGTCGCCGAGTGGCTGATCACCCAGCTCGAGGTCCGGCTGACCTCGTGGCGGCCGCCCGCCACCAGCCAGGCGTCCGCCCTCTGACGCCGGCACCCCCGCGCACCTCTCCCCTGCACCACTCCCACCCCACCCATCCATGCGGGCCCGGCCCGCGAAGGAGCTCCTCACCATGCAGCAACACACTCGGCGGCTCGCCGCCGCAGCGCTCGTGTCCGTCGTCGCCTCCACGTCCCTCGCGGGCTGCCGCGGCGGCGAGGCCAGCGCCCAGAGCGGGGACGACGCCGACGGCCGTCCCCAGGTCACGATCATGGTCGGCGGCATCGACAAGGTGATCTACCTGCCCGCCATGCTCACCCAGCAGCTCGGCTACTTCGACGACGAGGGCGTCGACGTCAAGCTCCTCACCGAGCCCTCCGGGGCCAGCGCCGAGAACGTCCTCGTGGCCGGCCAGGTGCAGGGGGTCGTGGGCTTCTACGACCACACGATCACCCTCCAGGCCCAGGGCAAGTGCCTCGAGAGCGTGGTCCAGCTGGCCAAGGTGCCCGGCGAGGCCGAGGTCGTCTCGACGACCGCGGCGAAGTCGCTCACCGGGCCCGAGGACTTCTCGGGCAAGAAGCTCGGGGTCACCTCCCCCGGCTCCTCGACCGACTACCTGACCCAGTACCTCGCGACGAAGAACGGCATCGACACCTCCGACTACACGACGGTGACCGCCGGCGCCGGGTCGACGTTCCTCGCCGCGCTGTCCAACGGCGGCATCGACGCGGGCATGACCACGGACCCGACCATCGCCACCGCCGTGTCCAAGGGGCTGGGCAAGGTGCTCATCGACATGCGCACCGAGGAGGGCACCAGGGCCGCGCTCGGCGGCCTGTACCCCGCGGCGTCGATGTACATGGACTGCGGGTACGTCGAGGACAACCCGGAGACGGTCCAGAAGCTCGTCAACGCGTTCAGCCACACGATGCAGTGGATCAGCGAGCACGACGCCGCCGACGTCGCCGCCGAGATGCCGGCCGACTACAACGGCGGTGACCCCGCGCTGTACGAGAAGTCCATCGAGGACTCCTCGCCGATGTTCACCGCGGACGGCCGGATGCCGGAGGGCGGCCCCGAGACGGTCCTGGACGTGCTCGGCACGTTCAGCGACACCGTGAAGGCCAAGAAGGACGACATCGACCTGTCGAAGACCTACACCACGGAGTTCGTCGACAACGTGGAGTGACGGCCGAAGTGCGACGAAGGCCGGCCGGACCCCAGGGGTCCGACCGGCCTTCGTGCGTGAAACTGCGCCGACTCGGGCCTACGGCAGTGCCACGACCCCCAGCTCGGCGGGCGAGGTGAGCAGGTCGTTGCGCGGGATCACGCGGACGGTGTAGCCGAACGAGCCGCTGTGGTCGAGCACGACGTCGCCGTCGAAGCGGTGGTGGCCGCCCTCGTAGCTCTCGGCCACGTGCAGGGCGTCGACGACGGTCTCGGCGAGCTGGTCCTCGCTGTCGATCCGGCCGTGCACGAGCTGCACCTCGACGTCCTCGGGCGAGAGGTCGCCCAGGGCGACGAACGCGCGGGCGCTCATCACGTCACCGACCTCGGGAGCGTCCGAGACGCCGCTGCTCTCGACGTGCTCGACACGGACGCCCGGCCAGCCGCTGCGCACCTTCTTCTTCCAGGCGGCCAGCTCGGCGGCGCCGTGGTAGTCGGAGTTCAGCTGACGGGCGATGCCGGCCGAGGGGGCGTAGAGCTGGCGGACGTAGTCGCGCACCATGCGGGTCGCCAGGACCTTGGGGCCCAGCGACTTCAGGGTGTGCCGCACCATCTCCAGCCAGCGCGTGGGCACGCCGTCGGCGTCGACGTCGTAGAACCGCGGCGCGATCTCGTGCTCGATGAGGTCGTAGAGCGCGTTCGCCTCGAGGTCGTCGCGGTGGTCGGGGTCCTCGACACCGTCGGCGGACGGGATCGCCCAGCCGTTGTTGCCGTCGTACCACTCGTCCCACCAGCCGTCGAGGATCGAGAGGTTGAGGCCACCGTTGAGCGCGGCCTTCATGCCCGACGTGCCGCACGCCTCGTAGGGGCGCAGCGGGTTGTTGAGCCACACGTCGCAGCCGGGGTAGAGCGGCTGCGCCATCGCGATGTCGTAGTTCGGCAGGAAGACGATGCGGTGCCGGACCTCGGGGTCGTCGGCGAAGCGCACCATCTCCTGGATCAGCTTCTTGCCGCCGTCGTCGGCCGGGTGCGACTTGCCGGCGATGACCAGCTGCACCGGGCGCTCGGGGTCGAGCAGCAGCTTCTTGAGCCGGTCGGGGTGGCGCAGCATCAGCGTGAGGCGCTTGTACGACGGCACCCGGCGCGCGAACCCGATCGTGAGCACGTCGGGGTCGAGGGCGTTCTCGATCCAGCCGAGCTCGGCCTTCGCGGCGCCACGCTTCTCCCAGGAGCGGGCCAGTCGCCGGCGGGCGTCCTGGACCAGTCCCTCGCGCAGCTGGCGCTTGACCGCCCAGATGTCGCCGCCCGGGATCTTGTCCACGGTGGCCAGGAAGCTGTCCGGCTCGTCGCTCTCGCGGTCCGCGCCGTGGGCGACGGCGAGGTCGAAGACCTCCCGCGCCACCCAGGTCGGGGCGTGCACGCCGTTGGTGATCGAGCCGATCGGCACCTCGGCCTCGTCGAAGGCCGGCCACAGGCCGTTGAACATGCCGCGGCTGACGTGGCCGTGCAGCAGGGAGACGCCGTTGGCGCGCTGGGCGAGGCGGAAGCCCATCACGGCCATGTTGAACACCGAGGCGTCGCCACCGTGGTAGTCCTCGGTGCCGAGCGCCAGGATCCGCTCCACCGGGACCCCGGGGGTCGCGCCGGCGTCGCTGAAGTACTGCTCGACGAGCGTGCGGGGGAACCGGTCGATGCCCGCCGGCACCGGGGTGTGGGTGGTGAACACGGTGGAGGCGCGGCCGACCTCGAGCGCGGTGTCGAAGTCCAGCTTCGGGCCGCTGTCCTCGACGGTGAGCTCGCGGATCCGCTCGAGGCCGAGGAAGCCGGCGTGGCCCTCGTTGGTGTGGAACACCTCCGGTGCGGGGGCACCGGTGATGCGCGAGTAGGCGCGCAGCGCCCGGACGCCGCCGACGCCGAGGAGGAGCTCCTGGCGCAGGCGGTGCTCGCTGTTGCCGCCGTAGAGCCGGTCGGTCACGTCGCGGTAGTGGTCGGGGTTGCCCTCGACGTCGGAGTCGAGCAGCAGCAGCGGCACCCGGCCGACGCTGGCGACCCAGATCCGCGCCAGCAGGTCCGGACCGTCCGGCATCGAGATCGAGATCAGCGCGCGGGTGCCGTCCTTCTCGCGCAGCAGCGAGATCGGCAGCCCGTCGGGGTCGAGGACCGGGTAGGACTCCAGCTGCCAGCCCTCACGCGACAGGGCCTGCTCGAAGTAGCCGTGGCGGTAGAGGAGGCCGACGCCGGTGATCGGCACGCCGAGGTCGCTGGCGGCCTTGAGGTGGTCGCCGGCAAGGATGCCGAGGCCGCCGGAGTACTGCGGGAGGACGGCGGTGATGCCGAACTCCGGGGAGAAGTAGGCGATGGCACGGGGCCCCTCGGCCGCCTGCCGGCGCTGGAACCAGCGGTCGCCGGTCAGGTAGCGCTCGAGGTCGGCCCGGGCCTCGCCCAGCCGCTCGAGGAACGCCGGGTCGGCGGCCAGCTCCTCGAGCCGGGCCCGTCCGACCGCACCCAGGAGGGTGACGGGGTCACGCCCCGTGGACTCCCACAGCACGGGGTCCACCGCCGCGAAGACGTCCTGCGTCTCCGGATGCCAGGACCACCTGAGGTTGCCGGCCAGGTCCCCCAGTGCGGCCAGGGCCGGAGGGAGGACGGGACGGACCGTGAATCGTCGAATCGCACGCACGAGAGGACGGTAGCGTGAATCCTTGGAACGATCCAAGGTTTCGCGGTCGCCTGCGCGTAACGGAGTGGTAACCCAGGCCGACATAACCAACCGGCCGTGGACCCGTTGTCCAGCGCATGAGACCACCTTCCGCGCGCCGCGGCCGTCTGACGACGGCGGGCCTCGCCCTGCTGACCGTCACCCTGGTCCCCGGGCTCACGCAGATCCCCGCCCTCGCCACCGAGCCCGCCGCGACGCGGGGGCCCGGGCTCGTCACCCCGGGCGACAGCCTGCCCGGGCTCTCCGACCTCGACGCCCGAGGCACCGCGCTGCCGACGGTCACCCAGCGCGCGGCGGTCTCACGGCTGGGCGCGGTGGACGTGCGCTGGAACCAGTTCGGCACGCCGGCCTCCCTCCTCCCCGCCGACGGGACGCTGGCGACGGCCGCCTCGGCCGACCCGGTGGAGGCGGCGCGCGCCTGGCTGGCGCAGAACGCCGCGGCCTTCGGTCTCACCGCCGACGACGTCGACAGCCTCGAGCTCGTCAACGACCAGCGGCTGGCCCGGAGCGACGCGCACGCCGTGCTCTTCCGCCAGAGGTTCGGCGACCTCACCCCGGCGCTCGACAGCATGGTGACCGTGGGTGTCGCCAACGGTGAGATCGCCTACGCCTCCTCGTCGATCACCCCGACCGACGACACCCCGGCCGCCGCCGCACTCAGCCCGGTCGAGGCCTGGGGCAAGGCGGCCGCCAACGTCGGCCGTGCCGTCGGCGCGGACGTCCTCGACGGCGTCACCGCGAAGGCCGACGGGGCCGGCGACTGGACCCGGTTCACAGTCCCCGGCTTCGCCCAGGAGCAGCAGGCCCGCCTGCGGGCGCTGGTGACGGCCGACGGCACCGTGCACCCGGTCTTCGAGACCAACGTCGTCGACGCCGAGAAGGGGTCGGCGTTCGCCTACACCCTGATGGTCGACGCCACCGACGGCACGATCCTGCACCGGCAGAACCAGGTGGAGAACAACAACGACGCCTACCCGTTCAGCGGCGAGATCACCGCGACCGAGTGCGGCCCGGAGCACCCGTTCGAGCTGACCGACGGCAACACCAGGCGCATCGACGCCGTGGCCGTGATGGCCAACTCCGCCGACGACATCGTGGTGAAGCTCTACGACCCGCAGGGTGAGCTGCTCGTCTCCGGCGACCTCGGCACCAGCCCCGAGACGGCGTCGTACACCGCGGACTCGATCCCCGCCGGCATCTACACGATGCGGGTCTGCCCGTACGACGACCCGACGGCGCCGTTCACGCCGCCGGGCAGCTACGTGGCGAGCGTGACCTCGAGCGACACCACGACGCCCGGCACCGACAGCAGCCTGCCGGCCCCGCAGTGGCGCTACTTCGCCGCCAACCCGGCGCTGGACTGGTCGCCGAAGACGACCCCCGGGAACTCCGTGGTCGGCTGCTGGACCGCCATGAAGGGCTGCACCACGCCGACCGGCCCGTTCCGCAACGTGGCGGCAGCGGGTCCCTGGGACGTCGCGGCGAAGACCGGCCAGCCGACCCTGACCACGGTCGGCAACAACGCCAACACCCACGAGGCGTGGGGCAGCCCGCTGAGCCCGGGCGGTACGGCGCAGGCGCCGGTCTCCCCCACCCGCGAGTACACCGAGAAGTTCGCCGACGCCTGGAACAACTCCCAGTGCGACCCGACCCAGCTGCACCCCGGCGGCAACGACATCAACCAGGTCGTGACCAACCTGTTCGTGGCTCACAACCGGATGCACGACTACTCCTACTACCTCGGCTTCACCGAGGAGAACTACAACCTGCAGCAGGACAACCTGGGCCGGGGCGGCGCGGCGAACGACGCCGAGGTCGGCAACGCGCAGGCGGGCGCACTGACCGGCGGCCAGCCGTCGTACCTCGGCCGTGACAACGCCAACCAGATCACGCTGCAGGACGGCACCCCCGGCATCACCAACCAGTACCTCTTCCAGCCGATCGCCGGCGCGTTCTACTCCCCCTGCGTCGACGGCGGCCTGGACATGAGCGTGGTGGGCCACGAGTACACCCACGCGATCAGCAACCGGATGATCGCCGGCCCCGACGAGGGCATCACCTCCGAGCAGGGCGGGGCCATGGGCGAGTCCTGGGGCGACCTGACCGCGGGCGAGTACATGTTCAGCCACGGCTACTCGACCGGGGCCAACCCCTGGGTCGTCGGGCCGTACGCCACGGGGAACAGGAAGGCGGGCATCCGCGACTACGCGATCAACCGGAACCCGCTCAACTACTCCGACTACGGCTTCGACAGCACCGGCGTCGAGGTGCACGCGGACGGCGAGATCTGGAACGGCACCCAGTGGCAGGTGCGCCAGGCACTGGTGAACAAGTGGAACGCCAGGTACCCGTACGCCGACAAGGCGCTACAGCTCAGGTGCGCGCAGGCCGGGACGGTCAGCACCCCGCTGCCGGCGAGCCGCTGCCCGGGCAACCGCCGGTGGATCCAGCTCGTGTTCGACGCCTTCCTGCTCCAGCAGGGCGCGACGAGCATGCTCGACGCCCGGGACGCCATGCTGGCCGCGGACAAGATGCGCTTCGGCGGTGCGGACCTCGAGGTGATGTGGGACGCGTTCGCCAAGCGGGGCATGGGCAAGGGTGCCTCGACGCCCAGCTCCGACTCGGGTGACCCTTCGCCGAGCTTCGCCTCGCCCACGTCCCGGAACGCGACGGTGCGGTTCGAGGCGCCCGGCGCCGGCAAGGTCTACGTCGGACGGTACGAGGCGCGGGCCACGCCGGTGGCCGACACCGCGGCGGGCACGAAGCTGGGCAACGTCGTCCACCTCGTGCCGGGTCGTCACCAGCTGCTGTTCGCCTCCGCCAAGCGGGGCTTCAAGCGGTTCGTGCTGACCGTGCGACCGGGCCAGCACCGGACCGTCCACCTGCATGCACCGAAGAACCTGGCGGCGGGCACGGGCGGCGCGAAGGTGATCGGCGCCAGCGAGGGCTCGCTGAACCCGAAGCACCTGATCGACGGCACCGAGAACACCAACTGGGGCGGTGTCAGCGACAGCTCCGTGGACGCGACGCACCCCTTCGTGGCCGTCGACCTGGCCGGCCGGGTCCACAAGATTCGTCGGGTGCAGGTGAGCGCCATGCTGAACCCGGCGCCGGCGAGCGGCAGCGACGTCCCCCTGGCCGCCGACCCCGACTCCGGGTCCCGGTTCACGGCGCTGCGCCAGTTCGCGCTCGAGGCCTGCGTCAGGCACTGCACCTCGGCCAAGGCCACCTGGAAGCGGTTCTACACCTCGAAGGCCGGTGCCTTCCCGGCGATGCGGCCCCGGCCGGTCGCACCGAACCTGGTCCTGCGCTCGTTCCGGGTCCCCGCGACCCGGGCGGCCGCGATCCGGTTCGTCGCCCTGGAGAACCAGTGCACCGGCTTCGCCGGCTACGCCGGGGAGCAGGACGCCGACCCGACCAACGACACCGACTGCAAGTCGGCCTCCGACCGGGGCTCGATCGTGCACGCGGCAGAGCTGCAGGTGTACTGACGCCACACAACGGGCACGGGTGACCAACGGGTGGGCTCCTCGACGGAGTCCACCCGTTGGTCGGTCCCCCGTTTCCCCGTTCACGCAGTCCCCGGCTTGCGCGCTCCGGGGCGATTCGAAAGTGTGGTGGCATGGTCGGTCGTATCCCCGTCATGAATGTCATGCCCGTCGTCGATCTCGGTCGTCAGCCGGCCAAGGCGACCGTCGACGAGCCGTTCCCGGTCTCGGCGACCGTCTTCCGGGAGGGCCACGACAAGCTCGGCGCCGAGGTGGTCCTGACCGGTCCCGACGGCCGGCGCCGCCCCCCGGTCCGCATGGTCAAGCACCCCGAGGTCCCCGACCGGTACGACGCGTGGGTCACCCCCGACGCGCTCGGTGCGTGGACGTTCGAGGTGCAGGCCTGGTCCGACCCGCTGGCGACCTGGGAGCACGCCGCCGGCCTCAAGATCCCCGCCGGCGTGGACGTCGAGCTCATGTTCACCGAGGGCCGGCTGCTGCTCGAGCGGGTCCGCGAGGGCCTCGACAAGTCCGACCGGCACGGGCACGGCATCCTCGAGGGCGCCATCGACGCGGCCTCCGACACGCAGCGTCCGGTCGGCGCCCGCCTCGCGGCGCTCCAGGCCCCCGAGCTCGTCGCGCTGCTCGAGGCCAACCCGTTGCGGGAGCTGGTCACCGTCGAGGGCCCCTACCCGGCGTACGCCGACCGCACCCGGGCGCTGTACGGCAGCTGGTACGAGTTCTTCCCGCGGTCCGAGGGCGCCACCCGGGACCCCGAGACCGGCAGGGTCACCAGCGGCAACTTCGAGACCGCCGCCAAGCGCCTCGACGCCGTGGCCGCGATGGGCTTCGACGTCATCTACCTGCCACCGATCCACCCGATCGGCGAGGTCAACCGCAAGGGCCCGAACAACACGCTCACCCCGGGCCCGGACGACACCGGGTCGCCGTGGGCCATCGGGTCGAAGCACGGCGGCCACGACGCGATCCACCCCGACCTGGGCAGCTTCGAGGACTTCGACGCCTTCGTCGCGCACGCCCGGGACCTCGGCCTCGAGGTGGCGATCGACCTGGCCCTCCAGGCCGCGCCGGACCACCCGTGGGTGACCAGCCACCCCGAGTGGTTCACCACCCGCGCCGACGGCACCATCGCCTACGCGGAGAACCCTCCGAAGAAGTACCAGGACATCTACCCGGTCAACTTCGACAACGACCCGATCGGCATCTGCCGCGAGGTGCTCCGCGTGGTGCGGCTGTGGATGTCCCACGGCGTGCGGATCTTCCGGGTCGACAACCCGCACACGAAGCCGGTGGCCTTCTGGGAGTGGCTGCTCAAGGAGATCCGGCGCACCGACCCCGACGTGCTGTTCCTCTCCGAGGCCTTCACCCGGCCGGCGATGATGCACGGCCTCGGCGCGATCGGCTTCCACCAGTCCTACACGTACTTCACCTGGCGCAACGCCAAGTGGGAGCTCGAGGAGTACCTCCGCGAGCTGTCCACGGAGTCCGACCACCTGATGCGGCCGAACTTCTTCGTCAACACCCCCGACATCCTGCACGCCTACCTGCAGTACGGCGGCCCGGCGGCGTTCAAGATCCGCGCCGCCATCGCCGCCACGGGGTCACCGAGCTGGGGCGTGTACGCGGGCTTCGAGCTCTTCGAGCACGTGGCGGTCAAGCCGGGCAGCGAGGAGTACCTCGACTCGGAGAAGTACCAGATCCGCCTCCGGGACTGGGACGCCGCCGAGCGTGAGGGCCGCACCCTCGCGCCGTACCTCACCCGCCTCAACGAGATCCGCCGCGCGCACCCGTCGCTACAGCTGCTGCGCAACGTGCACGTGCACCACAGCGACGACGAGAACATCCTGGTGTTCAGCAAGCGCGCGAGCAGCACGACCGGCGGCGAGGACGACATCGTGCTCGTGGTCGTCAACGTCGACCCGCACGCCACCCGCGAGACCATGGTCCACCTCGACCTCCCCGCCCTCGGCCTGTCGTGGGGTGACTCCTTCGTCGTCCACGACGAGATCACCCACGAGGACTGGAGCTGGGGCCAGCACAACTACGTGCGGCTCGACCCGTCGCACGAACCCGCGCACATCCTGACTGTGAGGAGCCCCCGTTGACGGACGTCTCGAGCGAGGTCGCGACGACCTCGGCCCACGAGGTGGTGACGACCGGCGACCCGGAGGCGGACCCGTTCCCCGACAACGTCGGCAGCACGCCCGACTGGTTCAAGACCGCGGTCTTCTACGAGGTGCTGGTGCGGTCCTTCCGGGACTCCAACGGCGACGGGACCGGTGACTTCAAGGGCCTCACCGAGAAGCTGGACTACCTCCAGTGGCTCGGCGTGGACTGCCTGTGGATCCCACCGTTCTTCACCTCACCGCTGCGCGACGGCGGGTACGACGTGGCGGACTACACGAACATCCTCCCCGAGTGCGGCACGGTCGAGGACTTCCACCACTTCCTCGACGAGGCGCACAAGCGCGACATCCGCGTGATCATCGACTTCGTCATGAACCACACCAGTGACCAGCACCCGTGGTTCCAGGCCAGTCGGGAGGATCCCGACGGGCCGTTCGGCGACTTCTACGTGTGGTCCGACACCGACGAGCTCTACCAGGACGCGCGGATCATCTTCGTCGACACCGAGCCGTCGAACTGGACCTGGGACCCGGTACGCCAGCAGTACTACTGGCACCGGTTCTTCTCGCACCAGCCCGACCTCAACTTCGACAACCCGCGGGTCCACGATGCCATGCTGGACGCGATCTCGTTCTGGTTCGACATGGGCCTCGACGGCTTCCGCCTCGACGCCGTGCCGTACCTGTACGAGCGTCCCGGCACCAACGGCGAGAACCTGCCCGAGACGCACGAGTTCCTCAGGAAGGTCCGCAAGTTCGTCGACGACCAGTACCCCGGCAAGGTACTGCTCGCCGAGGCCAACCAGTGGCCCTCCGACGTCGTGGACTACTTCGGCGACTTCGAGTCCGGTGGCGACGAGTGCCACATGTGCTTCCACTTCCCGGTGATGCCGCGCATCTTCATGGCCGTCCGGCGCGAGTCGCGGTTCCCGATCTCGGAGATCCTGGAGCAGACCCCGCCGATCCCGCACGGCTGCCAGTGGGGCATCTTCCTGCGCAACCACGACGAGCTCACGCTCGAGATGGTGAGCGACGAGGACCGCGACTACATGTGGGGCGAGTACGCCAAGGACCCCCGCATGAAGGCCAACATCGGCATCCGCAGGCGGCTGGCGCCGCTGCTCGACAACGACATCAACCAGATCGAGCTGTTCACGGCCCTGCTGCTGTCGCTGCCCGGCTCCCCCGTCCTCTACTACGGCGACGAGATCGGGATGGGCGACAACATCTGGCTCGGTGACCGCGACGGCGTGCGCACGCCGATGCAGTGGACGCCCGACCGAAACGCGGGCTTCTCCTCGGCGACCCCGGGCAAGCTGCACCTGCCGGCGATCCAGGACCCGGTCTACGGCTACCAGAGCGTGAACGTCGAGGCGCAGCTGGAGAACTCCTCCTCGCTGCTGCACTGGACCCGGCGCATGATCCAGGCACGACGCCGTCACCAGGCCTTCGGTCTCGGCTCGTTCGTCGACCTCGGCGGCTCGAACCCCACGGTGCTGTCCTACGCCCGCGAGCACGAGGGCGACGACGGCCGGCGCGACGTGATCGTGTGCGTGAACAACCTCTCCCGCTTCCCGCAGCCGGTCGAGCTCGACCTGCGCCGCTGGGAGCGCATGGTCCCGGTCGAGCTGCTCGGTGGGGTCCCGTTCCCGGCGATCGGCGAGCTGCCGTATCTCCTCACGCTGGGTGGGTACGGCTTCTACTGGTTCCGCCTGACCGCGCCCGACACCGACGAGGGGATCACCCAGTGACCGACCCGCTCGAGCTCCTCCAGCCGTTCATCGAGCAGTCGCGGTGGTTCGGCGGCAAGGGGCGTGCGTTCACGCTCACCGGCGTCCGCCGGCTCGGGGAGGTGCCCGGGCACGTGGCTGACGGCCCCCGCGTCGCCATCGACCTGGCCACGCTGGCCTACGAGGACGGCGGCGAGGACGAGTACTACCAGGTGCCGCTGGCCTTCTACCCCGAGCCGCAGGCGCGCCTCGAGCACGCCTACATCGGCGAGTGGGCCGACGGCGACTTCGGCACCAGCCACGTCTACGACGCGGTCCACGACCGGGAGGCGATGGCGTGCTGGCTGCGCTCGTTCGCTGCCCCGCCGGAGGGCCTGGCCCTGTCGTTCCACCGGCTGCCCGGGCACGAGCTGGACGTGGAGGCGCACTCGACGCTCTTCACCGGGGAGCAGTCGAACTCGTCGGTCGCCTTCGGCGAGGACTCGCTGCTCAAGGTCTTCCGCAAGATCACCCCCGGCGTGAACCCCGACATCGCGATCCACGACGTGCTGACCCGCGCCGGCTCGGAGCACGTCGCCGCGCTCTACGGGTGGCTGCAGTGCCCGGCCCTGCGCCAGGAGGGCGAGAACGGCGACGCCGTGCTCCAGCTGGCGATGCTCCAGCAGTTCCTGCGCACCGCCACCGACGGCTGGGACCTCGCCCTGGCCAGCGTCCGCAACCTCTTCGCCGAGGCCGACCTGCACGCCGACGAGGTCGGCGGCGACTTCGCCGGGGAGGCCGCCCGGCTCGGGGAGGCACTGGCCGAGACCCATCACACCCTGGCCGACCACTTCCCCGTCGAGGAGCGCGCCTCGGACGACCTGGGCGCCCTGGCGGCCGCGATGAACCGGCGGCTCGACGCCGCGCTGGACGTGGTGCCCGACCTCGCGGCACACGCCGACGAGCTGCGACACGTCTACGCCGCGCTGAGCGGCCTGCCCGGCGTACGCGTGCAGCGGATCCACGGCGACCTCCACCTGGGGCAGACCCTGCGCACGGTGCGGGGCTGGAAGATCGTCGACTTCGAGGGTGAGCCCGCCAAGCCGCTGTCCGAGCGGGCGCTGCCCGACTCCCCCTGGCGCGACGTCGCCGGGATGCTGCGGTCCTTCGACTACGCGCCCCGGGTGGTGGAGCGCACCTGGGGCGAGGACCAGGAGGGTGCGATCGAGCAGCGCGCCTACCGCGCCGCCGAGTGGTCGACCCGCAACCGGGACGCCTTCCTGGCCGCGTACGCCGGCCGCGACCTGACGCCCGAGGAGCGGACCCTGCTCGAGGCGTACGTCGCGGACAAGGCCGTCTACGAGACCGTGTACGAAACACGCAACCGTCCGACGTGGGTGGGGATCCCGCTCGCGGCCGTGGCGAGGATCGGAGTGTCATGACCAGCACACCCACCGTCAAGCCCGTACCTGTCGAGGAGCTCGACCAGGTCGTCCGTGGCGAGCACGGACACCCGCACGCCGTCCTGGGGGCGCACCCCCACGAGGGCGGGGTCACGGTGCGGGTCCTCAAGCCGCTCGCGTCCCGGGTGGTCGTCCTGCACGACGGGGCCGAGACCGAGCTCCGGCACGAGCACGAGGGCATCTGGGTCGGCGTCCTCGCCGTCACCGAGGTCCCCGACTACCGGGTCTCGGTCGCCTACGGCGGCGAGGCGACCGTCATCGACGACCCGTACCGGTTCCTGCCCACGCTGGGCGAGGTCGACCTGCACCTGATCAACGAGGGCCGGCACGAGCAGCTCTGGGACGTCCTCGGTGCCCACGTCCACCGCTACGAGACCCCGCTGGGCGAGACGATCAGCGGCACGTCGTTCGCCGTGTGGGCGCCCTCGGCCCGCGGGGTGCGGATCAAGGCGTCCTTCAACAGCTGGGACGGCCGCGAGCACCCGATGCGCCAGCTCGGCACGTCCGGTGTCTGGGAGCTGTTCGTCCCCGGTGTCGGCAACGGCACCGGCTACAAGTTCCTGATCCTCGGCACCGACGGCCAGTGGCGCGAGAAGGCCGACCCGATGGCCTTCCACACCGAGGTGCCGCCGGCCACGTCGTCGGTGGTCTTCGAGTCGTCCTACAGCTGGGGCGACGACGAGTGGATGACCTCCCGGGCCGGCCGGCAGCCGGTCAACGAGGCGATGTCGGTCTACGAGGTCCACCTCGGCTCGTGGAAGAAGCACCACGGCGGCGGTCTCTACTCGTACGCCGACCTCGCCGACCACCTGGTCCCCTACGTCACCGACCTCGGCTTCACCCACGTCGAGTTCATGCCGGTGATGGAGCATCCGTTCGGTGGCTCGTGGGGCTACCAGGTCACGTCGTACTTCGCCCCGACCGCGCGCTTCGGCGACCCCGACGGGTTCCGGTACCTCGTGGACCGCCTCCACCAGGCCGGGATCGGCGTGATCGTCGACTGGGTCCCCGCGCACTTCCCCAAGGACGAGTTCGCGCTCTCCCGCTTCGACGGAACGCCCCTCTACGAGGACCCGAACCCGTCGCGCGGCGAGCACCCGGACTGGGGCACCTACGTCTTCAACTTCGGCCGCCGCGAGGTGCGGAACTTCCTGGTCGCCAACGCGCTCTACTGGCTCGAGGAGTTCCACATCGACGGGCTGCGCGTGGACGCGGTCGCCTCGATGCTCTACCTCGACTACTCCCGGGAGCCGGGCGAGTGGACGCCCAACGTGCACGGCGGTCGGGAGAACCTCGAGGCCGTGCAGTTCCTCCAGGAGATGAACGGCACGGTCTACAAGCGGGTGCCGGGCGCGATCACCATCGCCGAGGAGTCCACGTCCTGGGAGGGTGTCACCCGCCCCACCTCGGAGGGCGGCCTGGGCTTCGGCTTCAAGTGGAACATGGGCTGGATGCACGACTCGCTGGGCTACATGCAGCACGAGCCGGTGCACCGCTCCTACCACCACGGCGAGATGACCTTCTCGCTCGTCTACGCCTGGTCGGAGAACTACGTGCTGCCGATCAGCCACGACGAGGTCGTGCACGGCAAGGGCTCGCTGCTGCGCAAGATGCCGGGCGACCGGTGGCAGCAGCTGGCCAACCTGCGCGCCTACCTCGGCTTCATGTGGGCACACCCCGGCAAGCAGCTGCTGTTCATGGGCGCCGAGATGGGTCAGGAGTCGGAGTGGGCCGAGGCCCGCGAGCTCGACTGGTGGCTGCTCGACCACCCCGAGCACCGGGGCGTCCAGTCGCTGGTGCGCGACCTCAACCGGGTCTACGCCGGCACCCCGGCCGCTTGGACGCGTGACAACGACCCGGGCACCTTCCAGTGGATCGACGCCAACGACGCCGGACGCAACGTGTTCTCCTTCATCCGGCGCGGCGGCACCGGTCCTGGCGCCACCTCCGATCCGGCCACCTCCGATCTCGCCACCCCCGATCTGGTCTGCGTGGCCAACTTCGCCGCCGTCCCGCACGAGGGCTACCGGCTCGGGCTGCCGCAGGCGGGCGTGTGGGACGAGGTCCTCAACACAGACGCCGAGTCCTACACCGGCTCCGGGGTCGGCAACATGGGCGCGGTCACCGCGGTCGAGGGCGACTGGTCCGGCCAGCCGGCGCACGCCGACATCGTGGTGCCGCCGCTGGCCACGGTGTGGTTCAGGCGCCGCGACTAGGGTTGTTGCGTGTCCGAGCAGCCCACCACCGTGTCCACCGTCGCCCTCGGGATCGCGCGTATCGAGTGGGTCCCCGAGCTGCACGACGAGGGGCTCTCCGCAGCCGTCGACGTCGTACGCCGTGAGGTCGAGGCCGCGCTCGTCGCGCACCCGCGGGTGGAGGCCCTGGTCGCGCCCGAGGACGAGCTGGCCCAACGGGTGGCCACCTGGTCCGGGCTGCGCCGCGAGGGGGTGATGCGCGGGGTAACCGTGGACGGCGAGACCGTCGACCGGATCGTCTACGCACGGCTGGCCACCGACGCGCCCGCCCACGAGCCCGACGGGTTCCGGGCACTGCTCAACTCGTTCCTCCCCCGCAAGCGCGCGATCAGCCAGATGCTGATCCGTGACTCCGACGCGCGTGTCCTCCTGTGCCAGCTGACCTACAAGCAGGACTGGGACCTGCCCGGTGGTGTGGTCGAGGTGGGTGAGTCCCCGCAGCTCGCCGTGGCCCGCGAGGTCGAGGAGGAGCTGGGCCTCGAGCTCGAGGCGGGAGCCCTCCTGCTCACCGACTGGCTGCCGCCGTGGGGTGGCTGGGACGACGCGCTGTGCCTGGTCTTCGACGGCGGCACCCACGAGACCGCGATCCTCGAACGGGTGGTCAAGCAGACCCGGGAGATCCGGGCCGCCGAGTTCTGCACGCCGGAGCAGGTCGAGAAGCGCTGCGCGGACTTCACGGCGCGGCGCGTCCGCGCTGCTCTGGACCAGCTCGGCCGGGGCGGCGGCGCCGCGTCGGCGTACACCGAATCCGGGATCTGAACCCCGCTGGGCCCTGCCCATCGGGGGCGAAACGGGGTACAGATGCCCTGTGACCACCTATGTCTACGACTTCGCACAGGGGAACAAGGACCAGAAGGACCTGCTCGGCGGCAAGGGTGCCAACCTCGCCGAGATGACCAACCTCGGTCTGCCGGTCCCGCCCGGGTTCACGATCACCACCGAGGCCTGCCGTGCCTTCCTCGAGCACGGCAGCGAGCCCGGCGACCTGGCCGCGGAGGTGAGCAAGCACCTGGCCCGCCTCGAGGAGGCGATGGGACGACGCCTCGGTGACCCGACCGACCCGTTGCTGGTGTCCGTGCGGTCCGGGGCGAAGCACTCGATGCCCGGGATGATGGACACCGTCCTCAACATCGGGCTGAACGACGAGTCCGTGCACGGCCTGGCCTCGCAGAGCGACGACGAGCGCTTCGCGATGGACTCCTACCGCCGGCTGCTGCAGATGTTCGGCGCGACGGTGCTGGGCATCGAGGACGAGGTGTTCTCGACCGAGCTGGACGAGCTGAAGCGGCGCAAGGACACCACCGCCGACCTCGACCTGGACGTCGACGACCTGCGCGAGCTGGTCTCGGCGTTCAAGAAGGCCATCGAGGAGCACGCCGGCCGGCCGTTCCCCCAGGACCCCCGCGAGCAGATGGACCTCGCGGTCCGCGCGGTGTTCGACTCCTGGAACACCCCCCGCGCGGTGCTCTACCGCCGCCAGGAGCAGATCGCCGAGGACGGTGGCACCGCGGTCAACATCCAGGCGATGGTGTTCGGCAACCGCGGGATGACCTCGGGGTCGGGCGTCGCGTTCACCCGGGACCCCGCCTCCGGTGCGCAGGGGGTGTACGGCGACTACCTGCAGAACGCGCAGGGGGAGGACGTCGTGGCCGGCATCCGCAACACCGTGTCGCTGGCCGACCTCGGCGAGATCGACCAGAAGTCCCACGACGAGCTCCTCGGGATCATGCAGACCCTCGAGGAGCACTACCGCGACATGTGCGACATCGAGTTCACCATCGAGCTCGGCAAGCTGTGGATGCTGCAGACCCGCGTCGGCAAGCGGACCCCCGAGGCGGCGTTCCGGATCGCGGCGGACATGGTCGGGGAGGGCCTCATCGACCTCGACGAGGCCCTCGGCCGGGTCAACGGGGCCCAGCTGGCCCAGCTGATGTTCCCGCGGTTCGACGAGAGCGCCGAGCGCACCCTGCTGGCGCGGGGCATGAACGCCTCGCCCGGCGCGGCGGTCGGCAAGGCGGTCTTCGACTGGGCGACCGCCGTCGAGTGGGCCGACCGCGGCGAGGACGTGATCCTGGTCCGCAAGGAGACCAGCCCCGACGACCTCCACGGCATGGTGGTCGCCAAGGGCATCCTGACCAGTCGGGGCGGCAAGACCTCGCACGCCGCGGTGGTGGCCCGAGGCATGGGCCGCACCTGCGTCTGCGGCGCCGAGGCGCTCGACGTCGACGTCCGGGAGGCACGGTTCACCGTCCGTGACGGCAAGACCATCCACGAGGGCGACGTCATCTCCATCGACGGGACCACCGGCGAGGTGTTCGACGGTGCCGTGCCGGTGGCCGCGTCGCACGTGGTGCAGTACTTCGAGGGCCAGCAGGTGGACGACCCCGCGGTCAGCGCGGTCGCCCGGCTGATGGAGCACGCGGACTCCAAGCGCCGGCTGCTGGTCCGCACCAACGCGGACACCGCGGAGGACGCCGCCCGGGCCCGCCGCTTCGGCGCCCAGGGCATCGGCCTGTGCCGCACCGAGCACATGTTCCTCGGCGAGCGTCGCGAGCTGGTGGAGAACCTGATCGTGGCCGACGACGAGGCGGGCCAGCGCAAGGCGCTCGACGCCCTGCTCCCCCTCCAGCGGCAGGACTTCATCGAGATCCTCGAGGCGATGGACGGGCTCCCGGTGACGATCCGGCTGATCGACCCGCCGCTGCACGAGTTCCTGCCCGACTTCACCGAGCTGTCCGTCGCGATGGCGCTGGCGGACACCCGCGGGCACCGCAAGAAGCGGCAGCGCAAGCTGCTCGAGGCCGTCCGGAGGCTGCACGAGCAGAACCCGATGCTCGGCCTGCGCGGCGTGCGGCTCGGCATCGTCATCCCCGGCCTGTTCACGATGCAGGCGCGCGCGATCCTCGAGGCCGCGGCGGCACGGGTCAGGGACGGCGGTGACCCGCACCCGGAGATCATGATCCCCCTGGTCGCCTCGGTCCGGGAGCTGGAGATCGTCAAGCAACGCATCGTCGACGTGGCCCGCGAGGTGCGCGACGAGACCGGCGTCGACCTGTCGTTCAGCATCGGCACGATGATCGAGCTGCCGCGGGCCGCGCTCACCGCCGACAAGATCGCGGCGGCCGCCGAGTTCTTCTCGTTCGGCACCAACGACCTCACGCAGATGACCTGGGGCTTCTCGCGCGACGACGTCGAGGCGGCGTTCTTCGGCGCCTACCTGGACCAGGGAATCTTCCCGGTGTCGCCGTTCGAGTCCCTCGACACCGAGGGGGTCGGGTCACTCGTGCGCACCGCCGCGGCGCGGGGACGGGAGGCACGACCCGACCTTCACCTCGGGATCTGCGGCGAGCACGGCGGTGACCCCGCGTCGATCCACTTCTTCGACGAGGTGGGGCTGGACTACGTCTCCTGCTCGCCGTTCCGGGTGCCGGTCGCCCGCCTCGAGGCCGGCCGCTCTTCCGTGGGAGGTGACTGACGGCCGCGCCCGGGCGCTGGGCCGCAGGGCGACCAGCACCCCGGCCACCAGGACGAGCCCGCCGAGCGTCTCGGCCGCGTTCGGGTGCTGGCCGAGGAGGAGCCAGGCCGAGGCCATCGCGACCACCGGGGCGAGCAGCACCCAGGGCACGACTGCGGAGGACGGGTTGCGGGACAGCAGCGAGTTGAAGATGCCGTAGCCCACGAGCGAGGCCAGTCCCGCGGTGTACAGCGTCGAGACCGCGGCCTGCCACGAGAACGACGCGAGCGCCGAGGAGACCGCCTGCGGCCCGTCCAGTGCCAGGGACAGACCCAGCAGCGGCACCGGGACGACCAGGGCCGACCACACCGTCAACGAGAGACCGCCCGCCACGCCCGAGGCCCGGGAGACGACGTTGCCGATCCCCCACGACAGCGCCCCCAGCAGGCACAGGACCAGCGCCGCCGCGCTGACGTGACCGCCGCGCCCGGCCGCCACGACGACGAGCCCTGCCGAACCGAGGACGATGCCGACCAGCTGGGCTGCGGTAGGACGCTCGCGGAGGACGCCGGCCGCGATCAGCACCGTGAAGATCACCTGGGCCTGGAGCACCAGCGCGGCCAGGCCCGGCGGCATGCCCGCGGCCATCGAGACGTAGAGGAACCCGAACTGCCCGAGCGACATGAACGCCCCGACCGCGGCGACCACCCGCCAGGGCGCGGCCGGCCGCGGCACGAGCAGCACCGCGGGGAGGAGGACCGCCGTGAACCGCACCGCCGCGAACAGCAGCGGTGGCACCCCGCGCATTCCCCAGTCGATGACGACGAAGTTGAAGCCCCAGATCGCCGCCACCGCGGCCGCCAGCATCGAGTCCCGTCGGTTCACGCCGTCCAGCGTGCCGGACCATGACCATGCAGCACCAGCGAACGATCATGCACTGATCCATGTAGCATCACTGCATGATCGATCTGCCGGCGCTCGCCTCGCTGCGGGCCGTCGCCACGCACGGCTCGGTGGTCGGGGCCGCCGAGGCCCTCGGCTTCACCCCCAGCGCGGTGTCCCAGCAGGTCAAGCGCCTGGAGCGGCAGACCGGGGTGCCGCTGCTCGAGCGCGTCGGCCGCGGCGTCATGCTCACCCGGCACGGCCGGCACCTCGTCGACGCCGGGTCGCGCCTGCTGACCGACCTCGAGGAGGTCGAAGCGGGCCTGCACCTGCAGGCCGGCGCGGTCGCCGGCCGACTGCGGCTGACCGCCTTCTCGACGGCGATGCGCGGCCTGGTGGCCCCCGTCGTACGCCGTCTCCGCGACGAGCACCCCGCCCTCACCCTGGCGCTCACCGAGCGCGAGCCCTGGGACACCATCGACCTCGTCGCCTCCGGCCAGACCGACATCGGCGTGGTGCACAGCTGGGGCGACGTCTCGCTGGCGACCCCGGACCACCTCGCCACCACTCCCCTGGCCAGCGACGTCGCGGACGTGGTCGTCCCGCTCGACCACGCACTCGCCGGTCGCGCCCGCGTCAGCCCGCGCGACCTGGTCGACGAGGACTGGATCGCCACCCCCGAGGGCACCATCTGCCGCCAGTGGCTGACCCGCATGTACGACGGCACCGGCCGCCTGCCCCGCATCGCGCACACCTCGATGGAGTTCGACTCGCACCTCGCGCTGGTGCGGGCAGGACTCGGCATCGCCCTGGTGCCACGCCTGGGCCGTCAGCCCCTCGGCGACGAGCTGGTCGCCCTGCGCGCGCACGACCCGGTGCCGACCCGCGACATCGTCGCCGTGCACCGGCGCTCGATGACGGACTCCCCCGCCGTCAGCGCCGTGCTGGCCGCCCTGGCGCGCTGAGAAGGGACATCCTCCCGCGTTGATCGAACGTTCGATCAACGCGAAGAGGTGATGGCCTCACTCCCCGTCAGAACAACGCGGACGCCAGGTTCTGCCGGCCGCGCAGCACGCGCGGGTCGTCGTTGCCGACGGCGCCGAAGAGGCCGAGCAGGTGCTCACGGGCCTGGTTGCGCTCGTCCCCGGAGCTGCGGCGCACCAGCTCGACCAGTCGGTTGAACGCGTCGTCGACGTGGCCCCCCAGCATGTCGAGGTCGGCGACCATGGTCTGGGCGTCGACGTCGTCGGGGTTGGCCGCCGCGGCCTCGCGTGCCTTCTGGAGGTCGACGCCCTGGGTGCGCTGGAGCACCTGGGCCATCGCCAGCCCGGCCGCGGCCTCGGCGTCGGCGGGGTTGGCGTCGACGAGCTTCTGGTACTCCTCGACCGCGCGGTCGATGTCCCCGTCGCCGAGCGCCTCCTGGGCGGCGGCGTAGCGCGGGTCGACCTCCTCCTCCTCGCCCTCTGCGGCCGCCTCGGTCGGCGCCCCCGTGCGCGGCTGGTGACGTCCGGTGATCCCCTGCGTGGTCAGCTGCTGCATGACCTGGGTCAGCGCCGTGCGCAGCTCCTCGAGCGGCAGCACGTCCTGCAGCAGCGGGGCCGGGCGGCCGTCGATGACCGCGACGACGAGCGGGATCGAGGGGATCTGCATCGCCTGCGCGATGGCCGGCGCGGCGTCGATGTCGACGAGGCCGGCCAGGAAGCGCCCCTCGAACTCCGCGGACACCGTCAGCAGGTCGTCGGCGAGCTGTCCGCTCTCGGGCATCCGGGTGCGCGAGTAGAACACCAGGATCACCGGCGCGGTCATCGACGCCTCGATGGTCGCCTGGAAGTTCTGCTCCGAGATGTCCACGGCGTACGGCGACCCCGAGGCGTCGCGGGAATCCTCCGCGGACGCGCCTCCGGCCGCGGCGCCCGCGGGACCGGTGGGTGCACCACCGGACGCCGGCGCTGCCGGGCGCTTGAGGGCAGAGAGGTCGATCGCTCCGGGACGGCTGAACGGCTGCTGCGTCATGCGGCCAATCCTAGAGAGCGCCGGCCAGCCCGAGAGCCGCGGCCTCTTCCCAGAGCTCCTCGCGCACGCTGGGGTGGGCGGCGTTCTCGATGATCTGCCGCGCCTGCTCCCGCTGGTCGCGGCCGAAGACCTCCGCGGTCCCCTGCTCGGTGACGATCGCGCTCATCTGGAAGGAGGTCACCGGTTCGTCCACCAGCGGCACCACCGTCGAGCAGTCCGCCTTGGGGTGCCAGGACCTCAGCGCGATCAGTGCCTGACCGCCGACGCTGTGCAGCGCGCCCACGATGAAGTCCGTCTGTCCGCCGAAGCCGGAGTGGATGCGGGCCCGGATCCGCGAGGCGTTGGCCTGGCCGAACAGGTCGACCTGGAGCGCGGTGTTGACGCTGACCATGGCCCGGTTGGCCGCGATCCGGGCCGGGTCGTTGGTCACCTCGGTGCGGACCATCTCCACCCGCTCGTTGCCGTCGACCCACGCGAGGAGCTCGGGCGACCCGAACAGGAACGACGAGCGGATCGGCACCTCCCGGTCGAGCGCGCCGGCCCGCTCCAGCGCGAGCACGCTGTCCGAGAACATCTCGGTCCAGATCCGCAGGCCGCGGCGGCCCACCAGCCCGTGCATGGTCGCGTCGGGCACCGCACCGATGCCGGCCTGCAACGTGGCTCCGTCGGCGACCCGCGCCGCGACCAGGCTGCCGATCCGTGCGGACTTCTCGTCGATGGCGGCGACCGGGGCGTGCGCCGGCGGCTCGTCCGCCTCCACCATCACGTCCACGTCGTCGACGTCGAGCAGCGCGTCGCCGAAGGTCCACGGCATCTGCCGGTTCACCTGGGCGACGACCCGCCCGCCGCGGCGTCGTGCCGCGTCCAGTGCGGCCGGCAGCACGTTGACCTCGGTGCCGAGCGAGACCCGACCGTCCCGCGGTGGCGTGGTGTGCACCAGGACCAGGTCGGGGACCAGGGAGGTCTCGAACAGCCTCGGCACCAGGGACAGCCGCGAGGGCACGTAGCTCAGCCGCGGGCTGCGCCGCATCCCCGGTCCCACGAACGACGTCTCGAGGACGACCCCGTCCCGGTCCGGCAGCCCGTGCTGCCCGTTGAGCGCCCAGAGCCGGTACGACGGCAGCGCCGCGTCGAGCAGTGCGAGGGCGTGCCACGGCGTCGCGTGGTTGCCGGACACCACGACGCGCGGATCAGGGGGCAGTCCGGCCAGCAGCCCGGCGAGGTTCACCCCGCGATTGGATCAGAACCTGTCGATCAGAACCGGGCCGGCTCGCGGTACTCGCCCCACTCGGCACGCAGCGCGTCGCAGATCTCGCCCAGCGTGGCCTCGGCGCGCACCGCCTCCAGCATCGACTCGATCATGTTCTCGTCGGTGCGCGAGACCTCGACCATGCGCTGCACGGCAGCCGCGGCAGCCGCGGAGTCGCGCGACTCGCGCCGCCCGGCCAGCTCGCGGACCTGCTCGACCTCGACCTCGTGCGAGACCCGCAGGATCTCCAGGTCGTGGGTGACGGACTCCTCGTGGCAGTTGACGCCGACGATCCGCTTCTCGCCCTTCTCCAGGGCGGTCTGGTACTGGAAGGCCGCCTCGGCGATCTCCGACATGAACCAGCCCTCCTCGATGCCGCGCAGCAGGCCACGCGTGACCGGCCACTCGGCCTGGTCACCCGTCGCGCCCGTCGAGCGCCGCATCGTCTCGGCGAGCCGGTCGGTGTCGGCATGGGTGAGGGTGGATCCGCCCATGGCGAGAATCTTGTCGAAGATCGCGTTGGCCTCGGCCTCGATCTTGTCGGTGAGGGCCTCGACGTACCACGAGCCACCGAGCGGGTCCGCGACGTTGACTACGCCGGTCTCCTCCATGATCACCTGCTGGGTGCGCAGCGCGATCTCGGCGGCCTGCTCGCTGGGCAGCGCGAGGGTCTCGTCGAGGGCGTTGGTGTGCAGCGAGTTGGTGCCGCCGAGGACCGCCGAGAGCGCCTCGATGCCCGTGCGCACCACGTTGTTGTAGGGCTGCTGGGCGGTCAGCGACACACCGGCGGTCTGGGTGTGGAACCGCAGGCACTGGGCCTTCTCGGTCTTCGCGCCGTAGACGTCGCGCATCCACCGGGCCCAGATCCGGCGGGCCGCGCGGAACTTCGCGATCTCCTCGAAGAAGTCCACGTGGGCGTCGAAGAAGAAGGACAGCCCGGGCGCGAACACGTCCACGTCGAGGCCGCGGGAGAGCCCGAGCTCGACGTACCCGAAGCCGTCGGCGAGCGTGAAGGCCAGCTCCTGCGCGGCCGTCGAGCCGGCCTCGCGGATGTGGTAGCCGGAGACCGAGAGCGGCTTGTACGCCGGGATCTTCTCGGCGCAGTGCTCCATCAGGTCGCCGATCAGGCGCAGGTGCGGCTCCGGGCCGAAGAGCCACTCCTTCTGGGCGATGTACTCCTTGAAGATGTCGGTCTGGAGCGTGCCGTTGAGGGTGCCGGTGTCGACGCCCGCACGCTCGGCGGCCACGAGCATCATGCAGAAGACCGGGACCGCCGGACCGCTGATCGTCATCGAGGTGGTGACGTCGCCCAGGTCGATCCCGTCGAAGAGGACCTCCATGTCGGCCGCGGTGTCGACGGCCACGCCGCAGTGGCCGACCTCGCCGAGCGACTTCGGGTCGTCGGAGTCGCGCCCCATCAGCGTCGGCATGTCGAAGGCCACCGAGAGGCCACCCCCGCCGCGGCCCAGGATCATCTTGTAGCGCTCGTTGGTCTGCTGGGCGTTGCCGAAGCCCGCGAACTGCCGGATCGTCCAGGTGCGGCCCCGGTAGCCGGTCGGGTAGAGGCCCCGGGTGAACGGGAACTCGCCGGGCCACTCGGAGTCCTCGGTGCCGTACGCCGGCTGGACCTCCAGGCCGCTGAGCGTCGTGAAGTCGACGTCGCGGACCCGCGACTTCTCGTAGCGGGACTGCCAGCGGGCGCGTGCCGAACCATCGTCGGTCGAGCTTGTCGAGACCATGGACAGATAGTAGGACGTCCTACTAGTTCGGGGAAGTCGTCACCGTACCCAGCGGTACAGCTGCCCGTGCCGCACCTCCACCTGCCGCGGCGGCCGGGGCGTGGGGTGGCTGCGGAGGTGCTCGAGCACCTGGTTGCGACCGCGCAGGTGCAGCGCGCCGTCGGACCACTGCACGTGCGGGTGCAGCAGCGGCCGGACCTCGCCCCAGCTCCCGGCGTCCATCGCCGCCCAGGCCGCGGCCGTGGGCTCCGGCATCTCGGGGAGCTCGTGCAGCATGGCCGGCACGCACATCCGCCAGGCATCGGTCACGAGCTCGCGCAGCTCGTCGGCGTCGAGGCGCGCCAGGTGCGCGCAGACCCACTGGTAGCGCAGGTCTCGCGCCGCCGGCAGGAAGAACGTCTCCGGGTCGGACGCCACCAGCCCGTCCCGTTCGGCCCTCGGGAACCCGAAGCCGATGTCCTGCTCATCCGTCGAGAACGCCACGAACACGATCTGGCCGACCTTGAGCTTCCAGCGGCCACGGACCTGGCGCTCGTAGGCGCGTGGCAGTGCCAACCCCACGCGGCGTACGTCGTCGGCGGTGCTCATCAGAAGTCGCCGGCGGCGTGCCGCACCGGCGCGAGCAGCGCGGAGAGCGTGGTCAGCTCGGCCTCCGTGAGCGCACCGAGGGCGAAGTCCGCGCCGACGAGGTCCTGGGTGGCCTGCTCCACCACGGCGCGTCCGGCCTCGGTGATCTCGGCCAGCACGGCCCGGCCGTCCTCGGGGTGCGGGCGGCGCACGACGAGCCCGGCGGCCTCGAGCCGCTGCACGATCGAGGTGACCGACGTCGGGTGGACCTGCAGCCGCTCCCCCATCTTGCCCAGCGGCAGCGAGCCGCGGGAGGAGAAGACCAGCAGCACCAGCGCCTCGTAGCGGGCGAAGGTGAGCCCGTGCGGCCTGAGGATCGCGTCGAGCCGGCCGATGACGAGCTGCTGGACCCGCATCAGCGAGGTGACCGCGTGCATGGCGGGCACCCCGGGCCAGCGCTGCCCCCACTGCCGGGCGGCCTCGTCGATCGGGTCGAAGGGCAGGCGCGACATGCGCGCACCCTATCCGGACGGGAGGGTCCGGACCGCGCTAGTTCACCCGCCGGGGACCGCGCAGGCCGGAGCGCTGCACGACCCGCTGGATCGCCAGGTCGCGCTGGTCGGGCCGCCCGACGTACCGGATGTCGCGCAGGCCCTGCTCCTGGGCGGCGGACTCGAACACGAAGTGCCCGAACCCCAGGATCCGCCCGTGCAACGGCTTGACGACCGTGATGTCGAGGATCCGGTGGAGCGGCATCGTGGCGAGCGTCTGGGACAGCACCCCGTGCACCCGGAACACCCGCATGTTGGTGATCACGAACCGGTCCTTGCGCTCGCGTGCGGCCCCCCACGCCGCGTGGGCGAACAGGCCGAGCGCGAGCACGAACGGCACGGTCGACAGCTGGACGGGCACCACCGAGGTCGCCCCCAGCATGAGCACCGCGAGCGCGCTCTCGAGGAGCGAAAGGGTGTACGCCGCCCAGTGGTGGTGCACCACGTCCACGATGACCTCACCCTCCTCGCGGAGGAGGTGCCGGCCGATGTCCAGGTCCGTCGGCCGCGACAGCCTCACCGACGCACGCTCCGTCTCATCCTGCTCAGCTCAGCTCACCGAGGAACCGGATCAGGCCGCGGAACACGACCGTGAGTGCGTCCCACGAACCGGAGAACAGCTCCCTGGCGGACACGGCGAAGCCGTGCGGGTCCTGGAACATCCAGAAGCCGAGGAACAGCACCAGCAGGACGAGGACGACCTTCTTGGCGTTCATCCCGAACAAACTCCATCCACTACCCCCGACAGCACTGGTCCAGACGTGTCTAGCAGGGTCGTCGGAGCGGTGGGGACAGGCGCGCCCGGCCTCCCCGAAGACGCCCCCGCTGCGCGTGTGATGTGCGCAACACTCACGCGGCGGCCGCGCGCCCGAGCGCCCGGTAGCGCCAGCCCGCGTCCCGCCAGGTGCCCGCGTCGAGCACGTTCCGGGCGTCCACGACGGCCCTCGCCCCGACCACGCGGCCCAGCACCCGGGGGTCGATCCCCCGGAACTGGTCCCACTCGGTCAGCAGCGCCACGACCTGCGCACCCTCGGCCGCCTCGAGCGCGGTGCCCGCGAACTCCAGCTGGGGGTGCGAGCGCCGGGCGTTCTCGATCGCCTGCGGGTCGAAGACGACCACGTGGGCGCCGGCCGCGTGCAACTGGGCGGCCACGTCGAGCGCGGGTGCGTCGCGGGTGTCGTCGGAGTGCGGCTTGAACGCCGCGCCCAGCACGCACACGCGGACCCCGCGGAGGTCGCCGCCGGCCTGCTCGCGCACCAGGTCGACGGTACGGCGGCGCCGACGCTGGTTGATCGCGTCCACCTCGCGCAGGAACGAGACGCTCTGCCCGGTGCCGAGCTCCTCCGCCCGGTGGATGAACGCCCGGATGTCCTTGGGCAGGCAGCCGCCGCCGAACCCCAGACCGGGCTTGAGGAACCGGCCGCCGATGCGGTCGTCGTACGCCAGCGCCGAGGCCAGGTCCGAGACGTCCGCGCCGGTCGTCTCGCACACCTCGGCCATGGCGTTGATGAAGGAGATCTTGGTCGCCAGGAACGAGTTCGCGGCGACCTTCACCAGCTCCGCCGTCGCGAGGTCGGTGACCACGGTGGGCACCCCGGCGTCCAGGAGCGGCCGGAAGGTGTCCTCGAGCAGCCGCCGCGCCCGCTCCGAGACCACTCCGAACACCAGCCGCGACGGGTGGAGGGTGTCCTCGATCGCGTGCCCCTCGCGGAGGAACTCGGGGTTCCAGGCGAGCTCCACGTCGCTCCCGCACGGCGCGGCGGCCTGCAGGATCCCGTGCAGCCGCGCGGCGGTGCCGACCGGCACCGTGGACTTGCCGACGACCAGGCAGGGCCGGAAGAGGTACGGCGCCAGCGAGCGCAGCACCTCCTCGACCTGGCTCAGGTCTGCCCCGAGCGAGTCGGGCAGCTGCGGCGTGCCGGTGCAGACGAAGTGGACGTCGCCGAAGGCAGCCACCTCGGCGACGTCGGTCGTGAAGCGCAGGCGACCCGAGTCCAGCGCCTTGCGCAGCATCTCCGGCAGGCCGGGCTCGTGGAAGGGGACCACACCTGCGGCGAGCGCCTCGATCTTGGCGTGGTCGCGGTCGAGGGCCAGGACCTCGTAGCCGAGGACGGCCATGCAGATCGCGTGCGTGGCGCCGAGGTACCCGGTGCCGATGACGGTGAGACGGGGCTGGTCGATGGTCGGGGTGACGGACATGTTGGTCTCCTCCTCGAGGGCGTCGCCACCACCGTGGGCGGGCCGGCCGACCGGCCGTCCGCTTTGTCCTGAAGGTCTCGTGAACGGGTGCCGAACGCCTCGTCACCCCGACCCGGCACCGAGCGGGCAGGTCGGTCGCCGTTGCCGCGTCGTTCACGCGAGGGACCCCGGCGCATCGCCGGGCCCTCCTAGCGTCGTCGCGTGACCTCTCCCGAGCCCGGATCGTCAGAGACCCTCCGACTCGGCACGTACGGCGCGGTGCTGCTCCTCGTCGGCGGCCTGGTCGTCTCCCCGCTCCCCGACTCCTGCCGACTCGCCCAGCTGGCGGCGCGCGACACCGCGGCCGGACGGACGATCGGCATCGTCATGGTCGGCGCCGGGCTCGTCCTGGTGGCCGCGGCCTGGGTGCGGCTGTGGCGCGCGGCCGGGGCGGGGCTCGTGGACCTCGCGGTCGTACGCCGTGCCACGGCCGCGTGGTGCGCCCCGCTGCTGCTGGCGCCGCCATTGTTCAGCCGGGACGGCTGGAGCTACGCGGCCCAGGGCGAGCTGACCCGTCTGGGACTGTCGCCCTACGTGTGGGGGCCGGGCATCCTCCACGGCCCCATCGTGGAGGCGGTCGACCCGCGCTGGATGGCGACCCCGACGCCGTACGGCCCGCTCCCGCTCCTGTGGGGCGCGGGGGCGGCCGGGATCATCGCGGATCCCTGGCTGCTGGTCGTCGCGCACCGGCTGCTCGCCCTCGCCGGCCTGGCGCTGCTCGCGTGGGCACTCCCCCGGCTCGCGGCATGGAGCGGGCGCGACCCGGTCCTCGTCTCCGCGGTCGTGCTGCCCAGCCCGCTGGTGCTCGCGCACGGGGTCGGCGGGCTGCACAACGACCTCGTCATGGTGGGCCTGGCCGCCGCGGCGCTCGTGGTGGCCGCCGAGCGTGGCTGGTTGCCGGGCGCCGTGGTCGCCGGCCTGGCCGCCGCGGTCAAGGTGCCCGGGGGCCTGGTCTGCGTGGGCGTCGCCCTGCTGTCGCTGCCGGTCGCCGCGACCCTGCCGGCACGGCTGCGGCGCCTGGCCGAGGTGGGTGCGGTCTGCGTGGCGACCCTGGTCGGGACCGGCTACGTCAGCCGGGTCGGCACCGGTTGGGTCGCGGCCCTCGGCGTGCCCGCCCAGATCGACACCCCGCTGTCGCTCACGACCCAGCTGGGGCGCCTCGTCCCCGGGACGGAGGTGCTCGGGGCCGCCCTGGTGGTCGCGACCGTCGGGTGGATCGCGCTCTGGTGGTCGACCGGGACGCGGACCGGCGGGCTGCACGCCGCGACCTGCGCGCTGACCGTGACGGTGCTGCTGAGCCCGGTCGTGCAGCCCTGGTACTTCCTGTGGATCATCCCTCTCCTCGCCGCCTGCGCCCTCGGCCCGGGGATCCGGGCGGTGCTGACCTGGGTCGCGCTCGCCCTCGGGGTCAGCGCACCGCTCGGGTCCTCCCTGCAGGGCAGGCCGGTGGCGACGGTCGTCACCACCGCCCTCGTCCTCGGGGCCCTGGTGGTCCTGGCGCGGTCGATCAGGCAGTCCGCTCCGTCCGACCACCTCGAGGCTCCACGCGCTCCGGCCCGGTGACGCCTGCGTGCACGGCCAGCATGCTGTCGACGCTGGTGCTCCAGCAGAACTGCTCGGCGCGGGCCCGGGCGGCCGTCCGGGCCGGCGTCGCGGGTCGGGCGGCGAGGTCGACCACCGCGTCCGCGAGGAGCTCGGGGTCGGGATCGGCCCAGGCGCCGCAGTCGGCGTCGACCAGCTCGCGCGCCCCGCCGTACGCCGCGGTCACGACCGGCGTGCCGCAGGCCAGGGCCTCCAGGACCGCGAGGCCGAAGGTCTCGCCCGGGCACACCGCCAGCGCGACGTCGGCCCGAGCGAGCCGGCGGGCCAGCTCGCCGCGGCCGGCGACGTGGCCGTGGAAGACCACCGGCGCGCTCCCCGCGAGCGCCTCGAGCTCGCCGCGGTGCGGGCCGGTGCCGTAGACGTCGAGGCGCACCGGTACGCCGCGCCGGTGCAGCGCCACGGCGGTCGCGACCGCCAGGTGCGGGCTCTTCTCCCGGGACAGCCGCCCGGCATGGACCAGGCGCAGCACGTCGCCCCGACCGGCCCGGGCCGGCACCGGCCTGAACGTGGCGAGGTCGACCCCGAGCGGGATGCGGTGCAGGGCCGTGCCCGCGGCGGCCGCGACCGACCGGAACTCGTGCCGGGCGAACCTCGAGGTGACCACGACCGTGTCGAACTGCCGGACCAGGACCCGGTTGAGCACCTGGACCGGCGCCCGCACGCCCGGTCCGGTGCCCAGTCCGGTTCGAAGGGAGAGCATCGCGTCGAGGCGCTCGTGGGAGAGCAGCACGGACCCGACCCGGCGCCGGCGTGCCCAGCGGGTGACCGGCATCAGCGTCGACTTGTCGGAGACCTCGATCGAGGTGGGCGCGAAGTCCTCGAGCAGGTCGACGACCCGCCACGGCTCGAGGATCATCCGGTAGCCCCCGCCCACCATCGGGGCTCGCAGCTGCACGACGTCGCCGTGCTCCGTCGAGGTGCGGGCGTCCCGGGCGCCGGGGACGACGAGCAGCCGCGGCACCCCGGCGTCGGCGTAGCCGGCACCGAGCCGCTCGACAGCGGTCTTCATGCCTCCCGACGCGGGTCCGATGAAGTTGGCCAGCTGGGCGATGCGCACGCGGGTCAGGCCGCCGCGGGGGCCGACCCCGAGCCGAGCACCTGGCGGTAGTGCTCCTCGACCAGCTGGCCGACCACGTTGCCCCAGCTGCGCTCCGCCACGTCGGCGAGCGCTGCGGAGGCCAGCCGCGCCCGCAGGTCCGGGTCGCCGACCAGGTGGCGCACGGCGCCCCGCAGCGCCGCCGGGTCCCGCGGGTCGTAGAGCATCCCGGTCCGCCCGTGCGCCACCAGGTCCAAGGGGCCTCCCGCGGCCGGGGCGACGACCGGCACCCCGCTGGCCTGCGCCTCCTGCACCGTCTGGCAGAACGTCTCGGCCACCCCGGTGTGGACGAACACGTCGAGGCTCGCGAACGCCGTCGCGAGCGCCTCGCCGCCCAGCATCCCCGTGAACCGGGCTCCCGGGACGTGGCGCTCCAGCCAGCCGCGCTCGGGACCGTCCCCGACCGCCACCAGCCGGACCCCGGGCAGGCCGGCGAGGTCGCGGAGCCGGCGTACCTGCTTCTCCGCGGCCAGCCGCCCGACGTAGCCGACGACCACCTCCGAGCCCGCCACCCCGTGCCCGGACCAGCTCGCGCGCAGCTCCTCGCTGCGACGGCCCGGGTCGAAGAGGTCCAGCGAGACCCCGCGCCGCCACAGGTGCACGTCGGGGACCCCCATGGCCTCGAGCTGGGCGAACGACGAACGGGACGGCACCAGCGTGCGGGTGGCCCGCCGGTGGATCCGGCCCACCCATCGCGCGGTGGGGATGTCGGCACGCAGCCCGTAGTGACGCGCGAAGCCGGCGACGTCGGTCTGGTAGACGGCGACGGTCGGGACGTCGAGCTTGCGAGCCACCCGGAGCCCGACGGCGCCGAGCACGATCGGGGAGGCGAGGTGCACGACATCGGGTCGGAACCCGGCGACGGCGCGCTCCACCGCGGGGTCCGGGAGCCCGATCGGGAAGGACCGGTAGCCGGGCAGGCCCACCGACCGGACCCGCACCACCGGGACTCCCTGGTGCTCCGCCGGGCCGGGGCCCGGTGCGACCACGAGGACCTCGTGCCCCATCCGGCCGAGGTGCTCGACGACCTGGCGGACGGTGTTGGTGACGCCGTTGACCTGCGGCAGGAACGACTCCGTGACGATGGCTACGCGCATGGTCCCAGGGTGGTGAACCCCGCTGAACGGTCGGTGTCACCCGCGTGAGGGTTGTCCGACGAGGACATCATCGGGGCATGAACCCCACCCCCGTCTCGTACGACGTCCCCGGCGGCAGCCTGCACGGCCTGCGGTTCGGCACGGGCCCACGGACCGTGCTGGCGGTCCACGGCATCACGGCCTCCGCGATGGCCTGGCCCGCCGTGGCGACCGCGCTCCCCGACGACTGGAGCCTGGTCGCCCTCGACCTGCGCGGGCGCGGGGCCTCCCGTGACCTGCCCGGGCCCTTCGGCCTCGGCGTCCACGCGGGCGACGTGGCCGCGGTCGCCTCCGCGCTCGGCGGGCGCCCGGTCCTGCTGGGGCACTCGATGGGCGCCTACGTGTCCGTCCTGGCCGCGGCGGAACGGCCCGAGCTCTTCGAGCGGGTGGTCCTGGTCGACGGCGGCGTCCCGCTGCCGCTCCCGGAGGGCGCCGACCCCGACGACGTGCTCGCCGCCACGCTCGGCCCCGCCCTCGAGCGGCTGCGCACGACCTACCCCTCGGTCGACGCCTACGTCGACTTCTTCCGCGCCCACCCCGCGCTGGGCCCGTCCTGGAACGACACCATCGAGGACTACGTGCGCTACGACGCCCTCGAGACGGCCTCGGGCGTGCGCTCCCGCGCCGTCGACGAGGCCGTCCGGGCGGACGGCCGCGACCTGCTGCTGTCCGCGCCGGCGCTCGACCGCAGCCTGCGGGGCGCGAAGCTGCCCACCACGCTGCTGGTGGCTCCGGCGGGCCTGTTCGGCCGGCCCCCGGGCATGCTGCCGGCCGAGGCGGTGGCGGCGTACGACGCAGCGGTCCCCGAGCTGACCGTGGCCACGGTGGCCGACACCAACCACTACACGATCCTGTTCGGGGCGACGGCCGCCCGGCGGGTCGCCGCCGCCGTCACCGGCGAGGGGTGAGCACCCGGTCGCCGGACCGGGCTCAGTCGGTGAAGGCGTCCAGCAGCTCGTCGGCGGCGGCGTACGGGTCGGACTTGCCGGCGGCGACCGACGCCGCGAGGTCGTCCAGCTCGGAGCGGCCGTGGACGTCGCCCCAGCGCTCGCGCAGGGCGGTCACCGCGATCGCCTCGATCTCGTCGCGGGCCCGGCGGGTACGCCGCTTCTCGAGCTCCCCGGAGGACCGGAGCCAGGCGTAGTGCTGGTCGATCTGCTCGACCACCTCGTCGAGGCCCTCGCTGCGCTGGGCGACGGTCTTGACGATCGGCGGCTTCCAGGCCCCCTCGGAGCGGTCGGCCAGCGCCAGCATCGACCGCAGGTCGCGGCGGACCTGGTCGGCACCGTCACGGTCGGCCTTGTTGACCACGTACAGGTCGCCGATCTCGAGGATCCCGGCCTTCGCGGCCTGGATGCCGTCGCCCATGCCGGGCGCGAGCAGGACCATCGTCGTGTCCGCGAGGCCGGCGATCTCGACCTCGCTCTGACCGACCCCCACGGTCTCGATCAGGATGACGTCGCAGCCCGCGGCGTCGAGGACGCGCAGCGCCTGGGGCGTGGTCCAGGCGAGCCCACCGAGGTGACCGCGCGAGGCCATCGACCGGATGTAGACGTCCCGGTCGAGGGCGTGGTCCTGCATCCGCACCCGGTCACCGAGCAGGGCACCGCCCGAGAACGGCGAGGACGGGTCCACCGCCAGCACGCCGACCCGCTTGCCGTGCTTGCGCAGCTCGGAGACGAGCGCACTGGTCGAGGTGGACTTGCCGACACCCGGCGACCCGGTGATCCCCACGATCTGGGCGTGCCCGGTGTACGGCGCCAGGGCCGCCATCACCTCACGCAGCAGCGGCGACGCGTCCTCGACCAGCGAGATCAGCCGGGCGACGGCGCGCGGGTCGCCCTCACGGGCGCGGGAGACCAGGTCGGGGACCGACGCCGTCGAGCGGCGCCGACCCCCGACCTTTCCGGTGGTCGAGCTTGTCGAGACCAAGTCAGGCCGGGACCCGGATGATCAGCGCGTCACCCTGTCCGCCGCCGCCGCACAGCGCGGCGGCACCGGTGCCGCCGCCGCGGCGCTTGAGCTCCAGGGCGAGGTGCAGCACGATGCGGGCGCCGGACATCCCGACCGGGTGGCCTACGGCGATCGCGCCGCCGTTGACGTTCACCTTGTCCTCGGAGACGCCGAGCTGGCGGGCCGACTCGATGCCGACCGCGGCGAAGGCCTCGTTGAGCTCGAAGAGGTCGATGTCGGAGACAACGATGCCCTCCTTGGCCGCGGCGGCCTCGATGGCGCGCGCCGGCTGGAGCTGCAGGGTGGAGTCCGGGCCGGCGACCTGGCCGGAGGCGCCGATCTCGGCGAGCCAGGTGAGCCCGAGCTCCTCGGCCTTGGCCTTGCTCATCACGACGACGGCGCAGGCGCCGTCGGAGATCTGCGAGGCCGAGCCCGCGGTGATCGTGCCCTCCTTGCTGAAGGCCGGGCGCAGCTTGCCGAGCGACTCCGCGGTCGTGTCGCCGCGGACGCCCTCGTCCTGGGAGACGACGACCGGGTCACCCTTGCGCTGCGGGATCTCGACGGGCACGACCTCCTCGTCGAAGACGCCGTTCTTCCACGCCTCGGCCGCCCGCTGGTGGGAGCGGGCGGAGAACTCGTCCTGCTCCTCACGGGTCAGGTTGGCGCCGGCCGCGTTGCAGGACTCGGTCAGGCCACCCATCGGCTGGGTCGTGAACTGGTCGTAGAGCGCGTCGTAGGCCATGGAGTCGACGAGCGCGGTGTCGCCGTACTTGAACCCCTCGCGCGACTTCGGCAGCAGGTGCGGCGCCTGGGTCATCGACTCCATGCCCCCGGCGACGACGATCTCGTGCTCGCCGGCGCGGATCAGCTGGTCGGCCATGGCGATCGCGTTGATGCCGGAGAGGCAGACCTTGTTGATCGTGATCGCGGGGACGGTCATCGGGATGCCGCCCTTGACCGCGGCCTGCCGCGCGGTGATCTGGCCTGCGCCGGCCTGGATGACCTGGCCCATGATGACGTACTCGACCTGGTCTGCGGCGACGCCGGCCTTCTCGAGCGCGCCCTTGATGGCGACACCGCCGAGGTCGGCGGCCGACTGGTCCTTCAGCCCGCCGAGCAGGCGGCCGATCGGGGTGCGGGCCCCGGCGACGATCACGGATCCAGACATTGGTGCCTCCATCGATGCGTAGCGGATGGCCCGGTCGGTGGGCCCGGCCCAGACGGACGGCCGAGCAGCCGGCGGGCTGATGACTGCGACGATACCCACACCCCCGAGGCCGGAGGCAGTAGGTGGCCGGTGAGGAAAACCTCACACCCCCTCGCGGCCACACCCCCGTCGTACGACGATGTCCGCCATGAGCTCTGCACCCCTGGGGGACCTCCCCGAGCACCTGTTCACCGCCATCGACCACGTCGGCATCGCGGTGCCCGACCTCGACGCCGCCATCGCGTTCTACCGCGACACCTACGGCATGAGGCTGGCGCACGAGGAGACCAACGAGGAGCAGGGGGTCCGCGAGGCGATGATGGCCGTGGGTGACTCGGGCTCCTGCATCCAGCTGCTGGCGCCGCTGTCGGAGGAGTCGACGATCGCGAAGTTCCTCGACCGGTCCGGACCCGGGATCCAGCAGATGGCCTACCGCGTCACCGACGTCGACGCGGTCAGCGCGATCCTGCGCGAGCGCGGCCTGCGCCTGCTGTACGACGAGCCGCGCCGCGGCACGTCCAGCTCCCGCATCAACTTCATCCACCCCAAGGACGCCGGCGGTGTGCTCGTCGAGCTGGTGGAGCCCGCCGCGTCACACTGATCCCCGCGGGTCCCCGATTTTGCGGAAGTTCGCCCCGGATCCCCGATCCGCCTCCACTCGCCCCGCACCTTGGCTGGGTAAGGACCCAGGTGGTCTCACGGGGGAGGACAAGGGCTGATGCCTACGGACTCGGGGCCGGATCGTTTCGACCCCACCGACGCGCTCATGGGCGTCACCATGGACGTCTCGCGCGCGCACCTGCTGCTCAGCGGGACGCTCGAGTGGGTGCCGCACCCGGTCCGGACCCACACCGACGAGGCCCTCGACATCCTCGAACGGGCGATCACCGCCCTGCGTGACATCGCCGTCGTCCTCGCCGAGGCCGACGCGATGGCGCGGGCCACCGAGCCGCGGCCGGGTGACCACCACGGCCACCAGGCGGGCTGAGGCCCGGCTCACCGGCGGGGGGCTCACTCCTCGGCGGCGTTCACTCCTCGGCGGCGACTTCGCTCTCGGTCGGCCGCAGCGACGCGAGCGCGGTCCAGTGGTGGATGCTCGCGAGGTCGCCCATCACGTCGTGGATGTTCTCGTAGGCCGCCCGCATCTCGGGGTCCTGCGACTCGCGCAACGGCGCCAGCAGGAGCATGGCCCGGCACACGCGACGCGACGCGTCGTGCAGGCTGGTGTCGACGCGACGCGAGGCCAGGTCGGCCAGCGGCGCACCGGCCCGGTGGCTCGTCGTCGACGTGATCCGCATGGCGCTCGACGACGCCGTCGTCGAGCGGGGGCGCCACAGCCCCGCGAGCGCGACCGCGTAGTCACGCGCCGTGTTGATGAGGCGCTCCCTCGGGTGGAGTACTTCGATGTTCGCCATGCTGGATCCCCCCTGGACAGTGAATGGCGGTACTCCCGTGACGCTAGACATCCAGATTCCGCCCAGACAGGGACCAAAGGCCCCTACGGCATGGCCCGTGTGGGCAGGACGGTCGAGTGGGTCGGCCGTGCACGTCAGCGAGGCGAGCCAGATAGGTCACAGGAGGCTGACACCCTTGGCTACTCCTGAGTAGATTTCGTCGCCACGACCGGCAGCCCGGCCCCGCCCGCGGACGCCGAGCAACGCGCCGACCCATCGATCAGGAGCACTCGTGAAGCAGATCCTCGACGCCATCCTCGCCGGCGACACCTCGTCGGAGGACTTCGCCGCCCTCCCGCTGCCCGAGTCCTACCGCGCCGTGACGGTGCACAAGGACGAGGTCGACATGTTCGAGGGCGTGCCCACCCGGGAGAAGGACCCGCGCAAGTCGCTGCACGTCGAAGACGTCGCACTGCCCGAGCTGGGCCCGGGCGAGGCGTTGGTCGCGGTGATGGCGAGCGCCATCAACTACAACACCGTGTGGACCTCGATCTTCGAGCCGGTCTCGACCTTCGGCTTCCTGGAGCGCTACGGCCGCCTCTCGCCGCTGGCCAAGCGGCACGACCTGCCCTACCACGTCGTCGGCTCCGACCTGGCCGGCGTCGTGCTGCGCACCGGCCCCGGCGTGCACTCCTGGAAGCCCGGCGCCGAGGTCGTGGCCCACTGCCTGTCGGTGGAGCTCGAGCACCCGGACGGCCACAACGACACCATGCTCGACCCCGAGCAGCGGATCTGGGGCTTCGAGACCAACTTCGGCGGCCTCGCCCACGTCGCGCTGGTCAAGGCCAACCAGCTCATGCCCAAGCCCGGGCACCTGACCTGGGAGGAGGCCGCCTCCCCCGGCCTGGTCAACTGCACGGCCTACCGCCAGCTGGTCAGCAAGAACGGCGGCGACATGAAGCAGGGCGACAACGTCCTGATCTGGGGCGCCTCGGGCGGCCTGGGCGGCTTCGCGACGCAGTACGCCCTCAACGGTGGCGCCACGCCGATCTGCGTGGTCTCCAGCGACGACAAGGCCGACATCTGCCGCTCCATGGGCGCCGAGCTGATCATCAACCGGAACGAGGAGGGCTACCAGTTCTGGAACGAGGAGGGCACGCAGCAGAACCCGCGTGAGTGGAAGCGCTTCGGCTCGAAGATCCGCGAGCTCACCGGCGGTGAGGACATCGACATCGTCTTCGAGCACCCGGGCCGCGAGACCTTCGGCGCCAGCGTCTACGTCACCCGCAAGGGGGGCACCATCACCACCTGCGCCTCCACCTCGGGCTACATGCACGAGTACGACAACCGCTACCTGTGGATGAACCTCAAGAGGATCATCTCCTCGCACTTCGCGAACTACCGCGAGTCCTGGGAGGCCAACCGCCTGATCGCCAAGGGCAAGGTCCACCCGACCCTGTCGAGGACCTACGGGCTCGACGAGGTCGGCCAGGCGGCGCTCGACGTCCACAAGAACGCTCACCAGGGCAAGGTCGGGGTGCTCTGCCTGGCCCCGGAGGAGGGACTCGGCGTCCGGAATCCGGAGATGCGCGCCGGCCTCGAGACGCAGATCAACCGGTTCCGCGGGGTCTGAGACCCGCGTCACACGACCGACACCCCGGTTCGCGGATTCGATCCGCGAGCCGGGGTGGGTTGTTTCCGGATCATCGGGGAGACTGGGCGCCTACGGCTCGACGCCACCAGGTCGACGCCACAGGAACCACGACTCCGGGAGAGGTACCCACACATGAGCGACGAGGGTCTGTCCATCTTCGACAACGAGCCGGAGGCCACCGACGCGTCCGTCGACGAGGAGGCGACCCAGGTGATGCCCGCGGTCGGGAAGTCCGAGCCCAAGACGGGCTCCGCCCCCGCGTCCAAGCCTGCGAGCGACAAGCCCGCGAACGCCGGACCCGTGAGCGACAAGCCCGTGAGCGACAAGCCGGCTGCCGGCACGCCGGCGAGCCCGGCGGCACCCAGCGCACCCGCGGCCGGCAGGCCGACCCCCGGGCCGCTGCAGCCTCCCGCCGCTGCCCCGGCCGCCCGCGCGTCGGCCGCGGCCGGCTCGTCGTCAGGGACGATCACCACGTCGGTGACCGGCTTCCCGGTGGTGCGGCGCGGCGGCTACGACCGCGAGGCCGTGGACGCCCGGGTCCGCCAGCTCGGCAGCGAGCGGACCGAGCTGAGCAACAGCCTCGGCACGGCCCAGCGGCGCCTGTCCGAGATGGAGGCCGAGCTCGCGGCGGCCCGTGAGGAGCTCGCCGAGAACCGGAACCCGTCGTACGCCGGGCTGGGCGGTCGCGCCAGCGCCATGCTCCGCCTCGCCGAGGAGGAGGCCGCCGAGGTGCGCGCCCGGGCCGAGCTCGACGCCGAGGAGATCCGCCACCAGGCCGGCCGCGACGCGAAGGCGATCCGCGCCGACGCCGCGCGCGAGGCCGAGGACATGCGGATGGTCCAGCTCAAGGAGCTCGACGAGAACCGCAGCCGACTGATGGCCGACGCCGAGCAGGAGCGGGACATGGCCCGCAGCGAGGCCGAGGACATGCTGGCCTCGGCCAAGCGCGAGGCCGACCAGCACCGGCTGGCCGCGCAGCAGGAGACCAACGAGCTGCGGATCTCGGCCAAGCGCGAGGCCGAGCAGGCTCGCGCCGCCGCCGACCGGGAGGTGCAGGAGGCGCGGCGCACGCTCGCGGTGGAGAAGGAGCGCCTCGCCCGCGAGGCGACCGACCACCACTCCAACGCGACCGCCGAGACCCGACGGCTCGTCGAGGAGGCCGAGGAGCGGGCGGCCGCCGCCGAGCAGCGCGCCCGCGAGGCCGCCAAGCAGGCCAACGAGCTGCGAGGTCAGACGCAGAAGGAGGCGGAGTCCCTGCTGGTCCGCGCCCGTCGCGAGGCCGAGCAGATCGTCGCCTCGGCGCGCACGCAGGCCGACTCGATCACCTCGACCAGCACCGCCGAGGCTGAGCGCGAGCTGAGCGCGGTCCGGGCGGAGCTCGACCGGATGACCAAGCGCCGGGACGCGATCACCGCCCAGCTCGCCTCGCTGCGTGACGTCGTCGCCGGCTTCGGCGAGGACGACGGCAAGTGAGCCAGGACTCGGCGGCGGCCTCCGACGAGGCGGCCGCCGCCGAGCCGGAGCAGGCTCCGCAGGACCAGTCCTCCGGCGACCGCTCGCCCGACAGCCAGACCGGTCCCGACCTCGGCGAGCCCGGGAAGCCGTTCTCCAAGCGGTCGCCCTTCGTGATCGGGTTCTTCGGCGGGCTCGGGCTGTTCCTGGCCTGGTGGCTGGGCGGGGTGGTCACCTCGATCGGGTCGGTCCTGATCCAGATCGTGGTCGCGCTGTTCCTGGCCGCGGGCCTCAACCCCGTGGTCGAGTGGCTCGAGCGCCGCGGGATGCGCCGGGCGTTCGCGGTCGTGGCGGTGATCGCCGGCGTGATCGCCGCGCTGGCGCTGTTCCTCGTGGCGATCGTGCCGGTCATCACCGACCAGGTGCGGGCCATCGGCGAGAGCGCCCCGGACTGGCTCGACACCTTCCAGCACACGCGCTGGATCCAGGACCTCGACCGGCAGTACGACGTGATCGACAAGGCCAAGGAGTTCGTCTCCGACGGCAAGTTCGTGAGCAGCCTGTTCGGCGGGGTGCTGGGCATCGGCCTGGCCGTGCTCTCGGTGCTGCTCAACTCGTTCGTGGTCGTGGTGCTGACGCTGTACTTCCTCTCCTCGCTGGAGAAGACGAAGCAGGCGCTCTACGGGCTCGCGCCGGCATCGCGCCGCGACCGGGTCAGCAAGCTCGGCGACGAGGTCCTGCGGGGCGTGGGTGGTTACGTGTCGGGCGCGTTCATCGTCGCCCTGTGCGCCGGCATCTCCTCGCTGATCTTCCTGTTCGTGGTGGGCCTGGGCGACTACGCGATGGCGCTCGCCTTCGTCGTCGCGCTGCTCGACGTGATCCCGATGATCGGGGCCACGATCGGGGCGGTGATCGTGACCGCGATCGCGTTCGCGACCGACCCCAAGATCGGCCTGATCTGCATCATCTTCTACGTGGTCTACCAGCAGCTGGAGAACTACGTGATCTACCCGCGGGTGATGTCGAGGTCCGTCGACATCCCGGGCGCCGTCACGGTGATCGCGGCCCTGGTCGGGGCCGCGCTGCTGGGCGTGATCGGTGCGCTGCTGGCGATCCCGACCGCCGCGGCGATCCTGATGCTGACCCGGGAGGTCCTGGTGCCGAGGCAGGACGCGAAGTAGTCAGCCCTCACCTCAGGTGGACGTGCCCGCGGCCGCCGCGGTTCCACGCTCGCCGAGCTTGACCACGACGACCCCGGCCAGGATCAGCACTCCCCCGACGACCTGGACCGCGCGCGGCAGCTCGCCCAGCAGCAGCCAGGCGAAGAGCAGCGCGAACAGCACCTCGAGCAGCGCCACGAACGACGCCAGCCTGGAGCCGAGCCGTCGGCCGGCGGCGATCCCGGTGACGTAGGCCAGCGCCGCGGTCACGACCCCGAGGCCCAGCAGCGGCAGCCACCACGGGACCGTGGCCCCGTCGTACGACACCGGTGCGGTGGAGGCGCTCATCGGCACCACACCCACGGCGCCGGCCACGAGCAGGGCGACCGCGCCGAGCGTGAGGCCGGACGCGGCGAGCACGAGGGGCGGCAGCCCGTTGTCCTCGCTGGCCGAGAGCACGAAGTACGTCGCGGCACCGGCCATCGCGCCGAGCGCCCAGAGCACGCCCGGGACGCTCAGGTCGGCACCCGAGAGCAGGTCGAGCACGAGGACCAGGCCGAACGCGGCGACCACGGCGCCGACGAGCGTGAGGACCCCGGGGCGGTGTCCGTGGCGCAGCCACATCCAGCCGATCACGGCGACCGGCGCGGTGTACTCGATCAGCAGCGCGACCCCGACCTGCATGTGCACGACGGCGTTGAAGTACGCGAGCTGGCAGCCGGCGACCGCGACCATCCCGTAGACCGCGACCAGCCCGGCGTTCCGGCGGAGCAGGCCCCAGCGACCACGCAGGGAGAGCACGGCGGGCACGGCGAGCACCGCGGCCGCGACGAGCACGCGCACGGTCACGGCGGCGCCGGCGGTCCAGCCGGTGTCGAGCAGACCTTTCGCCAGCGAGCCAGACAGGCCGAACGACATCGCCGAGAGCACGGCGAAGCCGAGCCCGGGCAGCAGGCGCGAGGCCGGGAGCTCGGCCACCCGCGTCCCGGCGTCATCAGCAAATGTCGTCATGACTCATGACACTAAGCGCGGATGCGGTAATCTGTCAACGTGCCCTTCGACCATGACACCGAGTCCTCGCTGCTCGCCGCCGTCGCGCTGGTCAACTCCGCCGAGGAGCCGGACACGCTGACCAGCGTGGCCGCGCTGGACGCCTTCTACGCCGAGCACGCCTACACGGGGTCGCGCACCCACGACCAGGCCGAGCTCGACGAGGTGCGCGCCCTCCGCGCTCCCCTGCGGACGCTGCTCACGAGCACCCGTGACGACGCGGTCGCGATCGTGAACCGGATGCTGTCCGAGGCCGGGGCGGTCCCCCAGCTCGTGCGCCATGACGGCGAGGACTGGCACCTGCACGCCACGGAACGCACCGCGTCGTTCGCGACCCGGATCGCCGTCGAGACCGCGATGGCCATGGTCGACGTCATCCGCGCCGACGAGATGTCGCGGCTCGACCTGTGCGCCGACGAGACCTGCGGCGGCGTCGTGCTGGACCTCTCGCGCAACCGCTCGAGGCGGTTCTGCAGCACCGCCTGCGGCAACCGGAACGCCGTCGCCGCCTACCGGGCCCGGCAGACCGGGGGCGGTCACCAAAACTGATGAGGTCTACCCCGAACGGGGAGAGGCGGGGCGGACCCCCGCCTTGGGTGTCTGCATGGACGCCGGCAGGGCCACTCGCGTGGCCGCACTCATCCTGGGCCTGACCGCCCTGGCGTCGCCCTCCCCGGCGGCCGCCGCGCCGACCGACCTCCCGGAGGCGACGACGCACGCGGGACGTCTGCTCATGGTCGGCCACGTCGCGCGCCCCTCGACCGGGACGGACCGGCCCGCCGGGGCCCGCGCGGCGAAGGAGGCCCGGGCCGAGCGCGACGTCGCGCTGGCGGCCACCTGGCACCTCGATCCCGCCCTGCTCCGCCCCGCCCCCGCCGACAGCGAGGCCACGGCGGCCGCGCGCCAGCAGCTGGCGATGGTCGACGCCCACCTCGGCGAGGTCCTGAAGACCTACGAGAAGGCCCACGCCGCGGCCGACGACGCCACTGCCCGGGCGCGGGACGCCCACGACGCCCTCGTCGCGGCCAAGCAGGCCGCCAAGGTGGCGGCCGCCCGCTACCGGGCCGACCGGGAGCTGATGATGTCGGTGGTCACCGAGGCCTACACCACCAGCCAGCTCGGCGCCTTCGGCCTGCTGCTGTCCGCCGACTCCGACGAGGACCTCGTCCAAGGAGTCACCGTGCTCCAGGAGATGGGCCGGACCCAGTCCGACGCGGTGGTGGCCGCCGAGCAGTCGCGAGACCGGCTCCGGGAGGCGACCGTCGCCGTCGCCGAGGCCGACCGGGACGCCCGGGAGACGCTGGTCTCCTCCCGAGCGGCCCTGGCCGCGGCCGAGCAGGCCCGCGCGCGGGTGCTTGCCGACGTGCGGACGGCCCGCCACCTGCTCGAGGACTCCGTGCTGGCCGACCAGGCGTTGCGGGAGACGACCGCCGGGGGCTACGACGGGGCCCTCTCCTTCCCGCTGCCCCCGGGCACGTCATTCGTCGACCAGCACAACTGGGGCCACCGCAGCCGGCACTGGGCCTCGGTGCACACCGGGGACGACTTCTCCACCGCGTGCGGCACCCCGGTCCTGGCGGTCAACGACGGCACCGTGGCGATCCGCACCGACCAGGGCTGGTCGGGACCCTGGCTGGTCATGGTCGGCGCCGGCGACGGGGGGCTCACGACCTGGTACGCCCACATGCAGGCCCTGCTGGTGAGCAGCGGCCAGCCGGTCGTGGCCGGGCAGCAGATCGGGGTCGTGGGCCAGGCGGGCAATGCCACCGGCTGTCACCTGCACCTCGAGGTGCACCCCAGCGGCGGCAGCATCTACCAGGACGACACCGACCCGTCCCGGTGGCTCGACACGGTCGGCGTGCACGCCGGCTGAGCCGAGGTCCGCGGGCCCGGCGAGTTGCGGTAATACCTGCGTTCGCGCGAACAGTCAGTACAGTGACGCGGTGTCTGTGTTTCGGGGGGACATCCAGGGGCTTCGCGCGGTGGCCGTGCTGCTCGTGGCCCTCGACCACGCGGCGATCGAGCCGTTCCACGGTGGCTTCGTCGGCGTGGACGTCTTCTTCGTCATCTCCGGCTTCCTGATCACCTCGCTGCTCCTCGCCGAGGCGGTGCGCGAGGGCCGGATCTCCCTGATCGGCTTCTACGCGCGCCGGGCCCGCCGGATCCTGCCGGCCGCGACGGTGGTGACCCTGGCGACGATCGCGGCGTCGGTGTTCTTCCTCAGCGGCGTGGACGCGCTCGGCGCGATCGAGGACGCCGTCTGGGCGACCTTCTTCGCGGCCAACATCAAGTTCGCCAGCGACGGCACCGACTACTTCCAGAACGAGGCCGCCCCCTCCCCGCTGCAGCACTACTGGTCCCTGGCGGTCGAGGAGCAGTTCTACCTCGTGTGGCCGCTGCTGGTGCTGATGCTCTGCCTGCTGGTCCGCCGGACGCGCCGTCGACGCGAGCGACCGGGCCGGGGGAGGCACGCGGCCCGGGCCTCCGACCCGCCCGCGCCGGGCGCCGGTGTCACCGGCGCAGCCGTGGTGCTGCTGACCGTCGTGGTGGTGGCGTCGTTCGCGTGGTCGGTCGTCGACACCCGGCACGACGCGGTGCCGGCGTACTTCTCGCCGCTCACCCGCGCCTGGGAGCTGGGCCTGGGCGCGCTGACCGCCTGCCTCGTCCCCGCGCTCCGGCGGCTCCCGCGCCTCGTCCTCGGCGTCGTGTCGTGGCTGGGACTCGCGGGCGTCCTGGTCGCGGCGCTGACCTACGACCCCGGGACACTGTTCCCGGGGTACGCCGCGGCGCTGCCGGTCGTCGGTACGGCGTTCCTGCTCGCCGGCGGGCTGGTGCCGGCTCCCTGGGGGCCGCAGCGGCTGCTCAGCGTGCCGCCGATGCGGGCCGTCGGCGACTGGTCGTACTCGTTCTACCTGTGGCACTGGCCGGCGCTGATCATCGCCGGCGCGCTGTGGGGGCCGGTCTCGGGCTGGTCCGGACTGGTGGTGCTCGGCGGCGCCCTGGCCGTCTCGGCGGCGAGCTACCAGCTGATCGAGAACCCGGTGCGCCGGATGCGCATCCTCTCCGCCCGGCCGGCGCGTGGCCTGGTCCTCTACCCCGCCGTGGTCGTGCTGATGCTGCCGCTGATGGCGGGCGCCCAGACGGTCGTGGAGAAGATCAACACGACCGACGGCGACTGGATCACCACCAGCAACTTCGGCCGGCACCGCGGCGACCCGAAGCCAGACTTCAGCAGCGATCCCGACGTCGCCCTGGTCGAGGCGTCCGTGCTGGCCGCCCGCAACGGCGCCGAGATCCCCCGCGGCCTCTCCCCTGCTCCGCTGGCGGCCGACCAGCTCAAGCCGGAGGTGGGCGCGTGCGAGTACTACCCGGGCTTCCTGGACAAGCTCTGCCCCCGGGGCGACCTGTCCGCCGACCGCACGCTGGTGCTCGTCGGTGACTCGCACGCCCGCCAGTGGATCCCGGCACTCGACGTCCTGGCGGAGAAGTACGGCTACAAGGCCTACTACCTCGTGCGCGTGGGCTGCCCGGGCGCCGACGTCACCCCGGAGCTGAAGGTCGGCGGCCCGAGCACCAGCTGCGAGCGGTTCCAGGACTGGGCGGTGGACAAGGTCGAGCAGCTCGAGCCCGACGTCACCATCGTCGGCTCGGAGTCCAGCTCGAACCGGGGCTACGTCGACGACCACGGCGACCTGGTCGACGACCCCGACCAGACCCTGGCGATGTTCGAGGACGGGATGGAGCGGTCGGTCGCCCGGCTCGGCGCGCACTCCGGGCGGGTCGTCTACATCGGCGACCCGCCGGCCACCGACTTCCAGGTCAGCGTCTGCCTCTCCAAGCGCGACGCCTCGCTGCGCGGCTGCATGGCCACGCGGGACCCCCGGTCGATGGAGATGACCGCGGCCGCCAAGGCCGGCGCGCTGCGTGCCGGCGCGGACTACGTGGACCCGACCAAGTGGTTCTGCGTCGAGGACAGCTGCCCCGCGGTGATCGGGCACTTCGTGCCCCGGCGGGACCTGGCGCACATCACCGTGGAGTACGCCCGGCACCTCACGTCGGCGCTGGACCGCGAGCTCAGTCTCCGGCGGGGCGCTGAGCCGGCCCGGGCACCTTGACGTCCCTGTACGCCGCGAGGTTGTGCGCGTTGTAGGCGCTGGTGTCGGCGGTCTCCATGGGGCCGTCCCACTCGGTCGGCAGCGGCACGCCCACGTCCGGGGCGACCCGGCGGACGATCTCGTCGAGGACCCGCTCGGCATCGCCGACCCACAGGTGCTTGCTGCCCTCGAACGGCACCACCTCGGCCTGCGGGATGGCGCGGAAGCGCTCACGGGCCTCGGCGGGACGCAGGTAGTCGTCGTGCTCGGGGACGAACGCGCTGACCGGCTTGCCGGACTCGGCCCACTGGCTCAGGTGCTCCGCGTCGCTGAACCGCAGCGGCGGGCTGAGCAGGATCGCCCCCTGCACCAGCGGGTCGTTGCCGTGCATCAGCGCGAGGTCGGTGCCGAACGACCAGCCCACCAGCCACACGTTCGGCAGGTCGTTGAACTCGGCGTACTCGATGGCCGCGGCCACGTCGTACTGCTCCCCCACGGCGTTGTCGAAGGAGCCCTCGCTGGTCCCCTGCTCGCTCCAGGTACCCCGGGTGTTGAACCGCAGCACCGCGACGCCTGCGAGGGCGGGCAGCCGGAACGCCGCCTTGCGGTAGACGTGGCTGTCCATCATCCCGCCGTGGGTGGGCAGCGGGTGCAGGCAGATGATCGTGGCCACCGGCTCGCGCCCCTCGGGCACGGCGAGCTCGGCCACCAGGTCCAGCCCGTCGGCCGTGGTCAGCGTGACCGGCTCGCGCCGGGCGGGCAGGACGGAGTTCGCGCGGATCTTCTGGGCGGGCACGCGAGCAACCTAGCCGACGTCAGAAGTCGAACATGTCCCCGATGTCGCCGAACATGTCACCCACGCCGTCGCCGACCGCCCCGATGCCGTCACCGATGCCGTCACCGAGGGCGCCGATCCCGTCGCCGAGCGCGTCGAAGCCACCGAGGCCGCCGAACATCATGCCCATGAACATCATGTCCATGACCCCGGTCCGGCCGAAGTAGCCCGCGGCGTACGGCTGGTAGGCGCGGCCGCCCTGCCAGTACGGCACCCGCTGGGCGCCGACCATCACCTGGCGGACGTCGGGCTCGGCCCCGGCCCGGACCCGCTCGGCGTCGAGCGCACAGGCCGGGACGTCGCGCGGTGCGCCGCCGGCGGGGGCCCAGGACACGTCGGCCACCGAGAGCCCGTGCCGCGGGTCGAAGAAGCACGGGGCCCTACGGGTCGGCAACGGCTCGCCCGCGACCCGGGCCCGGACGCAGGCCATCGCGTAGCGACCGTCCTCGAGGATCTCGGTGACGTGCCTGATGTCGTCGGGCTGCGCGATCCGCTCGCCCGCGGTCTTCGCGGACTCGTAGGCGTCGAGCGCCCGTTGGTAGTCGGCGTTGGCGCCCGGGTCGAGCTCGCGGCCGGCCAGGTCCAGGTCGAGGGACTGGAGCTCCTCGCCGAGGGCGGTGATGTCCTCGAAGGCCAGCTTCTTGACCGGCTCGAGCTCGGCCTGCCGCCGGGCGAGCTCACGCTCCTTGCCCCTCCGGTTGGACACGACGAGGGCCACCACCACGGCGGCGAGCACCAACAGGATCACGAGGCCTTCCATGGCTTCAGGATACGGACGCGCGGGTGAGCCGGGCCGCCACCTCGGCGACGGCGTCCCGGAGCTCCGGCGGATCGAGCACCTCGAAGTCCCAGCCGAGCATCCCCAGGTGCAGCGTGAGCGCGTAGAGGCTGTCCGACCCGCTGAGCAGCAGGCAGGTGTCGTCGTCGAGAGGCTCCAGGGTCGCCGTGGCGCTGGTGGTGGCGCGTCGTACCTCCTCGACGGGGGCGTGCACCCGCACCCGCGCGCGGTGGCGGTAGGGCGCCACGCTCACCGCCTGCTGGACGTACGCCGCGGGGTCGGGATGTTCCCGCCGGGTGAACCGCCACGTCGTGGTGCGCAGGTCGCTCATCCGGTCCAGCCGGAAGGAGCGCCAGTCGTCCCGGTCGAGGTCGAAGGCCAGGAGGTACCACCGCCGGCCGGTCGCCACCAGCTGGTAGGGCTCGACCCGCCGCAGCCCCGGCTCGGCCCCGCGTCCGGTGTAGGTGAGCTCCACCCGGACGGTGTCACGGGTGGCCCGGGCCAGGGCCAGCAGCAGGTCGGCGTCCACCTCGATCCGGCCGCCCTCCAACGTGACGATGGCGTCGTGCAGCGCCCGGACCTCGGCGCGCAGCCGCGCCGGGAGCACCTGGTCGAGCTTGGCCAGGGTGCGCACCGCGGCCTCGCTGGCCCCGGCCACGGTGCCGCCGGCCGCGAGCCGGAGCGAGACCGCGGTCGCGATGGCCTCCTCGTCGTCGAGGAGCAGGGGCGGCAGCGCCTTGCCGGCGCCGAGCTGGTACCCGCCCCCGACCCCCTGCGTGGCGTTCACGGGGTAGCCCAGCGCGCGCAGGCGCCCGACGTCGCGCCGGATGCTCCGGGTGGTGACGCCGAGCCGCTCGGCGAGCTCGGTGCCGGTCCACACCGGCCGCTGCTGGAGCAGGGCGAGCAGACGCAGCACGCGCTCGGTGGTGCCGCCGGTCTCGCCGGGACTGGGGCTCATGCGCCCACCCTGCCACGGGTAGCGGACCGTTCCTGTCCTGATTCACCACGAGACTGGTCGCATGACGACAAACCTGGAGTGGAACCCGCTCCTCCTCGACCAGCTCGAGCTCCACTGGACCTACGCCCTGCGGCCGCGGCTCGAGGGGCTCTCCGACGACGAGTACCTCTGGGAGCCGGCGCCCGGCGCCTGGAGCATCCGGCCGCGGGGCGCCTGCACCTCCCCGGCGCCGATCGGCCGCGGGCCGTTCGAGCGCGACGACGCCCCCGACGACCCGAGCCCGGCACCGGTCACGACGATCGCCTGGCGCCTGGCCCACATCACCGTCGAGGTGATGGCGATGCGCAGCGCGTCCCACTTCGGCCGGGAGGCCGCGCACCACGAGTCGTGGACCTACGCCGGCACGGCGGTCGAGGGGCTCGCCCAGCTCGACCAGGAGTACGCCGTGTGGCGCGACGGCGTGCGCGGGCTCGGCGAGGAGGGGCTCACCCGGCCCTGCGGGCCCGCGGAGGGTCCGTTCGCCGAGGCACCCCTCGCGGCGCTCGTCCTGCACATCCACCGCGAGGTGATCCACCACGGCGCCGAGATCGCCCTGCTCCGCGACCTCTACCCGCACGCCCACCGGCGCGGCTGTTCCGACCCTGCTGATTCCGGAAAGGACTCCTGACATGCCTGCCCAAGCCCCACCCGTGACCGACGAGCGCCACGCGCTCTCCGCCTACCTCGTCCAGCAGCAGGACGCCTTCCGCTGCGCCGTCTACGGCCTGACCGACGAGCAGGCGGGCATCGCCGCCTCCCCGCCGAGCACCCTGACGGTCGGCTCGCTGCTCAAGCACGTCACGCAGACCCAGGAGCACTGGCTCGGCCTGGCGGTGGCCGGGCCCGGCCGTCCGGTCGACGACCGCACCATGGAGCAGAAGCTCGCCGCGCACCGGGACGGCTGGACCTGGCACCCGCACGACAGTGTCGAGGCCGCGCTCACGGCGTACGACGAGGTCTGCGTGCGCGTGCTCGAGGCGGTGGGCGACCTCGACCTCGACACCGCGGTGCCGGTCCCGCCCGCACCGTGGAGCCCGACGGACGTCGCGGCCTGGTCGGTGCGCTGGGTGTGGTTCCACCTGATCGAGGAGCTGGCCCGGCACGCGGGGCACGCTGACCTCGTGCGCGAGGCGATCGACGGCGCCACCATGTACGAGCTGGTCGCGGGCCGCGAGGGCTGGCCGGAGACAGACTGGCTCAAGCCCTGGCGGCCCGCGAGCTCGCGCTGACTACCGCAGGAGCGGCGTGCTCGTCGCGACCGTGCCGTCCGCGCTGCGGTGGACGACCCCGTCGGTCACCGCGAACGCCAGGGCACGGTCGAAGCGACCCGGCTCCCAGTACTCCGCTCCGACCAGTCGGGCGAGGTCGGCCGGGTGCTGGGGTCCGTTGACGGTCAGCGCCCGGGAGATCTGCGCCATCTCGTGGGCGACGTGGCGGTCGCGGTGCCCCTCGGTCGAGGGCTTGGGGGGTGGCATCGGCATGGTGTGGTCCTCCTCAAGCGGGCTGGGGTGCGGTGCGGCCGCCGCTGCCGGACTCGCTGGAGGAGTCCTCGGCGGTCAGGGGCTGGGCGATGCTCTCGAGCGACTGGCCCTCGGCCTTCACACCGAGGAGCGCCTCGACGATGCCGCCACCGATCATCAGCACCGCGCCGAGGTAGTAGCCGACCGAGATCTGCGTGATGTCCATGCTCGCGGACGCCTGCTCGATGAGGTAGCCGAAGAGCAGCGGGCCGGAGATGCCGCCGGCCGCGGTGCCGATGGCGTAGAAGAAGGCGATGCACAGCGCCCGGGTCTCCATCGGGAACACCTCGCTCGCGGTGAGGTACGCCGCGCTCGCGCCGGCCGAGGCCATGAAGAAGATGATCGCGCCCATCAGCGTCAGGGTGACGGCGCTGAAGCTGCCGAGGAAGAAGCCCGTGATGCCCAGCAGCGCTCCCGAGAGCACGTAGGTGGCCGTGATCATCTTGACCCGGCCGATGCTGTCGAAGAGCCGGCTCAGCAGCAGCGCCCCGAGGAAGTTGCTGAGGGCGAAGACCGCGATGTACCAGCCGGTCTGCTTGACGCCCATGAACGTGGTGAGGGTGTCCCCGTAGGTGAAGAAGAACGCGTTGTAGAGGAACGCCTGCCCGACGAAGAGCGAGAAGCAGAGCACGGTGCGCTTGGGGTACATCGTGAAGACCGTGCGGGCGATCAGGCCGATGCCGATCGACTTGCGCTGCCGGATCGTGATCGTGTCCGAGACGTCGTGCAGGGTCTTGCCGGACTCGCTGGAGACGGTGCCCTCGATCTCGCGGACGATCTCCTCGGCCCGGTCCTCGTGGCCGTGGATGAACAGCCAGCGGGGGCTCTCCGGCACGTTGCGGCGGACGACCAGGATGCCGACGGCGAGGATCGCGCCGAGGCCGAACGCGAGGCGCCAGCCCCACTCCTGGTTGATGACCGTGGGGTCGAGCAGCGGGATCGTGAGGATCGCACCGCCGGCCGCGCCCACCCAGAACGAGCCGTTGATGGCCACGTCGACGCGGCCCCGGTACTTCGCCGGGATCAGCTCGTCGATCGCGGAGTTGATGGCGGCGTACTCACCACCGATGCCGGCGCCGGTCAGGAAACGCGCACCGAAGTACCACATCGGGTTCATCGAGAACGCCGTGAGCACGGTGGCGAACGTGTAGACCGCCAGCGTGATCAGGAAGAGCTTCTTGCGGCCGAGGCGGTCGGTCAGCTGGCCGAAGAACAGCGCGCCCAGGCAGGCGCCGGCGACGTAGACCGCGCCGGCCATGCCGACCTGGAAGCTGGTCATGCCGAGACCCGTCTTGGGGTCGGCCAGCGCGTCGGACATCGAGCCGACGATCGTCACCTCGAGCCCGTCGAGGATCCAGACGGTCCCGAGACCGATCACGACGAGCCAGTGCCACCTGGCCCAGGGCAATCGGTCCAGTCTCGCTGGAATGTCTGTGGTGATGCGTCCTGTCTCGACAGCCATGAGTGTCCTCCGTTCACTCCGCGCGGTCGCCCCTCCGGGGTGGGGAGGCGCGCCGACGCGTGTCCTGCCTCGACCCGTACCCCATGGATTCGCGGATCAATCCTCGGTGCCCTCGAGGGAGATCCGGCCCGTCCCGACGATCGGGGAAAGATCGCCTCGGGACCCCTCCCGACCGGGAAGATGTGCCAGCGTCGCGGACGCACCCGAGCAGACGAGGAACGGCCATGTCCGACGTCAACGAGCCGCAGCCCGACAAGACCGCGGAGGGTGGCTCCGACCCCGTCCCCGGCCCCGACAGCGGCGGCGCGACACCGGCCCAGTACTCCGCGGGCGGTGCGCCCGCCGCCTCCGCGCCCGTCGGCGAGGTGCGCGAGACCGGCACCTGCATCCTGCTCACCGTGGTCACGCTCGGCTTCTACACCTGGTACTGGTACTACAAGACCCACGAGGAGATGAAGCAGCACACCGGCACCGGCATCGGCGGACCGGTGGCGCTGATCCTCGCGATCTTCGTCGGCGTCGTGATGCCGTTCTTCAGCTCGCACGAGGTCGGCGGCCTCTACGAGCGGCGCGGCGAGGCCCGGCCGGTGAGCGCCGTGACGGGCCTGTGGGCGCTGCTGCTGGGCTGGTTCTTCTTCGTCGGCGCGATCGTGTGGTTCGTGAAGACGAACCGGGCGCTCAACGACTACTGGCGCTCGGTCGGCGCGTCGAGCGAGGGCTGAGGCCCGCGCGATGACCGTCGCGCAGGGACCTGCTCAAGCCGAGTTCCGGCACCATGAGCCACATGGACACCGAACCGGGCGAGCAGGCGAGGCCGCGCATCGAGCAACCGGGCGCTGACTCCGAGGCGATGCCGAGCACGGCGGACGCCGTGGCGGCCTCGATCGCCTGCGGACGCGCGGTGGGGCTCACCGTCGAGCGGCCCGAGGTCATCGCCGAGGGCTACAGCGTCCGCGTCCGACTGCACCCCGAGCCAGTGGTCACCCGAGTCGTGACGCTCGGCCGCGCGCTGCGCGGCACCCCGAGAGCCTGGCTGGAACGCGAAGTCGCCGTGGCTCGCTTCCTGGCAGCATCCGAGGTGGGCGTGACGGCTCCCTGGCGCGACGCCGGTCCACACCACGTCGCCGGGATCGATGTCTCCCTGTGGCAGTGGGTCGAGCAGGACCAGAGCACCGTGACGGACGCAGACTTCGGAAGGTCCCTCGGGCGGCTGCACGCCGCCCTCGCGACATACCCGGACGATCTCCCACTGCTCGCGGGACCACTCGCTGACATCGCCGCGGCGATGTCACGCTCCGACGATCAGTTCCTGCATCGTGCGGTCGCAGTACTCGTGCCGCTGGCCGAGGGCTGGCCTCGCCGTCCCTTGCACGGCGATGCGCACACGGGAAACGTGTTGATGACCGCCGACGGACCCCGCTGGACCGACTTCGAGGACGTCTGCGTGGGCCCCGTCGAATGGGATCTCGCGTCACTGACGGTGACCGAGGAAGCACTCTCGGCGTACCCGGGACGCCTCGACATCGTGAGGCTGGAAGAGTGCCGGGACCTGCGACGGCTGCAGATCCTTGCCCAGCTTCTGGTGGGCGACTTCGACGAGCCGGCGCTCGAGGAGGAGATACGTACGCGGCTGCGTCGCCGTCTCTGATCGAGGACCTCTCAACAGGCTGAACGCCCCCCGTGTTTTCAACCGGTAGTTGCAACTCGTGACTGAGTTGGAAGAGGTTGCCGGCCATGCCTGGTGCGCGATTGACGGTGGAGCAGCGACGAACGATTGAACGGGGGTACCGGATCGGGTTGTCGCAGGGGCAGATCGCCTCGATCATCGGCAAGCATCCCTCGACGGTGAGCCGAGAACTGGCGAGGAGCTTCTCCGCGCCGGGATCGCGCTCGCCCAGACGGCGAAGC
>NZ_BAAAQR010000015.1:0-136757 GCF_039531775.1 Nocardioides koreensis | reverse complement strand
GGGATCGATGGGTTCACTGACAGCCACCGCCGAAGCCTCGGGGCAGAAGTGTCACCACCAAGATGATTCAAAGTGTTACCGATGTCTTGATGCAGAACTGTCACCGATGTCCTGCCACATGACATCCACATCTTGGAAACGACTCTTGCCCACTCGAACATACGTTCGATAGAATCAGGTATGGACCTGGCCACCGCCCCCGACGCGCTGACGGCGGACGCCGTGGAGACGTTGGCGTTGGCCGAGCGGCTGGTGGTCCGGCGCCGTCAGGTGGAGCTGGAGGACCTGCGGGTCGCGGCGCACTGGGCCGCCCTGCACGGCAGCGACCCGCGGGAGGATCCGGGGTTCGTGCGGGGCCGGCCGGGCGCGGACCGGCTGGTCGCGGTCGGCGGGGAGGGCACCCCGAAGGTCCGGGAGCTGTGCTTCCACGAGCTCGGGATCGCCCGGCAGGTGCACGCCCAGGCCGCCCGGGCGCTGGTGGCCGACGTGCTGGACCTGCAGCACCGGCTGCCGTTGACCTGGGCCCGGCTGGAGGCGCTGGCCGCGGACGCGTTCGTGGCCCGCAAGGTCGCCGCCAAGACCCGCGACCTGCCCCGGGCGGTGGTGGGGCTGGTCGACGTCGCGGTCGCGACGGTCCTCGGCCGACTGTCCGCGGGCCGGGTGCTGGCGATCGCCGAGGCCGCGATCATCGAGGCCGACACCGCCGGGCACGCCGAGAAGCTCGCCGCGGAGCGCCGCCGCCGCTACGTGGGGCTGTCCCGGACCGACGAGCACGGGCTGCGCACCGTGATCGCCCGGGTCACCGCCGGGGACGCGGTCTGGATCGACGCCACCGTGGACCGGGTCGCCGACATCCTCACCACCCGCCCGGACCTGCGCCCCGAGGACCCCGGGGCCGACCTGACCCGCGACGAGCTCCGCGCGCTCGCGTTTGGGTGGCTGGCCCGCCCCGCCCAGCTCCTCCACCTGCTGTTGGAGGCCGCCCACACTGCCGAGCAGGACACCCAGGCTGCGGACGAGACCGATGCCGCGGAGCCCGAGGCCGGGGCCGACGCCGCCGAGTCCGACACCGCCGAGTCCGAGGCGCCCGAGGACGACACCGACGCGGGCCCGGAGCCCGAGCCCGAGCCCGAGCCCCCGGGCGGTGACCCGCTCGCGGAGTCGCGGTCCACCGCCCTGTCGCAGGAAGCGCTGGACCTGTTCCGGGCCGCCGACCTGACCACACTGGCCCCGGCCGTGCAGCTGTACGTGCACCTGCACCAAGACGTGCTGGACGGCACCCCCGGGGTCGCCCGGGTCGAGGGGATCGGTCCGCACCTGCTCGAACAGGTGGTGGGTCTGGTGGCGCACACCCGGGTCACCGTCACGCCGGTGGTCGACCTGGCCGACCGGCACGCCGTGGACGGCTACGAGTTCCCCCAGGCGGTCCGGCACCGCACGAGGCTGCGGATGCCCGCCGAGGCCGCCCCCCACGCCACCCGGATCACCGGGAACAGCCAACGCATCGACCTGGACCACCCCACCCCCTACGACCCCACCGGCCCCCCGAAGCAGACCGGCGACCACAACGCCGCCCCGCTGGGCCGGACCACACACCGGGCCAAGACCCACCTCGGCTACCGGGTCCTCCAGATCGGCGTCGACGCCTGGCTGTGGCGCACCCCGCACGGGCTCTGGCGTGTCGTCGACCCCCGCGGCACCCACCCGATCAGCGACTTCGACGCCGAGGGGTTCACCAGCCCCGACCCCCTCCAACGCAGCCTGGCCCGACTCTGGTGGGAACACTGCGCCAGCAAGGCCGCCTGACTGGGTGTGTCCCTGTTGCGTGAGCGCCCGCGGTCACTGTGCGTGATGCCGTAGCCAAAGCGGGCCGCCAGCCGCGAGTCGCTGTTGCGGCCCGATCGGCCGCACTCACCAGCCGTACGGGACGCGGTATGCGACCTCGGTCGGTCATGCCGGGTGGGTCTGCCCTGTGAGGAATGCTGTGGTGTGCCAAGGGTCGGGGGTGGTCTGCTGGGGATGCTGTCGAGTCAGCGAAGGAGAGCGGTGTGGCTGGTTATGGGGCTCTGTCGGACGTGTACGACTGGGTGATCCCGGACGGGATGCTGACGCCGGCCGACTCAGTCGCTGCGTTCGGTGACCTGGTGAAGTCTCTTCCGCCTGGCGCGCGTGTTCTCGACTGCGCGTGCGGCACCGGGCAGCTCGCGGTCGGCCTGGCAGGTCTCGGCCTGGACGTTGTCGCGACCGACGCGAGCGCTGGGATGGTGCGCCGGACCGACCACCTCGATGCCGCGACCTTCGACATGGTGTTCTGCGTGGGCAACTCGCTCCATCACGCCGACGGCACCTCTGGTCGCCTCGCCGCACTGGCCGCCATGGCGCAGCTGCTGGGTCGTGGCGGGCGCCTCGTGCTCACGTCCCGCACGTGGGAGCTCATCCGAGCCAACGGCTCTCGCCTGGACGTGCGTGACCGGCTCGTTCGTCGTCGTGGCCGGGACGCCTTTGTCGTCTACAACTGGCAGATCGAGGAACGCTGGGAGCAAGAGCACCATCTGGACATTGCTGTCGCACAAGTGGGGGCCGATGGTGTGGTGACGACGTGCTCCGAACGCTTGTCATGCTGGCCGTTTCGCCACGAGCAGCTCGTGTCGCAGCTGCAGCGCGTCGGACTGAGAGTCGAGACCACCACCTTCGACCCGGTCGCCGAGGGGTACATGGTCGTCGCCGTCAAGGAGGATGCCCAGGGAGGGTGCTCTGCATGAGCGAGCAGTTCTACACGGATGCGAGGTTGTACGACCGGTTGTTCCCCGGAAGCGAACAGGCCATCGACTTCTATGCGGCGGAGGCTGATCGGCAAGGCGGGTGTGTCTTGGAACTCGGGTGCGGCACCGGACAGAAGCTGATCCCGATCGCGTCCGAGGGGCATCCGTGCATGGGCCTGGAGCTCTCGCCGGACATGCTTGCCGAGGCTCAGCGCAAGGCGGACGAGCGCGGCGTCGAGGTGGCGTGGGTGCAGGGCGACATGCGCGCGTTCGACCTGGGCCGAACGTTCGACCTGGTGTTCATCGCCGCCAACTCATTGCTCCATCTCCATGAGGCAAAGGACTTGGTGGACTGCTTCCGGTCGGTGCGAAGGCACCTGGCACCGGGAGCGCGGCTCATCTTCGACGTGTTCAACCCGAGCGTGTCGATGCTTGCCCAGGCCGACGGCGTTCGACGCAGGCGCGACGCGTTGTCGTTCGTGGATCCCGATCGTGGCGTCGTGCATGTCGATGTCGCGGAGACCTACGACGCGGCCGCGCAGGTGACTCGCGGGAGGTGGTACTTCTCGACCGATTCCGAGGTGGACTTCTTTGTCGCACCGCTTGAGATCAGGAGCATCTTCCCCCAGGAGCTGCCGCTGCTGCTCTCGCTCGGGGGTCTCCGGGTTGTTGAACGCTTCGGCGACTGGTCCCGTGCGCCACTCGCCGCAGATGCGGCACTCCAGCTCTACATCTGCGAACCGGACTGAACCGAGAGCCGGCAGGACTGTCGGTTCAGGGTCATCCTCCGGGCAGGCTCGTCTGCACCATCGGTGACGACCTGAGCGGCGTGGTGGTGGTGGATGACTTCGGCTGCAGGTGGGTCCGACTCACCGACGAGCCGTTCGAGACGCCGCCCGGCGATGCGGCCCAGCAGGGACGGTCTCCGGCGTCCTGCTCGGACCGCAGGCTCTGCTGGAGGAGCTCAGACCCCGGCCGCGGTCACGATCGCGTCGGTGAGGAAGCCGGCGAGGAGGCCGACGAGGATGCCGTAGGCGAGCAGGTCGCTGCGGCGGGCGCGCGTGGCGACGCCGATCAGCTGGGTGATCACGTAGATCAGCGAACCGGCGGCCAGGGTCAGGAACACGACGCTGAGCGGCTCGCTGGTGAACCCGTAGCCGAGCAGGGTGCCGACGAAGGTGGGCCCGCCGGCGATCGCGCCCATGGCCAGCAGGAACCCCCAGCCGGGACGACGTGGCCGGCCGTCGCCGTCCACGTCGGCGGCGAGAGGCGCCACGATCCCGAACCCCTCGGTGGCGTTGTGGAGGCCGAAGCCGATCACGAGCATCAGCGCCAGCGCGATCTCCCCGGAGGCCGCCGACTGCCCGATCGCGAGGCCCTCGGCGAAGTTGTGCAGGCCGATGCCGACGGCGATGAGCAGCGAGAGGCGGCGGGCCGCGGACCAGCTCGCGATGCCCCGGGGCGGCTTCACCTCGCCCATGGTCATGGCGCCCGGGCCCTCGGAGCGGGCGGGGGAGTCGGCGGGGCGGGCCGGGACCTGCCGCGCCATCCAGCGCTCGTAGTGGACCAGGGACAGCAGTCCGACGCTGAGCCCGGTGGTCGCGAGGAGGCCGTAGCCGACGGCCGTGCCCAGGCCGCCGTCCCCCTCGTGCACGGATTCGAGGGCCGCGTCGATGGGCTCCCACGCCGCCGACAGCACGTCCCAGACCAGGAACAGCAGCACGCCCACGGCGGCCGCGTTGAGGAACAGCCGGAGCGAGGGCGCGGGCCTGCGCAGCCGCCCGACAGGGAGGCCGAGCAGGATGGTCGCGCCGGCCAGGAAGCCCAGCACCAGGGTGGCGGAGAGGCTCACCGGAGACTCCGATCGGGGGAAGGGGCGACGCGAGACCGTTCCTCCCGAGATTAGGCTCGCCTCACTCGGCTGGCAAACCCACGCCGGCCTGCCTGCCGCCGGTCAGGGGAGCGCGGTCGAGCGCCTCGTCCGCGAGCTTTCGTCCGAGCTCCATCATCTCCGCGCCGCGATGGAAGTCCAGCGTGCGGCAGGCGTGCTTCGGGATGCTGATGAGCAGGTCCGGCGGGTAGCTCGCCAGGCGGTAGCGGGTCACCACGCTCTGCAGCGCGTCCAGGGACAGCTCCATCACGTCGAGGGTCCCCAGGCCCGTGGGCAGGGCGGCGAGCACGTCCTCGGGGGCCTCGACATCCAGCTCCTCGGCGACCGCGGCGGCCCCGTCGCCCCGTCCGCTGCCGAACCAGCCGGTCACCCGGCGTACGGCCTCGCGGTCGAGGAGCTGGGCCGCACTGCTCCGGAACCGCGCCTGCCACTCCGTCGGGGGGAGCGGCTCGGACGACTCCTGCGCCGGGCTCCTGCCGGGTACCGCGTCCGCGACGCCGGACAGGGAGACCGCCACCGTCGCGTCGGCCCGGATGGCTGCCAGCGGAGCCAGGGGAATCGGGTTCATCATGCCGCCGTCGGCCAGCAGGCGCCCGTTGAGCATCACGGGGGTGAACACGCTCGGCAGCGCGATCGAGGCCCGGATGGCGACCTCGACCGGTCCGCGCTGGAACCACACCTCCTTGCGGGCCAGCAGGTCGGTGGCCACCGCCGTGAACGGGACGGGCAGGTCCTCGATGCGCACCCCCGCGAGCAGGTCGATGACCCGGGCCATGACCTTGCTGCCCCGGATCACCCCCGGGGTCCGCAGCGACGGGTCGAGCAACCGGATCACGTCGCGCTGTGACAGGCCGCGGATCCACTCGGCGTACGGCGGCAGCCGGCCCGCGGCGTGGAGACCCCCGACGAGCGCGCCCATCGAGGTGCCGGAGACGCCGACGATGTCGCAGCCGCGTTCCTCGAGCGCCTGGATCACCCCGATGTGGGCATAGCCGCGAGCACCCCCGCCGCCGAGGGCCAGGGCCACGCGGATCCGGTCCGACACCCCTTGAGACTAGGTCCGCCTCGACGCCCCGACGCCGCCCGATGGTCCCGACTTCGGGGGCCGGTTGAACCGTCCGGCGCCGGCAGCCGTGTCACCCGACAAGGAGGCAACCATGTCGAACACAACGCAACCCGTACGCCGGGCCGCCCTGGCCCTGGGAACCTGCCTGGTGGTCGCCGTGTCGGGAGCGGCCGTGACCCCCGCCGCCCACGCCTCGGCTCCTGACTCGGCGCAGCGCGCATCCGTGCAACGGCTGCAGGCGCACCTCAAGCCCAGCGGTGACGCCAACGGCTCCGGCGAGGCGCACTTCACCCTCAACAAGGCCCGGCACCGGGTCTGCGCGAACGTCGAGTGGAAGAACATCGCGATGCCGAACGCCGCGCACATCCACCGCAAGTCGGACGGCGGCATCGTGGTGGACCTGACTGGCTCGGTCACGGGTGGTTCGCACTGCGCGACCGGGGTGTCCAAGAAGCTGATCGGTCGGATCCTCGGGCACCCGGGCCGGTACTACTTCAACGTGCACAACGGGCCCCACCCTGCCGGTGCGATCCAGGGAACCCTGCGCCACTGAGTGGGTGCCGGAGCACACTTCAGGGAGGAGGTCCGTTGCCCGGGAACCAGGTCGAGCTGATGCAGCAGCTGCATGACGAGCACGCAGCGGCGCTGTGGGGCTACTGCGTCCGCCTGACCAACGACCGGTCGCGCGCGGAGGACGTCGTCCAGGAGACGCTGCTGCGCGCGTGGCGACACTTCTCGGTGCTCGACGAGCGCCAGGGGTCGGTCCGCGCGTGGCTGTTCACGGTGGCCCGCAACATCGTGATCGATGAGTGGCGGACCCGGCGTGCGCACGCCGAGCTCGCCGTCGCCGAGGTGCCCGAGGCGGTCGACCCGGTCGACCGGACCGACCAGCTGCTGCTCTCCTGGATGGTCGCCGAGGCGATCACCAAGCTCTCCGCGGAGCACCGCGCGGTGCTCCTGGAGTGCTACTACCGTGGGCTTCCCGTGTCCGAGGCCGCCCGTCGTCTGGGGATCCCCGAGGGCACGGTGAAGTCCCGTACTCACTACGCGCTGCGGGCACTGCGACTGGCGCTCGAGGAGATGGGGGTGGGGGCATGAGCTGCGAGTTCGCGCACCTCGACGGCTCCTACGTGCTCGGCGCGCTGTCACCGGGGGAGCGCCGGCAGTTCGAGCAGCACCTCTCCGGCTGCGACCAGTGCTCGCAGAGCGTCCGCGAGATGGCCGGTCTGCCCGGGCTGCTCGCGCGGGTGGAGCCCGGGATCCTCGAGGAGCCGCCGGGCGAGGAACCGGTGCCTGACACTCTGCTGCCCGCGCTGCTCGGGGAGGTACGACGTACGCAGCGGCGCCGCACCCTCGTCACGGCGGGACTGGCCGCCGCGGCCGCCGTGCTCGTGACGGTCGGGGCCGCGGTCACGGTCGGCACGACCGGAGACGGCTCTCCCCAGGCGACGCCCCCCACGTCCAGCGCGAGCACCCCCGCCGCCCACCCCATGGCCGAGGTACGGGACGTCGGCATGCGCGCGAGCCTGGCCTTCGCGAGCGTGCCGTGGGGTACCCGCCTCGACCTGACCTGCAGCTACGCCGCTCCGGTCGGACAGTACGAGCCGCCCGCCACGACGTACTCCATGGTGGTGCGGACCCGGGACGGTCGCACCGAGCAGGTGGCCACCTGGCGCGCCCTGCCCGGCCGCACGATGCAGCTGTCCGCGGCGACCGCGGCCCCTCGCGCCGACATCGCGTCGGTGGAGGTGCGCACGGCCGACGGTGCGCCGGTGCTCCGGCTGAGCTCCTGAGCCGGCCGCGGGCCACGTGAACCATCCGCGGAAGGAACCCGTATGCACGGGCAACGACGACCGACACACGGAGGTGGCCATGACCGCGAACGAGGTGCAGGACGGGTTCTCCCGTCGCAAGGTGCTGGTGGCAGGGGCCGGGACGGCGCTCGGCGCTACGGCGCTGGTCGCCTGCGGTGGCAGCGACTCGGGGGGCGACAGCTCGTCCGGCCCGACGTCGGGGTCCGGATCGGGCGGCGGCAGCCAGGGAGGCGTCCTGGCGAAGGTGTCGGACGTACCGGTCGGCGGCGCGATCTCGGCGCAGGACAGCAACGGCAAGCCGGTCATCGTCTCCCAGCCGACGCAGGGCGACGTGGTCGCGTTCTCGGCGATCTGCACGCACCGGGGCTGCACGGTCGCACCGCAGGGCGAGATCCTGCAGTGTCCCTGCCACGGCTCGACCTACGACCCGGCCACCGGTGACAACACGGGTGGCCCGGCGCCCAGCCCGCTCGCGAAGGTCGCGGTCGAGGTCAGGAAGGGCGAGGTCGTCGAGGCCTGACCGTGCCTGCCCTCAGGCCGGGACCAGGGCCCGGTCCATCGCCCGGTCCAGGGTGATGGCCGCGTCGATCAGCGACAGGTGCGTGAACGCCTGCGGGAAGTTGCCGATCTGCTCGCCGTTGAGCGCGATCTCCTCGGAGAAGAGCCCCAGGTGGTTGCTGTAGGTCAGCATCTTCTCGAAGGTGATGCGGGCCTTGTCCAGCTGCCCGGCCCGGGCCAGCGACTCGACGTAGGCGAACGTGCACAGCGAGAACGTGCCCTCCGAGCCGCGCAGCCCGTCCGGGGAGGCCGCCGGGTCGTAGCGGTAGACGAGGCTGTCGGTGACCAGCTCGCCGTCCATCGCCTCGAGGGTGGAGAGCCACATCGGGTCGGTCGGGGAGATGAACCCGACCTTCGACATCCGCAGCAGCGACGAGTCGAGCACGTCGGTCTTGTAGTGCTGCACGAACGCCTGGCGCTTCGGGCTCCAGCCCTTCACCATGACCTGGTCGTAGACCGCGTCCCGCTCCGTGCGCCAGCGGTCGACCGGCGCCGGCCGGCCGTGCTCGGTGGCGAGGCGGATGCCCCGGTCGAGGGCGACCCAGCTCATCAACCGGCCGTAGGTGAAGTCCTCGCGACCGCCCCGGGTCTCCCAGATGCCCTCCTCGGGCTGGTCCCAGTTCTCGGCCACCCAGTCGACGATCTCGCAGATCCTCAGCCAGCCCTGGTGGCTGCCGGTGAGGCCGTGCTGGTCGGCGAAGTAGATGCTGTCGACGGCCTCGCCGTAGATGTCGAGCTGGAGCTGGTCGGAGGCGGCGTTCCCGATCCGCACCGGGCTGGACCCCCGGTACCCCTCCCAGTGGTCCAGGACCTCCTCGGTCAGGTCGCTGGACCCGTCGACCCGGTACATGATCTGCAGCGGCCCCGACCCGTTGCCCCCGACCTGCTCGGCCACGCGGGCGCCCAGCCAGCGCCCCAGCGCCACCGTCTCCTCGGTGAAGCCGAGCCCCATCAGCGCGTAGACGGAGAAGGAGGCGTCGCGCACCCAGGTGAAGCGGTAGTCCCAGTTCCGCTCGCCGCCCACCTGCTCCGGCAGGCCCGCGGTGGGTGCCGCCACGATCGCGCCGGTGGGTGCGTAGGTCATCAGCTTGAGCGTGATCGCCGAACGGTTCAGGGTCTCCCGCCAGCGGCCGTGGTACGTCGACTGCGCCAGCCAGGACTCCCAGAAGTGGACGGTCGCGTCGAAGAGCTCTTGGACCTCGGCCGGGCGCACCTGCCGCGCGGGCCCCCGCGTCCCCGTCTCCAGGACCACGCCGCGCATCTGCCCGGCCTCGAGCTCCACCTGGGCGTGCAGGTCGCCCTCGCCGTCCACCTGGACGTGGGCGATCCGCCGGTCCTCGGGCTCCTTGACCAGGTTGACGGTGAGCGCGGCCCGGCTGCTCTCGAAGACCACGCCGTCCTCGCTGAGCTGCGTCCCGTGGCGCTCGCGGCCGTAGTCGAAGCGGGGGGCGATGTCGACGTCGAAGGCCATCCGGCCGCGGACGCACCGGACCATCCGGATGATCCGGTGCCGGTCCGTCGCGGTCGTGGGGTCGTCGATCGGCATGAAGTCGACGACCTCGCCGACCCCGCCCTCGGTGAGGAACCGGGTCACCAGGACGGCGGTGTCGGGGAAGTAGAGCTGCTTGGTGGTGAAGGCCTCGGTGCTCGGGCGTACCCGGCAGAGCCCGCCCTTGCGGTGGTCCAGCAGGGCGCCGAACATGCTGGGGGAGTCGAAGCGGGGCGCGCAGAACCAGTCGATCGAGCCGTCGGTGGTGACCAGCGCGCAGGTCTGGAGGTCGCCGATCATTCCGTGGTCGGCGATCAAGGGGTAGTCGGACACGATCTCGTCCTCTCGGGGATGTCGGAACCGGACCTCCCCGACCATTCCGGCTGCCGCACCACCTGCGCGTCGTACACAGCGGGTGATCCCGGCGCGGCCGTCACTCGTACCGCAGCGCCGTCGCTGGGTAGGTCCGCGAGGCGCGCACGCTCGGCAGCCAGGTGGCGAGCACGGAGCACAGGACGACCACCCCGAGGATGATCGCCAGGACCGACCAGGGCGGGACGAGGGCGAGGTTCTCGTAGCCGGGCTGGCTGGCCGTGTCCTGGATGACGTTGAAGGCGACCCAGAGGCCGAGCACGCTGCCCACCACGACCCCCACGAGGGTGACGATCAGCGACTCCACCAGGAAGCTCATCTGCACCATGCGGGCCTGGAACCCGATCGCCCTCAGCACGCCGATCTGCTGGCGCCGCTCGACGACCGAGCGCGCGCTGATGACGCCCAGGGCCGCGACGCCGATCACCAGGCCGAGCGCGAGGAAGCCGAGGATGAGGTACTGGAAGGTCAGCGACGCGGAGACGGCGTCGTGCAGGGTCTCGCTCTGGGCCGCCGCCTGCATGCCGCTGTCGAGGAACGCCGCCTCGAGGGCGTCCGCCTCGTGCACCGGGTCGACCCCGTCGCGGACCCGGAAGTACCACACCGTCGGGGCGGCGGCCGCGCCCAGCGGCGCGAGCGTCTGCTGCGAGGTGGAGATGCCGAGCATCGCGTAGGGCACGTTGTCGGCCAGCACCCCGATGACCTTCAGGCGCAGCGTCTTCCCGGTCTGGGTGTCCCGCACCTCGACGGGGACCGGCGTGAAGGACTGGTCCTCCAGGTAGAAGCCGTGCAGCCGGAAGTCCGACACGACGCCGGTGCCCCAGTTGGCGCGCCGGGGCACGGAGAAGGCGTCCACGACCGCGAGCCCGCGATGGGTGGCGAGCGCGTCCCAGACGGCGCGGTCGGAGGAGTAGCCCTCGGCCCGCGACCCGAAGCCGTAGGTGGTGGTGCGCAGGAAGCTGTCGTCGAGGCCGCGGACGACGTAGCCCACGTAGCCGGCCTGGTCCGGGTCGTCCCCGCCGGCGCCGGGCTGGTCGACCTGGCGCGCGTCCATGGGCACGTAGGACTGGCCGGCGTACGCCGTGATGTCGCCGTGCTCGACGCCCGGGGCCGCGGCGAGCGCGGTGCGCATGTCCCGGATCGGGCTCAGCGGCGAGGTCTGCGCGGTGATGTCGTACCCGCCGCCGAAGGTCTCCTCGTCGTCGAGCGCGGCCAGGAACGACGCCGACGTCGCGGCCCCGGTCACCAGCGTGAACACCACCAGCGTGAAGAGCCCGGCGGTCGCGCCGGTGCGGAACCGGTTGCGCAGCGGGGCCGCGATCGCCGTCTTCAGCACGGGCACCGCGTGCCGCGAGCGTCCGAAGACCCACATCAGGCCGTCGAGCATCGGGCGCAGGTTGTAGACGAGGACCCAGGTGGCGCCCGCCACCAGCAGCAGCCCCACGAGCACGAAGACGTCGAAGCCCATCCGGAGGTCGGGCACCAGCGACTTGTAGACGCTGAACGGCAGCAGGTTCCAGGCCAGGACGCCGGTGCCGGCCACGGTGTAGGCGAGGCGTTCGCTGCCACCCAGCGACCGGATCACCGGCACCAGGGCCACCAGCACCAGCGAGCCGCCGACCAGCAGGGCCACCGCGCTCTTCGAGGAGTACGCCGAGGCCACGAGCGCCGCGCCGGCACCCGCGAGCAACGCCGCCAGCAGCCACCGCGAGCGCCGCCGCCGGCGACGTGGCGGCTGCGGGAGGTTGCGCACGGCCGCCACGATGTTGAGCCGGCTGACCCGCCAGGCGGCGATCGTCACGACCACGAGCGTGAGCAGCGCGCCAAGGGTGAAGGCCACCACCAGGCTGGTCCACGTCAGCCGGTAGCGGATGGTGACGATGCCGGACTCGGACAGCGCGCCGGCGATCAGCCGCACCATCCCGACCGACAGCGCGAGCCCGAGGACCGCGCCGACAGCCGCGGCCAGCACGTCGTACGCCGCCCCCTCGAAGAGGAACATCTGCACCAGGTGGCGGCGCTGGGTGCCGATGGCGCGGGCCGTGCCCATCTCGCCCCGGCGCTCGGCGGCGAGCATCACGAAGACCAGGAAGATCAGCAGGATGCCGGCCGAGATCGTGAAGGTGCCGAAGGTCGAGAACAGCGAGAGGTACGTCGCGCCCTGCTGGTCGGCCTCCTCGAGCCCGTCGCTCTTGACCTGCTCGACCCGCAGCCCGAGCTCCTGGGTGGTCGGCTCCAGCTGTGAGGTCACCGCGTCGGTGTGTGCGGCACCGCTGGTCGCGTCGCCGTCGTTGGACACCAGCACGTGCTGCACCCGGTCGCCGACGAAGAGCAGCCGCTGCGCCTGCGCCAGCGGCATCAGCAGGGCGCCGCTGTCGGAGCCGGTGCCGTCGTACCGCACGACGTCGCGCACGGTCAGGGGCGCCTGGCGACCGCGGACGAACACCACGACCCGGTCACCGGCGTGGGCGTCGAGGGCGTCGGCGGCCTCGCGGTCGAGGTAGGTCTCGCCCGACGCCAGGTCGTCGAGGCTGACGCCGTCGCCGGACTCGGTGGTGATCTCGCCGAACCCCGACATCGCCCCGGGGTCGGTGGCGAAGAGCGTGAGCTGGGGCTCGTTGGTCCGGCTGGTGGTGTCCTGGACCGCGACGGCCTCGCTGATGCCGGGGGCCGCCCCGTCGACGTCGGGGATGCTGCGCGCGGCGCTGACGACGGCGTCGGCCTCCTCCGCGGTCAGGTAGCGCACGGCCGTGCCCTCGCCGAGCGTGGCGATGTCGGGGGCCTCGCCGGACCTCGCGGACACGATCTCGTCGGTCTGGCCCAGCGTCGTGATGACCGAGGACCGGACCGTGTTGGCCATGATGTCGCCGAAGCCGAGGGCCGACCCGATGATCATCGTGCCCAGCATCAGGCCGCCGACGATGATCGCGCTGCGGCCGGGGCGGCGGGTGAGGTTGCGGACCCCGAGCTTCATCAGGACGGTGTGCCGCACGGCGAGCCCGCCGATCATGGCGAAGGCGACGACCAGAAGCACGCCCAGCACGACGGCGAGCGTGTCGACCGGCGCGCCGAACAGCTCGCTCACGACCTCCTCCTCAGGTGGCGGTGGAGGCAGGCAGCTCCGCGACCGCCACCTCGTAGCGACCCCGTCCGGGCGGTGACTTGAAGATCGTCACGTACCGCTCCAGCACCTCGGCGTAGAACCCGGTCGTGCCGCTCGCGTCGGCCGCCTCGGCGGTGTCCCAGAAGCTCACGAGCGTGCCGGCACCCTCCGCCGTGGCCAGCACGAGGACGCCGGCGTACCCCGGCTGCTGCCGCAGCTCGGGCAGCACCTCGCTCTCGAAGACGTGGACCGCGGTGTCGGTGTCGATGCGCAGCGTGTCGATCTCAAGCAGGGTCACTCGGGCGAACATCCGCCTCCTCCATCCGTTGCTCGTCGACGACCCGGCCGTCGAGCATCCGCAGGATCCGGTCGGTGCGCCGGCCCACGGCGATGTCGTGGGTCACGATCAGGAAGGTCAGGCCGCGCTCCCGGTTGAGCCGCCGCATCAGGGTGGTGACGTCCTCGGCCGTCTCGCTGTCGAGGTCGCCGGTCGGCTCGTCGGCCCACACGATGGCCGGGTCGTTGACGAGTGCGCGGGCGATGGTGACCCGCTGCCGCTCGCCGCCGGACATCTCCTCGGGGACGTGGTCGGCCCGCTCGGCCAGGCCGACCAGGGACAGCGCCTCCATCGCCAGCTGCCGTGCCTCCCGCGTCGCCCGCCCCGCGAGCAGCAGCGCCATCTCGACGTTCTCGACCGCGGAGAGCACCGGCATCAGGTTGTAGAACTGGAAGACGAAGCCCATCCGCTCGGCGCGGTACCTCGTCCGGGCCCGGTCCGGCAGCTCGGCCAGGCTGACCCCCTCGATGAGCACCTGGCCCTCGTCGATCTCGTCGATGCCGGACAGGCAGTTGAGCAGCGTGGTCTTGCCGCAGCCGCTGGGCCCCATCACGGCCACCATCTCGCCGCGTCGCAGGGACAGGTCGATGCCCTTGAGGGCCTCGACCCGGACCTGGCCGGTGTCATAGGTCTTGTGGACCCCCGACGCCTGCACGATGACGCCGTCGTCCACGTGCCGGTGCGCCTCCTCGGCGCCGGCGTGCCGGTTCCGGACCGTCTTCAACCCGTGCTCGCCAGGATCTTCGCCTTCTGGGCGGCGAACTCCTCCTCGGTCAGCACGCCCTGGGCCTTCAGGTCCGCCAGGTCCTTGAGCTGCTGGATCGGGTCGGCAGCCGGTGCCGCGGGCGGGGGCGGCGCCGCGGCCGGTTGCTGGTCGTAGTACGCCTGCTCGCGGTCCGCGGCGATCTGCGCGTCGCGACCGGCAAACTTCTCCGCCTGGCGGCGCTGCACGCGGCCGCTCACGGCGGTGGCCGTGCCGGCCACGACGGCGGTCCTCGCCACTCCTCGTAGCAGTCCGGGCATGACTCTCCTCCTCAGCTCGCGGCCTCGAGCGACTCGACGGCCGCCATGATGTCCGTGGCGGGGATGCGGGCGCTGGCGATGAGCTCGCCGCCGCTGCGCCGGGCGGCGGCCACGAACGGCGCCGCCCAGGTGTTCTCGTAGACCAGCAAGGCGGCGACGGTGTCCGGGTCCATCGCGGCCGAGGCCTCCTGGACGTCCTCGTCGCCGAGCAGCCCGGACCGGGCACCGGCGAAGTAGGAGAACCCGGCGGCCGGCCCGCCGGGGTCGGTGAGCTCGAGCACCTCGACCCCGCCGTCGGCGTCCTTGCTGATCACGAGCAGGTCGAAGAGGCGGATGGTTCCGGCCTCCACGAGGTCCATGAGCGCCTGCCCGGCCTCGCCGGTGAGGCGGTCGCGGGGGAACTCGAGCAGGGCGAAGTCGACGGGGCCGTGGGCTTCGGTCTCGGAGGTGGTGGACACGGTCACTCCTCGGGGTGGTCTGGGGTGGTCGGCTGGGTTCGACGGGGTTCCCTCGACAGTGATCCAGAACCGTTGCCGGGTCCTCATCCCCGACGGATGATGCCGACGACCTCGGGCTGCTGGTTCGGTGGAGGCATGTGCAGATGGATGGCGTACTCCGGTGAACCGCTCCGTGCCGAGGACCTGCTGTTCCGGCCGCAGCACTCCCTGATCGACCAGAGCCTGCACTCGAAGATGGGGGCCACCACCACGAACGGCGACGGCTTCGGAATCGGGTGGTACGGCGAGGGTCCGGTGCCGGCGGTGTTCAAGAGCGTCGACCCGGCGTGGAACGACCGCAACCTGCGCGAGGTGGCCGCCCAGATCCGGACGCCGCTGATGTTCGCGCACATCCGGGCCTCGACGGGGACGCCGGTGCAGCGCAGCAACTGCCACCCGTTCCGCCACGACAACTGGCTGTGGATGCACAACGGCTCGGTGGCGGGCTTCCACGACCTCAAGCGGGACCTGATGCTGGCGGTCGACCCGTCGCTCTACCCCGACATCGAGGGGTCCACCGACTCCGAGACGCTCTTCTTCCTCGCGCTGACCTTCGGGCTCACCGACGACCCGGTGGGCGCGGTGCAGCGGGCGGTCGGGCTGGTCGAGGACGTCGCCGAGCGGCACGGTGTCGAGCACCCGGTGCAGATGTCGGCGGCCACCACCGACGGCACCTCGATCTGGGCCTTCCGCTACTCCAGCATCGGGCAGACCCGGACGCTCTTCTACTCCACGGCGGTCGAGCACCTGCGTGCCCTGCACCCCGAGCTGGAGGTGCTGCGCGAGCTGAGCGACGACGCCCGGCTCGTGGTCTCCGAGCCGCTGCGGGACCTCCCCGGCGCCTGGCAGGAGGTGCCGGAGTCGTCCTGGGGCGTGGTCCGCGGGGGCCACGACGACCTCCAGCCGTTCACGCCCGAGCGGTCGCACGCGGCCGTGTGAGGCCCGGTCTCAGTCCCCGATGTCGGCGGGGCAGCTCGTGCCCCGCGGCAGCTTGTACGGGGCGGCGATCCGGTAGGTGCCGGCCCGCGGCGCGTGCAGGACCGTCCAGCTGTCGGTCGCCTCGCCCGGGACCTCCGGCTGCTCGGCCGCGGTCAGGCACCCGTAGAGGTTGACCGACGGCGCGCCGGGCACCGGCGAGACCGGGCCCGGGAGCGACCGGCCCTCCTCGTCGACCAGGCTCAGCCACGGGGAGGACGGGATCCGCACCATCACGCTGCCCGCCCGGGGCATCCGGATCACCACCTGGGCGGCGTCGAAGTGGGTCACCGTCGCGGGCGGGTCGGCCAGCGGCGTCGGGGACCTCACCTCGAACAGCCGCCAGCTGTCGTCCGACCACACCTCGTGCAGGTAGCCCAGGCCGCCCGCCACCATGGTCGCCTCCTCCACCGCCGCGTGGTCGGGCGCACCCGTGGAGAGCACCACGTAGTGCACGGCCCACCGGTCGAGCCAGTCGTGGTACGACCGCGGGGTCAGCATCCCCTCGGTGTAGAAGACGGGGTTCCGCTCGGCGTCGGCCTGCCGGTTCCACCCGCGAGCCAGGTTGATGTACGGCGCGAGGGCCGAGGCCTCGCGGTGGCTGGCCGCCGGCACCACCTCGACGCGGGCTCGCTCCGCGTGGCGTGCCCGCAGCTGGTGGACGAGCGGGTCGACGTCGACCGTCCACGCCTCGCTCGGCCGGGTGTCGATGACGTCGCGGGCCGCGGTGGCGACCTGCCAGATCGACGAGGTCAGGATCCCGACCGCGAGCAGCAGGGCGAACCGGCCGCGGTGGGTGTGCAGGGCCGCGGGCCAGCGGTGGGGGAGCGGCGTGGCGGGGGTGCGTGCGGCGACCGCCAGGATCAGCACGCCGCCGAAGATCAGGCCGAGCCGGGTCATGTTCGTGCCGATCTGCGACGGCACGGCCCACACCGCGAGGACCCCCGCGACGTAGAGCAGCGCGCCGATCCGCACGGTTCGCCACCACGTGGGGGCCACCAGGAACACCCCCAGCCCGAACGCCACCGGCAGGATGGTCGAGACCAGCGGCATCGGCTGCTGGCCCGAGAACGGGAACAGCCAGGACGAGGCGGCGACGACGGCGACCGGCGGCAGGCCGAGCACGTACGCCGCCCCGCGGCGGTGGTCGATCCACAGCGCCGCGGCCACGATGCCGATGAAGAGCCCCGCCACGGGGCTGGCGGCGGTGGCCACTCCCGAGAGGACGGCGCCGAACGCGGCGCGGGGCCAGCGGTGCCTGCGCGCCGGGGTGCGCCAGCGTTCCGGCCACACGTAGACCACCGCGACGGCGGCCAGCCCGAACATCAGGCCCAGCCCGAAGGTGACCCGCCCGGAGACCGCGTTGCCGGTGAACGCGAGCGCGCCGAACAGCGCCGGCAACCACGGCCGGGCGAGCGCCCGGCTGCGCACGAGCAGGAGCGCCAGCAGCCCGGCGGAGACGGTGCCGGCGATGATCATCGTGGTGCGCACGCCCAGGGTCGCCATGACGTACGGCGACAGGGCGCTGTACGAGACCGGGTGCATGCCGCCGTACCACGCCAGGTTGTAGGCGCTGCCCGGGTGCACCCGGGCGAACTCGGCCCACGCGTCCTGCGCGGCGAGGTCGCCCCCGCTGGTGGCCAGCAGGGCCCACCACAGCAGGTGCAGGACGGCGGCCGCGGCGGCGGCGAGCAGGACGGGATGGCGCGCCAGCCTCACGGCGCGACCCGCCGGCGGCGTCACGGCCGGTTCGCGGGTGAGCAGGTCACCTCCCGCCGTCATGTGCTTCCTCCCCTTGTGCCAGCTCCGTCACCATGGTGTCACGCCGGGCAGGTCGTCCCCCTCGGATAACCTTCGGACGTGGCCACGTCCCCCTCCCTCGCGCCGCCGCGCGACGCAGCCGAGCCGACCGGTGACGACCTCCGCGACGTCCGCTGGGTCGCAGGCGTGTGGATCGTGGTCGCGGTCTTCGCGGTGATCACGGCCCTGTGGTCGCACCACGTGGGGGTCCCGCTGCGCGACCCGGAGGGCAAGATGTTCCGGGGCCGGCTGACCAGCGCGGTGGTCCTCCTCACGGTGCTCGCCCTCGTCGACACGGTGGTGCGGGCGTGTCGTACCCGCCAGTGGTCGCCGCGCGGGCTGCTCCGGGTGCTGCGGGACCGCTGGTGGTGGCAGCGCCTCGCCCTGGCGGTCTCGGGCCTGGTCGCCTACCACCTGGTCTACGTCTGCTACCGCAACCTGAAGAGCTGGGACGCCTTCAACACGATCCGCGACGACTCGCTGCTCCGCTTCGAGCGGTGGCTCTTCCTCGGCAACGACCCGGCCGAGCTGCTGCACGACCTGTTCGGCCAGCACACCGCGGCGTACGTCCTGATGGTGGTCTACAAGTCGTTCACCTACCTGGTGCCGCTGTCCGTCGTGGCGGCCCTGGCCTTCACGACCCGGATCCGGGAGGGCTACGTCTTCCTCGCCTCGGCCATGTGGGTGTGGGTCCTCGGCGTCGGCTCCTACTACCTGATCCCCACGCTGGGCCCGTTCGCGTCGTCGCCCGGCACGTTCGCCGGGCTGCCGGACACGGCGATCACCAGCACCCAGGCCGAGTACATGGCCGAGCGGGCGCACATGCTGATGGACCCGTCCGCCCCGGACGCCTTCGTCAGCATCTCGGCGTTCGCGAGCCTGCACGTCGGCTTCACCTGCCTGATCCTGTTCATGCTGCTCTACTACGGCCGTCGTCGCCTGGCGATGGTGATGACCGCCTACCTCCTCGCCGTGATGGTGGCCACCGTCTACTTCGGCTGGCACTTCGTGGTCGACGACGTCGCCGGGGTCGCCCTCGCCGCGCTGGCGGTGCTGCTGGGCCGCTTCACGGTCTACCCCCGGGGCCGAGGGTCGTCCATGCCCCGCTGACGCGGCCGCATGGGGCCCGGGCAGGCGGGTACGGCCGGATCGCACCGAACGTCCCGAGACCGAGGAGCGAGCACCATGAAGGCAGTCACCTGGCACGGCCGGCGCGACGTCCGCGTCGAAGAGGTCCCCGACCCCGTCATCGAGGCCCCGAACGACGCGATCGTCCGGATCACCTCGAGCGGACTCTGCGGGTCCGACCTGCACCTCTACGAGACGCTCGGCCCGTTCATGGGCGAGGGCGACATCCTGGGCCACGAGCCGATGGGCATCGTGGAGGAGGTCGGCGGAGGGGCGGGCGACCTCCAGGTCGGTGACCGGGTCGTGGTGCCCTTTCAGATCTGCTGCGGCCACTGCTGGATGTGCGAGCGGGGACTGCACACGCAGTGCGAGACCACCCAGGTCCGTGACCAGGGCACGGGCGCGGCGCTGTTCGGCTTCAGCAAGCTGTACGGCGAGGTGCCCGGCGCGCAGGCGGAGTACCTGCGGGTGCCGCAGGCGCAGTTCATGCCGATCAAGGTCCCCGAGGGCCCGCCGGACGAGCGGTTCCTGTTCCTCTCCGACGTGCTGCCCACCGCCTGGCAGTCGGTCGCGTACGCCGACGTGCCCAAGGACGGCACGCTCCTGGTCCTCGGCCTCGGCCCGATCGGCGACATGGCCTGCCGGATCGCGATGCACCAGGGCTTCCGGGTGATCGCGGTCGACCGGGTGCGGGAGCGGCTCGCGCGCGCCCACGGTCGGGGGGTGGAGGTGATCGACCTCGACGCCGTCGACGACGTCGGCGAGGAGGTCCGTTCCCGGACCCAGGGCCGCGGCGCGGACGCGGTGATCGACGCCGTCGGCATGGAGGCGCACGGGTCGCCGGTGGCCGAGATCGGGCAACGGATCTTCAACGTGCTCCCGAAGCGCATCACCGCGCCGTTGATGAGCAGGGCCGGGCTGGACCGGATGGCCGCGATCTACACCGCGATCGACGCGGTCCGCCGCGGCGGGACCGTCTCCCTGATCGGGGTCTACGGCGGCCAGACCGACCCGATGCCGATCATGACGATGTTCGACAAGCAGATCCAGCTGCGGATGGGCCAGGCCAACGTGAAGCGCTGGGTCGACGACATCATGCCGCTGCTGGCCGACGAGTCCGACCCGCTCGGCACCGAGGAGTTCGCGACCCACCGGGTGCCGCTCGACGAGGCGCCCACGGCGTACGAGAACTTCCAGAAGAAGCAGGACGGCACCGTGAAGGTGGTCTTCAAGCCCTGAGCGAGGGCCCCCCACTCCGGGCCCTTGTGCCCTGTCTCCCGCCCGGCGCGCCGACCGATCCTCGGACCAGCCTCTGACGAGGCCCTGGTCGAGGACGGGAGTGGGGCTTGCCGCGGGCACGTGACCTGCTGAACCGGTTCCGGCCGTCGGGGACCCCCGGCGCCGCCGGAGCTGCGGGCGTGCCCGTGGACCGCACCGGCGGAGCGGCCGCCGAGCTGGCCCCGCTCTTCGCCGCGCTGGAGCCGACCGAGCGCGAGTGCCAGGCGCTCCTGGACCGGGCCGCGGACGACGCCCGGCGCATCCGGGGGCAGGCCGAGGAGGAGGCCCAGCGGCTGGTCGTGGAGGCCCGCGAGCGCCAGTCGGCCGAGCGGGCCGCGGTGGTCGCGGAGCTGCGCGACCACCGCGCCGCACGGGGCGCCGCCACCGCCGCCGAGGCGCAACGGCGCGCGGCGCAGGTGCGCGAGCTGTCGGCCGCCCGGACCGCGGGCTGCGTCGACGACGTGGTGGCGGCGGTGCGGGCCCTGGCCGGGGAGGGCGGATGACCGCCGCCTGGGTGGCCGGCAGCGTGCGCGCCCGCTCGATGACCCGGCGCCGGGTCGGCCGCGCGGAGGTGCGACGGCTGGCCGCCGAGCCGTCGCTCGACGCCGCGCTGGCGCTGCTGACCGGCACGTCGTACGGCCACGACGTCCGGCCGGGGATGACGCTCGCCCGGGCCCAACGGGCGGCCTACGAGGCGCTGGTCTGGAACGTGCGCGTCCTCGGCGGCTGGGTGCCGCGCGCCGGTGCCGACCTGCTGCGGGTGCTGCTCGCGCCCTTCGAGATCGCCGACGTGACCGAGCACCTGCGCCGGCTGCGCGGCGAGGACGTGCCCGCGCCGTACGTGCTCGGGAGCCTGGCCACCTCCTGGCCGCGGCTGGCGGCTGCAGGTGACACCGGCGGCCTGCGGCGGGCACTGGCCACCTCGCCCTGGGGAGACCCGGGCGGCGAGTCCCCGGACGAGATCGTGTGGGCGATGCGGCTGTCCCTGGCGGACCGGGCCATCGCGGTGGCACCGCCCGCGGCGCCGTGGGCGGCCGGGGCCGTGGCCCTGCTGCTGGCCCGCGGCCTCGCGCTCGAGCACCCGGCCCTCACCGCGGGCGCCCGGTTGTCGGCGGCCCGGGTGGTCGGTCCGGCGGCGGCCGCGGCCACCACGCTTCCCGACCTGGCCGCGAGCCTGTCCCGGGCCGCGTCCTGGCCGCTCACCGGCGTGACGGAGGGCAGGGACCTGTGGCGTGCGGAGTGCGGGTGGTGGGGCCGGGTCGAGTCGGACGCGTTCGCGCTCACCCGCAGCCCCCGGGCCGGGCCGTCGGTCGTGCTCGGCGCCGTGGCCCTGATGGCGGTCGACGCCTGGCGGGTCCGGGCCGCCCTCGAGGTGGCCGCGCGGGCCGACGCCTCCCCGGAGGCGCTCGATGCGGTGGCGTGAGGCCCTGCACCCCGTCGCCATGCAGCGGGTGGCGGTGGTGGCTCCCCGCCCGACGCTGCGCGACGCCCTCGTCGTGGTCGGCGATGCCGGCACGGTCGAGCTCGAGGGGCACCCCGGCGCCGCCGAACCCACGCTGCCCGGCTCGGCCGGCGCCCGGCTGCAGCGACTCCCCACTCGTCCGGCGGCGCCCACACTGTCCCCGGCGCCGCCGGACCTCGACGACTGCGAGGCCCGCGGCGACCTCGGCCCGATCGCAGGTGAGGCCGAGCTCGAGGCGCACGCCGCGCGGGCGGTGGCCGAGGGTCGGGTGGCCGCGCTGCTCGGGTGGACCGCCGCCGAGGACCTGCGCCCGCTCGCCGCCCGGCTGGCCGGTGTCGGGGCGGCCGCGGTGCCGCTCCCCACGCCGCGGGGCGTCCAGCCGCCGACGCTGCTGACCGCGAGCGGCACCACCCACGAGTTCGCGCCGCTGGTGCGGACCTACGCCACCGTCCCGTACGCCGACCTCGACCCGTCGCTGGTCGCCGGACTCGCCTACGTCGTGATGTTCGGGATGATGTTCGCCGACGCCGGGCACGGCGCCCTCCTGCTCGCGGCGGGGCTGGCCGCCCGGGCCGGGACGTGGCGCCTCGCCCGGCTCCGCCCGGTGTGGGTGTTCCTGGTCGGCGCGGGCGTCGCCAGCGTGGTCTTCGGCGTGCTGTACGGCGAGTTCTTCGGGCCCACGGGCGTGCTGCCGGTGCTCTGGCTGGAGCCCCTGGAGCACCCGGTGCCGCTGCTCGGGGTGGCCGTGGCGGCCGGCGCCGTGCTGCTCGCCGGGGCCTACGCCCTCGGCACCGTCAACCGGTTCCGCGAGGGCGGCTGGCGGCGGGCGGCGTACGCCCCCTCCGGCCTGGCCGGCACCGCCGTCTTCCTCGGTCTGGGCCTGCTCGCCGCGGGGATCTACCTCGACCTGGCCTGGCTCACCGCCGTGGCCTGCCTGGTCGCCGCGGTCGGCCTCGCCGCGGCGTACGCAGGGCTGCTCACGGCCGCGGGTGGTGGCTTCTCCGGCGGGGCCCAGGCGGCGGTGGAGCTGGTCGACCTGGTCGTCCGCCTCGGCTCGAACGTGGTGAGCTTCGCCCGGCTGGCCGCCTTCGGCCTGACGCACGCGGCCCTGGGCGCGGTCATCTGGGAGGCCACGTCGGGCCTGTGGGGACAGGGGCTGCTGGCGGGCGCGGCCGCGGTGCTGGTCTTCGTGGTGGGCAACGCGCTGGCCTTCGCCCTCGAGGGCGTGGTGGCCGCGATCCAGGCGCTGCGCCTGGAGTACTACGAGCTCTTCTCCCGGGTCTTCGACATCGAGGGCAGGCCGTTCCGGCCCTGGCACGTCCCGCTCGCCACCCCGGAGGTGACCGTGTGAGAAGGATCCTGCGCGTCGTGCTCGTGACCAGCGGCCTGCTGCTGCTCGCGTCCCTGGTGCTGCTGGTCGTCGCCGTCACGGCGGACCCCTCCCCGGCGACCGGGGCCGCCGACGCCGTGTCGTCCGGCACCGCGACCGCCGCGGCCGCGTCGTCGGGCACGGGGACCAACGGCTCGGCCCTCATCGGCGCCGCGATCGCGGTGGCGGGCTCCTCCCTCGGTGCGGCGATCGCCGTGGCCTACACCGGCTCCGCCGCGCTCGCCGCGATGAGCGAGCGTCCCGAGCTGTTCGGCCGGGCGATGGTGATCGTCGGTCTGGCCGAGGGCATCGCGATCTACGGGCTGATCGTGTCGATCATCCTGATCGGGAAGGCGTGACCCGGTGGCCGGCGTGGCGGCGATCGGGGCGGCGGACCTGGTGGCGGGGTTCGGGCTGGCCGGCGCCCTCGTGCTGCCGGCCGAGGACCCCGAGTCGGTGCTCGCCGCGTGGCGCAGCCTGCCGCCCGACACGGCCGTGATCGTGCTCAGCGACGCCGCGGCCGAGGTGCTGCGCGCCGAGCCGGCGGTGCGCGCACCGGACGCGCCGCTGACGGTGGTGCTGCCGTGAGTGCCACGGCCGGCACCGCCCCGGCGAGCCCGGTGGCGCCGCCCTCCGCCGCGGAGGTGGCGCTCGGGCCGCTGCGGGCCGGGTTGCTGGCCCGGGCGTCCGCCGAGGCGGACCGGGTCCGGGCCGAGGCCGAGGCCGAGGCCCGGCGTCGCGTCGACGCCGCCCGCCGGGAGGCCGGGCAGCTGGTCGCCGATGCGCGCGCCCGGGGAGCGGCCGAGGCGGGCTGGATCCTCGCCGCGGAGGAGGCGTCGGCCCGGCGCGCGGCCCGGGCTCTCGTGCTGTCGGCGCAGCGGGAGGCGTGGGACCACCTGCGCGAGGAGTCCCGCGCGGCGGTGCGGGCGCTGCTGCGCGACCCCGCCGTCCGGGACCGGCTCGCGGCCCGGCTGACGGAACGGCTTCCGGGGGCGACGATCCACGACCTCGCCGACGGCGGCCTCTCCGCGCAGACCGCCGACGGTCGCAGCGTCGACGCCTCCGTCGAGGCGCTGGTGGAGCGGGTCCTGCCGGGGATCGAGGGGGAGCGGTTGTGGTCGGCGCCGTGACCGCGGGCCGGGTGCGCCGGGTCAACGGCCCGCTGGTGGAGGTGACCGGGCTCGCCGACCTGGCGATGTCCGACCTGGTGGCGCTCGGCGCCGCCCGCCTGCCCGGTGAGGTGGTCGCCCTCGGCACCACGGCAGCGTCCGTGCAGGCCTACGAGTACACCGGGGGGCTGGCCGTGGGTGACCCGGTCACGCCGCTCGGTCGGCCGCTCTCGGCCCGGCTCGGTCCGTGGCTGCTGGGCGGAGTCTTCGACGGGCTGCTGCGGCCGCTCGGCTCGGCGCCGACGTGGCTCGAGCCCGACACCGACCAGCCCGACACCGATCAGCACAGCACCGGGGCCGCGTGGCCCTGGGAGCCGGCGGTGGAGGTGGGCGCCGACGTCGCCCCGGGCGAAGTCCTCGGCACGGTGCCGGAAGCGGGCAGTGTGGACTACCGGGTGCTTGTGCCCCCGGGCGTGCGCGGCCGGGTGGAGCGGCTCGCGCCCACGGGGCCGCACCCGGCGGACCGTCCCGTGGCCGTGGTCGCCGGCACGGCCGTGGGAGTCGGCACCAGCTGGCCGGTGCGCCGGCCGCGTCCGGTGGTCCGCCGGATCCCCACCGCCGAGCCGCTGCTCACCGGCCAGCGGGTCCTCGACGCGCTGTTCCCGGTGGCCCGGGGCAGCAGCGCCGCGGTGCCGGGCGGCTTCGGGACGGGCAAGACGATGCTGCTCCAGCAGGTCGCGAAGTGGTGCACCGCCGACGTGATCGTCTACGTCGGCTGCGGCGAGCGCGGCAACGAGATGGCCGACGTGCTCGACGAGCTGTCCCGGCTCGTCGACCCCCGCAGCGGCCGACCGCTCGCCGGGCGCACGGTGATCATCGCCAACACCTCGAACATGCCGATGATGGCCCGGGAGGCCAGCATCTACACCGGTGTCACGGTCGCCGAGCACTTCCGCGACATGGGCCACCACGCCGTGGTGATCGCCGACTCCACGTCCCGCTGGGCCGAGGCACTGCGCGAGTTCGCCTCGCGCTCGGGTGCGCTGCCGGCCGAGGAGGGCTACCCGGCCGGGCTGGCCTCGGCGCTGGCCGCCTTCTACGAGCGGGCGGGGCGCTTCGTCACGCTCGGCGGCGCCGAGGCGTCGGTCACGATCATCGGTGCCGTCTCGCCGCCCGGCGGCGACATCACCGAGCCGGTCACCGCCCACACCGAGCGCTTCGTGCGCGGGCTCTGGTCCCTGGACCGGAGCCTGGCCTACGCACGGCACTACCCGGCCGTCGGCTGGACCGGCTCGTTCGCGCGTGACGCCGAGGGACTCGCGGTCTGGTACGCCCGCAACGGCGACCCGGGGTGGGGCCCGCGCCGGGCCCGGATGGTCTCGCTGCTCGCCGACGCGGACCGGCTCGCCGACCTGGCCGAGCTCGTGGGCACCACGTCGCTGCCCGGCCGCGAGCGCGTCGTGCTCCTCGGCGGCCGCCTGCTGCGGGAGGCCGTCCTCCAGCAGAGCGCGCAGGACCCCGACGACGCGCACTGCACGGCCGAGAAGACCACCGCGCTCGTCGACACCGTGCTCGCTGTCGTCGACGCCTGCGCCGCGCTGGTCGAGCGCGGCGTCATCGCCACCGAGATCGAGGAGGTCGACTTCTCCCCGGTCCTGCGGGCCGCCGCCGAGACCCCGCCGGACGCGGTGGACGAGGTGCTCGCCCGGCGGGACGCGATGCTCCGGACGCTGGAGGCCCTGGCATGAGTACGCCGGGGCGTCCGGCCGCGCTGGACCTCGAGGTCGTCCACCGCGGGGTGCAGGAGCTGCACGGACCGCTGCTGGTGGTCACCGGGGCGACCGGCGTCGGCTGGGACGAGTTCGCCACCGTGCGCGCCGCCGATGACGACGGCGTCGACGAGGTCCGGCACGGGCTGGTGCTGGAGGTCGACCGGGACCTCGCCGTGGTCCAGGTGCTCGAGGGCACCGACCGGCTCGGCACCGGCAGCACCCGGGTCGCGTTCTCCGGCCGCCCGCTGCGGGTCCCGGTCGGACCGGCGTGGCTGGGCCGGGTCTGCAACGGCCGCGGCGAGCCGGTCGACGGCGGCCCGCCGGTGCTCTCGGCCACGACCGCGGCGGTGGCCGGGCTGCCGCTGAACCCCACCCACCGCGAACCGCCCGCGGAGCCGATCCTGACCGGCATCTCGGCGATCGACGCGCTCACGACCCTGGTCCGCGGCCAGAAGCTGCCGATCTTCTCGGTCGCCGGGCTGCCGCACCTCGAGCTGGCCGCACAGGTCGCGGCCCAGGCGACCGCGGGCGGCGAGCCGTTCAGCGTCGTCTTCGCCGCCATGGGGCTGACCCACGCGGACGCGGAGATGGTCCGCTCGGTGCTGGAGGAGCGGTCGGCCTCCGGCGAGCTGGTGCTGCTGCTCAACACGGCCGACGATCCCGTGATCGAGCGGGTGCTGACGCCGAGGATCGCCCTCACGGTCGCCGAGGACCTCGCCTTCACGCACGGGCGGCACGTGCTCGTCGTACTGGCCGACATGACCAGCTACGCGGAGGCGCTGCGGGAGGTCTCGTCCGCGCGCGGCGAGATGCCGGGTCGGCGCGCCTACCCCGGCTACCTCTACAGCGACCTGGCCTCGCTCTACGAACGCTGCGGCCGGATCCGGGGACGGCCGGGCTCGGTCACCGTGCTGCCGGTGCTGACGATGCCGGCGGGCGACATCACCCACCCGGTGCCGGACCTGACCGGCTACATCACCGAGGGACAGGTGGTGCTCTCGCCGGAGGTGCACGCGCGCGAGGTCTACCCGCCGGTGGACCCGCTGGCGTCGTTGTCGCGGCTGATGCGCAGCGGCGCCGGTCCCGGCCGCACCCGGGAGGACCACCTCGACCTCGCTGCCCAGCTGCTGGCCGCGCTGGCCCGGGCCCGGCAGGTGGCGGAGCTGGCCGAGATCGTCGGTGCCGCCGCCCTCAGCGCCACCGACCAGCGCTACCTCGACTTCGCGACCGGTCTCGAGCAGCGGCTGGTCGGCCAGGAGCGGACCGAGACCCGGCTGCTCGACGACACCCTGGACCGCTGCTGGGAGGTGGCGTCGGTGCTGCCCCGCCGGGAGCTGTCGATGCTGCCGTCCCGGCTGGTCGAGGCCCACCTCGACGGGAGGCGATGAGCCGTGCCCCAGCCGTCCCGGGTCCCGCCCGGCCGCGCCGGCCGGATCTGGCTGCACCGTCGGCTCGCCGCGGCCGAGCGCGGCCGCGAGCAGCTGGACCGCAAGCTGCGGATCCTGCTGCCCGAGCTGCAGCGGCGCCGGCTCCGCGCCGAGCGGTTCGACCGGGAGTGGCGCGCGGCCTGCGCCGTGGCCAGGACCTGGCTGCTGCGGGTGGCGATCCTCGGCGGTGAGGACGCCGTGGTCGGTGCCGCCGCCGCGGAGCCGGCCCGGGTCGAGGTGACCTGGGCGACCACGATGGGGCTCGGCTACCCGGCCGGCGCCGAGCTGGTGACGCAGCCCGGCCGGGCGGTCCCGCCGGCCAACGCCGCGGTCGTGCCGGCCGTGGAGGCGTTCGAGGCGGCGCTCCGGGCGGGCGTCGGCAGTGCGGCGGCGGACGAGGCGGTGCGCCGGGTCGAGGCCGAGATCGCGGTCACCAGACGACGGATGCGGGCGCTGGAGCGGCGCTGGATGCCCTGGCTGCGCGAGGCACTCGCCGAGCGCGAGGCCGCGCTGGAGCAGGGGGAGCGTGAGGACGGCGTACGCCTGCGGCGTGCGGTCGGAGGGAGGGCCGGGCCGTGATCCGCCGGGTGCTGCTCGCGGTCGAGGACTCACCGGACGCCCTCGCCGCGTCCCGCGTCGCGGTAGACCTCGCCCGGCGCTACCGGTCCCGGCTGCGGATCGTGCACGTGCTGGTCGACCACGAGTTCGACGCCGCGCTGGTCGCGGCGACCGGGACCGCGCGCGAGGAGGGCGGCCGCCCGGCCGCCACCCTGGTGCTGCGGCGGGTGACCGCGATCGCCGAGGCGGCGGGGCTGGAGGTCGAGACGGCGCTGCTCGACGGCGAGGTGGGGCAGGCGATCCTCGACGACGCGCGGCGCTGGGCGGCGGACGTCGTCGTGATCGGTCGGTCCCGCCGGGGCTCCAGCGGCGAGCCGTACGTCGGGACGCAGACCCGGCACGTGCTGGAGTTCGCCGAGGTGCCCGTGCTGGTCGTGCCGGGTCCAAGGTCCCCGCGGTGATGCCGCTCGGCCCCTGTCCGCCCTCGGGGGCGCTCCTAGCGTGGTGAGCGTGGTGGTGTTCCGCGTTCGGGGCGTCCCGATCCGGGTCGGCTGGAGCTGGCTGGTCATCGTCGCGCTCGTGTACTGGTCGCTGGCGACGGTGCTGTTCCCCACCAGCTACGAGGGCCTCGCGACCTGGGAGTACCTGGTCATGGCCGGCGTCGCCACCGTGCTGCTGTTCGCGTCCCTGCTCGTGCACGAGCTGTGCCACACGCTGCAGTCCATCCGCGAAGGAGTGCACGTCAAGGACATCACCCTCTTCCTCTTCGGTGGTGTCTCGCAGGCCGACGACCCGATCCCGGGCCCGGGCGCCGAGTTCCGCATCGTGGCCGCGGGGCCGCTGGCCTCCGCGGCCCTGATGGTGGTGTTCGGTGCGGCGGCCGTGTCGGCGCAGGGGGCCGGCGCCCCGGACCCGTGGGTGGGCGTGCTGGCCTACCTGGCGCGGATCAACGGGCTGCTCCTGGCCTTCAACCTGGTCCCGGCGCTGCCGCTCGACGGAGGGCGCCTCCTCCACGCGCTGCTGTGGTGGCGGTCGGGCGACGGCGAGCGGGCCACGATCCGGGCGGCCGGCGTGGGACGGACCTTCGCGATCCTGCTCATCGGCTCGGGCATGGCCCTGCTGCTCGTCGGCGACACGGTCGGGGGCGTGTGGCTCGCGGCGATCGGGTGGTTCCTCTACCAGGCCGTGCGGCAGGAGGTGATGTCCGCCCGGGCCACGCAGGCCTGGACCGGGCTGCACGTGCGCGACCTGATGACGGCGCCGCCGATCACGCTGCCACCCGACATGACGATCGCCGACCTCGCCGAGCACCTCGACGCCCTGGCCGACCACTCGGCGTACCCGGTCGTGGCCGGGGACCGCTACCTCGGCACGCTGCTGCTGTCCCACGCCGGCGCCGTGCCCGAGGCCCGTCGGTCGTTCGTCCGCGTGGTCGAGGTGATGACCCCGGCGGCCTCGCTGCCGGTGCTGCACCCCGACGACGAGGTGGTCGACGCGGCGCGGGCGATCACCGCGTCGGTGACCACCCGGGGCGTGGACATGCCGCACTCCTCCGTCGTGCTCGGCGGGCCGACCGGTGAGGAGCCGGTCGGGGTGCTGTCGACCGCCGACCTGGAGCGGGCGATCGCGGCGGCCCCGCTGCGGCGCGAGCACGTCGGCGAGGAGCGCGACCGGCGCTACCTGCGGGGCTGAGACCTGCCTACAGTGACGGGATGCCCGACGTTTCGCACCGCCCGTCCGTGCTGGTCTTCGACGTCAACGAGACGCTCTCCGACATGGCGCCGATCGCCCACCGGTTCACCGAGGTCGGCGTGCCCGGGGCCCTGGCGGCGCCGTGGTTCGCCGGCGTGCTGCGCGACGGGTTCGCGTTGGCCGTCGGCGGGGTCTCCGCGCCGTTCGCCGAGATCGGCGCCGAGGGGCTGCGGGGACTGCTGTCCGGGTGCGCGCTGGACCGGCCGGTCGAGGAGGCGGTCGAGCACGTGATGACCGGGTTCACCGGCCTCGACGTGCACCCGGACGTGCACGCCGGGGTCCCGCAGCTCGCCGGGCTGGGGCTGCGCCTGGTGACCCTGAGCAACGGCGCCGCGTCGGTCGCGAGGTCGCTGCTCGACCGCGCCGGGCTTGCCGGCCACTTCGAGGAGACGATGTCGGTCGAGGACGCAGGCATCTGGAAGCCCGCGCGCGGTGCCTATGCCCACGGCTGCGACCGCGTCAGCGTCGACGCCGCCGACGCGATGCTGGTGGCGGTCCATCCGTGGGACGTGGACGGTGCGTCGCGGGCGGGGCTGAGGACCTGCTGGATCGACCGGACCGGCGCGCCGTACCCGTCGTACTTCCGTGCTCCCGACCTCACCGCCACCGGCCTGGACGACCTCGCCCGTCAGCTGGCCTGAGGGCCGACCGCGCCCTCAGCGCCCGCGCAGCTGCCGCCGGTCGTCGGGCAGCCGCAGCGTGCGGCCGGTGCGGTCGAGGTGCGCGAGCAGCGGGAGCGCCACGCGGCGGCTGGTGCCGAGCGCCTGCCGGGCCTCGCTGGTGGTGAACGGCTGCGGCAGCGTGCCCAGCAGCTGCACCGCCTCCTCGTCGGCACCCGGGAGAAGCACGACGCCGTCGGCGACGCGCAGCAGGTGACCGGAGCGGTGCAGGGCCGCGACCGCGCGGGGGTCGAGCCCGAGCTCGGCGAGCCGCCCGGCGGCCGGGGCCGCGAACGGTGCCGGTGCCAGGTCCTCGCGCAGCGCCGCGACGGCCGGGGCGAGCGTGGCGGGCAGCGACGAGGGCGAGTCACCGAGGACCCGGCCGGCCTCCACGCGCAGCGGCGGGCGCACCAGCGCCGTCACCAGGCCGACGTCGGGCAGGCCGAGCTCGTGGGCGAGCGCGGCCTCGGGGACCCCGGGCTGCAGGGGAGTGGCCAGCCGCTCGACCGCGTCGCGGAGGCGGGACCGCAGCTCCGCGGCGGACCGGGGCGAGACCAGCCAGTCGCCGGCCTCGACCGCGCCCTCCGGCAGCGGCTCGTCGCGGACCCCGAGGCGCCGCAGCAGGCTGCGCCGCACCAGGCCTCGGGCCGCGAGCTGCGCACCGGTGGAGGCGTCGTACGCCGTCAGGGTGGCCGCGCGGGCCCGTGCGGCGCCGCGCCGGCCCAGGTCCGGGGGTGCGGGGTCGAGGACCCGCACGCCCCAGATGGCGCGGCTCCCGGGGTCGCGCAGGATCGCGCGGTCGTCGATCCGCAGGGGGAGCGGGTGCTCGAGGGTGAGCCTGGCGAACCCGTCCGCGAGCGGTCGCGCGCGCACCGTGGTCAGCGCGGCCCCCACGTGGAGGACGGGGCGCTCGGGGAGGCGGGCGGAGCCGCCGCCGGTGAGCCCGACATCGACGACCGTCACCGGCTCGAAGGCGCCGGGGGTGACCAGCACGCTGCCCCGGGTGATCGCCTCGGGCGCCCGCCCTCCGAGGTCGAGCGCCACGCGGGCGACCCCGGGGACGGCGTCGACCGGGTGCCCGAGCGACTCCAGCCCGCGCACCCGCACCTCGACCCCGTCGCACGACAGCGTGTCGCCGACGCGCACCGTCCCGGCGGGCAGGGTGCCCGTGACGACCGTGCCCGTGCCGTGCACCGTGAAGCGCCGGTCCACCCACAGCCGCACGTCGGCGGTCGGGTCGGGCGCCGGCACCCGGCCGAGCACCTCGGTCAGCACCGCCCGCAGGTCGGCCAGGCCGGCACCGGTGCGGCCGCTGACCGCCAGTGCCGGCACGTCGCGCAGGGTCGTCCGGGACAGCTCCTCCCGGGCCCGGGCCAGCGCGGGTGCCGGGTCCGCGAGGTCGGAGCGGGTCACCACGAGCACGCCGTGGCCGACCCCGAGAGCGTCGAGCGCGGCCAGGTGCTCCGCGGCCTGCGGCATCCACGGGTCGTCGGCGGCGACCACGAACAGCGCGACCGGCACCGGTCCCACGCCGGCGAGCGCCGTGGACACGAAGCGCTGGTGGCCGGGCACGTCGACGAACGCCACGTCACCGACGTCCGGGAGGTCGGTCCAGCAGTAGCCGAGCTCGATGGAGAGGCCGCGCTCGCGCTCCTCCGCGAGCCGGTCCGGATCGCTGCCGGTCAGGGCCCGGACGAGCGTCGACTTGCCGTGGTCGACGTGCCCGGCGGTGGCGACGACGTGCACGTCAGCCGGTCCGTCCGTCCGGCGCGGTGGCCGCGAGCACCCGGCGTACGGCCTCGGCCAGCAGGTCGTCGAGGTCCTCGGGGACCGCGAGCAGGTCGAGCAGCAGCCGGCCCTCGTGGACGCGGCCGACCACCGGCGTGGCGCCGATGCGCAGCGGCTCCGCGAGCACGGACGGCAGCGCCACCGCGGCGCTGGGGAGCACGACGCCCGGTGCGCCGCCGCCGCCGACGGCACCCTCGGAGACCACCGGCTCCGCGTCCGGCCCGATGGCCAACGCAAGTCGCCGGGCCCGGGCCATCAGGTCGGCGGGCCGCCGGGCCAGGGCCCGGGGGACCGGGGGCGTGGGGCCGGTGAGCGTGGCCTCCAGTGCGGCCAGCGTCAGCTTGTCGACCCGCAGGGCCCGGGCGAACGGGTGCCGGCGCAGGCGCTGGACGAGCTCGCCGCGGCCGAGCAGCAGGCCGCACTGGGGACCGCCGAGCAGCTTGTCGCCGGAGGCGGTGACCAGGTCGGCGCCCGCGGCCAGGCAGGACGCGGCGTCGGGCTCGTCGGGCAGGCGGGGGTGGGGCGCCAGCAGCCCCGAGCCGATGTCCACCACGAGCGAGGCGTCGAGGCCCGCCAGCTCCTCGACGGAGACGCTCGAGGTGAACCCCTCCACCCGGAAGTTCGACGGGTGCACCTTGAGCACGAACGCCGTGTCCTCGCCGAGGGCGGACTCGTAGTCGGAGAGGCGGACCCGGTTGGTGGTGCCCACCTCGCGCAGCCGGCCGCCCACCGACTCCAGCAGGTCGGGGATCCGGAACCCGTCGCCGATCTCGACCATCTCGCCCCGCGCCACCACGACCTCGCGCCCGGGACCGTCGGGCCTCTGGGCCAGCGCACACGTCACCAGGGCCAGGGCGGCGGCGCCGTTGTTGACGACGTGGACCCCTTCGGCGCCCGGCACCGCGGCGGCCAGGGCGGCCAGGGCGGCCGCGCCGCGCGCGCCGCGCCGGCCGGTCACCAGGTCGAGCTCGACGTCGGTGGGTCCCGCCGCGGTCGTCAGCGCGTCGATCGCGGCCGCGGACAGCGGGGCCCGGCCGAGGTTGGTGTGGACGACGACCCCGGTCGCGTTCACCACCGGGCGCAGCGACGCGCTGCCCGCCGGCAGCGCTGCCAGCGTGGCCTCGACGACGCCCTCGGGGGCGACCTCGCCGCGCCGGCAGGCGTCGAGGACGTCCACCACGACGGCCTTCGTGCGCGTGCGCCCGAGCCGGCGCGTCGCCGCCTCGACCCGGGGGTCGGCGAGCACGGCGTCGGTGCGCGGCGTACGACGTCGGGGGTCCTCCACGACCGGGTCTGCTCCCACGCTCAGGACCCTAGCCGCTGGACCGGAGCGCGCCGGCGGGGCCCGAGGAGACGGCCAACTCATCCCCGCGAGGTGATGCCTGCGCGGCACTTCCGGGATCGCATGGGAGGTGGCCCAGGACCCAGACCGAGGAGCAGGCATGGCCATCCACAGGACGACCGGAGCACAGGCGGAGGACGGGAGCGTGGTCCCGCGCTTCACCAGGGCGGGGATGCTCGAGGTCCCCAAGACCCGGCTTCCCGAGCGGGAGATGCTGCCGGAGACGGCGTACCAGATCGTCAAGGACGAGGTCATGCTCGACGGCAACGCCCGGTTCAACCTCGCCACCTTCGTCACCACCTGGATGGACGACGAGGCGGACCGCGTCTACGCGGCCACCTTCGACAAGAACATGATCGACAAGGACGAGTACCCGCAGACCGCCGAGATCGAGTCCCGCTGCGTGACGATGCTCGCCGACCTTTGGCACGCGCCCGACGCCGCCGAGACCGTCGGGACCTCGACGACCGGCAGCTCGGAGGGCTGCATGCTCGCGGGGCTCGCGCTCAAGCGCAGGTGGCAGCAGGCACGGCGCAGCGCCGGCCTCGACACGGACCGCCCCAACATCGTGATGGGCGGCAACGTCCAGGTCGTGTGGGAGAAGTTCGCCAACTACTGGGAGGTGGAGCCGCGCTACGTCCCGCTCGAGGGCGACGTCTTCCACCTGACCGCCGACCGGCTCCTCGACCACGTCGACGAGAACACGATCGGGGTGGTGGCGGTCCTCGGCTCCACGATGGACGGCACCTACGAGCCGGTGGAGGAGATCTGCGCCAAGCTGGAGGAGTACGAACGGGCCAGTGGCGTCTCGGTCCCCGTGCACGTCGACGCCGCCTCCGGCGGCTTCATCGCGCCGTTCGTGCAGCCCGACCTGGTCTGGGACTTCCGGCTGCCGCGTGTGGTCTCGATCCAGGCCTCGGGCCACAAGTTCGGGCTGGTCTACCCCGGGGTGGGCTGGGTGCTGTGGCGCGACGCGGAGCACCTGCCCGAGAGCCTGGTCTTCCACGTGAACTACCTGGGTGGTGACATGCCCACCTTCGCGCTCAACTTCTCCCGGCCGGGCGCCCAGGTCGTCCTGCAGTACTACCAGTTCCTCCGGCTCGGCCGGGACGGCTTCCGGCTGGTCCAGCAGACCTGCCAGGACGTGGCGGTCCACATCTCGCAGACCCTGGCCGCGATGCCCGAGTTCGACGTGATCTCGGACGGACGGGAGCTGCCGGTGGTGACCTTCTCGGTCAGCAAGGACGTCACGAAGTACGACGTGTACGACGTGTCCCGCAAGCTGCGCGAGCGCGGCTGGCTGGTGCCGGCGTACACGATGCCGCCGAAGCGGGAGGACCTGGCGGTGCTCCGGGTCGTGGTGCGCAACGGCTTCAGCCACGACATGGCCGAGCTCTTCCTCAAGGACCTGCACACCGCCGTCGACTGGCTCGACGACCTGTCCGGCCCGATGCCGCACGAGGAGCAGCCCAGCAGCTTCCACCACTGAGCCGGTCTCCGGGTCAGATCTCCTCGGGGAACATCTGGATCGCCCCGGAGGGGCACTCCGCGACGCAGAGGCCGCAGCCCTTGCAGTAGTCGAGGTCGATCAGGTAGCTCTCCCCGGGCCGGCCGAGCTTGATCACCGCGTTGTCGGGGCAGACCCCGTAGCAGTTGTCGCAGCCGAAGCAGTTGCCGCAGGACAGGCACCGCCGCGCCTCCATCAGCGCGGTGGACTCGTCGTGGCCGAGCACCACCTCGTCGAAGGTCGACTCGCGACGGGCCCGGTCCAGGACCGGGCGGTGCGCCCGCGGCGCGTCGGCGTAGTACCAGGTGTTGATCGTGTCGAAGGTGGCCAGCGCCGGGCGTACGACGGGCTCCGGGACCGCACCGGACAACCAGGCGTCGATGTGACGCGCCGCCCGCTTGCCGTGCCCGACCGCGACGGTGACCGAGCGCTCGTACGGCACCATGTCGCCGCCGGCGAAGATCCCCGGGCAGCCGGTCATCATGTCGGGCCCGACCGCCACCACGCCGTCGTCGACGACCAGGCCGGGGACGCCGTCGAGCAGCGAGAGGTCGGTCTCCTGGCCGAGGGCGAGGACGAGCGAGTCGGCGTCGAGCTCGTCGAGCTCACCGGTGGGCTGCGGGAAGCCGGACTCGTCGAGCTCCATCCGCTCCACGACGAGCTTGCCGGCGTCCACCTGCTTGATCGTGGTCAGCCACTTGAACAGCACCCCCTCGTCCTGGGCCTCGGCCAGCTCGGACTCGTGGGCGGGCATCCGGTCCTGGGTGCGGCGGTAGACCACGACCGCCTCGGACGCGCCGAGCCGCTTCGCGGTCCGGGCCGCGTCCATGGCGGTGTTGCCGCCGCCGTACACCGCGACCTTCCTGCCCAGCAGCGGCTTCTCGCCGGTCTCGAGGTCGCGCAGCATGTCCACCGCGTCGAGCACGTGGGCCGCGGAGCCGGCCGGGATGTAGGTGCGCCGGCCGAGCTGGGCGCCCACCGCGAGGAACACCGCGTCGTACTCGTCGCGCAGCGCCGTGAGGTCGGTGACCTTGGCGTCGAGCTCCAGGGTGACCCCGAGGTCGAGGATGCGCTGGACCTCGGCGTCGAGGACGTCGCGGGCGAGGCGGTAGCGCGGGATCCCGAACCGCATCATGCCGCCGGCCATCGGACCGGCCTCCCGGACCGTCACGGTGTGGCCGCGCCTCGCGAGGTGGTACGCCGCGGACAGGCCCGACGGCCCGGCTCCGACGACGAGCACGTGCTTGCCCGTGGGCGGCACCTCGACGGAGACCGTCCACCCCTGGCGGATGGCCTCGTCGCCGACGAACCGCTCGACGGAGTTGATCCCGACGGCCTCGTCGAGCTGTCCGCGGTTGCAGGCGGTCTCGCACGGGTGGTAGCAGACCCGGCCCATGATCGCGGGGAACGGGTTGTCCTCCATGATCACGCGCCAGGCCCGTTCGTAGCCGGCCCCGCCCTCCTCGCCCTCGTAGAGCCAGCCCTGGATGTTCTCGCCGGCCGGGCAGGCGTCGTTGCAGGGGGGCATCCGGTTCGTGTACACCGCCCGCTCGGTGCGCCACGAGCCGGTCTTGTTGGCCCGGCTGGAGCCGATGTCCAGGGTGATCGCGAAGGGCTTCTCCATCACTCGTCCCCGTCCGGCAGCAGCCCGAAGCGGGCGATGTTGCGGTCGGCGCTCGCCTGCAGCCTGGCCACGATGTCCGGTCGTCCGGGATCACCGAACAGGTGGGCGTAGCGCTTCTGGAGGCGGAGGTACTCCTCGACCGGGACCTGCCTGCGGATCCTCGACACCTCGGTGACCTCGCCGTGCTCGGCCTCGAAGACCGGGAACATCCCGGTCTCCTTGACCAGCCGGGCGAGCTTGATCGTGTCGGCGGAGTCGGCGCCCCAGCCGAGCGGGCAGGGCACGAAGACGTGGAGGTAGCGGGCCCCGCGGAAGCTCATCGCCCGCTCGACCTTGTACTCCAGGTCGCGCAGCTCGGCGACGGTCGCGGTGGCGACGTAGGGGATCTCGTGGGCCATCGCGATCAGCGGGACGTTCTTGCCCTGGCCGAACACGTTGCCGGGCTCGGGACCCAGCGCCTTGGTGTTCGCGGTCCGTGCGGCCGGCGGCGTGGCCCCGGACCGCTGCACGCCGGTGTTCATGTAGCCCTCGTTGTCGTAGCAGACGAAGAGCACGTCGTCGTTGCGCTCGAACATGCCCGAGAGCGTGCCGAAGCCGATGTCGACGGTGCCGCCGTCGCCGGCCTGGCCGACCACCCGGATGTCGTCCCGGCCCTTTGCCTTCAGCGCGGCCGCGACGCCGGCGGCGACCGCGGGGCCGTTGCCGAAGAGGGAGTGCAGCCAGGGCAGCTGCCACGACGACTCGGGGTAGGGCGTCGAGAAGACCTCGAGGCAGCCGGTCGAGTTCACCGCGAGCAGCTTCCCCTCCGTGGCCCGCATGGCTGCGTCGAGCACGTAGCGCGCCCCCAGCGCCTCACCACAGCCCTGGCACGCCCGGTGCCCGGAGGTCAGGGAGTTCGAACGGCCCATCCGCGCCTGCACCGACCGCTGCTCCGGGTCGAGCAGCCGGTTCCCGGCCACGAAGGTGCCGGTCTGGTAGAGCTTGATCTCCTGGTAGGCCATCTCCGTCCCCTACTCGTACGCGCCGGACGCGACGGTGCCGATGTCGCGCAGCATGTGCTCGGCGTGCGGCCCCGGTCGCCGGCCCTGCCGGGACCGTTCGAGCTCTCGCTGCACCAGGGCGAGGTCGAGGTCGAGGAAGTGCAGGCGCTGCGGGTCGAGCCGCCCCGCGAGCACATCGTCGAGGAGGCCGCGCAGCGACGCCCGCGTCACCGGCCGACCGCCGAGGCCGGCCACGACGTCGTACACCTCCACCGGGAGGCCCCGCGTCGCGTCCCGGGTGTTCTGGCCGACGATGCCGCCGGCACCGACCGCGAACGCCTTCTCCACGACCACGACCCGCGTCGCGTGGCCCAGCGCCTCGCGCACCTCTCCGACCGGCCAGGGGCGGAAGCAGGTGACGCCGAGGACCCCGACCGCGACCCCCTCGTCGCGCAGGGCGTCGACGACCTCCTCGATGGTGCCGAGCACCGACCCGAGGGCGACGACCACCGTCTCCGCGTCCTCGAGGCGGTAGGCCTTGAGCAGCCCGCCCGAGGACCTCCCGAAGGCCGCGCGGAAGTCATCGGCGATCGCGGGGACCTCGTCGAGCGCCGCCATCTGCTTGGCGTGCATCAGGTACTTCACCTCGGCGAACGCCTCGGGCCCCACCATCGCCCCGATCGTGACCGGGTCCTCGGGGTCGAGCACCTGCTGGGGGACGAACGCCGGCAGGAACGCGTCGACCTGCTCCTGGGTGGGGAGGTCCACCTGCTCGAACGCGTGGGTGAGGACGAACCCGTCCATGCACACCATCACCGGCACCGACAGCGACTCCGCCAGCCGGTAGGCCTGGACGTGCAGGTCCACCGCCTCCTGGTTGGACTCCGCGTAGAGCTGGATCCACCCCGAGTCACGCATCGACATGGCGTCGGAGTGGTCGTTCCAGATGTTGATCGGCGCGCCGATCGCCCGGTTGGCCACCGTCATCACGATCGGCAGCCCGAGGCCGGAGGCGTTGAACAACGCCTCGGCCATGAAGAGCAGCCCCTGGCTGGACGTGGCGGTGTAGGTGCGGGCACCGGCACCCGAGGCCCCGATGCACGCCGACATGGCGCCGAACTCGGACTCCACCATGAGGTACTCGCACGAGGCGAGCTCGCCGGTGCGGACCCGGTCCGACAGCGACTCGACGATGTGGGTCTGCGGCGAGATCGGGTACGCCGCGACCACCTCCGGCCGGCACAGGGTGACGGCGCGGGCCACCGCCTGCGAGCCCTCGATCTGCTCACGCATCGGTCAGCCTCCTCAGCGCCGCGCGGACGTGCTCGTGGGCCACCTCGGCGGCCCGGGCGTTGCCGGCGCCGACCTCGCCGGGGAACCGGTCCCGGATCGCGTCGCAGACCGCCCCGAGGGAGACCTGGCCGGTGAGCGCGGCGAAGGCGCCGAGCAGCGCCGCGTTGGGGAGCGGGCGACCGAGGTGCTCGCGCGCGATCTCGGTCGCGGGGACGCTGGCCACGTGCTCGGGCGTGAGCCGACGCACCAGGTCCTCCAGGCCGAGCTCCTCGAGCCGGCGCGAGGTGTTGACCAGCAGGAAGCCGTCGGGCTCCAGGCCGGCGAACAGGTTCACCTGGTGGAGGAGGGTCGGGTCCTGCACGATCAGCGCGTCCGGGTCCGTGATCGGCTCCCGCAGCCGGATCGGGCGGTCGTCGATCCGGCAGAACGAGACGACCGGTGCGCCGGTGCGCTCGGAGCCGAAGGTCGGGAAGGCTTGGGCATGCCGGCCCTCGTCGAAGGCTGCCACCGACAGCAGCTCGGCCGCCGTGACGGCCCCCTGGCCTCCGCGGCCATGGATGCGGACAGCGAACATCTAGCCTCCCTCTCCCCGGGAGGCTAGGTCCGTGCTCGTGCTTCGCTCAGGGTCCTTCGGCCCGACTCGGGGGAGGAGAGTCCGTCGGGTGCTCCTCCGGTAGGGATGATGCGGGCGCTGCGATCGGGTTGGGATCGTCGGACGTACACCGATGCGTAGCCGAACGCGGGAGCCGATCATGTCGCAGCAGGTCCTACACCCCAGCCTCGAGGAGCGCACGGCGCACGGCGTGGACGCGCGCGGGCACGCCCTGCCGTCGAGCCACGCGGGGTGGACGCCGGCTCCGGACCGGCCCGATCCCGTGGCGCTGATCATGGAGCAGAACCTCCGTCGCGATGCCGACCTGGTCCCGGTGCGCCACGGCCGCATGAAGGCCTCGCCGTTCACCTTCTACCGCGGCGCGGCGGCGATCATGGCCGCCGACCTCGAGCCGACACCGACGGCCGGGCTCGACGTCCAGCTGTGCGGGGACGCGCACCTGTCGAACTTCGGCGTCTTCGGCTCGCCCGAGCGGCAGCTCGTCTTCGACATCAACGACTTCGACGAGACCCTGCCCGGCCCCTTCGAGTACGACGTGAAGCGGCTGGCGGCCAGCCTCACGGTGGCCGGACGCAACAACGGCTTCACCCCCGCGGACGTCCGCGCGATCACGACGACCTCGGTCGCCAGCTACCGCGAGGCGATGGCCGACTTCTCGACGATGCGGACGCTGGACGTGTGGTACGCCCACGTCACCGAGGCCGACCTCCGGCAGGCCGTGGCCGGGCTCCTGGGCCGCGAGGTGAAGAAGAAGAACTTGAAGGGCAAGGAGGCGCGCAAGCTCGAGAAGAGGTTCGACAAGAACGCCGAGAAGGCACGCTCCCGCGACAGCCTCCAGGCCCTGACGAAGCTGACCGAGGTCGTGGACGGTGAGCGCCGCATCGTGAGCACTCCTCCCGTGGTCGTTCCGGCTCGCGAGCTGTTCGCGACGTACGGCCTGGACCCGGGGCTGGAGGAGGGGATCATCGTCAGCCAGTTCCGCGAGTACCGGTCGACGCTCCAGCACGACCGGCGCCAGCTCCTCGAGCGGTTCGAGGTCGTCGACTGGGCACGCAAGGTGGTGGGCGTCGGGAGCGTCGGGACCCGGGCGTTCATCGTGCTGCTGCGGGGGCGCGGTGAGGACGACCCGCTGTTCCTCCAGATCAAGGAGGCGTCCCGCTCCGTGCTCGAGGGGCCCTCGCGCCGCAGCGAGTTCCGGCAGGCGGGGGAGCGGGTGGTGCAGGGCCAGAGGCTGATGCAGGCCAGCAGCGACATCTTCCTGGGCTGGACCAGGGGCGTCGAGGCCGACCGCTACTTCTACTGGCGCCAGCTCCGCGACATGAAGGGCTCCGCGCTCGTCGAGCAGATGCCGGCGGGGGGAATGACCCTCTACGGGAAGCTCTGCGGCTGGACCCTCGCTCGGGCCCACGCGCGGTCGGGTGACCCGGTCGCGATCGCCGCCTACCTCGGCGAGGACGACGCCTTCGACCGGGCGGTCACCGACTTCTCGGAGCGCTACGCGGACCAGAACGAGCGCGACTTCGAGCAGTTCGCCGAGGCCGTCCGCAGTGGCCGGATCGAGGCCACCGAAGGGGTCTGAGCCGGTCCGGGTCGGTCGCAGGTCTGTTGGCGGAGGCGGACGGGAATCGAACCCGCCTGACCGGGATACCCGGCCACATCGGTTTTGAGGACCGAGCCCGTCACCAGACGAGAAACGCCTCCGCGGAGAAACCTAGCGGGTGCCGGGTTTGGCGCCGCGTGGTGTGGTTACGTGTAGGCAGCAAGGGCGGGTTCGAGCTGGGAGGACGGAACGGCGTGGGTGCGAAGACCTTCATCGGCTCCTGGCCGCTGGTCCGCCAGCTGCGGGGCGAGGACCGGCTCGGCCGCGGCGCGGCCGCGATGTCCCCGCGCAGCGAGCACCTCGAGCCCCGGACCGCGGAGGCCGACGAGGTCGTCGACTCCGTCTGCCCGTTCTGCGCGGTGGGCTGTGCGCAGAAGGTCTTCGTCAAGGACGGCAAGGTCACCCAGATCGAGGGCAACCCCGCCAGCCCGATCTCACGCGGCCGGCTGTGCCCCAAGGGCAGCGCCAGCAAGCAGCTGGTGACCTCGCCCGGCCGCGTCACCAAGGTCCGCTACCGGCGCCCGCACGGCACCGAGTGGGAGGACCTCGACCTCGACACCGCGCTGGACATGATCGCGGACCGCGTCATCAGGACCCGCAAGCAGTTCTGGGAGTGGGAGGACGACCAGGGTCGTCGTACCCGCCGCACCCTCGGCATCGCGAGCCTCGGAGGAGCGACCCTCGACAACGAGGAGAACTACCTCATGAAGAAGCTCTACACGGCGATGGGCGCGATCCAGATCGAGAACCAGGCGCGTATTTGACACTCCTCCACGGTTCCCGGTCTGGGAACCTCGTTCGGCCGTGGTGGCGCAACAACCTTCCTGCAGGACCTCGCCAACGCTGACTGCATCCTCATCGAGGGTTCGAACATGGCGGAGGCGCACCCGGTGGGCTTCCAGTGGGTGATGGAGGCGAAGCGTCGCGGCGCGAAGATCATCCACGTCGACCCGCGGTTCACGCGCACCTCGGCGGTCTCGGACCTGCACGTGCCGATCCGCGCCGGCTCGGACATCGCGTTCCTCGGCGCGCTGGTCAACCACGTGCTGAGCAACGAGCTCGACTTCCGTGAGTACGTCGTCGCCTACACCAACGCCGCGTCGATCATCGACGAGGGCTTCCAGGACACCGAGGACCTCGACGGGCTGTTCTCCGGGTTCGACAGCGAGCGCAGCCACTACGACCCCTCCACCTGGCAGTACGAAGGCACCGCGGCTGCTCCGTCCGCGGGGCAGCGCGACCCCGCGCAGGACGCCGGCCCCAACGGCGCTCGCGGCGCCGAGGACGAGGCCCACAAGTCCGCGCACGAGGCGGCCAAGTCCGAGTCGCACGGCTCCGGGGGCCCGGCGGTGTCCAGCAAGCCGCCGCGCGACGAGACCCTGCAGCACCCGCGCTGCGTCTACCAGATCCTCAAGCGGCACTTCGCCCGCTACACCCCGGAGATGGTGCAGGAGGTCTGCGGGATCGACCCGGACCAGTTCCGGGAGGTGGCCGAGGCGCTGACGGCCAACAGCGGCCGCGAGCGCACCACGGCGTTCTGCTACGCCGTCGGGTGGACCCACCACAGCACCGGCGCGCAGATGATCCGCACCGCCTCGATCCTCCAGACCCTGCTGGGCAACATCGGCCGCCCGGGCGGCGGCATCATGGCGCTGCGCGGCCACGCCAGCATCCAGGGCTCGACCGACATCCCGACGCTGTTCAACATCCTGCCGGGCTACCTGCCCATGCCCCACGCGGCCATGCACCGCGACCTCGACGAGTACGTCGCCTCCGACGCCGGCGCCACCGGCTTCTGGGGGAACATGAAGTCCTACATGGTCAGCCTGCTCAAGGCCTACTGGGGCGATGCGGCGACGCCCGAGAACGACTTCTGCTTCGACTACCTGCCGCGGCTCACCGGCGACGCATCGACGTACACCACGGTGAAGTCGATGATCGACGGCGGCTGCAAGGGCTACTTCCTGGTGGGGGAGAACCCCGCCGTCGGCTCGGCCAACGGCAAGATGCAGCGGCTTGGCATGGCCAACCTCGACTGGCTGGTCGTGCGCGACCTGCAGATGATCGAGTCGGCGACCTTCTGGCAGGACGGCCCGGAGATCGAGACCGGCGAGCTGGCCACCGAGGAGATCGGCACGGAGGTCTTCTTCCTGCCGGCCGCCTCCCACGTGGAGAAGGCCGGGTCCTTCACCCAGACCCAGCGGATGCTGCAGTGGCGCGACAAGGCCGTCGACCCGCCGGGCGACTGCCGCAGCGAGCTCGACTTCTACTTCGAGCTCGGCAACCGGATCCGGGAGAAGCTGCAGGACTCGACCGACGAGATGGACCGGCCGCTGCTCGACCTGGCCTGGGACTACCCCGTCGACGAGAAGGGCGAGCCCGACGGACAGGCGGTGCTGCGCGAGATCAACGGCACCGGCCCGGACGGCAAGGCGCTCAGCGCCTACACCGAGCTCGAGGACGACGGGTCCACCGCCTGCGGCTGCTGGATCTACTGCGGCGTGTACGCCGACGAGGTCAACCAGGCCCGGCGCCGCAAGCCGCACTGGGAGCAGGACTACGTCGCCGCGGAGTGGGGCTGGGTCTGGCCCGCCAACCGGCGGATCATCTACAACCGAGCCTCGGCGGCGCCGGACGGCACCCCGTGGAGCGAGCGGAAGAAGTACGTCTGGTGGGACGCCGAGGCCGGGAAGTGGACCGGCTCCGACGTGCCGGACTTCATCGCGGACCGGGCCCCCGACCACGTCCCGCCGGACGACGCCCGCGGACCGGACGCCATCGGCGGCCAGGACCCGTTCGTCATGCAGACCGACGGGAAGGCGTGGCTCTACGCGCCGCTGGGGCTGGCCGACGGCCCGCTGCCCACGCACTACGAGCCGCCTGAGTCGCCGGTGCGCAACCCGCTCTACGGGCAGCAGAACAACCCCTCCCGACGCAAGCTGGCCGATGCGTCCAACCCGATCAACCCCAGCTACAGCGACGTGTTCCCGTACGTCTTCACCACCTACCGGCTCACCGAGCACCACACGGCCGGCGCGATGAGCCGGACGCTGCCCTACCTCACCGAGCTGCAGCCCGAGCCGTTCTGCGAGGTCTCGCCGCGGCTGGCGGCCGAGCGGGGGCTCGAGCACCTCGGCTGGGCGACCATCGTCACGGCCCGCACGGCCATCGAGGCGCGGGTGCTGGTGACCGACCGGCTGCGCTCGCTCCGGCTCGGTGACCAGGTGGTCGAGCAGGTCGGGCTGCCCTACCACTGGGGCCGCAACGGCATCACCCAGGGCGACTCGCCCAACGACCTGGTCAACGTCACGATGGACCCCAACGTCTACATCCAGGACAAGGTCGGCACCTGCGACATCCGGCCCGGCCGGCGGCCGCGCGGGCCGGCGCTGACGTCGTACGTCGAGGACTACCGCCGGCGCGCCGGCGTCGACATGGACGACCCCACGAACGGGAGGACCGACTAGATGGCCAACTCGCTGTGGGGCCGGCTGGACGACGTCCAGGCCGACGCGGGGTACGACGGCGCCCACCCGCCACGGATGGGCTTCTTCACCGACACCTCGGTGTGCATCGGCTGCAAGGCCTGCGAGGTGGCGTGCAAGGAGTGGAACGAGGTCCCCGACGACGGCTACGAGCTGTCCGGGATGTCCTACGACAACACCCAGGCGCTGGGGGCGAGCACCTGGCGGCACGTGGCCTTCGTCGAGAAGCCCCTGGAGACCTCGGCCGGGAAGCCGCTCACGACCACCGACCTCGGGCTGCCGGGCATGGGCCCGCCCGGCGCCATGGAGGGCGACGACCAGGGCGCCCGGTCCGGGGACGCTGGCGTGCGCTGGCTGATGTCCTCGGACGTCTGCAAGCACTGCACCCACGCGGCCTGCCTCGACGTCTGCCCGACCGGCTCGCTCTTCCGGACCGAGTTCGGGACCGTCGTGGTGCAGCCCGACATCTGCAACGGCTGCGGCTACTGCGTGCCCGCCTGCCCCTACGGCGTGATCGACCTGCGCAAGGAGGACGGCCGGGCCTTCAAGTGCACGCTCTGCTACGACCGGCTCAAGGTCGACGAGACCCCGGCCTGTGCGAAGGCGTGCCCGACCGAGTCGATCCAGTTCGGCGAGCTCGGCGAGCTGCGCGAGCGGGCCCACGCGCGGGTCGAGCAGCTGCACGAGCAGGGCGTGGACGTGGCCCGGCTCTACGGCGCCGACCCCGAGGACGGTGTCGGGGGTGACGGGGCGTTCTTCCTGCTCCTCGACGAGCCCGAGGTCTACGGGCTGCCGCCGGACCCGGTGGTGACCACCCGCGACCTCGGCTCCATCTGGAAGCACGTCGGCGCCGCGGCCGCGGCGATGACCGGCCTGGGTGTCGCCTCGTTCACTTCGAGACGCCTCGTCCCTCGGCTCCTCAGTACAAGCCTGGGGAGGCGCAGATGAGCCCGAAGGGCGGCGGTGGCCGCGGCGACCGCCTGATGGTGCCGGAGGCGGAGTTCGAGTCCTACTACGGCAAGCAGATCATCAAGACGCCCACCTGGAAGACGCCCGACGTCCCGCTCTACCTCTTCCTGGGCGGGATGGCCGGAGGGTCGGCGCTGCTCGCCGAGGGCGCGGCGCTCCAGGGCCTGCCGACGCTGGAGAAGGTCGCCCGGGGTGCCGCGGCGGCCGGAGCCGGGATCGGGACCGTCTTCCTGGTGCACGACCTCGGGCGTCCGGAACGGTTCCTCAACATGCTGCGCGTGTTCAAGCCGACCTCGCCGCTCTCGGTCGGCTCGTTCATCCTGGCGCCGTTCTCGGCGTTCGCCACGGCGGCGTTCGGTTCGCAGGTCACCGGGTGGTTCCCGCGGCTCGGCCGGCTCGCGGGCGTCGGGGCGGCCGCGTTCGGGCCGCCGCTGGCGACGTACACCGCTGCCCTGTTCGCCAACACCGCCGTCCCGATCTGGCACGAGGGGCACCGCGAGCTGCCGTTCGTCTTCGGCGGCTCCGGAGCCGCGGCGGCCGGCGGCGTGGCGATGATGCTGGCGCCTGCTGCGCAGAGCGGACCCGCGGTCCGAATGGCCCTCGCCGGTGCCGCGCTCGACGTCGGCGCCCTCGAGGTGATGAACCGCCGGCTCGGCATGATCGCGGAGCCCTACGAGCAGGGGTTCTCCGGGCGGCTGATGAAGACCGCGCGTGCGTTGACCGGCGCTGGTGCCGGCCTGTCGCTGCTCGGCGCCCTCGGCAAACGGGGCGGCAAGGGGCGGCGCTCGCGCGTGGCCCGCGTGGCCGCGGGCGCGGCGTACGTCGCCGGCTCGGTGACGCTGCGGTTCGGGGTCTTCGAGGCGGGGCTCGCCTCGGCCCGCGACCCGAAGTACACCGTGGTCCCGCAGAAGGAGCGGCTCGCGGCCCGTGAGGCCGCGCGGGCCGCGAGCGCCCCGAGCTGAGGGTCAGGACCCGCTGCTGGCCCTGCCGCCCTTGCGGCCGGCCTCCTTCTTCTGCGCGGTGGTGCCGCCCTGGGAGCTGTCGCCGCCCGAGCCGCTCCTCTGCCCGCCGTGCTTCGAGGCCTCGGGGGAGTTGGCGATCTTCGCCGCCCGCTCCTTCGACATGCCCTTGTCCTTGAGCGCCTCGTACTGCTTCTCGTTCTTGATGTTGTCGGGCACGGTTCGCCTCCTCGTGATCGAGATGGGGACCCTGGTGTCGTACCCGACCACCCGGCGAGCATGCTGGGGCTGGCCACTCGACGACCTGTCCCGACGACCGGAGGACCACGTGACGCAGGACCTCACCACCCACCGCCTCACCCAGTTCGCCTCCGGCGGCGGCTGCGCCTGCAAGGTGCCGCCCGGGGAGCTGGAGCGGGTGCTGGCCGGGCTGGGGGGAGCCGCGGGCGGGCCCGCGACCGATGACCTGCTGGTGGGGCTCGAGAACGGCGACGACGGCGCGGTCGTACGCATCCAGGACGACCGGGCCGTGGTCGTCACCGCCGACTTCTTCACGCCCGTGGTCGACGACGCCTACGACTGGGGCCGGATCGCGGCGGCCAACGCGCTCTCCGACGTCTACGCGATGGGCGGCGACCCGGTCGTCGCGGTGAACCTGCTGGCCTGGCCGCGCGACCGGATCCCCTTTGAGCTCGCCGCCGAGGTGCTGCGCGGGGGAGCGGCGGTCTGCGCGGAGGCGGGCTGCCACCTCGCGGGCGGCCACAGCATCGACGACCCCGAGCCCAAGTACGGGCTCGCCGTCACCGGGCTCGCCCACCCCGGCCGGCTCCTGCGCAACGACGCGGGGGTCGCGGGTACGCCGCTCACGCTCACCAAGCCGCTGGGCCTCGGGGTCCTGAACAACCGGCACAAGGCGACCGGTGAGGTGTTCCCGGACGCCGTCGAGACGATGACGCTCCTCAACCGCGACGCCTCCCTCGCCGCCCGGCAGGCGGGGCACGTGTGCGCCACCGACGTCACCGGCTTCGGCCTGCTCGGCCACCTCTACAAGCTCTGCCGCGCCAGCGGCGTCTCCGCGGTTCTCGACGCCGCAGCCGTCCCCTACCTCGGGGCCGCGCGACCCTCGCTCGCCGAGGGCTACGTGCCCGGCGGCAGCCGCCGCAACCTCGACTGGGTGCGCCCGCACGTCTCGTCGTCGGTCGCCGACGACGAGCTGCTGCTGCTCGCCGACGCGCAGACCTCCGGCGGGCTGCTGGTCGCGGGCGAGCTGCCGGGACACCCGGTGATCGGCGAGCTGGTGCCGCAGGGGGAGCACGCGATCACGGTGCGCTGAGGGCGGCGATCAGGCCTCCGGGCTCAGGAGCCGCACGGCGGTCGCCTCGGCCTCCGCATGGTGCGGCAGGTCCTGGCCGGTGACCAGGTCGAACTCGTAGCGCCCGTCGCAACGGGGGCCGAACATGGTGACCGCGGCGGGGCACCAGACGTCCAGGACGCCGGTGCCGTCATCGATGGTGGGCCTGGTCCCGTCGGAGAAACCCCAGATCTCGCGCACCAGGGCATGGACCCGACCCGCGGATCCGGTCGACGCGGCGGACGCCCGCAGGGCCGCGATGGTGGTGGTGGCCCCTCGGGCGTGCTGCTCGTCCGCCGCAGGGCCGACCGACGCCAGCCAGTGGACGGGCCAGGCCGGCGGGTCCCAGCCGATCTCGGCCGCCGCGCCGTACACCGGGTGCGGCTCTCGGCGGAGCCGTGCCCGGAGGGCCTCCTGGAAGGCCTCGTCGTCGAAGAGGTTGAAGACGGACCCGTCGCGCTCATGACGCTCGAGGTGCCCGGCCTCCAGGGTCTCGGCGGCGACCTCGAGGTAGGCGGTCAGGTCGGTGGCCACCAGCACGAACGGGTTGAGCCCGCCGGACGCCCAGGTGAAACAGGCTCCGCCGCGCCCGTGGGGGCCGTCCCGCTCCACCAGCAGGTAGGCGTGGCTCTCGTAGCCGACCGGGAAGAGCAGGTCAGGTGTCATGCCGGGCTGCTGCTGGTGCTCGCGCCAGCACTCGAGCGCGAACGCCGGGCTGGTGGCATGCGGGTGGGGGAAGCAGGTGAGGCTGGACGAGTCGCCGTCCACGAGGCGCCAGAGCTGGTCGACCTCGACCGGCAGCCCGAGTGGGGCGAGCGCGGCGGCGACCTCGTCGAGCACGGTCGGGTTGCTCGGCTGGCTCAGTGGAGCCGCCCCGATTGCGGCCAGCGCGTGCTGGAGCCGGCGTACCGCGGCATCCATGGCGGCACGGCGGTCGGCGTCCTCGGTCACCGGCCGAGGATCCCACTCGTCGAGCAGGCACGCCCGGCTTCGCGAGGCAGGACCAGACCAGTCGTGTGGGGTTTGAACCTCAGGTGCGCGGGCTACGGTCGTGGACATGAGCGAAGACCAGCTGCAGCCCCAGGACACGCTCGACGACCGTGGCGTGGACGACGTCCTCGACGAGGGGATCTCGCCCCCGGAGCGGCCTCGCGGTGTCAACGCCAAGGGCGTCACCCCGCTCGAGGCCGCCGAGGGCGAGACGCTCGACGACCGGGTCCGTCAGGAGGAGCCCGAGGTGTGGGAGCAGGCGGAGGCCGAGCGTGAGGCCGACGTCGTGGACGGTCCCGTGGGTGGCGAGGTCGGCAGCGACCGCTCCGGACGCCTGCTGGCCCCCGACGCGGGCGTCGACGAGGACGTGGACGGCCTGGTGGCCGAGGACGAGGGCATCGACGGTGCCGCCGCGAGCGCCGAGGAGGCCGCGGTCCACACGATCGAGGACTAGGCCGAAGCGCTGAGTCGTAAGCGCTGAGTCGTAAGCGCTGAGTCGTAGGCCCCCAGGAGCGTGCCGGCAGGCTCCAGCGCCCGGTGTCCGGGTGGTGGAGCCTGCTGACGTCAGCTGGTGCTCAGTTGTTGTGGATCTCGAGGGTGCCGAGCGGGGTGACCAGGTAGGAGCGGCCGTGGGGGCCGTGCCATTCGTAGCTGCCGTCGGATCTGCGTCGGTAGCGCCAGCGGCCCGAGGTTTTGCAGCGGTGATGTCGCCGGCAGAGGCAGGCCAGGTTGTGCGGGTTGGTCTGCCCGGGTGGTCCGCCCTCGTCGGGGGGCAGGTAAGGCTCGATGTGGTCCAGGTCGGTGTGGCGGGCGTCGACGGCGCACCAGGGGAAGACGCAGTGGCCGTCGCGGAGGATGACGATCTCGCGGATCTCCTCGCTCGGGTCGTGCCCGTCCACCGCGGGGCACCGGTTCAGGTCGAGCACCGGGCGGATGACCACGTCCTCGGACCGGGCCAGCCAGTCGCGGATCCTGGTCAGGGTGGCCGGGCCGAGCTTCTCCACCTCGCCGACCGCGTCCTGGTCGAGGTGTAGCAGGTCGGCCAGCGAGGCGTGGACGTAGAAGACGGTCTGCCGCCGCCGCAGCACCGCAGTGGTGGCCGCGACCGGCTCGACCCCCGTCGGGTCGTCAGCGTCGTCGTCGCTGTCGCTGTCGCCGGTGAGCGAGCCGAGGTCGAGGGTGGCCTGCTGGGCGGCGATCACGCCCAATGCTTTGGCCTTGCGGATCTCCAGGTCGTCGGTGTCGCCGAGGGCCTTGAGGGTGGCGGCCTGGTCGCAGACCAGGTCGTGGAAGGCGGTCAGGTCGAGGGTGTCGCCGGCGACGTCGAGGTAGCTGGTGCCGTCGGCGTCGCCGGGGGCGGGGTGGCGCAGGGTGACGTGCCAGCCCTTCCTGCCCTGCTTCTCGCGCTGCTCGAGCAGCTCGGGGTGGTACTTGGCGATCGCCATCGCGACCGCGGTCTGGATCGCGGCGAACCCGCACGAGGCCAGCCGGGGGGCGAGCTGCGCGTCGACATACGCGGCGGCCTCGCGGGAGAGGGGGTGGGTGGCCTGGGCGACCTGGCGGGCCTTCCACGGGTCCACGGCCAGGTCTTCGACGAGCCGCCAGATCCGCGGCAGCCGGTGCTGGAGGTCGAGGGCGTCGGCGATCAGCTTCATCCCGGTCAGGGTGGAGACCCCGAGCGCGGCGGCGACCGGCTCGGGCGCGAACGCGGACACCGCGGGGGTGCCCTCCCCGCCCAGCGACTCGTCGACGTTCAGGACCCCGGGCAGCGAGTCGCCGGCCCAGGTGGCCACCCCGGTGTCGGCGGTGGCGGGGTGCCGCACGCACCACTGCGCGGCCAGCCGGAGCTTGGATCGCTCGGCGACCCGGGCCGCGATCTTGGCGTCGTCGAGCAGGGCGAGGAGCCAGTCGGGGTCGAGGTCCTCGACCACCACCGGCTGTCCCATCGCGTCCACCTCGAGCATGGATCAATCCAAGCACCGGGCACCGACAGTCCGGCCCCGAAAACCGCGTGGTTGAGCGGGTCTGGGGAAATCGGAAAGTAAACTTCTCGGACCCGGGATGCGTGGTCTCGACAAGCTCGACCACCGGGGGGCCGACCGGGATGGGGTGGTCTCGACAAGCTCGACCACCGGGGGCGACGCGCATGGCGTGGTCTCGACAAGCTCGACCACCGGTGAGCTCGACCACCGGCGAATCCGGCAGGCGCGTGAGCCGGAGAGCGACCGCAAACCAGCGGCGTACCCGTCCCCGTAGCTGCCAAGGACCGCAACCACCGTCGAGCCGCAGGCCACCTGGTCTACGCCGACGACTACGCCGACTTCGTCGTCGTCCGGGTCCGCACGATCGACAGCAGGTGCCGGACCCAGGTCCGGGCGCGCTCGCGCTCCCCGGTGACGAGGGGTCCCTTGACGTCCTCGACATAGAAGCTCGTCGGGTGGTCGATCAGGTCGATGCCGTGGCCGTGCAGCACCCGTCCGGTCTTGCGGGCGGCCGAGCCCGGCCAGTGCTTGACCTTCTCGACCCGGGTGTCGAAGACCGCCGCGCAGGGCCGCGCCGTGCCGGCGCCGAAGACCTCGTCGAGCGAGGCCAGCCACTCCCGCAGCCCGAGCGCGGCCCGGGATTCGTGCGCGCCCTGGCGCACGGCGTCGGCGCGGGTGCTGGGCCGGCTCAGCGTGAACGCGTGCGTGGGCGCGCCGAGCACGATCAGGTCGCAGCCGGCGAAGTCCTCGGGGCGGACGTGCCGCACGTCGGCGAGCGCGACCTGCACGCCCTCGCCGGCGAGGCCGTCGCCCATCTCACGGGCGAGCTTCTCGGTGTTGCCGAACATCGACTCGAAGACGATCACGGCCTTCAGGGTTGTCATGGTCACCTCGGGAATCTCGGAGCGGCTCAGGGCTGGTAGCTGTCGTGGGGCACGACCACGGCGCGACCGCGGACGGTCCCGTTCGCGAGGTCGCGATAGGCCTGCGCGGCGTCGTCGAGGGTGAAGATGGTCGTCTCGGCATGGAGGATCCGGCGAGCGGCCAGGTCGAGCACCTCGACCAGCTCGCGCCGGTTGCCCCAGTACGTCGTCTGCACGCTCGCCTCGTAGGGGACGCCGAAGAAGGAGACCGGCAGCGTGCCGCCGGCGATGCCGACGATCGTGAGGTCACCGAGCATCCGGACGCTCGCCGCGCTGGCCGCCAGCGTCTCGTCGGAGCCCACGAAGTCCAGGACGACGTCCGCACCCCGGCCGCCCGTCGCGTCGCGCACCTGCTCGGCCAGGCCCTCGCCGGGTGCGAGCACCAGGTCGGCCCCGCAGCACAGGGCCAGGTCACGGGCGGACTCGCGCGGGTCCACCGCGATGACCCGTGCTGCGCACGTCGCCTTCAGGATCTGCAGGCCCAGGTGGCCGAGGCCGCCCACGCCGAAGACCAGCGCGGTGGAGTCCGGGCCCAGCTTGGCCTGCGAACGGCGCACGGCGTGGTAGGGCGTCAGGCCCGCGTCGGTCAGGGGCGCCGCGTCGACCGGGTCGAGGCCATCGGGCAGGGGGACCAGGTGCCGGACGGCCGGGACCAGCAGGTACTCCGCCATCCCGCCGTCCAGGCCGAGGCCACCGCCACCACCGGGCACCGGCGCACGATCGGGGCGCTCGCAGTAGGTCTCGAGACCGTCGAGGCACCGGCCGCACGAACCACAGCCCCAGGCGCCGACGACGGCGACCGGCTGGCCGGGCTCGACGTCGCGCACGCCGGGGCCGAGCGTGTGCACCCAGCCGGCGTTCTCGTGGCCGAGGGTGAACGGCGGGGACCACGCCAGATGGTCGGCCTCGAAGTCGTGCATCAGGTGCAGGTCGGAGTGGCAGGCGCCGGCAGCGCCGACCTGGACGAGCACCTCGCCGGGCCCTGGTTCGGGGACCGGGACCTCCTCCAGCTCCGGCTCGCTCTTCCAGGACTTCAGGCGCAGTGCCTTCATGCTCGACCTCTCGACACGTGGTTCGGACAGCGCGACACAGGCCGCCGCCGGCCTCGGGGCCCAGCCTGCCGTCGGGAGCGCTCCGGACCGAGGGGCGTCGGACCGGTCACCCCCGGGACGTTGGTCCCTAGGTGGGTCCGGGTCCCGAGGCGAGGGTGGAGCCAGCACGCGCCGTCCAGTCCGCAACCGGCGCCGGAGCACGGAGGTCGTCATGTCCGAGCAGAGCCCGAAGCCGGTCGTGGTGGCCGTCGGCAACGACCCTGTCGACAGCGCACTGGAGTACGCCGCGGCGGAGGCGCTGCGCCAGGACTGCGGCCTGCACGTGCTGCACGCGGTGCACGTGACCCCCACCGGTCCCGAGATGGTGCTGCTCGACTTCGCCGAGATCGAGCAGATCGGGTACGCCACCCTGCACGCGGCGGTGGAGCGTGCCGAGGACCTGGTGCAGGGCCGGGTCCCGCTGACCAGCGCGCTCGTGCGCGGCCCGGTCGTGCAGTCGATCCTCGAGGCCACCGCGGACGCCCGGCTGGTCGTGCTCCAGCGCCGCGACCTGTCCCGGATGGCTCGCACGGTGACCCGGTCGACCTCCAGCGGTGTCGCCGCGCACGCCCACGTGCCGGTGGTCTCCGTGCCCACCGGCTGGACCGAGTCGAACCACGACGGCGGGCTCCGGCCGCTCGTGACCGTCGGGGTGGACATCCCCGAACGGTCCGCCGCCGTGCTCGCCGTGGCGGCGGCCGATGCGCGTTCCCGCGGGGCGCGCCTGCACGTGCTGCACACGTGGTGGTTCCCGAGCGTCTACGACGACATCATCATGAGCCGCGTCGAGAACGACGCCTGGGCCGAGCGCGCGCGGGAGGAGATCCAGGGCGTCCTCGACGGACTCGGCGACGTGGTGGCGGAGCTGCCGGTCGAGATCGAGGCGCGGCACGCGCACCCGGCCGACGCCCTCATCGACGCCGGTCGCGACTCGTCGCTCCTGGTGGTGGGCCGGCACGATCCGCTGGTGCCGATCGGCTCCCACCTCGGACCGGTCGCGCGCGCGGTGCTGCGCGAGGCCACCTGCCCGGTCATGCTGGCCAACCCCACCCACGCCCACCGGGTCAGCCGCACCACCCACCACTCGTCGAGCTCGGCCCCCGAGCCCTTCGTGAGCTTCTAGCCGGCTGGGGCCTGCCTCGAGGTCCGGCTCTCTGATCTCGTGGCAAGATCGCGGGATGTTGCGACTCACCGACTTCATCATCGACTGCCCGGACACGATGAAGCTGGCAGCCTTCTACTCCGGGGTGGTGGGGCTCCCGACCAAGGAGGGCAGCAACGAGAGCTGGGCCGGTATCCAGCTCGGCGAGATCGAGCTGGCCTTCATCCAGGTGGAGGACTACCGCGCCCCGCAGTGGCCCGACAGCGAGCACCCCAAGCAGTTCCACCTCGACTTCGAAGTCGACGAGATCGAGGCCGAGCAGCGCCGCGTCCTGACCCTCGGCGCGACCCTGCAGCGGGACTGCATCGGCCCCGACGGCTACGGCTTCCGCGTCTACGCCGACCCCATCGGCCACCCCTTCTGCCTCTGCCGCAACAAGGGCGTCACCTGGACCGATCAGGGCCCCATCTGGCCCAGTCGCCACTAGCAGGCGCTCGACCAGGGCATCGTCACGACCGCCGAGCCGCTGAGCCGGCCGGCGGCGAGATCGGCCAGCGCCCGGTCCGTCTCGGCGAACGGGTACGTCGTCGCGTGCACCCGGACCCCGAGCCGTGCCGCCAGCCGGAGCAGTTCCTCGCCGTCGCGACGCGTGTTCGACGTGACCGTCCGCAGGTCCCGCTCGTAGAAGAGGTGTCGCTCGTAGTCCAGCGACGGCACGTCAGACATGTGGATACCGGCCAGCGCCAGGGTGCCGCTCCGGTCGAGGGCCTCGAGCGCCACCGGGACCAGCGGGCCGGCGGGGGCGAACACGATGGCCGAGCTCAGCGGGACGGGCGGTCGTTCGTCCTCGCCGCCGACCCAGGTCGCCCCCACCTCCGCGGCCAGCCGACGGTTCCCCTCGCCGCGGGTCATCACGTACAGCTCGGCGCCCTGGGCGAGCGCGATCTGTGCCGTGATGTGCGCGCTGGAGCCGAAGCCGTAGATCCCGAGGCGCCCGCCGGGCGGCAGCGCCGCCCTCCGCAGCGCGCGGTAGCCGATGATCCCGGCGCACAGCAGCGGGGCCGCGTGCACGTCGTCGTAGGCCTCCGGCACCCGGTAGGCGAAGGCGGCAGGGACCACGGCGTACTCCGCGAAGCCGCCGTCCGCGTCCCACCCGGTGTACGCCGAGGCGGGGCACAGGTTCTCCGCGCCGCGACGGCACCACTGGCAGGAACCGCAGGTACGGCGCAGCCAGGCGATGCCCACCCGGTCGCCGACGGCGAAGCGGTCGGTGGCCGCACCGGCCCGCTCGACCACGCCGACCACCTGGTGGCCGGGCACGACGCCGGGCCGCCGAGGCGTCAGGTCGCCCTCGACGAGGTGGAGGTCGGTCCGGCACACGCCGCACACGCGCACCCGGACCAGGATCTCGTCGGGCGCCGGCCCGGGCACCGGTCGCTCGGTCAGCTCGAGCGGATGCTCGTCCACGGGCGCCGACCGCGGGACCGACCACGCCCGCATCGTCACCCGTGGGTCCGGGCGAGCAGCGGCTCCAGCACCTCGGTCTCGCCGGCGTCGGCCACGACGATCGCGACCGGGCAGTCCACCCGCTCCCGGCAGCGCTCGGCGAGCTCGGTCCGGGCCTGTTCGACGTGGTCGGCGCCGGCGCCGACCACCAGCATCCGCCGGCCGCGGGCCCGCAGGCTGAGGGCCTCCTCCGGCCGGGCGTTCTCCAGGACGGCGGACACCGCGACCGCGTCGGTCGCGGCCGTCCGCGCCTCACGGATCGCCTGGTGCTGGGCGGTTCGGGCGCGTTCGCGTGCGTCGCTGTGGTGCCCGGGCACCTCGCGCACGAACACCGGGCCGGTGTGCGGCCAGGCCGTCACCACCTCCACCTGGTAGCCGTGGTCCGCCGCCTCCGCCAGGGCCCACCGGAGGGCCCGGACGCTGCCCCGCGAGCCGTCGACGCCGACGACGACGGTGCCGCTCACGGCAGGACCCCGGGAAGCGCGGGAGTGACCTCGAGCCCGGCCAGGGCCGCGCTGACCACCTCGTGCTCCTCGTGCCGGGGACCGGGGACGAGCACGACCGGGCAGGTGGCCCGGCGGGCCACCTCGGCACAGGTCGACCGCTCGGTGATGCCGTGGCCCGGCCCGTCCCGGCGCTGCAGCACGACCTGTCTGGCCCGTGAGGCGCGCTGGACGATGACGTCGGCAACCGGGCCGGCGTGGGCGAGCTCGGTGCTGACCCGGGGTGCGCCGGGCGCCAGCTCCCCGGCGCGCACCGCGGCGTCGCGCAGGAGCCGCTCACCTGTCGCGTGGGCCGTGGGTGAGCTGCCGGGCACCACGACGTGGAGCAGGTGGACCGCACAGCCGGCGCGGCCGGCGGCGTCCACTGCGTAGCGCAGCGCGGGAGCGGCGTCGTCGTCGAGGGCCACGAGGATGGCCGGGCTGTCCGCAGGCATCGAGCACCTCGCTTGTCGGGGGTCGGTCGGTCGGGAGGCACGCAGGTGGGCAGGCGCGTCCTCGAGCCCGCCCCGGCGCCCAGCCTCCCGGTGCGGCAGGGGGTCCCGACAGTGACCAAAGGCCCGATCCGGTCGGGCCGTCCGGGGGGAGGGGGGTCGGGGTGCCGGCCCCGGGCCATGCCGCGCAGGACCCACGGCACCGGCGTGCGGGGACCTCCGGCCCTGACCCGGTCCGCGACGGCCGCGACACCGTGGGTGCCAGGAGGTGTTGGACATGTCGACGGACGCTTCGACCGGTCACGGGCCGGTGCCACGCACGTTTCACCGCATGGGGCGCAGGTCCACCTCCACTCCGACCTTCAGCGAGCGCCGACCCGTCACCGGCTCGATCGTCACGATCTGTCTCCTGGTGCTGCTCGGCGTCGCGGTCGGCGCGGCCCTCGGAGGGGCGCTCGCCATGGCCGTCCAGGGAATCCTCGACATCGTCACGCCGTGGATGAAGCCATGACCCTCTACCGCGCCTGCTGGAACGTGGTGGCCGCCGTGCTGGTGGCCGTCGGCCTCACCCTGGCCCTCGCACGGCTGGGCGTCGCCGAGGTGCTGGCGGTGTCGATCCCGCTGGCGGGCATCGCGGGCCTCTACGCCTATCTCTACGCGCCGGCCGGCGGCGGTGGCGTCGGGCACGTCTGCGCGTGGGCGCTGCGGGTCGGGATCGGCGCACCCGCATTCGTGGGCCTGCTGGCCCCCCTCGGTCCCCAGGCGCTGCTGCCGCTCGTGGCGTTCCTCGCCGCCGCCCCCTCGGTCGTGGCGTGGCTCCAGCAGCGGTACCTCGCCTCGGAGCGGACCTGGTCGTCCCGCCCGTCCTTCGCCGCGCGGATCAGCGACCGGGACCTGGCGATGGCCTGGCAGTCCAGCTACGTGGCCCTGCAGACGACGACCGACGTGAGGACCAAGGCGCGGATCGTGCAGGTCCGCACCCTGCTGCTCGACGAGCTCGAGCGGCGCTCCGCCCCGTCGCGGCGCACCCGACGCTGGGTGGCGAGCCCGGACCACCTGTACGCCGCCCGGACCCGCCCCTGGGACTCGGCCAGCCTGTGAGCTGCCGCGTCAGCGCTTGAAGGCGGCGACCGTCAGCTTGTAGGTGCTGGCGTTGTCCTTCGCCTTGCCCCGGCAGGAGAGGCTGGTCTGCTGGTGGCAGTCGAAGCGGGTCGAGGCGTTCACCGCGGTGATGGTCACCCGCTTCACCTCGCCGCTGCTGAACCCGAACGTCGTCCTCCCGACGCCGCTGCGGCTCAGCCGGAGGGTCTTCTCGACCTGGTGGCCGCCGGCGCGGGTCACGACGACGCGCACCGCGGGGCTCTTCGCGAGCCCCGGGCCGTCGACGACGACCTTGCCGCGCCAGCGCTTGCCCGCCAGGGAGTCGTCGGGCTTCATGACCGCGTTGCGCGAGGCCATGTGGTTGATCGTGAGCTTCGTGCTTCCGCGCAGCTTGTCCCGGGAGAGCTTCCAGCGCTTGTCGATGGCGGCCTTCGGCCAGCTGCTGCCCTCGGCGTAGTTGCGTGCCGGGGCGGTGTTGGCGGAGGCGTAGCGGGAGAAGACGTCGGTGAACCCGCCGTGCCGGCCCAGCACGGCGGCCACGGCCTCGGTGGAGTACTTCTTGCCGCCGTCGGGGAACTCGCCGGCCGCGTTCCAGATCCGCCGGACGATCCCGGCGCCGAAGTGGCTGCTGAGGTACTCGAAGAACGCCCAGTTGCCGTACTGGTTGAAAGTCCACTGATGGGAGACGTCGAGCGACGAGGACGACAGGTGCACCTGGCCGTAGGGGAGGTACTGCCGGTTGTCGTTGATGCCGTCGGCGAAGCGCTCCTCCATCCAGGTGGAGGTCGCCTCCATCAGCCAGGGGTCTTCCTTGTAGTCGTAGCCGAACTGGACCGCGTGGAAGAACTCGTGCGCCGCCGTCACGCGGAGGCTGTCCACGGGTCGGGCTCCAGAGAACTGCGAGGAGTCGAAGTCGTTGTCCAGGACGCAGTAGCCCGAGGCCTCGCGCTTGCGGCCCGGCTTGAGGTACTCGGCGGCGCAGTAGCCGTACAGCCCATCGTTGCCGATGTCCTTGAGGTAGACGTCGAACAGGTTGTTGCCCCCGTGCTTGCCGTCCTTGACCGGCGCGCGGTAGTTCAGGCCGCCGACCTCCTTGGCCCAGACCTGGTTCATGGTCCGCAGGGTCTTGTCGACCCAGCTCTTGCTGGGCGGAGCGTCGGAGGTGGTGGGGACCCAGTGCAGGCAGAAGTGGCCCTTGCACTTCCGCTTGGCCGAGACGGTGTAGCCGTCGTAGTTGGGGTCGTTGGTGCCGTCGGTGGGACGGGCGAGCACCGCGCGAGCCTCCCGGCGCTCGCTGCCGCTCAGGTCGGGCATCGCGGCGAAGAGGTCACGCATCGCGAGCGTCCCCTCGGAGTGCGAGCCCGGTGCCGCAGCGGCCGTGCCGGACAGCACCTCCCGGGCGTGCTCGAGGGCCAGGCGCGCGTTGTCCTGCGCCAACAGCCCCGCGAGCGGCTCCGACGGCGTCACGGTCGTGTCGGTCGCGGACGAGGCCGTGGCAGGAACCACGGACAGGGCCGTGGCCAGTGACACCACGGCGGCGGCGATCGAACGGCGCATTGTTTCCCCTTGGTCTCGCAAGTGATGGGCGACGGCGCGTCGACCGCCGTCCGGACGCCGAGCCGGTCCGGACCACGGGCCACCCTAGACGTCGACGGTGACAGGGTCCCGGAGGCACCGGCCGGTCGGCTCAGGTGGCCGAGGAGATCTTCTCGATCAGGGCGGTCGTCGAGATGGCCGGCGTACGCGGGAGGTAGACGACCTCGCAGATGTCCTCGAACTCGTCGAAGCGCCCCGACCAGTCGTCTCCCATCACCAGCACGTCGGCGCCGTGCTGGAGGATGTAGTCGCGCTTCAGCTCGAGGCTCTCCTCGACGAAGACCTCGTCGACGGGCTTGAGCGCCGCCACGATCGCGAGCCGCTCCGACTGGCTGAAGACCGGCTCCCGGCCCTTCTTGCGCAGGTTGAGCTCGTCGGCCGACACGCCGACCACCAGCCGGTCGCCGAGGGCGGCGGCGCGCTCGATGACCCGCAGGTGCCCGACGTGGAAGACGTCGAAGGTGCCGAAGGTGATCACGGTGCGAGCCATGCGGGGGATTCTGACACGTCCGCGATGCGTGGCCCGATTCCTCGTGGGGGAGAATCAGCCGCGATGACCGCCACGATCTCGATGACCACGCCGGACACCGGCTCCGACGACGCCCGCCGCCGGGGCCTGCGCCGGATGCGGAGCCTGGCGGTCTCGCTGCTGGTCTTCGCGGCCGTGGTGTACGTCGCGACACTCGGCCTGGAGGGCTTCTGGGGCTTCGTGAACGCCGGCGCCGAGGCCTCGATGGTGGGTGCCATCGCGGACTGGTTCGCGGTGACCGCGCTCTTCAAGCACCCCCTGGGCCTGCCGATCCCGCACACCGCGCTGATCCCGCGCCGCAAGGACGAGCTGGGCCGGGGGCTGGAGGAGTTCGTCGGGGACAACTTCCTCCAGGAGGACATCATCCGCGACCGGATCGCGGCCGCCACGATCTCCCGGCGGGTGGGTCGTTGGCTCTCCGACCCGGACCACGCGCGGCGGGTCGTCGACGAGGCCGCCGACGTGGCCGCCATCGGTCTCGGCAAGGTCCGCGACGAGCACATCGCCGACCTGGTCACCGAGGCCCTGGTGCCGCGCTTCCGCGAGGAGCCGATCGCGCCGCTGCTCGGGACCCTGCTCACGGAGGTGGTGCGCGACGACCTGCACCACGGCCTCGTGGACCTCGCCCTCGAGGAGCTCCACGAGTGGCTCGAGCGCAACCCCGAGACGGTCTCCGAGATCCTGGGGGAGCGGGCGCCGTGGTGGGCGCCGCCGCGCCTGAACGAGGCGGTGACCGCGCGCATCCACGTCGAGCTGGTCCGCTGGGTCGGCGACATCCGCGACGACCCGCGCCACCACGCCCGCCAGGCCCTCGACTCGATGCTGTCCCAGCTGGCCACCGACCTGCTGGAGGACCCCGACACGCAGGCGCGCACGGAGCGGCTCAAGGAGCGGCTGCTGGACCACCCGCAGGTGATCGCGTCGAGCATCTCGCTGTGGAACGCCCTGCGCCGCGCACTGCTCACGTCGCTGACCGACCCCGAGGGCGCCGTACGCAAGCGGCTGCTCACCGAGCTGAGCCGGTTCGCGGAGCGGCTCGAGGCCGAGGAGGAGCTGCGGTTCCGGCTCGACGGCCTCGCCGCCGACGTCGCGGTCTTCGCCGTGGAGCGCTACGGCACCGAGCTGACCGCGGTCATCACCCACACGATCGAGCGCTGGGACGGCAAGGAGGCCGCGCGCCGGATCGAGCTGCACGTCGGGCGCGACCTGCAGTTCATCCGGATCAACGGCACGATCGTCGGCGGGCTGGTGGGTGTGGTCATCCATGCCGTCAGCGTGCTGATTTACTGATCCCGTGACCGAACCCATGGACGTCCCGATCCGCGACGAGTCGATCCGGCTCGGCCAGTTCCTGAAGCTGGCGAACCTCGTCGAGACGGGCGCCGAGGCCAAGCCCCTGATCGCCGACGGCGCGGTCGAGGTCAACGGCGAGGTCGAGACCCGCCGCGGCCGCCAGCTGGTGCTGGGTGACGTGGTCACCCTGGGCGGGCAGTCCGCCCGCGTCTCCGACGAGAGCGCGGGCGACGACCTGCCCTGGTGAGACGTCGTCCTGCGGGATGCACGGCAAGGCGGAGGAGCGAAGGCGGCCTTCGAGCGGAGCGGGCCGTCGAGCGACGACAACGCAGCCGAGCGCCCGCAGGGCGGCGTCTAGCTGACGCCGAGCAGGTCCACCACGAAGATCAGGGTCTCGCCGGGCTTGATCACGCCGCCGGCACCGCGGTCGCCGTACCCCAGGTGCGGCGGGATCACGAGCTGCCGCCGGCCGCCGACCTTCATGCCCTGCACGCCCTGGTCCCAGCCCGAGATGACCTGGCCGATGCCGAGGCGGAAGCGCAGCGGCTCGCCGCGGTTGTACGAGGCGTCGAACTCCTCGCCGGTCGAGTGCGCGACCCCGACGTAGTGCACGGAGACGGTGTTGCCCGCGGCGGCCTCGGGCCCCTCGCCGACGGTGATGTCGGTGACGACCAGGTCGGCCGGCGGCTCGAAGTCGGGGAAGTCGATCTCGGGCTTGTCCATGATGTCCTCTCGGCGGGGGGATGGTCCCGACGACCCTAGACGAGGCCCGCCGCCGAGTCCGGGGCGGCCGGGACGTCGCTCCGGTGGACCGCTCAGCTCCGGTGGACGTAGCTGTCGAGCTGGTCGCGCTCGAACTGCAGCTGGTCGATGCGGTGCTTCACCACGTCGCCGATGCTGATGATCCCCACCAGCCGGCCGTCGTGGACCACGGGCACGTGCCGGACCCGCCGCTCGGTCATCACCTTCATGATGTCGTCGAGGTGGGTGTCCTCGTCGCACGTCTCGACGGCCGCGGTCATGATCGCAGAGACCGTGTTGTTGATGACGGTGCCGTCGTGGTGCAGGTGGCGCACCACGTCGCGCTCGCTGACGATGCCGTCGACCTTCGCGCCGTCGGCGCTGACGATCAGGGCGCCCACGTTGTGCTCGGCCAACCGGGCGATCAGCTCCCGGACGCCGGCGTCCGGGCCGATCGTGACCACGTCGTGGCTGGGCTTGGCCTTGAGTACGTCGCCGATCCGCATCGCTCCACCTCCGGGTGTCACCTCCGAAGTTACCCGGGTCACGGCAACGTTGAACAGATCGACGCGCCCGCCGCGAGACGCGGACCTCAGTCGAGCTGCGGCTCGTCCTCCTCCGTGTCGGCCGGACGGGTCCTGCGGGCGCGCAGCTCGTGGACCGAGCCGGCGCGCTCGGGGCGGGAGTCGGGGTCGTCCTCGTCGTGGGGGAGCGACCCGAGGAACGCGAGGGCCGCCTCGTGCAGGTGCCCGTTGGACGCCAGCGCGTTGCCGCCGAAGGGGCCGTCGGTGCCGTCGAGCGAGGTGAACCGGCCGCCCGCCTCGCGCACGATCACGTCGAGCGCGGCCATGTCGTAGAGCTCGAGCTCGGGCTCGGCGGCGAGGTCGACTGCGCCCTCCGCCAGCAGCATGTATGACCAGAAGTCGCCGTACGCGCGGGTGCGCCAGCAGCGTCGGGTCAGCGACACGAAGTCCTCGAGCCGGCCGCGCTGGTCCCACCCGGAGAGCGAGGAATAGGCGAACGACGCGTCCTCGAGGCGGCGTACGTCGGAGACCTGGCAACGGGTCGCCTTGAGCAGCGACCGTCCGGTCCACGCGCCGTTCCCCACCGACGCCCACCAGCGGCGCTGGAGCTGGGGAGCGGACACGACGCCGAGGACGACCTCGTCGTCGACGACGAGCGAGATCAGGGTCGCCCAGACCGGTACGCCGCGCACGAAGTTCTTGGTGCCGTCGATGGGGTCGACGACCCAGCGTCGCTGGCTGTGCCCCGTCGTGCCGTGCTCCTCGCCGATCACCGCGTCGCGGGACCGCACCCGTGACAGGGTGCGCCGGATGCCCTCCTCGACAGCGGTGTCCGCGTCGGTCACCGGCGTCAGGTCCGGCTTGCTCATGACGTGCAGGTCCAGGGACTTGAAGCGCGCCTGGGTGAGCGAGTCGGCGTCGTCGGCGAGCACGTGCGCGAGGCGCAGGTCGTCGGTGTAGTCGGTCGAACCGGTGGTCGGCATGGGCACAGGCTATTCCCACCCGATTCGGGCTTACCGTGTGTGCATGGAGATCAACGGTCTCCCGCTGCACCCGCTGGTGGTGCACGCGGCCGTGGTGTTCGGGCCGTTGGGCGCCCTGCTGGCCCTCGCCTACGTGTCCCTGCCGTCGCGTCGCGACCAGCTGCGCTGGCCGATGCTCGGCCTCGTGGTGGTGGCCGGGCTGTCGATCCTGGCGGCCTACCTCACCGGTCGCTACTTCCTCACCCAGCGACCCGAGCTCAAGCAGCTGCCCGGCGTGTCGACCCACCGGGCGCGCGCCCGGGTCCTGCTGGCGGTGACGTCCGCGTTCACGCTCGTGGGCGTCGCCACGGCGTGGCTCCACACCCGGACCGGGGTCGTCCGGGTGCTGCTGCTGACCCTGCTCGGCCTCTCGGCGGCCGGCACGCTCGTCATGGTCGTGCTCACCGGTGACGCCGGCGCGCGGGCGGTGTGGGGCCAGTAGCGGCGCGGGTCAGTAGGCGGGCTCGCTCCGCGCGGCCAGCAGCCGCCGGAAGGACTCCACCCGCTCCGGGTCCGCCGTCCCGGCGCCGAGCGCCTCGTCGAGGCCGCACTCCGGTTCCTCCATGCCGTGGGTGCAGCCCCGGGGGCACTCCTCGGTCATCTCGTCGAGGTCGGGGAAGGCCTCGATCAGGCGCTCCGGCCGGACGTGTGCCAGGCCGAAGGAGCGGATGCCGGGCGTGTCGATGATCCAGCCACGCCGCCCGTCCGGGGCCTCCGGCAGCGCGAGCATGAACGCCGAGGTGGAGGTGTGCCGCCCGCGCCCGGTGACCGCGTTGACGATCCCGACGTCGCGCCCTGCGTCGGGCACCAGCGCGTTGACCAGCGTCGACTTGCCGACGCCGCTGGACCCGACGAGCACGCTGGTCCTCCCGGTGAGCCGCTCCCGGAGCGCGGTCAGGTCGCCGCCCCGCCGGGTCACCACCCAGGGGACACCCAGGGACCGGTAGGTCGAGAGCAGGGTCTCGGGGTCGGCCAGGTCGGACTTCGTCAGGCACAGCAGCGGCTGCATGCCGGCGTCGTACGCCGCGACCAGCGCCCGGTCGATCAGCCGTGGCTGGGGGTCCGGGTCGGCCAGCGCGGTGACGATCACCAGCTGCTCGGCGTTGGCGACGATCACCCGCTCCACGGGGTCGTCGTCGTCGGCCGTGCGCCGCAGCGTGGTCAACCGCTCGGTGACCTCGACGATCCGGGCCAGGGAGCCGGGGTCGCCGGAGGTGTCGCCGACGACCCGGACCCGGTCACCGACCACGACGCCCTTGCGACCCAGCGGCCGGGCCTTCATCGCCATCACCGTCAGCCCGTCGATGAGCACCGTGAACCGCCCCCGGTCGACCGTGACGACGACGCCGTCGACGGCGTCGTCGTACGTGGGGCGCTCCTTGGTGCGCGGCCGGGTGCGCCGGCGGGGCCGCTCGTAGTGCTCGTGGTCGTGCTCGGTGTAGCGGCCGCTCATCGAGGGGCGTCCGCCCCGTGCGCAGGCTCCAGCAGCCCGGACCAGAAGCCCGCGAAGTCGGGGAAGGTCTTGCCGGTCGTCGCGATGTCCTCCACGAGGACACCGTCGACCGCCGCGCCGACGATCGCGCCGGCGTGGGCCATCCGGTGGTCGGCGTAGGTGTGGAAGACGCCGCCGTGCAACGGGGCCGGACGCAGGGACAGGCCGTCGGCGTGCTCGACGACGTCGGCGCCGAGACCTCCCAGCTCGGTCGCGAGGGCGGCCAGCCGGTCGGTCTCGTGGCCGCGGATGTGGGCGATGCCGCGCAGGTGGGACGGCGACGAGGCGAGTGCGCACAGCGCGGCCACCGCAGGGGCCAGCTCGCCGACGTCGTGGAGGTCGGCGTCGATGCCCTCGAGGGTGCCGGTCCCGGTGACCCGCAGCCCGGCGTCCACCCGCTCCACCGCGCAGCCCATCCGGGAGAGCAGGTCACGCAGGGCGTCGCCGGCCTGCGTGGTGTGCTGCGGCCAGTCGCGGACCGTGACCGAGCCGCCCGACACGGCGGCCAGGGCCAGGAACGGGGCGGCGTTGGACAGGTCCGGCTCGATCACGTGGTCGAGGGCGCGGATCGGGCCCGGCGCCACCGCCCAGCGGTTCGGGTCGGAGTCGTCGACCGCGACCCCGTGCTCGCGCAGCATCGCCACGGTCATGTCGATGTGGGGGAGCGAGGGGACCGGCTTGCCGTCGTGGCGGACGTCGACGCCGAGGTCGTACCGGGCCCCGGCCAGCAGCAGCGCCGAGATGAACTGGGAGGAGGCCGAGGCGTCCACGACGACGGTGCCCCCGCGGACGGAGCCGGTGCCGTGGACCGTGAACGGCAGGGCGCCGCGGTCGCCGTCGTCGACGCTGACGCCGAGGGTCCGCAGCGCGGCGAGCACCTCCCCGACGGGGCGGGAACGCATGTGCGGGTCGCCGTCGAAGGAGACCGCCCCCCGTGCCAGCCCGGCCGCCGGCGGCACGAACCGCATCACGGTGCCGGCCAGCCCGCAGTCGACGGTCGCGTCACGGTCGAAGGCGCCGGGCGTCACCGCCCAGTCCTCGCCCGAGGTATCCACCACGGACCCCAGCGAGGTCAGGGCCGCAGCCATCAGCGTCGTGTCCCGCGAGCGCAGGGCGCGCCGGACCACCGAGGGACCGTCGGCGAGTGCGGCGAGCACCAGGGCCCGGTTGGTCAGCGACTTGCTGCCCGGGAGGGTCACCACGACGTCGACGGGGTCGGTGGCCCGTGGCGCGGGCCAGGGGTCGAGCACGGTCGCGGTCGGTGTCGTCACCCGCGCAAGACTAACGAGCGCGGCGCCCCCCGAGCGCCGCCTCCACCGATCGGTCCGCCCAGCCGACGCCCAGCCGACGCTCAGCCGACCTTGGCCTTCGCGAGCTTCGCCTCGTGCCGGGCGGACTGGGCGAGGTGCCTGGCCTCGCGACGGGCGTCCTTGGCGGCGCGGCGGGCCCGCCAGGCGACACCGGGCTTCCCGTCGGTGTCGCCGGCGGCGATGATCAGGCCGCCCAGCATCGAGACGTTCTTGAAGAAGTGCAGCTGCTGCTGGGTGCGCTCCTGCTTGTCGCTGACCTCCCAGAAGCGGTGGCCGGCCAGGGTGGTCGGGACCAGCGACGCGGCGAGCACGGTGGACGCGAGGCGCGGCGCGCGCCCGGTCGCGAGGGCAGCAGCCGCCCCGAGCTGCAGCACCGCATTGACCCGGACCAGCGTGACCGGGTCCTCCGGGATCGGCGCGGAGGGGACGGCCTTGCGGGCCAGGGGGACGAGCTTCTCGGCCACGGGTCCGGCCTTCTGGGCCGCCGCCGGGGCGTTGCGGAGGGCGTTGACACCACCCACGACGAACATGGACGCGAGCATCGGACGGGCGATCATTCGGCTGACGGTCATGGCACCTTCATACCCGATCCCGGCCGGCTCAGACCTCCCGGTTCAGGGCACGAGCTGCACCCGGGTGGTGTTGTCCGACGGGTCGGACTCGAGCACCTGCCCGTCCGGGCGCACGGTGAAGGTCAGCGTGGTCGGGGCGTCCGGCGGCGCCGCGACCACGAAGGTGTAGGTCGTGGGCGTGTCGGTCACCGCGCAGGATCCGTGACCGATGCCGAGGCCCGCGCAGCGGGTGTCGGGGGTGAGCGTGACGGAGGTGTGGTCGGCGGTGACGCCGAGCGTCGCGGTCCGGCCCGGGTCCAGCCCGGTCACCGTCACCCGGACCTCGAACGCCACCCCGGCCGAAGGCGACGCCGCCGCCGACACGGCGAGGTCCATCCCGGCCGGCTGGTCCGGGGTCGCTGCGCCGTCCCCCGCGGGCCCGTCGCCGTCGGCCCCGTCCTCCGTGGGCCCGGGGTCGGTGGGCTGGCTGCCGGACTGCTGGTGGTCCGGCGGCGCGGCGCTCGGGGAAGGAGGTGACGACTCCGCGGCGGCGGGGGCGACGGGCGGGGCAGCGGCGGACGGGGGCGGTCCGCCGGGGTGGGTCGTACGCCGGCCGCCCGGCGCCGCGTCCCGGCCCTCAGGTCCACCGGGTTCCCGGGGGCCGCGCTCGGGGCCGGTCGTGCTGACGACGGGCGCCTCGGCCTGCGGACCGGGGGAGGGCCCGTCGAACGGGTGCAGCAGCGTTCCCGCCGCGACGACCGCCGCGGCGACCCCCGCGACCGCCGTCGTCGGGGCGTTGGCGAGCGCGACGTCCCGGGCCCTGCCGAGCAGCGCGAGGAGACCGCCGGCAGCGGCGGACCCGCCGGCGGAGGCGACGTACCCCGCGGCGGCACCGCCGAGGAGCAGGGGTGCGAGCAGGCCGGCGAGGCCGGAGTTGACCTCGTCCAGCTCGAGGTAGACCGCCATGCAGCGCCGGCACTCGCGCAGGTGTCCCTCCACCCGGGTCGCGTCCCGCCGGGAGAGGCCGTGGCGGACGTAGGAGCCGAGGTGCTCCTGGGTCCAGGTGCAGGAGGCGTCCACCGTGTCCTGGGCGTGCATCGAGAGGAACGCCTGGCGCAGCCCCTCGCGGGCCCGGTAGGCCAGGGCGGACACCGAGTTGGCGCTGAGGCCGAGCAGCGGCGCGACCTCGGCGGGCTTCTGGCCCTCGACCTCGGTGTGCCAGAGGACCAGCTGCCAGCGCTCGGGGAGCGACGCGAAGGCCCGGGCGGCGGCGGCGTTCTCGAAGCCCTCCACCGCGGTGTCGCGGAACGGGATGCCGGGGTCGAACGGCGTCAGGTCGTCGGTCGTGTGGAGGCGCGCGGTGGCCCGGATCCGGTCGACGTGGAGACGGCGGACCGCGGTCAGCAGGTAGGCCCGGAAGGCGAGGTCGGGGCCGCCACCACGCTGCAGCACCACCATCACCTTGGCGAAGGCCTCGGAGACGAGGTCGTCGACGTCCGGACCGGACACCAGCTGGTGGGCGAGTCGTCGCGCGGCCGTGACGTGGCGCTGGAAGAGCTCACCGTAGGCGTCGACGTCGCCGCCGCGGACCGCCGAGATCAGCTCGGCGTCCGCCGGGCCCTCGATGGTCGGCGCAGTGGTGCTCACAGGGGTCCAACGCACGAGCGCCCCAAAGATCACGGACGAATTCCGGGTCCACGGAAGATTTCCGAGAAGTTCTGCGAGAACGGCGTCATGGGTGCGCCGACCCCTCGTCACAGAGGCGGAGCCAGGGGGGATCGAGGAGGGAGCACCGTGGGGATCTTCGCGATGGGGACGCGGCGGCCCACGGACGGTCCGGAGGCGAGGGCCGAGCTGCCCGAGGTGCAGCGGCAGGGGGTGCCGCCGCACTTCGAGGCAGTGGGGGAGGCCCTCGCCTCGGGATCGGGCTCCACCGACGCGTGCGAGGTCCTCGGGGGGAACCTCGCCCGCGAGGGGGCGTCGCTGGAGGAGGTGCTGGGGGGACTGGCGGCCACGTGCCTGGTGGTGCGTGGCCGCGAGCCGGACCACGCCGAGACCAGGGCGATCGCGGTCGCCTGGGCGGACGCGACGCTCGCCTACCTGCACCAGCTCTCCTGCGAGGACCCGCTCACGGGCCTCGCGAGCCTGGCGCACGTGCGGGGGCGCCTGGCGGACCTGTACCGGGGGGAGGTCCGCCGGCGCGTCCGGGTCTCCGAGAGCCACGCCCTGGTGGTCGTCGCGGCGCCGGTGAGCCGGGACCCGGGGGAGCGTCTCGACGCGGACGACCTGACCCGCGCCCTGCGGCTGAGCCACCTGGGTGCCACCGCGCGCACCGTCTTCCCCGGCGGCGAGACCATCGGCCGGCTCGGGCCGAGCGGGCTCGCCGTGGTCGCACGACGCGAAGGGCTGGGGCCACGGGTCGCGCTGCTGCGCCGGTTGCTGCCCGACACGGACCAGCCGCTGCGGGTCTGGATCGAGGGGCTCCCGGGCACCGACGACGCGGCCGCCCGGTTGCTCGACGAGCTCGCGCGCTCCTGAGTCGCGCCCCACAGGGGGACCCATCTCCTAGGCTGGCGCCATGTGTGGCCGTTACGCGTCGAGCCGGCGCCCCGAGGACCTCGTCGAGGAGTTCGAGATCGAGGACAACCGGGTCGTGACGCCGCTGGAGCCCGACTACAACGTCGCCCCCACCAAGGAGGTGTACGCGGTGGTCGAGCGGCCGCCGCGCACGGAGGAGTCCGGTGACGCGCAGCCGCCCGAGCGGCAGCTGCGGGTGGTCCGCTGGGGGCTGGTGCCGTCGTGGGCCAAGGACCCCTCCATCGGCAACCGCATGATCAACGCCCGGATGGAGACGGTGGCCGAGAAGCCGGCGTTCAAGCGGGCGTTCGCCAAACGGCGTTGCCTGCTGCCGGCCGACGGGTACTTCGAGTGGTACCCGACCCAGCAGCAGACGAAGTCGGGGAAGCCCCGCAAGCAGCCGTTCTTCATCCGGCCGGCGGACGGCGGCGTGCTGGCGATGGCCGGCCTCTACGAGATCTGGCGCGACCCCACCCGTGACGACGACGACCCCCAGCGGTTCCGGTGGACGTGCACGGTGCTCACGACCGAGGCCGAGGACGCCGTGGGCCACATCCACGACCGGATGCCGCTGACCGTGGAACGGGACCGCTGGGAGCAGTGGCTGGACCCCACCATCGCCGGCCGGGACGACCTGCTGGGCCTGCTGGTCCCGGCCGCACCCGGCCGGCTGGAGATCTACCCGGTCTCGACCGCGGTCAGCAACGTGCGCAACAACGGTCCGGAGCTCGTCGAACCCATCCCGGCGGAGGAGTCCCTGACATGAGCACCGAGCGCCGCATCATGACTCCGCACGGCGAGGGACGCCTGGTCACCGACCGGTCCCGCCACCCGGTGGCCACGCTGCTGGTGAGCCACGGCGCCGGGAACGGCGTCGACACCCGCGACCTCGAGGCGCTGGCCCGCAACCTGCCCCGCAACGGCATCACGGTGGTCCGCTTCGAGCAGCCCTGGAAGGTCGCCGGCCGCAAGATCGCGACCTCGCCGAAGACCCTGGACGAGGCGCTGGTCGCCGCCGCGGACCAGCTTCGGGTGCGCACCCCGCTCGTCGTGGGCGGACGCAGCGCCGGGGCCCGGTCGGCGGCCCGCTGTGCCCGGCACCTCGGCGCGGTCGGCTGCCTGGCGCTGGCGTTCCCGCTCCACCCGCCCGGGCACCCGGAGAAGTCGCGGCTCTCCGAGCTGCGTGAGGCGCGGGTCTCGACCTTGGTGATCCAGGGGGAGCGCGACTCGATGGGCCGGCCCGAGGAGTTCCCCGCCGACGTCGACCTGGCCGTCGTACCCTCCGCCGACCACGGCTTCAAGGTCCCGGCCCGGGGCGACCTCTCCCAGGACGACGCCATGGAGATCGTGGTCGAGGCGACCCTGGAGTGGATCGTCCGCGAGGTGGTGGGCAGCGCCGGTCGGGCCGGTCCGGATACGGGCGGGAATGGTCCACGCGCCTGAGGTGTTCTGGCCTTGTGCTCGCCATCCTCGAACCAGCGCCCGGTCCGGTGACCCTGTCGCGACTAGACTGGGACGCGATGACTGACTCCCTGAACATCCCCGACGAGGTCGTGGACCCCGCCACGGAGACCGACGAGCAGCGCTCGGCGCGGTTCGAGCGCGATGCGCTCCCCTTCCTGGACCAGCTCTACTCGGCCGCGATGCGGATGACCCGCAACCCCGCGGACGCCGAGGACCTCGTCCAGGAGACCTTCGCCAAGGCCTACTCCTCGTTCCACCAGTTCCGTCCCGGGACGAACCTCAAGGCCTGGCTGTACCGCATCCTCACCAACACGTTCATCAACTCCTACCGCAAGAAGCAGCGGGAGCCGCAGCAGTCGATGTCCGAGGACGTCGAGGACTGGCAGCTCGCGCGCGCCGAGTCGCACTCCTCGACCGGCCTCCGCTCCGCCGAGATGGAGGCGCTCGAGCACCTGCCCGACTCGCAGGTCAAGGACGCCCTGCAAAGGCTCCCGGAGGAGTTCCGGCTCGCGGTGTACCTCGCCGACGTCGAAGGATTCGCCTACAAGGAGATCGCCGAGATCATGGAGACACCCATCGGCACCGTCATGTCCCGGCTGCACCGGGGTCGCCGCCAGCTGCGGGACATGCTCTCGGACTACGTGCGCACCAACGACCTGCTGCCCGTCGGCCGTGAGGGGGGAGAGTCGTGAGCCACTCCCACGACCATCCCAGCAACGAGGACTGTGCGGACTACCTCGAGCGCATCGTCTACTTCCTCGACAACGAGCTCGACGAGGCCGACTGCTCGGCGGTGCGGCTCCACCTCGACGCCTGCAACCCCTGCCTGGAGAAGTACGACCTGCAGCGGACGGTGAAGGCCGTCGTGGCCCGGTCCTGCTCCGAGGCGGCCCCCCAGGAGCTGCGCGAGCGCGTGATGTTCCGGATCCGTGAGGTGCAGGTGCAGATCAGCGAGGGCTGACCCACCGTTCCACCGAGAAGCAACGAGCCCCCGGCCGGATCGGCTGGGGGCTCAGTGCTGTGTGCTACTGACGTAGCAGCGCTCAGGCGTTGGGGCGCTTGCCGTGGTTCGCGCCCTTCTTCTTGCGAGCGCGGCGCTTGCGGCCGGTCTTGCCCATGGTGTCCTCCTGGATCGACGATCGTGGCCCAGCCCGTCAAGGAGCGGACGAGCCATCGGCCATCCTCTCAGGTCGCGGCGACCAGACGAAATTGGGCCCCGGGGCGAAACCGGGCCGGGTCACAGCCGGGAGAGGAACCGCTCCGCGTCGACCACCACGCGGGTGACCTCGCCGGAGCCCACGACCTTGCCCCCCACGTGACGGGCGGCCACCGCGAACCGGTGCAGCCGGCCGTCGACGTGGGCCAGCGACGCGGTGACCTCGAGCTCCTGGCCTACCGGGCTCGCGCCGACGTGCTCCAGCGCGACCCGGGTGCCGACGCTGGTCGCCCCCTCGGCCAACGAGCCCTCGAGCGCGGCGCAGGTGGCCGCCTCGCACCAGGCCAGCAGCCGCGGGGTGGCGAGCACGGGCAGGCTGCCCGAGCCGAGGGCCGCGGCCGTGTCGTCGTCGGTGACGCTGAACCGGAGCCTGGCCTCGCTCATGCGAGCAGGTCCAGCCGGTAGGCGATCAGCTCGACGTGCGGCACCGGCCGCCAGTCCCGCTCGGGCGTCCGCTCGAAGCCGAGCCGCTCGTAGAGCCGGTGGGCGTCGGCCATCTGGGGCAGGGTCGACATGACGATCGCGACCGCGCCCTCCTCGCGGAAGCGGTCCAGGACCAGGCGGACCAGCGCCTCGCCCACGCCCGAGCGCCGGGCCCCGGGCGCGACCGCCAGCATCCGGAACTCGCCCTCGTCGTGGCCGCCCAGCTCGCGCCACGGTGAGCCCTCCCGGCAGAGGGTGACGCTGCCGAGGACGGTGTCGCCGTCGTCCGGCGTGGCGACCCACAGCTCCGCCTCGAGGTCGCGGGCGGCAGCGTTGCGCAGGTGCTCGAGGTAGGGGTCGTCGGGGCCGAGGGTGAAGTCGGAGTACGCCGCGACGGTGACCTCGCCGACGGCCTCGTAGTCCTTCGGGGTCGCCCGTCGCAGTCGCATCTCGCTCCTCAGATCCCGAAGGTGTTGCGCGGGTACGCCGCGTCGACGTCGGTGATGACGTTGACGAGGTACGGCACGCCGGAGGCGAACGCCCGGTCCAGGGCGGGCCCGATCTGCCGCGGGTCGGTGACGGTCTCGCCGGCGCCGCCGAGCGCCCGCACCACCTCGTCGTACGCCGTCCGCGGTGCGAGGTCGGCGACCACGTCGTAGCCGTAGAGCATCTGCATCGGGCCCTTCTCCAGGCCCCACGCCGAGTTGTTGCCCATGACCATCACCACGGGCAGGCCGTGGCGCACCAGCGTGTCCACGTCCATCAGCGAGAAGCCGGCGGCGCCGTCGCCCAGGAGCAGCACGACCTGCGCGGACGGTCGGGCCAGCCGCGCCGCGATCGCGGCGCCCAGGCCGGCGCCCAGGCAGCCGTAGGGGCCCGGGTCGAGCCAGCCGCCGGGGCGTCGCGGCTCGACGAACTTGCCCGCGAAGCTGACGAAGTCGCCACCGTCCCCGATCACGACCGCGTCCTCGGCGAGCCGGGGGACCAGCTCGCCGTAGATGCGGGCCGGGTGGATCGGGTCGGCCTCGGCGGCGAGCAGGGCGGCGTCCCGCTCGGTGGCGGCGGCCACGGTGTCCTGGAGGTCGGCCACCCAGGTGGACCAGTCCGGGCGGCGCACGACCTGCTCCAGGCCCGCCTGCAGGCCGTCGAAGACCGCCGTGAGGTCACCGGAGACCGAGGCTGCGAGGTCGGCGTGGCCCGAGACCTGGCCGGGGGAGTCGGCGACGTGCACGACCTGGGCCGGCGCCGCGTCCTCCCGTCCGCCGAAGACGCCGTAGCCGAGCCGGAAGTCCAGCGGGGTCCCGACGACGACCACGAGGTCGCTGCCGCCGAGCGCCTTGCCGCGGGCCTTGGTCACCAGCAGCGGGTGGCCGCCGGGCACGACGCCGCGGCCCATCCCGTTGGTGATGGTGGGGATCCCGACCGCCTCGACGAAGCGCAGCGCCGCCTCCTCCGCGCCGTCGGCCCACACGTCGGTGCCGAGCACGAGCACCGGCCGGTGGGCGTCGGCGAGCAGCTCGGCGATCTCGGTGACCGCGTCCGGGTCGGGCTCCGCGCCGCGGACCTCGGACAGCACCGGGGCCGGGCCGGACGCCACGTTGAAGAGCTCGTCCATCGGGACGTCCACGAACACCGGGCCACGGTGGGAGGAGCGGGCCGTCGTGAACGCCCGGTCCATCCCGTCGAGGACGTCGCCGGCGGTGTGCAGGGTGCGGGCCATCTTGGAGACCGAGGCGAGGATCGGCGGCTGGTCGAGCTCCTGGAGGCTGCCGCTGCCCCAGCGGTTGGCGGGCGCCCGCCCCCCGACAACGACCATCGGCGACCCGGCGAACTGGGCCTGGGCGATGGCGCTGACGCCGTTGGTGACGCCCGGCCCCGCGGTCAGCACGGCGAGTCCGGGCACCCGGGTGAGCTTGCCCGTCGCCTCGGCGGCGAACGCCGCGGTCTGCTCGTGGCGCACGTCGAGCAGTCGCATCGGCGGCTCGGCCTTGACGGCGCCGTCGTACATCGGGAAGACGTGCGCCCCGGACAGCGTGAACATCGTCTTCACGCCGTGGGCGCGGGCCACCGCGACCGCCAGCTCACCGGCGTGGCCGCTGAGCTCCCCGCCCTCCGTGCTCTCGTTCCCCTCGGGGAGGTCGGTGCCGTCGCTGGTCCGGGTCGCCGCGTCGCTCATGCCTCGCAGGTTACTCGGGCGTAGTACCGAGGTAGTGGGGGTTGGTCGCCTTGAGGGCGTCGACGAGCACCAGCAGCAGGTCGGTCCGGTGCTCGGGCGGCTTCGGCCCCATCGCCAGCTGCAGGTAGAGCGCCCGCAGGAAGGCCTGGGCGTTGCCGCCCACGAGATAGGGGTCCCGGTCGTCGTAGGACCCCTGGGTGCCGGCAGCCGCCGCGAGCCGGGCGATCCAGGGCTCCAGCACGCGCAGCGGGACGAGGTTGCGGTGCAGCACCTTCATGGTGGCCAGCGCCAGCCGGTCCGGCTCGCCGGCGGTGAAGAGCCGGTCGACCGGCAGCAGGACGCGGTCGGCGATCACGTCCAGCACCACGGTCAGCTCGGGGGTGTAGACGTGGGGCGACAGGGCCAGGGTGCCCAGGGCGTCGGCACCGTGCGCCACGGCGTGCGCCCACCCCTTGCCGGGGACGAAGCCACGCAGGTCGCGCTCGCGCAGCAGCCAGGTGGCGACCCGGTCGCCCCAGTCGAGGATCTTGCCGCCCGGCAGCAGCGGGCGGCCGTTGTCCCGGGCGATGCACTCGGCGAGGACGAGCACCGAGAAGCTGCGGCGGAAGACGGTGTCGGTGTCGGTCTCGCCGACCCCGACCCTCAGCCCGGCGGCCATCCCGTCACCCAGGCCGGCGAGCAGGTCGTCGTACACGCCGCGGTCGACCCAGGTCGCGAGCGTGGGGTACGCCGTGCCGTCGCGCAGGGCGGGATCCGGCGATCCCAGCATCCGGGTGAGCTCGGCGGTGAGGTCGTCGAGGGGCCGGTCCGAGGGGACCGCGAGCCCTCTGGCTTGGACCTGGCTCCAGTACGACCCCGACATGGGGGACATCCTGCCAAAGCCCCGTCGGCGACACGCCCGGAGGGCCCCGGGTGATAGACACTGTGGCCGTGCCGTCGCTGACCGAGCTCGTCCGCAGCCACACGGACCTCGACGACGAGGACGTGGCCTGGCTGCAGCTGCTGCAGGCGGACTGGCAGATCATCGCGGACCTCTCGTTCGCCGACCTCGTCCTCTGGCTGCCCGACCGCGAGGGCCAGGGCTTCTGGGCGGGGGCCCAGATGCGCCCCACCACCGGCCCCACGGCGTATGTCGACGACGTGGTCGGCACGTTCGTCCCGGCCGGCCGCCGCCCGATGCTGGACGCGGCCTGGGCCCAGGGCCGGCTGGTCCGGGAGGGCGACCCCGAGTGGCGTGACGACGTGCCGGTGCGGGTGGAGACGATCCCGGTGCGGCGCAACGATCGCGTGATCGCGGTCGTGGCGCGCAACACCAACCTGCTGGGGGTGCGCACGCCCAGCCGCCTGGAGCTGTCCTACCTGCAGACGGCGGCCGACCTGACGCAGATGATCTCGCACGGCTACTTCCCGGCCCCCGGCCAGCGCAGCGACCACGCGGACTCCCCCCGCGTCGGGGACGGGTTCCTGCGGGTGGACGCGTCCGGGCGGGTCGTCTACGCGAGCCCGAACGCGCTCTCGGTCTACCGGCGGCTCGGGCTGTCGGGGGACCTGGCGGGCCTGTCCCTGGCGGAGCTGACCCGCGAGCTGGTGCCGCCGCGCCGACGGCCGGACGAGGAGACCCTGAGCGCGGTGCTGGGCGGAAGAGCCCACCGGGACACCGAGCTCGGCACCGACGAGGCGTCGCTGATCGTGCGGTCCATCCCGCTGCGGCCCCAGGGCGACCACATCGGCGCGCTGGTGCTGGTGCGGGACGTGACCGACCTGCGGCGCCGGGATCGGGAGCTGGTGACCAAGGACGCCACGATCCGGGAGATCCACCACCGGGTGAAGAACAACCTGCAGACCGTGGCGGCGCTGCTGCGCCTCCAGGCGCGGCGGATCGACTCGGAGTCGGCACGGTCGGCCCTCGAGGAGGCCGTGCGCCGCGTGGGCTCGATCGCGATCGTCCACGAGACGCTGAGCCAGGCGGTCGAGGAGCAGGTGGACTTCGACGAGATCGCCGACCGGCTCGGGCGGATGGTCACCGAGGTCAGCGCGGTGGGGGACCGCGTCCACGTGCGCCGGGACGGACGCTTCGGGGTGCTGCCCTCAGAGGTGGCGACCGCGCTGGCGATGGTGCTGACCGAGGTGCTCCAGAACGCCGTCGAGCACGGCTACGCCGGGGCCCCCGCGGACGTCGCGGCCGGAGGCGAGATCGTGGTCACCGTGCGCCGGCTGGTGGGGCGGCTGCACGTGAGCGTCGAGGACGACGGGAAGGGGCTGCCGGACGGCTTCGACCTGGACCGGTCGACGAACCTGGGGCTCTCCATCGTCCGCACGCTCGTCGAGTCCGAGCTCGGTGGGCTGCTGGAGGTGGGGCCGGCGCCGGGAGGGCGTGGTGCCCGCGCGGCGATCGACGTACCCCTGGAGTGACTCAGGCCGTACGCACGCGGGCCCGGGCGTTGCGCCGCTTCAGGGCACGACGCTCGTCCTCGCTGAGCCCACCCCACACGCCGTGGTCCTGGCCAGCCTCGAGCGCCCAGGCGAGGCACTGCTCGCGCACCTCGCAGCGTCGGCACACCTGCTTGGCCTCCTCGATCTGGAGGATGGCCGGACCGGTGTTGCCGATCGGGAAGAACAGCTCCGGGTCCTCGTCGAGGCAGGCGGAACGGTGGCGCCAATCCATGGCTGGGGGATCCCTACTTCCTTCTACGTGCGTACAGGTCAGGAGTTCTCACAGCCCTGCGGGCGCGAGCGAACGACTCATGGGTGAAGGCGTTCACGAGCGCGTCGTCTAGCGTGGCAACTATTGGACCGTTAAACAAGGCCTGAGCGCGGTCTCTTTGCGTCACGAGCGTCACACGGCGTGACCGTTGACGCCGACTGCGCCGGGACCGCTCCGCTGGATCTCCTACGCTGGCGCCGTGAGCCCGCAGTCTACCGCCACCCCTGCACCCCTCGTCGTCGCCGCCTCCCTGGTGGCGATCGAGGGCCTGCTGATGATCGTCCTGGCCGTCCTGGAGCTGGCCAGCCTGTCCTCGGAGCGGGTGTCGCTGGGCCTCACCACCGCCGGCTTCTTCGTCGTGTACGGCGTGGGGCTGGCGCTGTGCGCGTGGGCGCTGAGCCGCTGCCGGTCGTGGGCCCGCAGCCCCGTCGTGCTCGCCCAGCTGATCTGGCTGGGCATGGCCTGGAGCCTGCGCGGCGGCGACGGCCCGTGGGCGTCCGTGGCGCTGGCGGTGGTGGCCGTGGTCGTCCTCGCAGGGGTCCTGCACCCGGCGAGCATCGATGCGCTGTCGGACCGGCCCTCCGAGGAGGGCTGAGCGACCCTCAGCCTCAGCCGGACTCCTCCAGCGAGGCCCGCAGCTGGTCGAGGGTGCGGTTCAGCAGCCGGGAGACGTGCATCTGGGAGACGCCGATCTCCTCGGCGATCTGCGACTGCGTCATGTTCTTGAAGAAGCGCAGCAGCAGGATCTTCTTCTCCCGGGGCGCGAGCTGGTCGAGCAGCGGCTTGAGGGACTCCCGGATCTCGACGTGCTCGAGGTTCTGGTCGTCGATGCCGATGGCGTCCAGCATCGTGGCGGCGCCCTCCTCGTTGTCGTCGCTGGCGTCCAGCGACAGGGTCGAGTAGGCGTTGCTGGACTCGATCCCCTCGACGATCTCCTCCACCGAGCACCCGATGCTCTCGGCGAGCTCGCGCGGGGTGGGGGAGCGGCCGAGCGACTGGGTCAGCTCGGCGGTCGTGGTGCCGATCTGCATCCGCAGCTCCTGGAGCCGCCGGGGCACCCGGATCGCCCAGCCCTTGTCGCGGAAGTAGCGCTTGATCTCGCCGATGATCGTCGGGGTCGCGTAGGTGGAGAACTCGACGCCGCGCTCGGCGTCGAAGCGGTCGATGGACTTGATCAGGCCGATCGTGCCCACCTGGACGAGGTCCTCGAAGGGCTCACCACGGTTGCGGAAGCGTCGGGCGCAGTGCTCCACGAGGGGCAGGTGCAGGTGCACGAGCTCGTCGCGGGCGTAGTCCCGGCTGTCGGCCGAGGCATCCTCGTCCCGGAGCTGGCCGAACAGGTCCGCGCTGCGTCGCCGGGTCACCTCGACGCCTGATGGTGGGCCTTCCGGCCTGTCGTCGGCGTCGTCGGTCATGACCGGGTCCATGTCACAGGTCGAGCTCCGGGTGGCCGGACTCCATGGTCAGCGTGATGGTGAACCGTCCGTCGGTGGTGTCGGCGGAGGCGCTGGTCGCGAGGGTCGTCAGCACCTGCCAGGCGAAGCTGTCGTAGTCGGGGCGCTGCGCGGCACGCGAGGTGCTCACGCCCACGGTGACCGTGAGCCGGCCGGGGTGCATGAAGAAGCGGCACAGCAGGTCCGCCGCCTCGTCGGCCTCCGGCAGCACCATCGCGCTGGCCTCGCCGACCGCGATCCGCAGGTCCTCGATGTCGTCGATGGGGAAGTCCAGCCGGGCGGCCAGCCCGGCGGTCGTGGTGCGCAGCACGGAGACGTAGGCGCTGTCCGCGGGAACGCGCAGCTCCACGTCGGCCCGGTCCTGGGAATGACCGCTCGCCGGCCCGGTCAGTGGCCCGCTCAATGACATCGTCGTCGTCCTCCGGTGGTGGGTCTCGCGCTGCAGACTAGTGGGGGCCGGCCCCGGGGTGGTGTACCCGGTGGCCGACCCCGTCACACATGTCGGATCAGAAGCCCCTGCTGGGCTCCCGTCCTCAGCCCTTCTTCGTCTCCCAGAAGATCTCCGCGATCTCGTCGATCTTGGCGAGCAGCTCGTCGGCCTTGCCGGCGTCCAGCTCACCCTTGGTGCCGGAGGCGCCGGCGAGCTTGGTGGCCTCGTTGACCAGCGTGTGCAGCTGGGGGTACTTCTCGAAGTGCGGGGGCTTGAAGTAGTCGGTCCACAGCACCCACAGGTGGTGCTTGACGAGCTCCGACCGCTGCTCCTTGATGAGGATCGCGCGGGTGCGGAAGTCGGGGTCGTCGTTGTCCGCGACCTTGGCGATGATCGCCTTGATCGACTCGGCCTCGATGCGGGCCTGGGCGGGGTCGTAGACACCGCAGGGGAGGTCGCAGTGAGCGGAGACTTCAACGGTGGGTGCGAACAGTCGCGCGAGCATCCGGGGTCCTCTCGTGTAGGGGATCGTCGTATCGACTGCGACACTACTCCGCGTGCCGCGTCGTCCTCGTGGGGAGGTTTCGTACCCCTCAGCGCACCCTCCATTCGGGTTCGCCCGGGTGCGCGGCAGCTCGATGCTGCCCACGCTGCGCGACGGGGACCTGCTGCTGGTGCGGTACGCCGGGCCGGTGCGGCCCGGGGCGCTGGTGCTGGCCCGGTTCCCGGACGGGACCCTCGCGGTCAAGCGCGCCGTCGAGCGGCGTACCTCGCGGTCCGGCGCTCCGGCCTGGTGGCTGCTGAGCGACAACCCCGACGAGGGGGTGGACTCGCGGCACCGCGGCGCGGTCGCCGAGGACCAGGTCCCGGCCGTCGTGGTGGCCCGCCTGTGGCCCCGGCCCGGGCGACCCCGCGGTTCCCGCACGCGCCGGCCGGGCTGACGGTCCCCGGTCGTGACCGTCAGTCGTGGACCGTCAGTCGTGGACCGTCAGCCGTGGACGGTCAGCCGGGCGGCGAGGCGCGCTGTGCCACACTGGCACCAGGGTGATCCCCTGGTCCGACGAGTTCCGCGTACCACCCTTGCCGCGTCGAGCTTGACCATCCTCGTTCCCTGCCGGCCGCGCGCCTGGAGAGTCAGATTGGCCATGGAAGCTGAGTCGCACCCGCACACCGGTGACCCCGTCTTCGACCTGCACGTCGGCGGGAAGATGGAGACCCGGTCGACGGTATCCCTCAGGGGTCCTGACGACCTGTCGCTCGCCTACACGCCGGGCGTCGCCCTGGTCTGCGAGGCGATCGCCGCGGACCCGGCGCTGACCCAGCACTACACGTGGGTGCCGAACACCGTCGCCGTCGTCACCGACGGCACCGCCGTCCTCGGGCTCGGCGACATCGGCCCGGCCGCGGCGATGCCGGTGATGGAGGGCAAGGCCGTGCTGTTCAAGCAGTTCGGCAACGTCGACGCGGTTCCGATCTGCCTGGACACCACCGACACCGAGGAGATCATCGAGACCGTGGCCCGGCTCGCGCCCAGCTTCGGCGGCGTGAACCTCGAGGACATCTCCGCGCCGCGCTGCTTCGAGATCGAGCAGCGGCTCAAGGAGCGGCTCGACATCCCGGTCTTCCACGACGACCAGCACGGCACCGCCGTGGTGGCGCTGGCCGCGCTCCAGAACGCGCTGCGGCTGACCGGCCGCAACCCGGGGTCGACCCGCGTGGTCATCTCGGGCGCCGGGGCCGCCGGGGTGGCGGTGGCCCGGATCCTGCTCGAGGCCGGCATCAAGGACCTCGCCGTCACCGACCGCAAGGGCGTCCTGAGCTCCGCCCGTGGCGACCTCACGCCCGTCAAGCGCGCCCTGGCGGTGGACACCGCCGACAACTTCGGGCGCTCGGGCTCCCTGGCCGACGTGCTCGCCGGCGCCGACGTCTACATCGGCGTCTCCGGGGGCACGGTGCCGGAGGAGTACGTCGCCACGATGGCGCCGGACGCCATCATCTTCGGGCTGGCCAACCCGATCCCCGAGGTGCACCCCGAGGTCGCCCACCGGCACGCCCGGGTGGTCGCCACCGGCCGGTCGGACTTCCCCAACCAGATCAACAACGTGCTGGCGTTCCCGGGGATCTTCCGGGGTGCCTTCGACGTCCACGCGACCGCCATCACCGAGGGCATGAAGCTGGCCGCGGCCGACGCGCTCGCGCAGCTGGTGGGCGACGACCTCGCCGAGGACATGATCATCCCCTCGCCGTTCGACCCGCGGGTGGGCCCGGCGGTGGCCACCGCGGTGGCCGAGGCCGCGCGTCGCGACGGCGTCGCCCGCCGCTGACCCCGGCCGCCGTCCGTCCGGTGGTCGAGCTTGTCGACACCACACCCCCGGTGGATAGGTTGGCGAACATGTTCTCCGTCTACGCCGAGAAGTTCTCCTCCGACGACCCGCTGTCCGGCCTCGTGGTGGGGGAGCGGCCCGACCCGGTCGCCCCCGACGGATGGACGACGGTCACCGTCAAGGCGGCCTCGCTCAACCACCACGACCTGTGGTCGCTGCGCGGTGTCGGGCTGCGCGAGGAGGCGCTGCCGATGATCCTCGGCTGCGACGCCGCGGGCCACGACGAGGACGGCAACGAGGTCCTCGTGCACGCCGTGGTCAGCGACCCGTCGTGGACCGGCGGGGACGAGACCCTCGACCCGAAGCGGTCGCTGCTCTCCGAGCGGCACCAGGGCACCTTCGCCGACAAGGTCGTCGTGCCCCGCGGGAACGTCATCCCCAAGCCCGAGTCGCTGTCCTTCGAGGAGGCCGCGTGCCTTCCCACGGCCTGGCTCACGGCGTACCGCATGCTCTTCACCCAGGGCGACCTCAAGCCCGGCGACACGGTGCTGGTGCAGGGCGCCGGCGGCGGTGTCGCCACCGCCCTGATCACGCTGGCGCGGGCGGGCGGCCTCCGGGTGCTGGCCACCAGCCGCGACGAGGCCAAGCGGGCGCGGGCGCTGGAGATCGGCGCGCACGAGGTCTTCGAGTCCGGTGCCCGGCTCCCGGTCAAGGTGGACGCGGTGATGGAGACCGTGGGTCGCGCCACCTGGTCGCACTCGATCCGCTCGCTGCGTCCCGGCGGTGCCATCGTCATCTCCGGCACCACCTCCGGTCCCGAGCTCGACGACGCGGAGCTCACCCGCATCTTCTTCCTGCAGCTGCGCGTCATCGGCTCCACCATGGGCACCCGGGCCGAGCTCGCCTCGCTGGTGACCCTGCTCGACGCCTCCGGTGCGCGGCCGCTCATCGACCGCACCCTGCCCATGGACCAGGCCCGCGACGGCTTCGCGGCGATGGCCGCGGGCGACGTCTTCGGCAAGATCGTCTTCACCCGCTGATGGCGACGCACGTCATCTCCGGTGCCGGGTCCGGCATCGGCGCCGTCCTGGCGGACCGGTTGCACGAGCGCGACGACGACCTGTGGCTGCTCGCGCGCAGTGACGAGCGGGCCGCCGAGCTGGCGGCGAGGTACCCCGGTGCCCGGATGCTCGTCGCCGACCTGGCCGACCCCGGCGGGCTCGAGCGCGCCCTGGCCGAGGCGGACCTGCCCGACCGCGTGGACTCCCTGCTGCACGTCGCCGGCGTGGTCGACCTCGAGCCGGTGGCCGCGCTCGACCTCGGCCGCTGGCAGCAGCAGCTCGACGTCAACCTGACCGCGCCGATGCTGCTGACCCGGGCGCTGCTCCCGGCGCTGCGGGCCGCCCGCGGGACGGTCGTCTTCGTCAACTCCGGGGCCGGGCTGTCCGCCAGCCCGACGTGGTCGGGCTACGCCGCCTCGAAGTTCGGCCTGCGGGCCCTGGCCGACGCGCTGCGCGGCGAGGAGCTCGGGAACGGCGTCCGGGTCACCACCGTCTACCCCGGCCGCACGGCCACGCCGATGCAGCAGAAGGTCCATGCCCAGGAGGGCAAGGAGTACGACGCGGCGCGCTGGAGCGATGCCGGGACGGTGGCCGCGACGATCCTGCACGTCCTCGACCTGCCGGCCGACTCCACGGTCCCCGACGTGGCGGTCCGCGCCGCCGGCTGACGGCCCGGGTCAGTCCGCCGCCTCGAGCACGAAGATCCGCAGCCGGCGACCGGTGATCCGCTGCTGGTACTTCAGGTACCCGCCGTAGACGCCGGCCGAGTTGAGCAGCACCTGCTCGCGCTCCGCGTCGGTGGCCGGGCGCGCCACGACCTGACGGCTGACTCCGCGGTGGGTCACCCTCGCCCGGGGGTCGGCCTCGAGGTTGTGGACCCAGGCCGGCGTGTGCTCCTGTCCGAAGTTGGTGCCGAGGAGGGCCAACGTGTCCTCGATCGGCACCGCGATGAGGTGCGTGTCGCGCGGCTGCCCCGACCTGCGACCGGTCGTCGTGACCAGGAGGACCGGCAGGGCCGCCAGCAGCCGCGGAACGCTCGTGCGCCCGTGGGTGAGCCGGGTCGCCGCCCGGTCCATCGGAGGCAGCAGCCTCGAGAAGAGCCGCGCTCCGGCCCTGGTCGACGCGAAGGCCTGGACACCGCGCTGGAACACGTTCGGTCGGCGGAGGTCGTAGGACAGGTCAGCGGCGAGGCCCATGGGCCCGAAGGTACGCCCGAGCGGGCGTGCGCGCGCGGGACTTGCCGACCTGGGGAAAGGTGTCAGGGGCTGGAGCGCCAGTTCAACGCGCCCACCAGCACCATCCGCAGCTGGGTGCGCGCCGTCTCGACGATGGCCTTCTCCGCGTCCGGTGCCGCGGGGGCGCTGAGGATGGCCTCCGCGGTGGCGACCAGGGCGGTGACGATCAGGTTCGACAGCACCCGGAGGTCCTCGGTCGACCAGGGGTCGGTGCCCGGCAACCCGGCCAGGTCGGTGGCGAGCTCGTGCTCGAAGAGCTCGATCTGGTGCCGGATCGCCTCGCGCACGGCAGGTGGGCCGGCGGCGCGCTCGCGCGCGATGAACAGGAAGTGCGCGCGCTGTCGGTGCACGTGCGCCACGAGCACGTTGATCGAGCGGTCGACCATCGCGTCGAAGGCGGGGTCCCCGCGTCGCACGTCGCGCAGCATCGCGCGCAGCGAGACGAACGACTCGTCGACCAGGGCCAGGCCGAGCGCCTCGACGGAGTCGAAGTGCCGGTAGAACGCGGTCGGCACGATGCCGACCTCCTTGGCCACCTGGCGCAGGGAGAGCGCCCCCAGGCTGCTCTCCTCGGACAGCGACAGCGCGGCGTCCATGATCGCCCGGCGGGTCCGCTCCTTGCGCTCGCCCCTCGTCCCGGGACGGCTCATCGCCTCCTCCGCCATGCGCCCGATCGTAGACCCCGGTGCACAGGCGTGCACCGGGGTGCGGGATCGCTCACAGCCGGTTGTGGTGGTGCGCCGTGGGCCGGAGGATTGTGGCCATGAAGGACCACCTGAGCAGGGCCGAGATCCGCAAGGACGCAGCCCAGGACGCCGTGCAGGCCGCCGCCACCGCCGTCGGCCAGGTGACCGCGATCGTCACCGGCGCGGTGCGCGACGTGGCCGGTGCGCTGGGCGGCTTCGCCACGGAGATCTTCGAGATCCGGGACTCCGCCCGGAAGGCGTCCGACGACCACGAGGAGTGACTGGTCCAGACCAGTGGTTCCGCTCACTACGGGCCGGGTAGGTGTCGATCCTCCGGGGGAACGGACCAGCTCGTCGACCGAACCGAGGAACTTCATGGACACGGCGTTCGCCTCGCACTACGACCCCGGCACCAGCACTCTCGAGCTCACCGGGACGTTCGATCGGGATGCGTGGGCGCTCGTGCACGAGGAGGTCGAGCGGGCCTTCCGGCGTACGGCGTGCCGCCTCACCATCGACCTCACCCGCGCGTCCGGCGTGCCGGCGCACTTCGTCGGCCACCTCGTGCACCTGTGCAACTGCTGCTACCCCGGCACGATCGTCCACGTGGCGGCGCAGCGCGGCGCCCCCGCGGCCTGACCGCCCGGACCCGTTCAGCCGAAGGACATCCGGAAGCCGGCCATCCGGAACGACGCCAGCGGTCGCCTGCCCGCCAGCCACCCGAGTGGTCCGCCCGGCGCGAAGTCCCAGCGCGCGTGGCAGGGCAGCGACTTCGCCGTTCCCGCCATCGTGGCCGCGCCGTCGGGGCCGCCCGGCTCGAGCGGTGGCTGCCGGACGCGACCGCGGAACGGCAGGCGCACGGCGGCCCGGGAGACGTCGGTGAACCGCGCGTCGGCGATGGGCTGCCGCTGGAGCGACGCGGACCAGTCGGTGCGCGTCAGCGGACCCGTGTGGCTGCTCTCCAGGTCGAAGTCGCACAGCGCCTTCGGGATCGCCCAGAGCTCACGCCCGCCCGCCATGGAGGCGGGGGAGTCGACCCAGATGTCGGTGATGGAGACCTGGCGCCCCCTGCCCGGGCCCGGCACCGCCCGGGCCACCAGCAGCTCGGAGTAGGTCAACGGGCTGCCCGGCTCGTAGCTGACGAAGACGACGCCGTAGACCCCGGCCGGCCGTCCGCCCGGGGCGAGAGCAGGGTCGACCGCCTCGCGGATCCGGAAGACCGAGAGCCAGAGCTGGCCCAGCATCCGCCACGGGGCGTCGGGGTACTGCACGACGTCGTCGTGCAGCCCGTGGTCGTTCGAGAGGGGCGACATGGCCGCAGCCTTCCGGCTGCGGCCGTTCTCCGCGAGAGCCCTTCTCAGTCCTCGGGATCGTCGAGGCGGGCCAGCCAGGTGGCGAACCGCTCGACGGCCGTCTCGAACTCCGGGTGGGTGTCGGTGAACTCCTGGAGCCGCTCGGCGAGCCACGCCAGGGTGACCTCCTCGTCACCCCGGCGCTTCTCGAGCTCCTCGATACCGCGATCGGTGAAGTACATCGGGCCTTCCTCAGGCGAAAGCCCGCTCGAGCAGGTCCTTCTGCTCGGACTGGTGCCGCTTCACCGTGCCGACCGACGGCGACGACGACGCCCCGCGGGTGATCGCCTCGACGCTGGCGTCGACCTCGGGCCACACGTTGAGTGCGTAGTGCGGCCAGGGGCCCATGTTCTCCGGCTCGTCCTGCACCCAGCGCACGCTCTTCAGGTGCGGGTAGCGGGCGATCTCGGCCTTGATGTCGTCGATCGGCTGCGGGTAGAGCTGCTCGACCCGGCCGATGGCGAAGCGCTCGGAGTTCTCGCGCTTGGCACGCTCGACCATCAGGTCCCAGGTGACGCGACCCGAGCACAGCAGCAGCGTGTCGACGGTTCCCTGGTCGGCCTGGTCGTCGCCGATGAACGGCCGGAACGAGCCCTTCGTGAAGTCGTCCGGCCGCGAGGCAGCCTCCTTGCGCTTGAGCATCGACTTCGGGGTGAACACGATGAGCGGCCGGTGCTCCTCGCCCAGCGAGTGCTGGCGCAGCAGGTGGAAGTACGACGCCGGCGTCGACGGCTGGGCGACGACGAACGCGTCGTCGGCACACATCGTCATGAAGCGCTCGATGCGGGCCGAGGAGTGGTCCGGACCCTGGCCCTCGTAGCCGTGGGGGAGCAGGAGCACGACGCCGGACTGCTGGCGCCACTTTGTCTCACCCGAGGTGATGAACTCGTCGATCACGGTCTGCGCGCCGTTGACGAAGTCGCCGAACTGTGCCTCCCACAGCACCAGCGCCTCGGGACGGGCCACCGAGTAGCCGTACTCGAAGCCGAGCGCGGCGTACTCCGAGAGCAGCGAGTCGTAGACGTAGAACTTCGCCTGGTCCTCGGTCAGCGAGGACAGCGGCGTCCACTCGTCGGCGTTGACCCGGTCGATGATCGTCGCGAAGCGGGACACGAAGGTGCCGCGACGCGAGTCCTGGCCGGCCAGGCGCACCGGCCGGCCGTCCATGAGCAGCGACCCGAAGGCCAGCACCTCGCCGGTGCCCCAGTCGATCGGGCCGTCGGTGATCGCGGCCGCGCGCCGCTGGAGCTGCGGCATCACCTTCGGGTGGACCGTGAACCCTGCCGGCGGGGTCACGTAGGCGTCGGAGATCCGCTTCAGCACGTCGACCGAGACCGCGGTGCTCGCCTCGCCGACGGGCTTGTCCGGGTAGTCGGGGACCGTGGTCCACTCCGAGGGCTGGCTGCTCGCCTCGCGCACCTCGGTGAAGACCCGCTCCAGCTGCTGCTGGTAGTCGCGCAGGACCTGCTCGGCCTCCTCGATCGTGATGTCGCCACGACCGATGAGGGACTCGGTGTAGAGCTTGCGCACCGAGCGCTTCTGCTCGATCAGGTCGTACATCAGCGGCTGGGTGTACGACGGGTCGTCGCCCTCGTTGTGCCCGCGACGCCGGTAGCAGACCAGGTCGATGACGACGTCCTTCTTGAACGCCTGGCGGTACTCGAACGCCAGCCGGGCGACGCGGATGCACGCCTCCGGGTCGTCGCCGTTGACGTGGAAGATCGGCGCCTGCACCATCCGCGCCACGTCGGTGCAGTAGAGCGAGGAGCGCGACGAGCCGGGGGAGGTGGTGAAGCCGACCTGGTTGTTCACCACCACGTGGATGGTGCCGCCGGTGCGGTAGCCGCGCAGCTGGGACAGGTTGAGCGTCTCCGCCACCACGCCCTGGCCGGCGAACGCCGCGTCGCCGTGGACGAGCAGCGGCAGCACCGGGTAGTCGGCGCCCTTGTTCAGCACGTCCTGCTTGGCGCGGGCGATGCCCTCGAGGACCGGGTCGACGGCCTCGAGGTGCGAGGGGTTCGCGGCGACCGAGACCTTGATCCTGGCCTTCGAGCCGGCCTCGAACTCGCCCTCGGCGCCGAGGTGGTACTTCACGTCGCCGGAGCCCTGGACCGTGCGCGGGTCGATGTTGCCCTCGAACTCGCGGAAGATCTGGGAGTACTTCTTGCCGACGATGTTGGCGAGCACGTTGAGCCGGCCGCGGTGGGCCATGCCGATCGTGACCTCGTCGAGCTCGGCCTCGGCGGCCGCCTCGCAGACCTCGTCGATGACCGGGATCGTGGTCTCGCCGCCCTCGAGCGAGAAGCGCTTCTGGCCGACGAACTTCGTCTGCAGGAAGGTCTCGAACGCCTCGGCCTGGTTGAGCTTGAGCAGGATCCGCAGCTGCTCCTCACGCGGGGGCTTGGTGTGCGGCTGCTCGACGCGCTCCTGGATCCAGCGGCGCTGCTCGGGGTCCATGATGTGCATGTACTCGATGCCGGTGGTCCGGCAGTAGGAGTCGCGCAGGATGCCGAGGATGTTGCGCAGCTTCATGAACGGGCGGCCGGAGCCCCCGAACGAGCCGGTGGCGAACTCGCGGTCGAGGTCCCACAGCGTCAGGCCGTGCGACTCGACCTCGAGGTCGGGGTGGCTGCGCTGGCGGTACTCGAGCGGGTCGGTGTCGGCCATCATGTGGCCGCGCACCCGGTAGGCGTGGATCAGCTCGAGGATCCGGGCCTGCTTGCTGATGTCGTCGTCGTGCGTCGTCGCGATGTCGTTGGCCCAGCGGATGGGCTCGTACGGGATGCGCAGCGAGCGGAAGATCTCGTCGTAGAAGTCGTCCTGGCCCAGCAGCAGCTGGTGGATGCGCTTGAGGAACTCGCCCGACTGCGCGCCCTGGATGACCCGGTGGTCGTAGGTGGAGGTCAGCGTCATGACCTTGCTGATGGCGTTGCGGGCGATGGCCTCGGCCGAGGCGCCCTGCCACTCCGGCGGGTACTCCATCGCGCCGACGCCGATGATCGCGCCCTGCCCCTTCATCAGGCGGGGGACCGAGTGGCTGGTGCCGATGCCGCCGGGGTTGGTCAGGCTGATCGAGGTGCCCTTGAAGTCCTCGACGGTCAGCTTGTTGTCGCGCGCCTTGCGCACGATCTCCTCGTAGGCGGTCCAGAAGCCGGCGAAGTCCATCGACTCCGCGGCCTTGATGCTGGGGACCAGGAGCTGTCGGCTGCCGTCGGGCTTGGGGACGTCGATCGCCAGGCCGAGGTTGATGTGCGCCGGGGTGATCAGGTTGGGCTTGCCGTCGACCACGTCGAAGCCGACGTTCATCTCGGGCATCGACTTCAGCGCCCGGACCAGGGCGTAGCCGATGAGGTGGGTGAACGACACCTTGCCACCGCGGGCGCGGGCGAGGTGGTTGTTGATGACCGTGCGGTTGTCCCACAGCAGCTTGACGGGGACCGAGCGGACCGACGTGGCGGTCGGGACGCTCAGCGAGGCGTCCATGTTCTGCGCCGTGCGGGCGGGGGCGCCGCGGAGCACGGTGTACGTCGGCTCGTCGCTCGCCGCGGCCGGTGCGGCCGGCTTGTTGTCCTTCGGGACCGGCGACGTGGTGCCCTTGGCGGGCTCGTCGGCCTGCGCGGCCGGGCGCGGCTTGGCGACCGGCGCGGGGGTCTTCTCCTCCGCCTTCTTCGCCTCGGCCTTCTTCTGCTCAGCCTGCGGCGCGGCCTTCGGAGTGGCGGCCTTCTGAGGCGCGGCCTGCTTCGGCTCCGCCTTCGTGGCCGGCTTCTCCTCGGTCTTCGTGGCGGTCGCCGCGGCGTGGCCGTTGGCGTGCCCGTTGGCCTGGAAGTACTTCACCCATGTGGGGTCAACGCTGCCGGGATCCTTCTGGTACTGGTCGTACATCTCCTCCACGAGCCACTCGTTGGCGCCGAAGTCGGCGGAGGGCTGTTCGGGAGACTGGCTGCCTGAGGACTGCGGCACGGGTTGGTTCGCCTCTTCCGGTGTACGCGCGCGGTGATGGGTTTCAGTCGTCAAGGCTAGACCCACACGCCAGCAAATGCTCAGGCAAGGGTGGCCTTTCGGACGGGGTGTTACGCGATCCACACCACATGAGAGATTGATCCACCATGAGCACCCCCAGACGACGGGTCGCAGCGCTGGCCACATCGCTCCTCGTGCTGGTGCCGGCGAGCACCTCGTGCAGCGGTGAGGACACGAGCAAGCAGCCCTCCGAGGCGGCGCCGAGCTCCTCGTCCGAGCCGCCGTCGCCCCCGCCCGAGGTGAAGACCCAGGTCAGCCTTGAACGGGTGCCGGGGCGCCTGCCCGCGGACGTGCGCAAGCGGGTGCAGCGCCAGGTCGGTGACGTGGTCGACCGCTGGTTCGACGCGGCGTACGTCCGGGGACGCTATCCGCGCAACGACTTCCACGACGCGTTTCCCGGGTTCACCGTCAGCGCCCGGGCGCAGGCCCACCACGACAAGGCGCTGATGACCAACCAGCCCCTGGCCAGGCGGATCGACGGGGTGCGGGCCACGCAGCGGCTGGTGTGGATCGACGTCCTGCCCGCGGGCGGGCGGGCGGCCGGGGCGACCGCGCGGTTCCGGCTCGAGTTCACGACCACGGGGGACGCGAAGAAGTCCGTCGCGGTCCGCGGGCGCCTGTTCCTCACGCCGGGCCCCGACGGCTGGAAGGTGTTCGGGTACGACGTCGCCAAGGGCACGCCCGACGAGCTGGAGCCGCCGGCCCCGCCGAAGGCCCAGAAGAAGTCGAAGCCGCAGAAGAAGAAGTCGAAGGGAGGCGGTCGATGAGCACCGCCCGCACCCGCACCCTCCGCGGGCTGCGCCTGCTCACGCGGCGCCTGGCCCCGCTGGCCCTGGTGCTCGCGGTGGCCGCCGTGGTCGTCCCGGACTCGGCCGTGAAGTCGACCGAGGTCTCGCTGGTCAAGGTGAACCGCGCCAGCGGCGTCGACCTCAGCCCCGACGTGGTCTGGATCCTGGCCGTCGGCTCCGACGCCCGTCCGGGCCAGGACATGACCCGGAGCCGGGGCGACGCGCTCCAGCTGATCGGGCTGAACACGAAGACGGGCGCCGCGGCGGCGATCGGCGTTCCGCGTGACTCGTGGGTGAGCATCCCCGGCCACGGCAACGAGAAGATCAACGCCTCGCTGTACTTCGGGGGGCCGCAGCTGCTGGGGCAGACGGTGGGCAACCTCGTCGGGATCCAGCCGGACTACGTCTTCGTGACCCGCTTCCCCTACTTCATCGCCATGGTCCGCCAGATCGGCGGCATCGACGTGGCGAACCCGCGCGCCTTCAGCGACACCTACCTCAAGCCGCAGGGGTTCAAGTCCGGGCGGATCCACCTCAACGGGTACGACGCGATGGCCTTCGCGCGGATCCGGCACGACCTGCCCCGCGGTGACTTCGACCGCTCGGCCAACCAGCAGCGGGTGCTGCGCGGCATCCAGGCCCGGGTGCGGGCCCAGGCCTCGGTGCCGGGCTTCATGGAGCGTGGTGTCGTCTCGGTGATGCAGCACATGCACACCGACCTCGGCCCGGCCGAGCTGTTCCGCCTCGCGCAGGCGATGGCCCAGGTCGACCCCTCGAAGATCACCAGCTGTGTGGTGCAGGGCGGCATCGGCAACATCGGCGGCGCCAGCGTCGTGCTGCCCTACACGTCCCAGGCGCGGATGCTGGGCAACGAGGCCCGCAAGGACGCCACGCTCGAGCACTGCTGACCGGGGTCCCGGTAGGCCACCTTCGACCAGCCGCACCGGCACCAACGCAGGGCAGTTCACCCCCGGAGCGCCTCACTCCCCGCGTGACGCCGATGAGGCCGGCTCGAGCTGCCCAGCCGAGCTGCCTCCGCCCCCGAGGCACCCCAAGGACCGACCGCTCAATGACGAAACCCGGCGAACCTGTCGGTTCACCGGGTCCGTGATGTCCTGGGACAACACACTGCGCCTCCGGCAGGATTCGAACCTGCGGCACCTGGTACCGGAAACCAGTGCTCTATCCCCTGAGCTACGGAGGCGTGCATGCCGACGCGCAGCTGCGTGTCGATGCGAATCGGGAGACTACCTGTCGAAACCGGCGCAAAGGAAACCGGGGCCCGCCGATAGGCTGACGCGGTGACCCCTGACCAGATCTCCACCACCATCGTCGACGTGCTGCAGGCCCTGGTGGCCGACGGCACCGTGACGCTGCCCGACGGCGTCCCGACCACCGTGACCGTGGAGCGTCCGCGTCAGAAGGGCCACGGCGACTACGCCACCAACGTCGCCCTCCAGCTCGCCAAGAAGGCCGGGACGAACCCGCGCGAGCTCGCGACCCTCGTCCAGCAGCGCCTCGAGGCGGCCGAGGGCGTGGCCGCGGTGGAGATCGCCGGCCCGGGGTTCCTCAACATCACCGTCGAGGCCGGCGCCCAGGGCCAGGTCGCCGCGGACGTCGTCGCCGCCGGCGCGTCGTACGGCGGCTCCGAGGTGCTGGTGGGCAACCGGGTCAACGTCGAGTTCATCTCGGCCAACCCGACCGGCCCGCTGCACCTGGGGCACACCCGGTGGGCCGTCCTGGGTGACGCGATCGCCCGGGTCCTGCAGGCCGCCGGTGCCGAGGTGACGCGGGAGTTCTACATCAACGACCGCGGCAACCAGATGGACCTCTTCGGCGCGTCCATCGAGGCGGCCGCGCTGGGCAGGCCGATCCCCGAGGACGGCTACCAGGGCGAGTACATCGTCGACCTCGCCGCACGGATCGTGGCGGACCGGCCGGAGATCGTCGACCTGCCCGCCGACGAGCGGCTGGTCGCCTTCCGGGAGGCGGGGTACGCCGTCCAGCTCAAGGACCAGCAGGACGCTCTCGACGGATTCAACACACACTTCGACGTGTGGTTCTCCGAGCGGAGCCTGCACGAGGACACCTCGCACGGCTCCGTGACCGACACCCTCAAGGGGCTCCAGGACAAGGGGCACCTCTTCGAGGCCGACGGTGCGCTGTGGATGCGCACCACGGACTTCGGCGACGACCGGGACCGGGTGCTGATCCGCTCCAACGGCGTGCTCACCTACTTCGCCTCGGACACCGCCTACTACCTGAACAAGCGGGCGCGCGGCTTCGACCGCTGCATCTACCTGCTCGGTGCCGACCACCACGGGTACGTCGGGCGGCTGCGGGCGATGGCGGCGTGCGCCGGCGACGACCCGGACGCCCACATCGAGGTGCTCATCGGGCAGCTCGTGAAGATCCTGCGCGACGGTGCCGAGCTCCGGCTGTCCAAGCGGGCGGGCACCATGGTCACGCTCGAGGAGCTCGTCGAGGAGATCGGCGTGGATGCGCTGCGCTACTCCCTGGCCCGCTACCCGGCCGACAGCCCCCTCACGCTCGACGTCGCCGAGATCACCAAGGCCTCCAACGACAACCCCGTCTACTACGTGCAGTACGGCCACGCCCGCACCTGCCGGATGATGGAGAACGCCGCTGACCTCGGCATGTCCCTGCCCGTGGACGCGCACGCGGGCTTCGACCCGGCGCTGCTCTCCCACGAGCTCGAGGGGCAGCTGCTGCGCGCCCTCGCGGAGTTCCCCCGGGTGGTCGCCAGCGCCGCCGAGCTGCGCGAGCCGCACCGGATCGCCCGCTACCTCGAGGCGACGACCTCGGTCTTCAACAAGTGGTACGACACCCGTGAGTGCCGGATGCTGCCGCAGGGTGACGAGCCGGCCGGGCCGGTCAACGAGGCGCGCCTCATGCTGGTCGCGGCGACCCGCACCGTCCTCGCCAACGGTCTCGACCTGCTCGGCGTCTCGGCGCCCGAGCGGATGTAGGAGCGGATGTAGTCCATGCCCCACGCCCACGAAGCCGGCTGGGCGCACGCCGACGGTGCGCTGCGCCCGTCCTGGCTGCGCCAGCCCGAGGACCCGAACCAGCTCGTCGACCACCTGTGGTCGACCACCGCGCGCAAGGTCGAGGGCCGGCTCGAGGTCGGCGGGGTGCTGCTCACCGACCTCGTCGCCGAGCACGGCTCGCCGGCGTACGTGCTCGACGAGGCCGACTTCCGCGGCCGGGCCCGCGCCTTCCGTGACGCGTTCGCGGCGTACGACGTCTTCTACGCCGGCAAGGCGTTCCTCTGCACGACCACCGCGCGCTGGGTGGCCGAGGAGGGGCTCTGCCTCGACGTCTGCTCCGGCGGTGAGCTGACGGTCGCCGAGCGCGCCGGCTTCGACATGTCCCGCGTCGGCTTCCACGGCAACAACAAGACGCCGGCCGAGCTGCGCCGGGCGGTCGAGCTCGGCGTCGGCCGGATCATCGTGGACTCGTTCGTCGAGATCGAACGCCTGGCCGCGATCGTCGCCGAGCCCGGCGCGACCACCCGGGTCATGGTGCGCGTCACCGCCGGCGTGGAGGCGCACACCCACGAGTACATCGCCACCGCCCACGAGGACCAGAAGTTCGGCTTCTCGATCACCTCCGGCGACGCCTTCGAGGCGGTGCGCCGCGTGCAGGACGCCCCGGGACTGGAGCTGCTGGGCCTGCACTCGCACATCGGCTCGCAGATCTTCGACTCCTCCGGCTTCGAGGTCGCCGCCCGACGGGTGCTGGCGCTGCACGCCCGGGTCTCCGAGGAGCTCGGCGTCACGCTGCCGGAGATGGACCTCGGCGGTGGGTTCGGCATCGCCTACACGACCCAGGACGATCCGGCGGACCCGTCCCAGCTGGCGACGGAGATGACCAAGATCGTCGAGCACGAGTGCCGCGCGCTGGGGATCCCGCAGCCCCGGCTGTCGATCGAGCCGGGCCGGGCGATCGTCGGCCCGTCCATGTGCACCGTCTACGAGGTCGGCACGGTCAAGGACGTCGAGCTCGACGGCGGCGCCCGGCGCACCTACGTCAGCGTCGACGGCGGGATGAGCGACAACATCCGCACCGCGCTGTACGACGCCGACTACTCCTGCACCCTGGCCTCGCGTGCGTCCGACGCGCCGCCGAAGCTCTCGCGCGTGGTGGGGATGCACTGCGAGGCGGGCGACATTGTCGTGAAGGACGAGTTCCTGCCCTCCGACCTGGCTCCGGGCGACCTGCTGGCGGTTCCCGGCACGGGTGCCTACTGTCGCTCGATGGCCTCCAACTACAACCACGCGCTGCGACCCCCGGTGGTCGCTGTACGGGACGGTGCGACGCGCGTCGTCGTACGGCGGGAGACTGTGGACGACCTGTTGGCAACGGATGTGGGAGCGGTCAGTGGATAGCCCAGCGATGAGGGCCCTGAGGGTCGCGGTGCTCGGCTGCGGGTCGGTCGGCTCGCAGGTGGTGCGGCTGCTCGACGAGCAGGCCGGTGACCTGACGGCACGGGTGGGGGCACCGGTCGAGCTGGTCGGGGTCGCGGTGCGCCGCCTCGACGCCGCGCGCGACGTCGAGGTGCCCGAGGGCCTGCTCACCACCGACGCCGCCGGGCTGGTCGCCCGCGACGACGTCGACCTGGTCATCGAGGTCATCGGCGGCATCGAGCCCGCCCGGTCGCTCATCCTCTCGGCGCTGGAGAACGGCGCCTCGGTCGTGACCGCCAACAAGGCGCTGCTCGCCGAGGACGGCCCCACCCTCTTCGAGGCGGCCGAGAAGGCCGGGCGCGACCTCTACTACGAGGCCGCGGTGGCCGGCGCCATCCCGATCCTGCGTCCCCTGCGTGAGTCGCTCGCCGGCGACCGGGTCACCCGGGTGCTCGGCATCGTCAACGGCACGACCAACTTCATCCTCGACAAGATGGACACCTCGGGAGCCGGCTTCGCCGAGGCGCTCGAGGAGGCCCAGGACCTGGGGTACGCCGAGGCCGACCCCACCGCGGACGTCGAGGGCTTCGACGCGGCGGCCAAGGCCGCGATCCTGGCCTCGCTGGCGTTCCACTCCCGGGTCACCGCCAACGACGTCTACCGCGAGGGCATCTCCGAGGTCACCGCGGCCGACGTGCAGTCCGCGCGTGACATGGGCAGCGTGGTGAAGCTGCTGGCGATCTGCGAGCTGATGCCGCAGGCCGGCGCCGACGACGCGGTCGCCGTCCGGGTCCACCCGGCGATGATCCCGCGGTCGCACCCGCTGGCCTCGGTCCGCGAGGCCTACAACGCCGTGTTCGTCGAGTCCGAGGCCGCCGGCCAGCTGATGTTCTACGGCCCCGGCGCCGGCGGCTCGCCGACCGCCTCGGCGGTGCTGGGCGACCTGGTCACCGTGGCCCGCAACCGCCTCGCCGGCACCCGCGGCGCAGGCGAGTCGGCGTACGCCGACCGGGCCGTGCTGCCGATGGGGGAGACCCGCACCCGCTACCACGTCGCGATCGACGTCGACGACCGTGCGGGCGTCCTCGCCGCCGTCGCCACGGCGTTCGCCGAGAACGGCGTCTCGATCTCGACCGTGCGCCAGGAGGGCCGCGGTCTCGACGCCGAGCTCGTCGTGGTCTCCCACGAGGCCACGGACGCGCAGCTCAGCGCCACCGTGCAGCACCTGCGCGAGATGGACATCGTCCGCGAGGTCACCTCGGTGATGCGGGTCGAGGGGGACCACGAGTGAATCTCGACGAGCTCGATCACCGGGCGGGCGCGATCACCCGCACCCACCAGTGGCGTGGGGTCATCGAGGAGTACCGCCAGCTGCTGGAGATCCCCGAGGGCACCCCCGCGGTGACCCTGCGCGAGGGAGGCACCCCGCTGGTGCACTCGGAGTGGCTCTCCGGCCTGACCCGGGCCGAGGTGTGGCTCAAGGTCGAGGGCGACAACCCGACCGGCTCGTTCAAGGACCGCGGGATGACCGCCGCCATCTCGGTGGCCAGGCACGACGGTGCCGAGGCCGTGGTGTGCGCGTCGACCGGCAACACCTCCGCGTCGATGGCGGCCTACGCCGCCAAGGCGGGGCTCAAGCCGCTGGTGCTGGTGCCGGAGGGCAAGATCGCCGCGGGCAAGATGGCGCAGGCCATCGTGCACGGCGCCCAGGTCATCATGGTGCGCGGCAACTTCGACGACTGCCTCGGGATCGCGAAGGGCCTCGCCTGGGACTTCCCCGTGGCCCTGGTGAACTCGGTGAACCCGGTCCGCCTCGAGGGCCAGAAGACCGCCGCGTTCGAGATCGTCGACTTCCTCGGCGACGCCCCCGACTTCCACCTGCTCCCCGTGGGCAACGCCGGCAACATCTCGGCGTACTGGCTCGGCTACACGCAGTACGCCGACCTCGGGCTGGCCACCCGGAAGCCCGTGATGCGCGGCTTCCAGGCCGAGGGCGCGGCCCCGCTCGTGACCGGTGAGCCGTTCCCGGACCCCGAGACCAAGGCGACCGCCATCCGGATCGGCAACCCGGCCTCGTGGAAGCTCGCCGAGGCGGCGCGCGACGAGTCCGGCGGCCGGTTCGCCGCGGTGAGCGACGACCAGATCCTCGCCGCCCAGCGTGACCTCGCCTCGCACGACGGCGTCTTCGTCGAGCCGGCCTCGGCCGCGGGCATCGCCGGCCTGCTCCAGGAGCTCGCGGCGGGGGAGTCGTACGCCGGGAGCACGGTCGTCGTCACCGTCACCGGCCACGGGCTCAAGGACACCGCCACCGCGCTGGAGGGCTTTGCCGCCGCCGGAGGCAGCATCGTGGACACGGTCGTCGACGCCGACGTCGCCAGCGCCGCCCGTGCGGCCGGGCTCGCCTGAGCCGGTCGCCGAGCAGACAGGGAGCGGAGTCATGGTCACCTTCGTCGACGGCCCGGTCCGGGTCTCGGTCCCTGCCACCTCGGCCAACCTGGGCCCCGGTTTCGACTCGCTCGGGCTGGCGCTCTCGCTGCGCGACGAGCTCGAGGCCGAGGTCACCGGCAGCGGGCTGGCGGTCGAGGTCGAGGGGGCCGGCTCCTGGTCGGTGCCGCTGGACGAGTCGCACCTGGTCGTCCGGTCCATGCGGGCCGCCTTCGAGGCGATGGGGGCCCGTCCGCCCGGGCTGCGCCTGAGCTGCAGCAACGTCATCCCGCACGCCCGGGGGCTGGGCTCGTCCTCGGCGGCGATCGTCGCCGGCGTCAGCCTGGCCCGCGGCCTGGTCGCCGGGGGCTCGCTGCTCGTGTCCGACGAGGCGCTCTTCGACCTCGCGGCCCGGATCGAGGGGCACCCGGACAACGTCGCCCCGGCGTTCTACGGCGGCTTCGCCATCTCCGGGCGCGACGACGACGGCTTCTACGCCGTGGGGTCGGCCGTCGACCCGCGGGTGGGGGCCGTCGTGTTCGTGCCGCCGAACCCGGTGGCGACCGAGGTCGCTCGGGGCCTGCTGCCGGCCGAGGTCCCGCACGCGGACGCCGCCGCCGACGCGGGGCGCACCGCGCTGCTGGTCGCCGCCCTGGCCGGGCAGCCCGAGCAGCTCTTCCGGGCCACCCGCGACTTCCTCCACCAGGACTACCGCCGTGCCGCGATGCCGGAGTCGCTCGCCCTGGTCGACACGTTGCGGGCCGACCGGGTCGCCGCGGTCGTCTCGGGCGCCGGGCCCACGGTGCTGGCCTTCGCGGACGGCCCCGGTGCGGCTGCGGCCGAGCCCGACCGACTGCTCGCGCGCTGCCCGGACGGGTGGCTGGCGTACCACCTCGCGGTGGACCGCGAGGGCGTGCGGCTCGCCTGACGCGACGCGCGGAGAGAAAACGTGCCCGATGCCACATCGGGGTGGTCGGGTGGTACTGTGAAGACGCGTCAGACATCTCGGCGCAGCACCAGCAGGTGACGTCAGTCCCTGGGTGCGCCATCTTCCTCACTTCGCGTGCGGGCCTCGTCTCGCACACCCGTCAGTAGCCCTCCTTCGGTGAGCCCCGGCGGCGAGGAAGCAATGACCAGCAGCCACCGGCCTGAGGGCCGGCTCGGCACTGATACGTGGGAAGGACCTCACGTGACGGAAACCATCGAATCCACCCCAGCTGCGCCCGAGGCATCTGCCGGGGCTCCCAAGAAGCGCGGTGGTGGGCTCAACTCCATGCTGATCGCGGACCTGAAGTCCATGGCCGCGGGCATGGGAATCCCGGGTGCGGCCACCATGAAGAAGGCCCAGCTCATCGAGGCGATCAAGGGCGCGCAGTCCGGCGCCGGAGCGCGCAGCGACGCCGCCACCCGGGGCGACTCCGCCTCCCGCAAGGACTCCGGCCGGCGCGCCGAGGCTCCCCCCGAGCAGGCCGAGAGCAAGCAGCCGGACAGCAAGCAGGCCGAGAGCAAGCAGGTCTCGGACCAGCCGGCCCAGGAGAAGGCCCGCGACCGCGGCGAGCGGGACGGCCAGAACCGCGACGACCAGGGCCGCGACAAGTCCCGTGACCGCGGCGGCCAGCAGCAGAACCGGGAGAGCCGGGACCGCGGCGACCAGCAGCAGAACCGGGAGAACCGGGACCGCGGCGACCAGCAGAACCGCGAGCAGAACCGCGGTGAGCACAACCGTGACGACCAGGGCGGCGGCGAGGGCAGCCGGCGCAACCGCCGGCGTCGGGGCCGGGACCGCGACCGCGACCGCACCGACCGCCCGGAGCGCGCCGACCGCGGGCCGCGCAGCAGCGGCGGCCAGCGCAACGAGCCGGACACGACGATCCTCGAGGACGACGTCCTGGTCCCGGCAGCCGGCATCCTCGACGTGCTCGACAACTACGCCTTCGTGCGGACCAGCGGCTACCTGCCGGGCAACGACGACGTCTACGTCTCGCTGTCGATGGTCCGCAAGTACGGCCTGCGTCGCGGCGACGCGATCATCGGTGAGGTGCGCCAGCCCCGCGAGGGCGAGCGCAAGGAGAAGTTCAACCCGATGGTGCGCATCGAGAGCGTCAACGGGGCCGACCCCGAGGCCGCCAAGCACCGGGTGGACTTCTCGAAGCTGACCCCGCTCTACCCGTCCGAGCGGCTCCGGCTCGAGACCGAGCAGGGCAACCTGATCGGCCGCGTCATCGACATCGCCGCCCCGATCGGCAAGGGCCAGCGGGGCCTGATCGTCTCGCCCGCCAAGGCCGGCAAGACCATGGTCATGCAGTCGATCGCGAACTCGATCACGACCAACAACCCCGAGTGCCACCTGATGGTGGTCCTCGTCGACGAGCGTCCCGAGGAGGTCACCGACTTCGAGCGCTCCGTCAAGGGCGAGGTCATCTCCTCGACGTTCGACCGCCCGGCCAGCGACCACACCATGGTCGCGGAGCTCGCGATCGAGCGGGCCAAGCGGCTCGTCGAGCTCGGGCACGACGTCGTGGTCCTGCTCGACGGGATCACCCGGCTGGGCCGCGCCTACAACCTCGCCGCCCCGGCCAGCGGCCGGATCCTGTCCGGTGGCGTCGACTCTGCGGCGCTGTACCCGCCGAAGCGGTTCTTCGGTGCGGCCCGCAACATCGAGAACGGCGGCTCGCTCACCATCCTCGCCACCGCGCTCATCGAGAGCGGCTCGAAGATGGACGAGGTGATCTTCGAGGAGTTCAAGGGCACCGGCAACATGGAGATCCGCCTGCGCCGCGACTTCGCGGACAAGCGCCTGTTCCCCGCCATCGACGCCGTGCAGTCCGGCACGCGTCGCGAGGAGCTCCTGATGAGCAAGGAGGAGCTCGCGGTCGTGTGGAAGCTGCGCCGCGTGCTCTCGGGTCTCGACGGCCAGCAGGCCCTCGAGCTGCTGCTCGAGCGGCTCAAGAAGTCGCAGAGCAACATCGAGTTCCTCATGCAGGTCCAGAAGACCACGCCCACGCCGGGCAGCCAGAACGACTGACGGCTACGCACCAGGCAGCAGAAGCCGGGTCGCTCCCACGGGAGCGGCCCGGCTTCGGTCACTTTCGGGGGTGGGCAGCGCTAGGCTGCACGCGCACACATGGGACGGAAGGGGTAGCCGTGGCTCGGATCCTGGTGGCCGACGACGACGTCGACATCCGCGAGCTCGTCGAGTTCAAGCTCTCGACGCTCGGGCACGACGTCGTCGCCGTCTCGGACGGAGCCGCCGCGATCGACGCCTGTCAGGCGGAGCGGCCCGACCTCGCGGTGCTCGACGTGATGATGCCGGGGGTCTCGGGGCTCGACGCGATCCGCGCCATCCGCTCCGACCCCACGCTGGCCGACCTCCCGGTCATCCTGCTGACCGCACGCGCCCAGGAGACCGACGTCGAGACCGGCTTCGACTCCGGCGCCGACGACTACATCACCAAGCCGTTCAGCCCGCGGGAGCTGGCTTCGCGCGTCCAGGCGTTGCTCACACGCGTGCGATGAACCTCGCCCATCTCGGGTACGGCGCGGCCATCGTCCTCGTCTCGGCGTGCCTCGTCGTCGTGCTCGGCCTGGTGGTCGTGCGGTTCGGGCGCGATCGCGCCGAACGGCGCAGGTCCACGCTGCGCACCCCGGTCTGGCGTGATGTGCTGATGCTGACCACCGGCGAGCCCGACGAGGCGGCCGACGCCTTCAGCCGGCTGCTCTCCGCCGCCCCGGCCGGGCGCGCGGCCGTCCAGGACGACGCGTTCGGCCTGGTCCCGAAGCTCCGCGGAACCGCCCGCGAGCGCCTGCGCCAGGTGCTGTGGGAGTGGGGCGCGACCCAGGAGGCCGCCCGCTGGACCCGCAGCCGCTCCTCGGTCCGACGCTGCCGTGGGCTCCACCGGCTCGGGGTGCTGGCCCCTCGGTCGCCCGAGCCGTTCCTGCGTGACGAGGTGCTCGCGCGGCTCGACGACCGCGACTTCGCCGTACGACGCACCGCGATGCTCGCGCTCGGCTCCTTCCCCGAGCCCGTGGTGGTGGAGCACCTCCTGCACCGCGCCGCCCTCGAACCCAGGCTGCGTGCCGACTTCCTGTCCTCGGTGGACCGCATCGGTGCCCCCGCGGTGCCGGTGCTGCGCCGGGGGCTGACCCGCTCGCTGGCCGAGACCCCCGGCGGCGACCGGCGCGGGTTCCTCGCCGCCGAGGCGCTCGGGCTGGTGGGCGCGGTCTCGGCGGTTCCCACGCTCGAGGCGGCGCTCGAGCACTCCTCGGCCGAGCTCGAGCTGGCCTGCATCCACGCGCTGGGCCAGCTCGGCGCCTCCTCGTGCGTCGTCGCCCTCGCCGGCCCGCTGGGGCATCGCGACCCGGCGATCCGGCGCGCTGCCGCGGAGTCCCTCGGGCTGATCGGCGGCGCTTGGGCGGTTCCGGCGCTGGGCGACGTGGTCCACGACGACAACGTCGAGGTGGCGCGGGCCGCCGCCAACGCGCTGCACCGGTGCGGGCCCTCGGGCCACGACGCGCTCGCGTCGAGCACGGCCCCGGTGGCGCGGGAGGTCATCGCCCTGACCGCGCTGGGCAGCCTGGCGTGACGCCCCTCCTCGCGGACGGCGCGGTGGGGGCGCTCAGCGACGTCATGACCGTGGTCGGGATCGGCTTCGTCGTCTACTCCGTGCTCATCAACACCAGCTTCCTGCTGCTCACCGGGCTGGCGCTCTCCGACCTGCTGGCCTACCGGCGGCGGATCGACTTCGCCGGCTACGACGAGTGGTTCCGGGACCCGCACCCGCGCGGCGTGTCCGTGCTGATGCCCGCCTACAACGAGTCGGCGACCATCGTGCAGTCGGTGCAGGCGATGACCGCCCTGCGCTACCCCGACTTCGAGGTCGTCGTCATCGACGACGGGTCGACCGACGACACCGTGGCGAAGGTGGTCGCCGAGTTCGACATGGTCGAGGTCCCGCTCGTCCCCGGCGGGCACATCCCCACCAAGGGGGAGGTCCGCAGCACGTGGGTGAGCCGGCGCGGCGCGCACAACCTGGCGCTGGTGGTGAAGGGCAACGGCGGCAAGGCGGACGCCCTCAACGCCGGGATCAACCACTCGCGCAAGGAGCTGGTCTGCATGGTCGACGCGGACTCGCTGCTCGACCCGCGGGCGCTCCTCGACGTCTCGCGACCGTTCGCCGACGACCCCGGGCGGGTGGTCGCGGCCGGGGGAGTGGTCCGCGTGGCCAACGGGTCCCGGGTGGAGCGCGGGCGCGTCACCGACCTGCGGATGCCGCGCAGCTGGTTCGCGCGGATCCAGGTCGCCGAGTACCTCCGCGCCTTCCTGATCGGGCGGGCCGGCTGGTCGCGGGCCGGCGGTCTGCTGATCATCTCCGGCGCGTTCGGCATCTTCCGCAAGGACGTGCTGCTCGAGGTCGAGGGCCTGTCGACCGACTGCATCGGCGAGGACGCCGAGCTGGTGGTCCGCATCCACCGGATGCTGGGCGACCAGCGCCGCGACGCCGACGTGGTGTTCGTCCCCGAGCCGGTGGCGTGGACGGAGGTTCCCGAGGACCGGAGGGTGCTGCGCAAGCAGCGCCGGCGCTGGCACCGGGGGCTGACGGAGATCTTCGTCCGGCACCGCGCGATGCTGTTCCGGCCCCGGTACGGCGTGATCGGGCTGGTCACGATGCCGTGGTTCCTGCTCTTCGAGCTGCTGGCCCCCGTGGTGGAGGTGGCCGGTCTCGCCTACTTCCTGCTGCTGATGGCCTCGCTCGCCGTCGAGCACCTGTTCCTGCCGGGCTGGGACATCGTCAACGTGCCGGTCGTGGTGCTGCTGCTGACCGCCTCGATTCTCTACGCCGTCCTGATCACCCTGGTCGCGCTCCTGGCCGAGGAGATCTCCTTCCGGCGCTACCGCGGCCTGCCCGACCTGTTCCGGGCGATGGGGGCGGCCGTGGAGGAGAACTTCGGCTACCGGCAGATCAACGCCTGGTGGCGGCTGGGCGGGATCATCGAGGTGCTGCGCAGGTCGCGGCACGACTGGGGAGACATGCAGCGCAAGGGGTTCGGCACCACCACCGAGTGAGGGAATGGCATCGATTACCACTGTGTTGTCAGTGGTGGCATCATTGCCTGCTGGTTCCGGTTCACGCGTCCCGCACCAGGCGGGAGCGACCCGGCGACCGTTCAGAGAGGACCAGGACATGAAGAAGGACATCCACCCGGAGTACGTCGAGACCCAGGTGACCTGCACCTGTGGCGCGAAGTTCACCACCCGCAGCACCGCGACCTCCGGCGTCATCCACGCCGACGTCTGCTCGCAGTGCCACCCGTTCTACACCGGCAAGCAGAAGATCCTCGACACCGGCGGCCGCGTCGCCCGCTTCGAGGCCCGCTACGCCAAGGCAGCCAAGAAGTAGCTGTCCCCGAGCGCCGGTCCCCGCCTCCGTGGTGGGGACCGGCGCTCTGCATTTGTCCACATCGGTGGTCGAGCCTGTCGAGACCACCCGCGCCGGGAGGATCGCATGTTCGAGGCCGTCGAGGGTTTCGTCGCCGAGCACGCCGCGCTGGAGAAGCAGCTCGCGGCTCCGGAGACGCACGCGGACGCCCGCCTGGCCAAGCGCCTGAACCAGCGCTACGCCGAGCTGTCCTCGGTGATCGGCGCCTGGCGCCACTGGCAGCAGCTGGGTGAGGACCTCGAGGCGGCCCGCGAGCTCTCCGCCGAGGACCCGGGGTTCGCGGAGGAGGCCGTCACCCTCGCCGAGCAGCAGGGCGTGGCCGAGGAGCGGCTGCGCCGGCTGCTGGTGCCGCGCGACGCCGCCGACGACAAGGACGCCATCCTCGAGGTGAAGTCGGGGGAGGGCGGCGAGGAGTCCGCCCTCTTCGCCGGCGACCTGCTGCGCATGTACACCCGGTACGCCGAGGCCCGCGGCTGGAAGGTGGAGATCCTGGACGCCACCGAGTCCGACCTCGGTGGCTACAAGAGCGTCACCGTCGCGGTGAAGGCCAAGGGGGCCTCCGAGCCGGGGGAGGCGCCGTACGCGCTGCTGAAGTTCGAGGGCGGCGTGCACCGCGTGCAGCGGGTGCCGGTGACCGAGTCGCAGGGCCGGGTGCACACCAGCGCCGCCGGCGTGCTGGTGCTCCCCGAGGCCGAGCAGGTCGACGTGTCCATCGACGAGAACGACCTGCGCATCGACGTCTTCCGCAGCAGCGGGCCGGGGGGCCAGAGCGTCAACACCACCGACTCCGCGGTGCGCATCACGCACCTGCCGACGGGCATCGTCGTCAGCTGCCAGAACGAGAAGAGCCAGCTGCAGAACCGCGAGCAGGCGCTGCGCATCCTCCGGGCCCGGCTGCTCGCGGCCGCGCAGGAGGCCGCGGACGCCGAGGCGAGCGACGCCCGTCGCAGCCAGGTCCGCACCGTCGACCGCTCCGAGCGGATCCGCACCTACAACTACCCGGAGAACCGGGTCTCCGACCACCGCACCGGCTACAAGGCCTACAACCTCGACCAGGTGCTCGACGGCGACCTGCAGCCGGTGCTGACCTCCTGCGTGGAGGCAGACCTTGCCGCGCGCCTCGAGGCCCTGGAGAAGTGAGCCCCCGGCCGTGAACCCACTTGTGGCCGGGCGCCGGGACCTGCTGGCGCGGGCGACCCGGCAGCTGAGCGAGGCCGGGGTGGCGAGTCCCGGGCACGACGCGGCCGAGCTGCTCGCGCACGTGCTGGGCACCACCCGGGGACAGCTGGTCCTCGTCGACGAGGTGCCGGGCGAGCGGGCCGAGCAGTACGCCGCGCTGGTGGCGCGCCGCGCCCGCCGCGAGCCGCTGCAGCACCTCACCGGGGTGGCGTGGTTCCGGCACGTCGAGCTCCGGGTCGGGCCCGGGGTGTTCGTCCCGCGTCCGGAGACCGAGCTGCTGGCGGGATGGGCGATCGAGCAGGCGGCGGGCGTCGACGCGCCGGTGCTGGTCGACCTGTGCACCGGCTCGGGCGCGGTCGCGAAGGCGCTGGCCGACGAGGTGCGCGGGGCCGTGGTGCACGCCGTGGAGCTGGACGAGTCCGCCCACGCCTGGGCGGCCCGGAACCTCGAGGGCACCGGCGTCGACCTGCGCCAGGGTGACATGGCCACGGCGTTCGGCGACCTGGCCGGGACCGTCGACGTGGTCACCTGCAACCCGCCGTACATCCCGCTGGACGCCTGGGAGTCCGTGGCGCCGGAGGCGCGCGACCACGACCCGCACCTGGCGCTCTTCTCCGGTGACGACGGCCTGGAGGCGCTGCGGGTGCTGGAGGCGCGGGCCGCACTCCTGCTCCGGCCCGGCGGGGTCGTGGGTGCCGAGCACGCGGACCAGCAGGGGGAGTCCGCACCCGCGGTGTTCGCCGCCACCGGCCGGTGGACCGAGATCCGTGACCACCGCGACCTGGCAGGTCGGCCGCGCTTCGTCACGGCGCGACTGGCACGATGAACCCTGTGACGAGCGAGCGCTATCCCACCGGCACCGAGGAGGAGCGGGAGGCCGCCGTCGCGGCCGCCAGCCTGGCCGTGCAGCGCGGCCAGCTGGTCGTGATCCCGACCGACACCGTCTACGGCATCGGGGCCGACGCCTTCGACCCCGCCGCGGTGCGTGGCCTGCTGGAGGCCAAGGGCCGCGGGCGGGAGATGCCGCCCCCGGTGCTGGTCAGCTCCGCGACCACCATCGACGCCCTCGCGGTCCGCATCCCGAGCTGGGCCCGCGCCCTGGTCGACGAGTTCTGGCCCGGGCCGCTGACCCTGGTCTGCCACCAGCAGTCCTCCCTGCAGTGGGACCTCGGCGACACCCGCGGCACGGTCGCCGTCCGGATGCCCGACCACGAGGTGGCACGCGAGATCCTCGAGCGCACCGGGCCGCTGGCGGTCAGCTCCGCCAACCGCACCGGCATGCCCGCCGCGACCGACGCCGACCAGGCCGAGCAGATGCTCGGCGAGGAGGTCGCCGTCATCGTCGACTCGGGGGAGGCCCCGGGTGGCGAGGCCTCCACGATCGTCGACGTGACCGGTCCCAGCGGCCGGGTGCTGCGCCGCGGCGCACTCTCCGTGGAGGAGCTCAACAAGGTCCTCGAGCCGCTCGGCGTGCCGATCACGGACGAAGGCTGACGGGAGGCGGTGCCGCGTGCGTGAGTACGTCCTGGTCTTCCTGGTCGCCGCCGCGGTGACCTACCTGCTGACCGTGGTCGCCCGGGAGATCGCGCTGCGGACCGGCGCGGTGGCCCAGGTGCGCGACAGGGACGTCCACGCCGAGCCGATCCCGTACCTCGGGGGGCTGGCGATGCTGGGCGGCCTGGTGGCGGCGTACGTCGTGGCCCAGCAGCTGCCGTTCCTCTCCACCAGCGGACCGTTCGTCTTCCGCGACGCCGGGATCGTGCTCATCGCCGGCGCGCTGATCTGTGCGGTGGGCGTCCTGGACGACCTGTTCGAGCTGGACGCGCTGACCAAGCTGGGCGGGCAGGTGCTCGCCGCCGGCTTCCTGATCGTATTCGGGATCCAGTACGTCTTCTTCCCGACGCCCGACGGCACCCAGTTCGCCCTCGACGCCTCGCAGGGAGCGCTGCTGACCGGCTTCATCGTGGTCGCGACGGTGAACGCCGTGAACTTCGTCGACGGGCTCGACGGGCTCGCCGCCGGCGTGGTGGGCATCGGCGCGGTGGCGTTCTTCGTCTTCTGCTACCAGCTGACCCGGTTCAACGACGCCTCCCGGGCCACCACCAGCGCCCTGCTGAGCGTGGCCCTCGCCGGCGTGTGCGCCGGGTTCCTGGTCCACAACTTCCACCCGGCCCGGCTCTTCATGGGCGACAGCGGGTCGATGCTCATCGGGCTGGTGCTCTCTGCCAGCGCGGTGACGCTGACCGGGCAGTTCGCCGGCAACGAGATCAGCCAGGGCGCCTCGGGCTCCCGCGCGAGCCTGCTGCCGACGTTCCTGCCGGTCCTGCTGCCGATCTCGATCATGGTGATCCCGCTGCTCGACCTGGTGCTCGCCGTCGTACGACGGACCCGGGCCGGGCGCTCGCCGTTCGCGCCCGACAAGCAACACCTGCACCACCGGCTCCTCGAGATCGGCCACTCGCAGCGGCGGGCCGTGCTCATCATGTGGCTGTGGGCCGGCCTGGTCGCCTTCGGCACGGTCCTCGCCAGCCTGTACACGGGGCCGTGGATGTGGACCTCGCTGGTCGCCATGGTGCTCGTGACGGTCACCCTCACCTTCGTGCTGCCGCGCCTGCGCCAGCCGGAGAACCAGCCGGACATCGCCCCCCTCGAGGAGCTCTGAGGGCCCCGGTGACTGGCGCGTCAGGACTTTGTGCTAGTTTTCACAAGCACCGCCCGACACCAGACAGAACGGCCGCCGACCATGACGACCGCGCTTCGCAGCACGCTCCCCGGAGCACCCCGGAGAGCAGCCGGGACGACCCCGGTCCCGGGGTTCGGGGGCCGGCGGCGCTGTGGTAGTTTCGCGCCGTCGTCGGACGTCGAGGAGCGGGCCCGGATCAGTGGCCGCCGCGCTGGCGTCTTCAAGCCTGCCGATGAAAGCGACTTGGGTGGATGGTCGATGAGCACTCCGACAACAACCTGCGGGGCCGTGACCTCGTGGGTCTCGGGGGCCTGCTCGCCGGAGCCGTCGTCGCCGGTCTGGTCATCGGGCTCCTCGTGGACGACAGCGCCGGGACGTCCCCGACGTTCACGCTCATCGGCATCGCTGCCGGGATCGTCGTCGGGTGCGTCGGTTTCTGGATCCGGGTCCGTGCCGCGCTGCGGGGGTGACCTCGCCCGATGACCGAGCAGATCACTCCCACCACCGCCGCCCCCACCAGCGACATGAGTGCCTCCATGACCACACCTGAGACCACCGCGCCTGCCACCGGTTCGCCGCTGCTGCAGGTGCTGCGCGACCAGCGCAAGACCATCGGCGTGGCCCTCGTGCTCGTCGTGGGGACGTACTGGATCGCCGGTCAGCTCGACCGCTGGACGCTGGCGGGCTGCATCGCCGCCGGCGTGGGCCTCGGGCTGGTCAACCACCTCGCCACCGAGCTGTGGCTGCTCAAGATCATCCGGTCGGGCGAGGAGGTGACGCGCGGCAAGCTCGCGGCGTCCACCTTCGTCCGGCTGCTCGTCCTGACCGCGGTCGCGGTCGGGATCGCCGTCGCGTTCTGGCCTGACGGCATCGGGCTGTTGCTCGGCCTGGCCATCTTCCGACTCATCGCGCTGGTGATGACCGGGATCCCGCTGCTGAAGGAGTTGAAGAAGCCGTGACCGGCCTGCTGCTGCTGCCACTCTCCGCCGACATCAAGATCGGCGAGCACACCGAGCGCACCATCGGTGGCATCACGTTCAACATCGACACGATCATCTCGACGCTCGTCGCGGGCGCGCTGGTGCTGATCCTGGGCTTCTGGGCCCGGTCGGCGCTGACCAAGCGCACCCAGGACCACGTCCCCACCAAGGTCCAGCTGATCTGGGAGGCCGTGGTGGGCGAGGTCAACACCCAGGTGGAGGCCAACCTCGGCCGCATACACCCGTTCGTGGTGCCGCTGGCGGTCGCACTGTTCTTCTTCATCCTGTTCGCGAACTGGCTCGAGCTGCTGCCGACCGAGATCAACCACGACGTGCACCTGCTCCCGGCGCCGACCGCGGACACCAACCTGACCTACGCGATGGCGCTCATGGCGATGGTCGGCGTGTGGATCTACGGCATCAAGGAGAAGGGCGTGAAGGGCTACTTCAAGCACTTCCTCGAGCCGTTCCCGGTGCTGCTCCCGCTGAACATCCTCGAGGAGCTGACCAAGCCGATCACGCTCGCTCTGCGACTCTTCGGCAACATCTTCGCCGGCGGCATCATGCTCGCCCTGATCGGTCTGATCCCGTTCTACGCGATGTGGGCGCCGAACCTGGTCTGGAAGCTGTTCGACATGTTCATCGGCGGTATCCAGGCGTTCATCTTCGCCCTGCTGACCGTGCTCTACTTCGGCATGGCGGGCGCCGGCCACGAGGACCACGAGGACCACGAGGCCGAGGACAGGAAGACCCCCGAACTCGCGCACTGACCGACACCGGTCGAGCGCACCAGAGGTAACCCAGCTGCGCCGAGCATCGGCGTACACCAAGGAGAGGCATATCAATGGCAGTGAGTGACACCGCAGTCCAGACCGCCGGCGCGTTCGTCGGTGGTGGCCTTGCACTGGCCGGCGGCGCCATCGGCGCCGGCATCGGCGACGGTCTGGCCGGTTCGTCCTACATCCAGGGCGTCGCCCGTCAGCCCGAGGCGCAGGGTCGCCTGCAGACGATCTTCTTCCTGACGGTCGGTTTGGTCGAGGCGATGTTCTTCATCAACCTCGCGTTCATGGCGCTGTTCGTCTTCGTCCTCGCCTGATCCCAGGGGCCCCCGGGCACCACTCGTAGCACCGCCCCAGAGCAAAGGAACCAATCGATGGCAACCGAAGCGATCGTCGCGATGGAGAGCAACTTCCTCGTGCCGAACGGCACGTTCTTCGTCGAGCTGTTCGCGTTCGCGATCATGGTGTGGCTCCTGGCCAAGTTCGTCATCCCGCCGATCAACAAGGCGATGACGGCCCGCCAGGAGGCGATCCGCCAGCAGTTCGCCGACCTGGACCAGGCCAAGTCCGAGGCCCACGAGGCCGAGGAGGAGTTCCGGTCGCAGATCGCGGACGCCCGTCACGAGGCCGCGCGCATCCGCGAGGAGGCACGCGAGCAGGGTGCGGCGATCATCGCCGAGATGCGGGAGCAGGCCCAGGCCGAGGCCCAGCGCATCGTCGAGCACGCCCACACCCAGATCGAGGCGGACCGCAAGGCCGCAGTCACGTCGCTGCGCAACGAGGTGGGCACGCTGGCCACCACGCTCGCCGGACGCATCGTCGGTGAGGCGCTGGACGACGAGGCGCGCCAGAGCCGCGTCGTCGACCGGTTCCTGGCCGACCTCGACAGCAAGAGCGGGGCCAACTGATGGCTGGCTCCTCGACCAGCGTGCAGGGCTCCTCGCGGGAGTCCCTCGCGAAGCTGACCGACGCGCTGGGCACCACCCTCGACGGGGGCGCCGACGGCGCGGCCGTGGGGGAGAGCCTGTTCGCCGCAGCCGACGTGCTGCGCGAGCAGCCGGCCCTGCGCCGGGCGGTCACCGACCCCTCGACCCCGGCGGAGGCCAAGACCGGCCTCGCGCAGGGCGTCTTCGGTGGCCACCTCGACAAGGGAGCCACCGAGCTGGTCGGCCAGGCGGCCGGGCTGCGCTGGGCGTCCAGCGGCAACCTGGCCACGGCGCTGGAGCACCTCGGTGTCGTGGCGCTGGTGAAGTCGGCCGACAAGGCGGGCGAGGGCGACCGGCTCGAGGACGACCTGTTCGGCTTCGGCCGGCTGGTCGCCGACAACCCCGAGCTGCGTGACGCGCTCTCGGACCCGGCGCGTTCGGTGACCGACAAGCGCGGCCTGGTCCGCTCGCTGCTCGAGGGCAAGGTCGGCAGCAGCTCGCTGCGGCTGGCCGAGCGTGCGGTGAGCGGTGTGCACCTGACCGTGGCCCGCGCGGTCGAGGAGTACTCCCGGGTGGCGGCGGAGAGCCGCAACCGGCTGGTGGCGCTCGTCCGGGTGGCCACGCCGCTCAGCGACGCCGAGCAGCAGCGGCTCACGGGTGCCCTGGCCGGTCAGTACGACCGTCCGGTGCACCTCAACGTCCAGGTCGACCCCTCCGTGATCGGCGGCATGCGCGTCGAGATCGGTGACCAGGTCATCGACGGCACCATCGCCAGTCGCCTCGACGACGCCCGTCGGCGTCTGGCCGGCTGACCGGTAACGACCACTCACCCACCGAGTTTTCAGAAGAGACAAGAGAGTAGGGACGACAATGACGGAGCTCACGATCCGTCCGGACGAGATCCGCGACGCGCTGCAGAAGTACGTCGCCGACTACCGGCCCGAGGCCGCCAGTCGGGAAGAGGTCGGCACCGTCGCCGAGGCCGGTGACGGCATCGCCCGCGTGACCGGTCTGCCCTCGGCCATGGCGAACGAGCTGCTGGAGTTCGAGGACGGCACCCTGGGCATCGCCCTGAACCTCGACACCCGCGAGATCGGTGTGGTCATCCTCGGTGACTTCGACAAGATCGAGGAGGGCCAGACGGTTCGCCGTACCGGCGAGATCCTCTCGGTCCCGGTGGGTGACGGCTTCATGGGCCGCGTCGTCGACCCGCTCGGCACCCCGATCGACGGCCTCGGCGAGATCGAGTCCACCGAGCGTCGCGCCCTGGAGCTCCAGGCGCCGACCGTGATGCAGCGCAAGTCGGTGCACGAGCCCCTCGCCACCGGCATCAAGGCGATCGACTCGATGACCCCCATCGGTCGTGGCCAGCGTCAGCTCATCATCGGTGACCGCGCGACCGGCAAGACCACGATCGCGATCGACACGATCATCAACCAGAAGCAGAACTGGGACTCCGGCGACCCGACGAAGCAGGTGCGCTGCATCTACGTCGCGATCGGCCAGAAGGGCTCGACCATCGCCTCCGTGCGTGGCGCCCTCGAGGAGGCCGGCGCGCTGGAGTACACCACGATCGTGGCCTCACCGGCGTCCGACAGCGCGGGCTTCAAGTACCTCGCGCCGTACACCGGCTCGGCCATCGGCCAGCACTGGATGTACGACGGCAAGCACGTGCTGATCGTGTTCGACGACCTGACCAAGCAGGCCGAGGCCTACCGCGCCGTGTCGCTGCTGCTGCGTCGTCCGCCGGGTCGTGAGGCCTACCCGGGTGACGTCTTCTACCTGCACAGCCGGCTGCTCGAGCGCTGCGCCAAGCTCAGCGACCAGATGGGCGCCGGCTCGATGACCGGTCTGCCGATCATCGAGACCAAGGCCAACGACGTGTCGGCCTACATCCCGACCAACGTCATCTCGATCACCGACGGCCAGATCTTCCTGCAGTCGGACCTGTTCGCGTCCAACCAGCGCCCGGCCATCGACGTCGGTGTGTCGGTGTCGCGCGTGGGCGGCTCGGCGATGACCAAGGCGATGAAGGCGGTCACCGGCTCGCTCAAGGTGGATCTCGCGCAGTTCCGCGCGATGGAGGCCTTCGCGATGTTCGCCTCCGACCTCGACGCCGCGTCGCGCCAGCAGCTCGACCGGGGCCAGCGCCTCATGGCGCTGCTCAAGCAGCCGGCCTACTCGCCGTACCCGCTCGAGGAGATGACGGTCTCCCTGTGGACCGGCACCACCGGTCGCCTGGACAGGGTCCCCGCCGCCGACGTGCTCCGCTTCGAGAACGAGTTCCTCGACTACCTGCGCCGCTCGCACGAGGGCATCCTGTCCGCGATCCGCGAGACGCAGAAGTTCGAGGACGAGACGGCGACCTCGCTCGAGGACGCCTACGACTCCTTCCTCGACCAGTTCGAGACCTCGGAGGGTGGCTCGATCAAGGTCGGCCACGAGCCCGAGGCCGAGGCGCTGGAGGACGAGGACCAGGAGCAGATCGTCAAGCAGAAGCGGGGCTGACCCATGGCTCTTTCGGTGCGTGAGTACCGTGCGCGGATCAAGTCGACGGAGTCGATGAAGAAGATCACGCGTGCCATGGAGCTCATCGCTGCGTCCCGCATCATCAAGGCGCAGCAGCGGGCTCAGTCGGCTGCCCCGTACGCCCGTGAGCTGACGCGTGCCGTGTCTGCGGTGGCGACGTACTCCAACGTCGACCACCCGCTGACGCGGGAGCCGGAGGACCCCAAGCGGGCCGCCGTGCTCATCGTGACCAGCGACCGGGGCCTGGCCGGTGCCTACTCCTCGAGCGTGCTCAAGGAGGCCGAGCGCCTCGCGGAGAAGCTGCGCGGGGAGGGCAAGGAGACCATCACCACCTATCTCTGCGGCCGCAAGGCGGAGGCGTACTACCGGTTCCGTGGTCGCCCCGTCGTGAAGTCGTGGACAGGGTTCTCCGACCAGCCGTCGTACGACGTCGCCAGCGACATCGGCAAGGCGCTGATCGAGGCCTTCCTCGAGGACGAGGGCGACATGGCCGTCGACGAGGTGCACGTGGTCTACACGCGCTTCCGCTCGATGCTGGTCCAGGAGCCCACCGCGGTGCGGCTGCTGCCGCTGGAGGTCGTCGAGGGCGAGGAGAAGCCCGCGTCCGACGAGGTCCTGCCCCTCTACGAGTTCGAGCCCTCGGCCGAGCACGTGCTGGACGGGCTGCTCCCGCAGTACGTCCAGAGCCGGATCTTCTTCGCCCTGCTGCAGGCGGCCGCCTCCGAGCTGGCTGCCCGTCAGAAGGCGATGAAGTCCGCCACGGACAACGCCGACGAGCTCATCAAGAAGTACACCCGAATCGCCAACCAGGCCCGCCAGGCCGGCATTACCCAGGAAATCAGCGAGATCGTCGGTGGCGTCAACGCGCTGGCCGACGCACAAGCCGGGAGTGAGTGAGAAATGACTGCCACTGTTGAAGAGACCCAGGGGACCGGCTCCGCTGGCGTCGGTCGCATCGCCCGGGTCATCGGACCCGTCGTCGACATCGAGTTCCCCGTGGACTCGATGCCCGCGATCTACAACAAGCTCGAGGTCGAGCTCGAGCTCAGCGGCGAGAAGAAGATCCTCTCGGCCGAGGTCGCCCAGCACATCGGTGACGGCATGGTCCGTGCGATCTCGCTGCAGCCGACCGACGGCCTGGTCCGCGGCGCCCAGGTGAGGGACACCGGCGAGCCGATCACGGTTCCCGTCGGCAACGCGACGCTCGGCCGGGTGTTCAACACCCTCGGCGAGTGCCTCAACCTCGAGGGCGACGAGAAGCTCGAGGTCACCGAGCGCTGGGGCATCCACCGCAAGGCGCCGGCCTTCGACCAGCTGGAGTCCAAGACCCAGATGTTCGAGACCGGCATCAAGGTCATCGACCTGCTGACGCCCTACGTGCAGGGCGGCAAGATCGGCCTGTTCGGTGGTGCCGGTGTCGGCAAGACCGTGCTCATCCAGGAGATGATCGCGCGAGTCGCCAAGGACCACGGTGGTGTGTCGGTGTTCGCCGGTGTCGGCGAGCGCACCCGTGAGGGCAACGACCTGATCGTCGAGATGGAGGAGGCCGGCGTCATCGGCCAGACCGCCCTCGTCTTCGGCCAGATGGACGAGCCGCCGGGCACCCGCCTGCGGGTCGCCCTGTCCGCGCTGACGATGGCGGAGTACTTCCGCGACGTGCAGAGCCAGGACGTGCTGCTGTTCATCGACAACATCTTCCGGTTCACCCAGGCGGGTTCCGAGGTGTCCACGCTGCTCGGCCGCATGCCGTCCGCGGTGGGCTACCAGCCCAACCTCGCCGACGAGATGGGCACGCTCCAGGAGCGGATCACCTCGACCCGTGGTCACTCGATCACCTCGATGCAGGCGATCTACGTCCCCGCCGACGACTACACCGACCCGGCGCCGGCCACGACGTTCGCCCACCTCGACGCGACCACCGAGCTCTCGCGAGAGATCGCCTCGCTCGGTATCTACCCCGCGGTGGACCCGCTGACGTCGACCTCGCGGATCCTCGACGCCCAGTACATCGGGCAGGAGCACTACGACTGCGCCATCCGGATCAAGCAGATCCTGCAGCGCAACAAGGAGCTCCAGGACATCATCGCGATCCTCGGTGTGGACGAGCTCTCCGAAGAGGACAAGATCATCGTGTCCCGCGCTCGCCGCATCCAGCGGTTCCTGTCGCAGAACACCTACGTCGCCAAGCAGTTCACGGGCATCGAGGGCTCGACGGTTCCGGTCAAGGACACCATCGAGGCGTTCAACAAGATCGCTGACGGCGAGTACGACCACGTGGCTGAGCAGGCCTTCTTCATGTGCGGCGGTCTGGACGACGTCGAGCAGAAGTGGTCCGAGATCCAGAAGAACCTCTGATGGCCGACAACGACCAGCTGCAGGTGGAGCTCGTCGCCGCCGACCGGACCGTCTGGTCCGGCCAGGCGACGATGGTGATCGCCCGCACGACCGAGGGCGACGTCGGCGTGATGCGCAACCACGCGCCGCTGCTGTCCCTGCTGGTGCCGGGCGTGGTGGAGATCCGGGCCGTCGAGGGTGACGACCAGGTCGCCGCCGTCGACGGGGGCTTCCTGTCGGTGGCCAACAACCGGGTCTCGATCCTCTCGGAGCACACGGTCCTGTCCCACGAGATCGACGTGGAGCAGGCCCGGGCCGACCTCGAGGCCGCCGAGGGCGACAGCGAGAGCGACGACGCCCCGGAGCGCGTCAAGAGTGCCGAGGCACGGATCCGGGCGGTCGAGAAGGCCTCTTGATCCGCATGACCACACGTTGCCGGCCCCGGGGTTGCCCCGGGGCCGGCTTCGTCTTTCCTGCCCGCTAGGGTGAGCACCTTCGCGACCAGGCGTGGGGGAGGAGGGGACGAATGCCGGTCTGGCAGTGGCTGCTCGACGCGGCCGGCGGCCTGCTCCTGCTCGTCCTGCTCTACGGTGTCGCCCTCATCGTCCGGCGCCGGGTGCTGTCCCGCAACGGCGGCACCTTCGAGGTCAGCTACCGCGTCCGTCCCGAGAGGGCCGGGCGCGGTTGGCTTCTGGGGCTCGGCCGCTACTCCGGCGAGGACCTCGAGTGGTTCCGGATCTTCTCCCTCTCGCCGCGGCCCAAGCGGGTCTGGCAGCGCTCGACCCTGGTCTTCTCCGGCCGGCGTGACCCCGAGGGCGTGGAGCAGATGTCGCTCTACCCCGACCACGTCGTGATCCGCTGCACGACGCCGGCCGGCGAGGTCGAGCTGGCCATGAACCCCTCCTCGTTGATGGGCTTCCAGTCGTGGCTGGAGGCGGGCCCGCCCGGCACGGACTGGACCCGCCCCCCACGCTGAGCCCCGTGCGGCCCACGTGGGGCGGACTTGGAGCGATGGCCCCACGTGGGGTGGACTGGGGCGGTGCCTGTGGTGACCGCCGCGCGCAACGCGGTTGCGCTGACCTTCGCGCTCAACGGCTTCTGCTTCGCCACGTTGGTGTCGCGGATCCCGGACCTGCGCTCCGGGCTGGAGCTCGACAACGGGTCGCTGGGGTTGCTGCTGCTCGCGATCGCGGCCGGGTCCGTGCTGGCCCTGCCCTCGAGCGGCCGGCTGATCGAGCGCACGTCGGCCGCGGCCGTCGTACGGCTCGGCGGGGTCCTGACGGCGATCGGTCTGTGGACCGCCTCCGTCGGCGTCGCGGCCCAGGACTCGGTGGCCGTGACCGCGGCGGGCTTCTTCGCCTACGGCCTCGGCAGCGGTGTCTGGGACGTGGCGATGAACGTTGAGGGCGCCGAGGTCGAACGTCGCCTCGGCCGCACGATCATGCCCAGGTTCCACGCCGGCTGGAGCTTCGGCAGCATCGCGGGCGCCGCGGTCGGCATCCCGATGGCGGCGGTCCACGCGCCGCTGCCGGTGCACCTCGGCGGCGTCGGTGTGCTGGCCCTCGTCCTGGTCGTGGTGGTGGGCCGCGCGTTCCTGCCTCCGTCCGCGCCGCCCGAGGCGCCGGAGGTCGTGCGGTCCGCCTGGCGCGAGCCGCGGACCCTGGCGGTCGGTGTCATGGTGCTCGCCTTCGCCACGGTCGAGGGGTCGGCGAACGACTGGCTCTCGCTGGCGATCATCGACGGGTACGGCGCGCGGCACTGGGTCGGCGTCCTCGGCTTCGCCGTGTTCGTGACGGCCATGACGACCGGCCGCATGGTCGGGCCGGTCGCGCTCGACCGCTGGGGTCGCGCCCCGGTGCTGTGGGCGACCAGCGCGGCCGCGGCTGCGGGCATCCTGCTGGTCGTGGCCGGCGGGCACTGGCTCGTCGTCGGCGCCGGGATCGTGGTGTGGGGCCTCGGGGCGTCGCTGGGATTCCCGGTCGGCATGAGCGCGGCCGCGGACGACCCGGCGCGCGCCGCGGCGCGAGTCAGCGTCGTCTCGACGATCGGGTACGCCGCGTTCCTCGCCGGTCCTCCGCTGCTGGGGCAGCTCGGGGACCGGGTCGGCACCCTGGACTCGCTGCTCGCCGTGGCCGCGCTGATGGTCCCCGCGGCGCTGTCGGTGGCCGCGGTCAGGTCGACGCGGGCGCCCTCGACCGTGGAGCGCTGACCCCCATGTCGTGGTGGCTGGCCTCCGCAGCGATGGGGCTGTGCCTGGTGCTGGCCGGGGTCCGGCTCTTCGTCGTCGGCCGCCGCGCCGCGTCCCGCGTCCCCGACCGCGACCGCGCCCTGGACGGCGCGCTGCTCACGGTGCTCGGCCTGGTGCTGTCCGGCTTCGGCATCGTGGTGCTGGCAGTGACGGCGATGCTCGTGCGTGCCATGGCCTGAGCGGTGATCGTCTGGGGCAGGCCGAGCCTCGAGGCGGTGATCGGCGCTCAGCGGAGAGAGAAGGGCGGGTACCGGTCGGTGACGAGGAGGAACGCGTATGCCTCCACCCGAAGCCACCACCGACCGACGCCGACCACGAAGTCGAACAGCCCGCGCGGATAGCGTCCGGTGAACAGGATCGCGAACCACGCGACGACGACCGCGAAGAAGGCGCCCACGGTCAGGAAGAACAGCACGAAGAAGTGCGGGATCGCGAGCAGCCACTTCACCAGCGGCAGCCAGCGGTTCAAGTCGCGTTCGGCGTCGGGGTAGTCGATCTCGAGGTGGACGTCCTGCTCCTCGACCGTCGAGGGGTACCGGTCGGTGAGCAGTGCGACGTAGGCGCCGATGCGGGTGCCGAACCGCGCGAGCTCGAGCGCGAAGTCGAACCACCAGCGTGGGTAGCGCTGCCGGAAGAGGATCATCAGCAACGTCGCCACGAACAGGCCGGCGGCGATCCCGCCGCTCGTGGTGGTCGTCGTGTCGCTGCTCTGGTCGTAGACCGTCTCGGTGGCGCCGGCCGTGAGCGCCCCGTAGACGATCGCGATCGGGATGATGAGCACGATCCGGAAGAGGGTCGTGACCCGGTTGTACTGGTCCGAGTAGTCGACCTCGAGGCGCGCCGGGTAAGCGGTCGGTACAGGTGATGAGCTCTGTGCGGACATGAAGGGCCTCCCGTGGTCGCATTCCTTGATCTCAAGGGTGCGCCGGGCTGTGCGGCGTGCGGAGAGGCCTACGTCCCGGAAGAGCGGCCGGCACGGCTGCCGCCGGATCAGGCGAACAAGTCCTCGAGCACCTGAGCGACTCCGTCGTTGTCGTTGCTGCCGGTGATGGCCGTCGCGGCGTCCCGCGCCTCGGGGTGGGCGTTGGCCATGGCCCACGACCGGCCGGCCCACTCAAGCATGGGCACGTCGTTGGGCATGTCCCCGAACGCGATCACGTCGTCGGCGGACACTCCGCAGGAGCGGCAGAAGTCGGCCAGGGCCCCCGCCTTGGTGACGGCCGCAGCGGAGAGCTCGACGAGGCCGGCGCCGCCCGAGTGCGTGGACTCGACGTCGCCCAGGTCCAGGGACCGGATGACCTCGAGCATGTGATCGGCCGTTCTTCGGTCGGACCACCCCAACACCTTGACCAGCGGAAGCCGCCACATCGCATCGAGCTGGTGATCACGACGATGGGCAAGCTCCCCGGAGAACGTGTACCCCCAGCCGGGACCACTCACTCGCAACCACGTGTGGACGCCCGCCCCCCGAGATCATGGGCATTCCTAGCACGCGCGGGAGCGGGGAGACTGATTCGGCTCGGCGTACTCCGTCGTCGCCGACCGCTCGACGCCGTCGGACACGCTCACAGGAACGGTCGCAGCTCGACCTTCCGGTTGCAGTGCTTCGACCCCTCGGCGGCGAGCGCGAGCGCCACGTCGAGGTCGGCGGCCTCGATGATCCAGAAGCCGGCGAGGTACTCCTTCGACTCCACGAAGGGGCCGTCGGTGAGCACCGGCTCGGCACCCCGGTTGTCGATGACGGTGGCCGGGTCGGGCGACCCGAGGCCGCCGGCGAAGACCCAGTGCCCCGCGGCCCGGAGCCGGTCGTTGAACGCGTTGGTGGCAGCCATCTCGGCCTCGGTGGCCGAGCCGGTGCCGTCGTCGATCACGGAAACCAGGTACTGCATCGCAGATCATCTCCTGTGGTGTGGGGCGCCCCCGTGGGCGGCCGCTCACCCCTGCCACGAACAGGCCTGCCCCGATCCGACACCGCGTCCGGGACTTCTTCCGAGGAAGTTCCGGCCGGGCGAGTTTCCACGCCCGCGACTAGAGCACCTTGGACAGGAACGAGCGCGTGCGCTCGTGCTGGGGGTCTGCCAGCACCTCGACCGGGTCGCCCTCCTCCACGATGACCCCGTCGTCCATGAAGACCAGCTTGTCGCCCACCTCGCGGGCGAAGCCCATCTCGTGCGTCACGACCATCATCGTCATGCCCTCGGACGCCAGGTCCTTCATGACCGCCAGCACGTCGCCGACCAGCTCCGGGTCGAGCGCGGAGGTCGGCTCGTCGAAGAGCATCATGTCGGGGTCCATGGACAGCGCCCGGGCGATGGCCACGCGCTGCTGCTGCCCGCCGGACAGGTGCGCCGGGTAGGCGTCCTCCTTGCCGGCCAGGCCGACCTTGGCGAGGTTGGTGCGGGCGACCTCGATCGCCTCGTCCTTGCCGCGCCCGCGGACCCGCTGCTGGGCGATGCACAGGTTGCGCATCACGTTCATGTGCGGGAACAGGTTGAACGACTGGAACACCATGCCGATCCGGCTCCGCACGTCGTCGAGGTCGGCCTCGGGGTCGCAGATGTCCACCCCCTCGACCACGATCGTGCCCGACGTCGGGTCCTCGAGGCGGTTGACGCAGCGCAGCAGCGTCGACTTGCCCGACCCGGACGGGCCGATGACGCAGACGACCTGGCCGTGGTCGACGTGGAAGTCGATGCCCTTGAGCACCTCGAGCTCGCCGAAGTACTTGTGCAGCTCGCGCACCTCGATCGCCCGGCCGGACTTCTTCTCGGTGGGGTTCTGCGTGGGGACCGTCATGTCGTCACCGTGCCCTCTGTTGGCGCTTCTCGAGCCAGGCGACCAGGCGAGTCAGCGGAAGCGTGATGATCAGGTACAGCAAGGCCGCCTGGATCAGGCTGGTGGACGTGCCCGCGGTCGGTCCGGACGTGATCAGGTCACGCGCCACCGTGGTCAGCTCGCGCTGGCCGACCTCGACGCCGATCACGAACAGCAGCGCGGTGTCCTTGATCAGCAGCACGAACTCGTTGGTCAGCGGCGGGATGACGATCCGGAAGGCCTGGGGGAGGACCACCGAAAGCGTGGTCCGCCCGGAGCTCATGCCCAGCGACCTCGCCGCCTCCGTCTGCCCCTTCGGCACCGCCTGGATGCCCGCGCGCAGGGTCTCGGCCATGTAGGCGCCCGCGACCAGGATCAGGGCGATCAGGCCGGCGCCCACGAGCCCGCCCGGCGGGCTCCAGCCGAACGCGATCGGGACACCGAACGCCATCACCAGGATGACGATCAGGGCCGGCAGCCCGCGGAAGAACTCGATGTAGCCCGTCGCCAGCCACCGGTACGGCGCGACCGGCGACAGCTTCATCAGCGCGAGCAGGATCGCCAGACCGAAGCCGAACACGAAGGCGATGAGGGTGTAGACGATCGTGTTCTTGACGCCGATCGTGATGAGGTCGTCCCAGTTGCCGTCGCGTCCCCAGCCGGCCGAGTCGAAGAAGTTGTCCTTGACGGCCGTCCAGTTGACGAGGGCGCCGAGGAGGACGACCGCCAGCACCAGGATCCCGTAGAGGATGCCGTTGGTCAGCCTGCGCTTGGTGCTGCGTTTCACGAGCGCTCCCTCCGGGACTGCGCCGAGACCTGCGGCGAGGTCACTTGGTCGAGAAGTACTTGTTGTAGATCTCGTCGTACGTGCCGTCGTCGTGCATCTTCTTCAGCTGCGCATTGACGTCGTCGACCAGGGCGGTGTTGCCCTTCTTCATGGCCAGGCCGTACTGCTCGTTGGTGGAGTAGGTCTGGACGATCTCGAAGCCGCCAGCCTGCTGGTGGTTCAGGTTCACAGGAAGGTCCTGGAGCAGCGCGTCGACCTGCCCGGCCTTGATGGCCTGGTACATCTCCGCGTCGCTGGGGAACGTCACGAGGTCGGCCCCGGTGGCGTTCTCCTCGGCGTACGTCTTGCCCGTGGTGCCCTGCTGCACGCCGACCTTCTTGCCGGACAGGTCGTCGATGCTCTTGATGGCGGAGCCGGTCGGGACGAGCAGCGACTGCTTCGAGTCGTAGTAGCCGTCGCTGAAGTCGAGGTTCTGCTCGCGGTCGGCGGTGATGGTCATGGCGCTCGCCCCGATGTCGCACTGGCCGGAGTTCAGGGCCAGGCCGCTCTGCAGCGGGTCGAAGGAGGAGTCCTTGACCGTCAGCTTGAGATCCATGCCCTGGGCGATCTCGGAGACGATGTCGATGTCGAACCCCTTGAAGCCGGTGGGGGAACCCTTGTCGAAGTCCTCGAACGGCGGGTACGGGACGTCGGAGCAGACGGTCAGGGTGCCGTCGGAGACGAGTTGGGCCCCGCTCTCGGTGGTGCCGCCGCCCCCGCCGCCGCAGGCGGTGAGCGCGAGAGCGAGCACTGGCGCGGCCAGGAGGGCCGGAAGGCGACGAGTCTTCATGGACGACACCATATTCCCCACGAGGGCCTTCGCGCCCCGGCCGTTCGGCCCTGCCCCCAAAAGTGGGCGTTGGAGCTCAGCGTTCGCCGCCGGGCACCCACAGCACGTCGCCCGCTTCGCGGTTCGCGTGCCGGGCGAGGATGAACAGCAGGTCGGAGAGCCGGTTCAGGTAGGTGATCGCCACCTCGTTCATCGTCTCGCCGTGCTCGCCGTACGCCGCCCACGCGGACCGCTCCGCACGGCGTACGACGGTGCGCGCGACGTGGAGCAGCGCGCCGCCGGGCGTGCCGCCGTTGAGGATGAACGAGCGGAGGTTGGGTAGGTCCTCGTTGTAGCGGTCGCACCAGTGCTCGAGCCGGTCGACGTACTCCTGCTCGATCCGCAGCGGCGGGAACTCGGGGTTCTCGACCACCGGGGTGCAGAAGTCCGCGCCCACGTCGAAGAGGTCGTTCTGGATCCGCGTCAGCACCAGGGCCACGTCCTCGTCGAGGTCGCCCTGGGCCAGGGCGACGCCGATGTGGGCGTTGGCCTCGTCGACGTCGGCGTAGGCCTGCAGCCGCAGGTCGTTCTTCGTGGTGGTGCTCATGTCGCCCAGGCGGGTCTCGCCGTGGTCGCCGGTGCGGGTGTAGATCCGGGTGAGGTTGACCATGACTGTGAGCGTAGACGTCGTTCGTGACCGGGCGATGGCCGGCTGCCGCCACGAAATTACCCCGAGGGATGAGGCAACCTAACCCGCGTGACCGGCGTCATAGTGGGTACAGAGACCTCATCGACGACGAGGGAGCCGGGGTTTCTCTGGACCCTGGGGGAACGGCAGGACGATGGACATCATGACCGACGGTCCGACGCTCGTGCTCAGTGGTGACTTCGACGTGCGCAGCACGTGGGAGGTGCGTCAGGCCATCTACGACCACCTCGGGGGCCACGACCGCGACGTGGTCGTCGACCTCAGCGACGTCGACACCTGCGACGTCACCGCCCTGAAGGTGCTGGCGGTCGCGACCCGCGAGGCCAGCCGGGAGGGCAGGCACCTGACCCTGCGCGGCTGCGGACCGGCCGTGCGTCGCCTGCTGCACCTCTCCCACCTGATGCGTCTCGTCGAGCTCGAACGGGTCGCGACCCCGGCGTGAGGCACCCGGCCGACGTGTCGGACATCCCACACCGGACGCCGGTTACCTCCGAGTAGATCTGGTTCTACGCTCGGACCATGATCGAGAAGGACCGTCCCTCGAAGGACCGACCCTGGGTGATGCGCACGTACGCCGGCCACTCGACGGCCGCGGCGTCCAACGCGCTCTACCGAACGAACCTGGCCAAGGGGCAGACCGGTCTCTCGGTCGCCTTCGACCTGCCGACGCAGACCGGCTACGACCCCGACTCGCCGCTGGCGCGGGGCGAGGTCGGCAAGGTGGGCGTCCCGGTCCCGCACCTCGGCGAGATGCGCCGCCTCTTCGAGGACATCCCGCTCGTCGAGATGAACACCTCGATGACGATCAACGCCACCGCGATGTGGCTGCTCGCGCTCTACCAGGTCGTCGCCGAGGAGCAGAACCCTGACGCGACGCCTGAGGAGGTCGCCGCGCAGCTCGCCGGCACCACCCAGAACGACATCATCAAGGAGTACCTCTCCCGCGGCACCTACGCGTTCCCGCCCGAGCACTCCATGCGGCTGATCGCCGACATGATCGCCTACACCGTCCACCGGATCCCGAAGTGGAACCCGATCAACATCTGCAGCTACCACCTGCAGGAGGCCGGGGCCACGCCGACGCAGGAGCTGGCCTACGCGCTGTGCACCGCGATCGCGGTGCTCGACCAGGTCAAGGCCTCGGGGCAGGTCTCCGAGGAGGACTTCGAGAAGGTCGTCGGGCGCATCTCGTTCTTCGTCAACGCCGGCGTGCGGTTCGTCGAGGAGATGTGCAAGATGCGCGCCTTCGTCGAGCTCTGGGACGAGATCACCCGGGAGCGGTACGGCGTGCAGGACCCGAAGATGCGCCGGTTCCGGTACGGCGTGCAGGTCAACTCGCTCGGCCTGACCGAGGCCCAGCCCGAGAACAACGTCCAGCGGATCGTGCTGGAGATGCTCGGGGTGACCTTGTCCAAGGGTGCCCGCGCCCGCGCGGTCCAGCTGCCCGCCTGGAACGAGGCGCTCGGACTGCCCCGGCCGTGGGACCAGCAGTGGTCGCTGCGGCTGCAGCAGGTGCTCGCCTTCGAGTCCGACCTGCTGGAGTACGACGACATCTTCGACGGCTCGCCGGTGATCGAGCGCAAGGTCAACGAGCTCGTCCAGGGCGCCCGCGCCGAGATCGACCGGGTCCAGGCGATGGGCGGCGCCATCGCCGCCGTCGACTCCGGCTACATGAAGCAGGAGCTGGTCTCGGCGCACGCCGCGCGCCGGGGCCGGATCGAGGCCGGCGAGGAGAAGATCGTCGGCGTCAACATCTACGAGACCACCGAGCCGTCGCCGTTGACCGCCGACCTCGACGCCGCGATCCAGACCGCCGATCCCGAGGCCGAGCAGGCTGCGCTGGACAGCGTGGCCGCCTGGAAGGCGCAGCGCGACGAGACCGAGGTCGCCGAGGCGCTGGCGAAGCTGGCCGAGGCCGCGAAGTCCGACACCAACCTGATGGGGCCGACGCTGGTCGCCGCCCGCGCGGGCGCCACGACCGGCGAGTGGGCGGGCACCCTGCGCGAGGTCTTCGGCGAGTTCCGGGCGCCGACCGGCGTCAGCGGCGCCGTGGGCGTGACCCAGGCGGTCGGGGAGGCCGGGGCCGAGCTGGCGGCGGTGCGCGCGACGGTGAAGGCCACCGGTGACGAGCTGGGCGGGCGACTGCGCCTGCTGGTCGGCAAGCCCGGCCTGGACGGCCACTCCAACGGGGCCGAGCAGGTCGCCGTCCGGGCCCGCGACGCCGGCTTCGAGGTGATCTACCAGGGGATCCGGCTCACGCCCGAGCAGATCGTCTCCGCCGCGGTCGCCGAGGACGTGCACTGCGTTGGCCTGTCGATCCTGTCCGGCTCGCACATGGAGCTGGTCCCCGCGGTCCTCGACGGGTTGCGCGAGGCCGGTCTCGGCGACGTGCCGGTGATCGTGGGCGGGATCATCCCCGACTCCGACGGGCGGCGCCTGGTCGAGTTGGGGGTCGCCGCGGTCTACACGCCCAAGGACTTCGGGCTCACCGAGATCATGGGCGGCATCGTCGAGGTGATCAGGAAGGCCAACGGCCTCGACTGACGTCGGGCGCTACCGTCGCACCATGAGCTCGTTGCAGTGCGCCGCCCGTGTGCTCGTCGCCCGTCACGGCGAGGCGGAGTACGAGACCGACCTGTGCAACGACCACGGCGGCAGTCTCACCCTCCTCGGACGCAAGCAGGCGCGCGAGCTCGGCGCCTCGCTGCTCGGTGAACGCGTGGCCCGGGTCTGGACCAGCTCCATGTCGCGAGCCGTCCAGACCGCCGAGATCGCCGCCGGCGTGCTGGGCGCGGACGTCGTGGTGCGTGAGGACCTGCGCGAGTACGGCGTGGGCAACCTCGCGGGGACCGCGCGCCACGAGAAGGCCTACTTCGAGCGGGTCTTCCGCGACTGGGTCGAGGGGGACGACGACGCCGCCATCGACGGCGGCGAACGGGTCAGCGCCGTCGTCGCGCGGGTCGAAGGGGTCCTGCGGGAGATCGCCGACGAGCACCGGGGCGAGACCGCCCTGGTGGTCAGCCACGGCGGCGCCATCCTGGCGACGCTGCCCCAGCTCGCCGGCCTGCCGCGGCACCGGGGGCTCGGGGTGACCCTGCCCAACTGCGGCGTGATCGGCCTCGCCGCGGACTCCGACGGCTGGCAGGTCACCCGCTGGGACGGGGCCTGACCCCGCTCAGCGTGGATCCAGGCTCAGCCCGGCAGCTGCGAGAGCCAGCCGAGCACCCGGGCCCGCGTCCGCGGTGCCGACTTCTCCAGCGGCAGGGCGCTGCCGGCGCTCCTGAGGGTGCGGGAGGCCACCGCCACCGACGACGAGTAGGCCTGCCGTTGCTGCTCGGCGGCGCCGTCCCGGTTGAGGGCGTCCTTGCCGCCGAAGAGCAGCAGCACCGGCGCCTCGACGTCCCGGGCGGTCAGCGTCGAGGTGGTGACCATCTGGCTCAGGCTCAGGGCGTCCCCGCACGGGTCGACGTCGCGGCGGGCGAGCGCGGTCCGCTGCACCGCGGCCGGGGCGGTGACGAACAGCAGGGACCGGTAGTCCTTGCGGCTCTCACCGGTCTTCACGTAGTCCTCGCCCCGGAGGCAGGTCGCCGACTGGCGGGACGCCTCGTCGACGGCCCGGGAGGACGCGCCGCTGTCGGTCCACGACATCAGGACGAGGCCGTCCACGTCGTCGAAGGTCGCGGCCTCCACCTGCGCGATCGCCGCTCCGACCGAGTGGCCGTGCACCACGACGTGCTGGGCCGCGGGGGTGGCCCGCGAAGAGCCCTCGAAGCGGTAGCGGCCCGAGCGCAGGTGCTGGACGACCTGGTGCAGCATGTCGGCCTGCGCGCCCAGGCAGGTGGCGTTGCCCTCGGGCAGCGTGCTGTCGCCGTACCCGAGGCGGTCGAGCACCAGCGAGGTCTCGCCGGCCGCGGCGAGCTTGCCCGCGTAGTCGTACGCCGGGCGCCGGCGCAGGTGCCAGAACCACGAGCCGGTGGCGAGATCATGCACGAGCACGTTCATCCGCGGGATGTCGGCGCTCAGCACCTCGTCGCGCGGGCCCACGAGCTGCGCGTGCAGGACGTAGGACTTGTTGTCCGGCGCGCACGCGACGGGCGTGGCGTTGGTGTTCTCCACCGCGATCACCACGTCCCGGGCCACCACGGCGCCGCCGGCCGTGCCGGCCTCTGCTGCCGGGAGCAGGGCGGGGGAGGGGACGGGAAGGAGAGGGAGCGCCGTGAGCGCGCCGGCGAGGACGGCGCCGAGCGCGGCGGTGACGGAGGTGCGGGTGGTGACGGGGGTCGTGCGCGGGCGATCCACGGATGCTGCTCCTTGTTGAAAAGATGTCAATAAGGCTGCAGTGACAGGATGCCATACCGGCGGTACGCGACGTACCGCCGGCCTGTGTGGGACGCGTCTCAGCCCGGGGGGCGGGAGGTGGCGGTCGAGCGGGGGCAGAACGCCTCCCGCGGCGACCCCGTGTGGACCTCCTCGGGGAGGGTGACCCGCACGTCGTCGTCGAGGACCCCGGCCCGCTCGGACCGGACCACGACCTCGTGGACGAACGCGCCCGCCCGGGCGGAGAGGCTCTCGCAGCCGCCCATCCGCAGGGCGAGCGTGAGCTCCCCGGTCTCGCCCGCACCCAGGCGCGTCCGCCGGTCGCCGTCCGCGCCCGTCAGCCCCACGTAGCTGAACAGGCGCGACTCCGGCTGGTCCGCGGCGAGACCGAGGATCGTGACGGGGAGCCGGCCGTGGTTGGTCAGCCGGAAGGTGTAGCGCAGCACGCCGCCGTCGGCGTACCGGACCTGCCGGACCGTGTGCTCACCGATGCTGAAGACCGCGGTGGCCTCCGTGCCGGTCACCGACGTCGGGCCGGACGCCGTCAGCGCCGGTGCGCTCCGCGCGACCGCGACGCCGACGCCCGCCAGGAGCAGGACCAGCAGGACGAGGAACGGCGCAGCCCTACGAGCCATGGCCGGGCTCGGTCGGGCTGTCGAACCACTCGCAGCCGGCGGGGTGCTGCCAGGTGGGGTCGCTGCGGTCGTACTGGCTGCACGACAGGAAACCGGCGTCCTTCACGGGCGCCCCGGGCACGAGGACCGAGCCGCCGTCCGCGCAGGAGGGCGGCTGGACGGTGAAGTTGTCCGTCCCGCTGCCGCCCGCGTAGACGTTGTCCTCCCAGCAGTTGCCGGCACCCTGGTCGTCCCACCAGTGGTCGAGGCCGTTGGGCGCCACGGTGCCGTCGGGCCGGATGCCCATCTGGTTGGCGAAGGTGTGGTTGTGGTTCGACGTGTCGTTCTGGTGCGTGGGGTCGTAGTCGTCTCGGAGCGCGGCCGGCACCCAGAACTGCATGGTGCCGTTGCGCCAGTTGTCGTAGATCCAGTTGTGGTCGGTCGAGTCGTAGTTGCCCCCGGCGATCAGGACTCCGGTGCCGACCGGGACCGGGACGACCGGGCACACGGTCCCGTCGATGTAGCCGCGGTCCTCCATCGGCTTCTGGCACACCCCGGTGTCGACGTACCTCGTGTAGTAGTTCTCGTTGTTGGAGAACACCCGGTTGCGGTTCCAGCGCGCGTGGTCCTGCGGGAGGCCGGGGTGGCCGGGGAAGAGCGAGTCGGTGGCGATGCCGGTCGCGTTGTCGAAGAAGTCGTTGTCGTGCGCCCAGATCGAGTTGCCCGCCGTGCCGGAGTAGCCGAGCGTGTTGTCGTGGCTGCGGTTGTGGCGGATCTCGATGGCGTAGCGGGTGGCCTTGAAGTGTGTGTTGTCGGCGTTGAGGTCCGCCCCGGAGCCGGGGTAGAGACCCGAGTCGCCGTTGAAGTAGGCCTCGGAGCCCTGGATCAGGCCGTGGTCGCTGGCGAAGGCGAGGATGCCGTACTCGTCGTTGCCGCGTGCGACCACGTGGTCGAGCACGAACCCGTCGGTCTCCAGGACGTAGATCGAGTTGAACTCCGCCTGCTGGAAGGCGATGTTGCGCAGGTACAGCCCACCCGCCCGGTCGGCGCGGATGCCGTTGAGCTTGTGGAAGTCATTGTCGACGGTGACGTCGGAGATTCGCCGGCCGGTGCCGACGACCTGGGTGCCGCAGAACCTGCTGTCGCAGGAGATGTCCTTGTTCCCGGGCGTGCGGTCGCCGAAGATCGCGATCAGGTTGAGGTTGTGGGGGCACGCCCGCTGGTCGGCGTAGGACAGCGCGATCGGGTTCGACTTCCCGTTGCTGCTCTCCTTCGCGCCGGTGTCGGGGGAGGAGAGGCTGCCGATGTACTCCGCGGACGCCAGGGGTGCCGTGGAGGAGGTCTCCAGGTGCGAGCAGTAGCTGCTCCGACGGAGGTTCGCCCACCGGCTCTCGCGGTAGGTGCCCGGGAGCACGTAGACCGACGTGTGCCGACGCCCGATCGAGTTGATCGCGCTCTGGATCGAGCGGAAGTCGCACGAGCGCAGCAGGCGCTCGTTGCGCCGCTTCACCGCGCCGTCGGGCATCGCCTCGATGCGGCGCTCGCTGCTGGGCTTGCACACGACCCGCTGCCGCGGGTTGTCCCAACCGAGGAACGACGGGCGGTGGCCGGTCCCGTCGGGGAACTCCGCGGGGCGCTCCTCGTGGGCGGCGGCCGGGACGCCCACCCCCCAGGCCAGCAGGAGGGCGAGCAGGACGGGGGCGAGTCGGCGCATCGGGCGGTTCCTTTCGTCGCCCACCCAACGACCCCGTTGTGACCCGGGTTACGTCCCGGTAGGACAGACTTTCACCCATGAGCAGGGTGTCTCACCGATGAGCAGGGTGATCGTGGTCGGCGCGGGCGTGGTGGGGCTGACCTGTGCGGTGCGCCTGCTCGAGGCCGGACACCGGGTCGACGTCGTCGCCCGGGACCTGCCGCTGGAGACGACCTCGGCCGTGGCGGCCGCGATCTGGTACCCGTACCGCGCGCTGCCGCAGGACAAGGTGACCGCGTGGGGCGCCACGACGTACGCCGTCCTCGCCGCGCTCGGCGCCCCGGAGCAGTACGGCGGGTCGCCCGAGGCCGGCGTCCGGATGGTCGAGGGGACCGAGGTGTTCACGCGGCGCCAGGCCGACCCCTGGTGGCGGTCCGCGGTGGCGGGCCTGGACCGGGAGACCGCGCTCCCGGAGGGCTACGTCGACGGCTGGACCTTCACCACCCCGGTGGTCGAGATGCCGGTCTACCTGCGGTGGCTCACCGGCCGGGTGGCCGAGCTCGGCGGCACGGTCACCCGGCTGAACCTGCGGGCGCTGCCCGAGGGGGCGGACCTGGTGGTCAACTGCTCCGGACTCGGCTCCCGGCTGCTGGGGTCGGACCGGACGGTCGTGCCGGTGCGGGGCCAGGTGCTCTACCTCGAGCAGGTCGGGCTCGACCACTGGTGGCTGGACGGCGCCGGGCCGACGTACGTCGTGCCGCGCGAGCACGATGTCGTGGTCGGGGGCACCGACCAGGAGGGCGAGTGGAGCCGGACGCCCTCCGCGGAGAGCGCGGCGGACATCCTCGAGCGCGCGACGCGGCTGGTCCCCGCGCTGCGCGGCGCCACGGTGCTGCGGCAGAAGGTGGGGCTGCGACCGGTGCGCCCGGCCGTCCGGCTGGAACGGTCCGGGCGCGTCGTGCACTGCTACGGCCACGGTGGGGCCGGCATCACGCTGAGCTGGGGCTGCGCCGACGAGGTCGTGGGGCTGGCGGCGAACGGCGGCGCCGGGGATGACTGACCGCACGCTGGTCCTGCTCCGGCACGGCAAGTCCGACTGGTCCGGCGACGAGGCGGACGTCGACCGCCCGCTCGCGGACCGGGGCCGCCGCCAGGCGCCGAAGGCGGGCCGCTGGCTGGCGGCGAACGTGGAGGGCATCGACGTTGCCGTCGTCTCGCCGGCCCTCCGCGCGCGCAGCACCTGGGAGCTGGTCTCGGCGGAGCTCGCCGTGCCCCCGACCACCCGCATCGACGAGCGGGCCTACGCCGCCTCGGGGGAGGAGCTGCTCGACGTGGTGCGTGGCCTCGACGACGACCTCACGACGGTCGTCCTCGTCGGCCACAACCCCGGGCTGGAGGACCTGGCCTCCCTGCTGGCGGGACGCTGGGTCCCGCTGGTGACCTCGGCGCTGGCCGTCCTCTCGCTGTCGGGGTCGTGGTCGACCGCGGGCGAGGGCCCGGCGTCGTTGCGCGCCTCGGGCAGGCCGCCGGACTAGGCCTCGAGCGGGCGTACGTCGACGACGGCGGCCGCCGGGATGGCGCCGTACACGTGGGGGAACGTCTCGCTGATCCCGGGCGCGGGGACCTCCTCGACGACGGGGACGTCCAGCAGGTCGGTGTCGATCTCCAGCAGCACCAGCGGCTCGGCGACGTCGGCGTAGAACGCGGCGCGCACGCCCTCCCACTGGTCGGACCGGCTGGCGTGGATGAACCCCTCCTCGGCCAGCGTGCGGCCCAGCGTGGAGGTCGTGTAGCTGCCGCTCTCCTCGGCCGCCTGCCAGTCCGCGGCCGTCGCGATGTGGAAGATGCGCATCAGAAGAGCCGGTGCTCGCTGTCGTCGATCCCGCGCAGGGCGTCGTAGTCGACCACCGCGCAGGCGATGCCGCGGTCGGTGGCGAGCACCCGCGCCTGCGGCTTGATCTCCTGCGCGGCGAAGATGCCCCGCACCGGACCCTTGCCGGTGAGCAACGGCTCGCGGTTGAGCAGCTCGAGGTAGCGCGTCAGCTGCTCCACGCCGTCGATCTCGCCCCGCCGCTTGATCTCGACCGCCACGCTGAGCCCGTCGGCGTCGCGGCACATCAGGTCCACGGGGCCGATCGCGGTGGGGAACTCCCGGCGTACCAGCGTGAGCCCGGGGGAGAGCGACGTGGGGTGCTCCGCGAGCAGCGCCTGGAGGTGCTTCTCCACGCCGTCCTTCTGCAGGCCGGGGTCGACGCCGAGGTCGTGGGAGGAGTCGTGGTGGACCTCCTCGAGCAGGATGCGGAGGGTGTCTTCAGTCTTGCTGGTGACCGTCCACTCGACCTGGCCGTCGTCGGTGACGCCCTCGCGCAGCGTGCACGGCGGGGACATCCAGTTCAGCGGCTTGTAGGAACCGCCGTCGGAGTGCACCAGCACCGACCCGTCGGCCTTGATCATCAACACCCGGGTCGCCATCGGGAGATGGGCGGTCAGCCGCCCCGCATAGTCGACCTGACAGCGCGCCACCACGAGTCTCACGGGCGGGGAGTCTACGGTGGCGGCCATGTTCGTCGACTTCCAGATCAACCTGTACGTCCGGGACGTCGAACGGGCGCTGGCCTTCTACACGGCGATCGGGGGCGTCGAGAGCTTCCGGACCCCGGCCGCGGGGACGCCCGTCCACGCCGAGGTGCGGCTGGGCGGCGCCACGATCGGGGTGGCGTCGGTGGCCGCCGCGCGGGACGACCACGGCCTCGACGTCTCGGCCGAGGGCAACGCGGCCGAGGTCGTGCTCTGGACCGACGACCTCGCCGGCGACTGGGACCTGCTCCTGAAGGCGGGGGCCGAGCCGATGGCCGAGCCGCTCGACCTACCGACCGGGCTCAGCGTCGCCTGGGCGGCCGACCCGGACGGCAACCCCGTCCACCTCGTGATGCGCCGGGCCTCGTGAGCCGGCCCGCGCCCCTGACGGTGCCGGGCGTGACGATCCGGCCGGGGCGCCCCTCCGACCTGCGGCACCTCGCCGCGGTCGAGGACGCCGGGGGACCGATGTTCTCGGACCACTTCGGGCCCGACCTCGCACCCGTCCTGCTGTCCCCCGCGCCGTCCGGCCTCGACCGGGACCTCGAGCCCGGGTTCATCCTGGTCGCCGTCGTGGGGGAGCGGGTGGTCGGCTTCGCGCACGTCACCGACCACGAGGGCCATGCCCACCTCGAGCAGCTGTCGGTGCTGCCCGAGCACGGTCGGCGCGGGATCGGCAGCGCGCTGGTCCGGGCCGCGATGGAGGAGGCGCGGTGGTCGGGGTACGCCGACATGTCGCTGTGCACCTACCGCGACGTGCCGTGGAACGGACCGTTCTACGCCCGCCTCGGGTTCGTGGAGGTCGGGCACCTCGCGGGGTACCGGCAACGGCTGCACGACCACGAGATCGCGCTCGGGCTGGACGCCGACGGGGTGCGTGTCGTGATGTCCCGACCCTTGGATCGTTAAGTTACTCGCGGGTGAACTAACTCACGGTGCGTGCTCGGAGTGGCGCGTGACACGATGCCGGACATGACCAGCAGCTCCCCCGAAACTGCCCGTGAGTTCCGCACCGTCGGCGTCGTCGGCCTGGGCACCATGGGTGCCGGCATCGCCGAGGTCTTCGCCCGCAACGGCCTCTCCGTGGTCGGCGTCGAGATCAACGAGGAGGCCCTGACCCGCGGTCGCCAGCACCTCGAGCACTCGACCGCACGCGCCGTGAAGCGCGGCAAGATCACCGAGGCCGAGCAGGCCGACATCCTCGGCCGGATCACGCTCACGACCGAGATGAAGGACCTCGCCGACGCGGACCTCGTGGTCGAGGCCGTGGTGGAGTCGCTCGAGGTCAAGAAGGGGATCTTCCGCGAGCTCGAGTCGGTCGTGTCGCCGACGGCGATCCTCGCGACGAACACCTCGTCGCTGTCGGTCACCGAGATCTCGACCGCCAACGCCCACCCCGGCCGCGTGGTCGGCGTCCACTTCTTCAACCCCGCGCCGGTGCAGAACCTCGTCGAGATCGTGCGCACCGTGGTCACCGAGCCGTCGGTCCTCGACGACGTCACCGGATTCGTGGAGCGGCTGGGCAAGAACCCCGTGGTCTGCGGCGACAAGGCCGGCTTCATCGCGAACACGCTGCTCTTCGGCTACCTCAACCACGCCGTCGCGATGTACGAGGGCTCCTACGCCTCCCGCGAGGACATCGACGCCGCGATGCGGTTCGGCTGCGGCTACCCGATGGGTCCGCTGGCGCTGCTCGACCTGATCGGCCTCGACACGGCGTACGAGATCCTCGACACGATGTACAAGCAGGGCCGCGACCGCCTGCACGCGCCGGCCCCGCTGCTCAAGCAGTACGTCACCGCCGGCCTGCTCGGCCGCAAGTCCGGCCGTGGCTTCTACACCTACGAGGCCCCCGACAGCCCGATCGTGGTCCCCGACGCCCACACCCCGAGCGAGGCCGACAAGCCGCAGCTGCGCCACGACATCCGAACCGTGGGCGTGGTCGGGACCGGGACCATGGCCAGCGGGATCGTCGAGGTCTTCGCCAAGGCGGGGTACGACGTGCTCTTCGTCGGCCGCTCGCAGGCCAAGCTGGACGGTGTCGTCGCGACGATCACCCGCAACTTCGACAAGCAGATCCAGCGCGGCAGGGCCACCGAGGAGGCCAAGGCCGAGGTGCTCGCCCGCGTGTCCGGCACGACGAGCCTCGACAACCTCAAGGACGTCGACATCGTGGTCGAGGCCATCGCCGAGGACCTGCAGGTCAAGACCACGCTCTTCGAGAACCTCGACGAGATCTGTCGGAACGGTCGGGGAGGGGCGGGCGCGATCCTGGCGACCACGACGTCCAGCCTCCCGATCATCTCGATGGCCCGCGTGACCAAGCGGCCGCAGGACGTCATCGGCATGCACTTCTTCAACCCGGCCACGGTGATGAAGCTGGTCGAGGTGGTGTCCACGGTGACGACCTCCGACGAGGTCACCGAGACGGTGCGTGCCCTGTGCGACCGGGTCGGCAAGGTGGCGGTGTCGTGCGGCGACCGGGCCGGCTTCATCGTCAACGCGCTGCTGTTCCCGTACCTCAACGACGCGGTGAAGATGCTCGAGGCCCACTACGCCACGGCCGACGACATCGACGTGGCGATGAAGCAGGGCTGTGCACTGCCGATGGGTCCCTTCGAGCTGCTCGACGTCGTGGGCAACGACGTCTCGCTGGCGATCCAGCGCGAGCTCTACCTCGAGTTCCGTGAGCCGGGCTTCGCGCCCGCGCCGCTGCTCGAGCACCTGGTGACCGCGGGCTACCTGGGTCGCAAGACCGGTCGGGGTTTCCGGGACTACAGCCGCCGCTGACGACGTCTCCGGCGCGGGCCTGCCATCTTTTCGGACCCGGCCTGCAACGATCGGGTCCGTGCCGGACATGAGCGCGTCGTGAGCCAGCAGCAGGAGCGCTTCCGACGCCTGTACGCCGAGCAGTTCGACCGACTGCTGGGCTATGCCCTGCGTCGGGTCGACCGTCCCGAGGACGCCGCCGACGTCGTCTCGGAGACCTTCCTGGTCGCGTGGCGCCGGCTGGGCGACGTGCCCGACGGTGACGAGGCGCGCCTCTGGCTGTACGGCGTGGCCCGCCGCACGCTGGCCAACCACCGGCGGGGTGAGGGCCGGCGTACCGCCCTGGGCGACCGCCTGCGCCGGGACCTCGCCGCGTGCGCCCCCGACCACGCCGCCGGCGTCACCGAGCGGGAGACCGTGCGGGCGGCGATGCACCGGCTCGCCGCCCGCGACCGGGAGGTGCTCGAGCTCGCCGCGTGGGAGGGCCTCGAGCCGCGCGAGATCGCCGAGGTCCTCGGGATCTCGCCGATCGCGGTGCGCAGCCGGCTGTCTCGGTCCCGGGCGCGGCTGCGTGCCCTCATGGTGGAGGACGAACCGGCCTGCAACGAGGCAGGACCTCCCGGACATGTGACCGGCAGACAACCGCAGCTCGCCCGGAAGGAGGACCGATGACCGAGCCCACGCCCACGATTCACGACCGGGACGTCGCCCGGCTTCCCCTCCAGGACGCGCGCGCCGACCTGCTGGAGGAAATCATGGCCACGCCCGTCGTCGAACAGCTCGACCACCGCCCGTCCCGTCGCCCCGCCCCGGCGTGGCTCGCGGTCTCTGCCGCGGCCGTGGCCATCGCGACCATTGCGCTGGTGCCCGCCGTGCGTTCGGCGCTGGCCGACCCGGCCCAGGCGCCGGTCGCGACCAGCCCCGCCGCCCCCGCGCCGTCCGCGTCGGCGAAGCCGGAGCCCGGTCTCACCTCGGTGCCGGACGGGAGGTACGTCGCTCTCGACGCTCCCGGCTGGAGCCTCACCTTCCTCTACTCCGGCGAGGGCGAGACCGACATCGCCTACTCGAGGGGTGAGCAGTCCCTGGAGATGGTGCAGTACCCCGCCGATGCCTACGACTCCTACCTCGAGGACCGCCTCCACGTGAGCGACCCCGTTGCGACCGAGCTGCTCGGGAAGCCGTCCTCGACCTTCACCTACTCCCCGGACGACCACGCGACCATGCGACCGGCGCAGAACGGCTCCTTCCTGGAGGTGCGCGGGTCCGGGATGGACCTCGCGGCCTACCACGAGCTGCTGGGCCGGATCGTGCAGACCGACGAGCGCGGCCTGGCGGCCTCGGTGCCGGCGGGCGTCGTCACGCCGTTCAACAAGGACGAGGCGGTCACCCACCTGCTGCAGGACGTCGACGTCCCGGACGGCTTCACCGCCGCCGATGTCGAGGTCACGGGATTCAACGACGCCTACCAGTCGGCGGCCAGGGTGGCCGGCTCGGTGGGCTGCGCCTGGCTGGACGTGTACGCCGACGGTGGGCCGGCCGCCCGGCAGCGGGCCCTGGCGGCCTTCGACGCCAGCCGGGACTGGCCACTGCTGAAGGACACCGTCCGGCGGGGCGACTACGCAGAGGTGTTCTGGGGCGTGGCGGACCAGCTGCGGGCCGGCCAGCCGGTCGCGAGCGTCCGGCGCGGCATCTGCTGATCTCGGCCGCCCGCTGGGGCGGTTCCGGGAGGAGACTGGTCGCATGGCAGGCAGGCCGGCGATCGACGAGCTCCTGGCCCTCGCGCGTGCCGGTCTCGACCGGGTCGAGCCGCAGCAGCTGGCGGACGAGGTCGCCGCGGGCGCTGTTGTCGTGGACATCCGGCCCGTGGAGCAACGCTCGCGCGACGGCGAGCTCCCCGGCGCGGTCGTGGTCGACCGCAACGTCCTGGAGTGGCGGCTCGACCCGACGTCGCCACACCGGCTGCCCATCGCGGTGGACCACGCCGTGCGCTACATCATCGTCTGCAACGAGGGGTACAGCTCCAGCCTGGCCGCCGCCACGCTTCGCCGGCTGGGGCTGTCCCGGGCGACCGATCTGATCGGTGGGTATCGGGCGCTGACGTCGCGTGAACGGTCGACGTGAACGCGCAGGGGTCCGTCAGGCGATGAGGGTGAGGCGGGTGCGCTGGATGTCGACCCGGGGGCGTCCTGGCCTGCGGGGCGGGGGGAGTGGTGGGGGTGGGGCGGTGCTGCGGTGTCGGTGTCCGGTGGGGGTGGTGATGTCGACCGCGTGCGGCTCCATCGGTCCGCTGGCGGGGTGGTGCTGCCAGCCGGGGTTCTCCTTGAGGTAGTTGCAGCTCTCGCAGAGGCCTTGCCCGTTGTGCGCGCTGGTGTCGCCGCCGTCGGCGCGGGGGCGGGCGTGGTCGGTGTGCC